>CAWAYD010000007.1:0-262882 GCA_963786175.1 uncultured Verrucomicrobiae bacterium | reverse complement strand
GCGTTGAAGGCACGGATTTTCGAGCTTTTGAATAATGATGCATTGCGGGCCGAATTCTCCAGCAACGCGAGAAATGATATTCTCGCCGAAGGGTCGACAGAGCGAATGTTCCAAGCCTTTCACGATTGCCTTCGACACATTGTCCAGAGTCGCCGAGTTCCCGGCTAGTGAATCGTGTGTCGCTACAAGAGCTATGATCTCGACCCACCATCTGTCAATCGCTAGATCGGCTACAGCGAACGTTGGGACTCTGGCCGATGGGTTGAGCATCTCCGGACGCTTCATTCGTACCGTCCGGCGACGGTCAGAAACATTCGATCCGCTCGAAGATCCTGAGCTTTGTCTGAGGAATTTGCGCGCGGCTGGGGTCCGGGCGGACTTATTCACTTTTGCACAGCGATTTTCCGAACCTGAGCCACGATACGATCACGATTATGAATTGGAACCTGCGGCGATCCTAAAAATTGGGACCTACGAAAATTGGTGGAAGAAGACAATCAATGACAAGACCCGAAACATGGTGCGCAAGGCCGAGAAAAAGGGAGTTCAGGTTGTTGTTGTGCCCTTCACCGACGACTTGGTTCGGGGAATCAAACAGATTTATGACGAATGTCCTATCCGCCAAGGCAAGAAATCACGGCACTACGGCAAAAGTTTTGAACTGATCAAAAGCGAACACGGCACGTTTTTGGAACAAAGCGAGTTCATAGCAGCATATTCTGACACCAGGCTGATCGGCTTTGCCAAGGTGGTGTTTCAAAGGGACTTTGCCAGCATAATGAATATCATTGCCCTAGTATCTGAGCGTAACAAGGCGCCGAATAACGCTCTGCTGGCCAAGGTAGTCGAGCGCTGCGCGACTAAGGGGATTGGATTATTGCATTATGGTGTTTGGGGATATCGCGGTTTCGCAGAGTTCAAGCTGCATCATGGCTTCCAACGCTCTGCCATTCCACGTTACTATGTACCTCTGACGAGGAAGGGCTCGTTGGTTCTGCGACTTGGATTGCATCGCTCTGTGAAGAACCATATTCCACAATCATGTCTTGATTGGCTCGCGAATTTACGGTGGCGATGGTATGCGTGGCGCTACCCAATGAAGTGAGCTTTTTAGGGCAGTAGGCCAACCGGCAGAACAGCGTAGCGCGAGCGATTGTTATGGAGGTTCAATTCCTTCTGGTCCATTTCTTTACCTCTTAACTTCATGCCTGGCATCGTTGGTACGATGGGAAAAGGCTCGACTGAACGGCGGAAGCTCACGATCGCCGCTATGCTCAAGCCGATGTTGCACGAGCCTTTCTACACGTCGGGACTTCTACAAGAGGATAGACTGGAAATCGGCGTCGGTTGGACTACTCACGAAGGCTCGTTCTCGGACTGTCTTCCCATCTGGAACGAAGCGCGCGATATTTGCCTGGTCTTCTGGGGCGAACATTTCGCTGACGTTTCTGAGGTGCAAAAACTCCGGGCTGATGGACACCAATGCTCCGACTCCTCCGCAGCCTACTTGGTTCATCTGTACGAAGAACACGGGATGAAGTTCTTCGAAATGCTCAATGGAACATTCCACGGTGTCTTGATTGATCTGCGTGAGCATAAAGTAGTTCTTTTTAATGATCGATTTGGTTTAGGACGGATCTACTATCACGAGACATCAGACGGCTTTTATTTTTCGGCGGAAGCCAAATCGCTCCTCAAAATTCAACCGCAACTCCGGCGTTTGGACCTACGTAGTCTAGGCGAGTTCTTCTCTTGCGGCTGCGCACTCCAGGGCCGCACGCTGTTTGACGGCGTATCATTGCTTCCACCCGCTTCGGCCTGGATATTTCGCCCGGGCCAGCCCATCCGAAAGGAAACCTATTTCCGCAAAGAGGAGTGGGAAGCCTTGCCGGAACTCCCGGCCGAGGACTACTACCAAAGTCTTAGGGAGACTTTCACGCGCATTCTTCCTCGCTATTTTCGCGGACCCCAAAAGCCCGCTTTATCCCTAACAGGCGGACTGGACAGCCGGATGATCATCGCCGCCGCGCCGGGCAGCCCGGGGGCCCTGCCTTGCTTCACCTTTGGGGGAATGTATCGAGATTGCGAAGATGTCACCGTCGGCCGGCAGGTCGCCGACCTTTGCGGGTACCCCCACAGCGTGATTCGGGTGGATGAAAGTTTTTTTCCTCAATTTCTAGAAGCTGCCAGACGTTGCGTTTATATCAGCGACGGCGCGATGGATGTTAGCGGTGCCGTTGGGATGGTGGTTAATAGCCGGGCCAGAGAATTGGCGCCCGTGCGAATGACGGGAAACTACGGCAGCGAAATCCTTCGACGCTCCGTCATGTTCAAGCCAGCAACCAGTAACGGTTCAATGTTTGAGATGCAGTTCGCCTCGACCGTGCAGGATGCCGCCGACACCTATACGAGCGAGCGCCAGGGAAACCGCCTTTCTTTTATCGCCTTTAAGCAGGTGCCGTGGTTCCACTTTTGCCGCTTCTCGGCGGAGAGCAGCCAGTTAACGATCCGATCTCCCTACCTTGATAATGAGTTGGTTCGCCTGGCTTACCAAGCTCCTTCCGGATTGCTGATGCACAAGCAATTTGCCTTGCGGTACTGCTCGGATTTGAAGCCAGCGCTTCAAGGTGCGCCGACCGACCGCGGAACGCTGGACCGGCCTACGATCGTGCCCGAAAAGCTTTACCACTTATGGAAGGAGCGTTGGCCGAAACTGGAATACTACTTCGACTACGGCATGCCCCAATGGCTGGCCAAAGTGGATAGCTGGCTTGCCTTCCTTCAACTCGAGCGTCATTTCCTGGGTCAGCAGAAATACTACCATTTTCGAACCTGGTATCGGCACCAGTTAGCCGACACCGTACGAGAGGTCTTGCTTGATCCTCTTACACTCGGTCGTCCTTATCTGAATGGTCCGCGGGTTAAGGAGATGGTCAGGGCTCACACGCGTGGCACCGGCAATTACACTTCGGAAATTCACAAACTCATGACTAGTGAATTCGTTGAACGAGAGTTAATTGCACCAGGCTAAGCAGCGCCAGGACACTAAGATGAGGCGAAAGACTTCTGATGATCTGGCGGGCGACTGGCAAGGTTTGGGAGACAGCATTCAATCTCGTCGCTATCGCGAGGTTGTGAGGCTGCTAAGCCAACACGCCACAAACGGCAGTCTTTTGGACGTCGGTTGCGGTGAAGCTATTCTGTCAAAGTATCTCCCAGTAGATTGGTTAGGTTCCTACACTGGCTTAGAGCGCTCCGAGGTCGCTGCCCGGAACTCCACCTTCGAGCGCTCGTGTGACAAGGTCATCGTAAGCCCGCTGGAGGATTTCGAAACCACGACAAAATTCGACGCGATCATCTTCAACGAGGTGCTGTATTATTTGCGAGATCCTCTCGGAGCTCTTGCTAGGTTCCAGCGCCATTTGCGACGCAACGCGGTCTTTGTAATCTCGATATTCTTGAAGCCACAACAGGTGCAGGCGGTTCGCAGACTGATGACGCAAATCATAGCTCCTCGGTCCTCCTACTCCAACATCCACTGTGCCCAAATGGTGGAAGAATTCGCTAGGCAACAGCGATATCTCGTTCTGGAACGATGCGACATACCAAATCCGGCTACTGGCGTTCCGTGGCGTATCTACGTCATGCGGCCGTCATATTAAGTGATATGCAAGTTGGCGACCTGCCTTCAACCACCAAACGGAGGTTTACGCAAGCCGGCACTTGCCGCGGTTGACCAACCGTTTGTCGCTTTCTTTTCGCAAATATGCTTCATGTGGGCCACCGTTGATGAGATTCGTTTACAACGCGGCGTCGATGCCGCCACTTTCGGAAGAGCTAATTTCGGAGCTCGACCAAGGAGCCGTCCGACTCGTAGCGAAGCTCGCGCGCCTCAATGTCGATCAACTGGCGGTGTCCGCGCCATCCAAGAAATTGCTTCGCGATTTGATCCGATGTGCCGAAGCGGTCATGCGAAAGTATGTTCATCTCGTCGCTTGGGCATGAGCTGCGAATTCATCGAACGACAACTGATTGAGCAAGAATAACCAAGAACCAAGCCTCCGTCTCCAGCTGGTTTATCCTCAGCTACTGGATCTAGTCTCCATCTTTAGCCGACTAACTGCCGCGAGTCCCTGCACTGACAATACGCTCACTTGGCTCATTTCGCGGCATTCCGAATGGCGTTCCTTACATGCACATTAGCGTTTGTATTTGCACTTACCAGAGACCCGATTTGTTGAAACGGACAATGATCGACGTCAGCAAGCAAGACACCCACGGTCTCTTCACCTTTTCGGTGACTGTTGTTGACAACGATGCAGCCGAGTCCGCACATGCGGTTGTTGCGGCATTATCGGTGAGTTCTCCGGTAGAGCTGGCCTATTGTGTCGAACCTCGCCGCAACATCGCCTATGCACGGAATCAGGCCATAGCTCAGTCGCGCAGCGACGCGATTGCCTTTATCGACGACGATGAGTTCCCTGAACCGGACTGGCTGACGAATCTCTTTTTGACGTTGTGCAAACACCAAACGGCTGGGGTCCTTGGCCCCGTCCGACCATTCTATCCCGTCGGGACGCCCGTTTGGGTGCGCCGAGGAGGCTTCTTTGTCCGACCCGAGCATCCTACCGGGTTTGTAATGCCTTGGAATGAGTGCCGTACCGGCAACGTAACTTTTCAATCGAAGCATCGTCGCCGGCATTGACCCGGTCTTTACCCCGGAATTCGGGACTGGCGGAAGCGATGTCGATTTCTTTCGGAGAATGATGGTCGCTGGTCACACTTTTGTCTGGTGCAATGAAGCCGTGGTTCAGGAGGTTGTGCCTCCGTCGAGATGGAAACGGAGCGTGCTACTCCAACGCGCCCTGCTGCGCGGTCGGAACTCTTTCAGACATCGTACCAGTCGCTGGAGGAATGTCGGCAGGGCCGTCGTCGCCATACCGGGATATAGCTTGGCTCTTCCATTCCTCTATCTCGCTGGCCACCATTTGTTCATGAAATATTTAGTCAAATGTTGCGATCACAGCGGCCGGTTGCTGGCGGCTCTCCGGATCTACCCGGTGCGCGAGCGCAAGATGTAACGCAGTCGGCAGTAATTATCACCCGACGAACCTCGGGCGAATCACCTAACAGCTGTTTCCCTGTTGGTTTTCTTCGAAAGTGTTCGATCAGCGTTGCCTTTTGGTGCACTGCACATGATGCTCTGATTGTCAGTGCGAGCTGTCGCGGTTTCTGCCCCCGATAATAAGAAGGATTGGCTAAAAAACTTGTCTGCAAGGGATATGGCACGCTCTGATTCGCTTTTGTTCGCGTGCCTATTGGCCGTCGGATGTCTCTGCGCTGCGAGACCTTCGGAAGCGGTAGTTTACTACGTGGCCACCACTGGAGACAATTCCAAAAGCGGCTCCTCGGGAAGTCCATGGCTGACCATTGGATATTCGGCGAGTCACAGTTCGGCTGGCGATACCGTGCGAGTGCAGCCGGGAACGTATAGCGAGCGCGTGAGCGTTGCTGCCGGAGGCTCCGTCGGATCATGGAAAAACTTCATCGCGGACGGGCAGGTTATTTGTCGCGGGTTTGATCTAACCGGGGTGAATTACGTTCGCGTGATTGGCTTCGAGATTACACACACGGATACCACCTATCAGCGCGGCATAACGATGGCGAACACCTGCTCGCACATCGACATTCTCGACAATTACATCCACGATATTTACGGCACCGGGATTCTCGCCAAAACCAGTTCGACCACATCCTATATCACCGTGCGCGGGAACACGATCTATTACGTAGATCATCCAGGTGGAACCCTGAGCACTTTAGGGGGTATCGGCATAGGAAACAATATCATCACTTCCGATCACTGGCTCGTGGAATACAACATCGTGGCCCGTAGCGGAGACTTCGCGGACTTGTATGGTAATCACATCCTCGTTCGGAACAATTATCTGCACGACTATTCCGATGCCTATTGGACGAATTCACCTGATTCATATCACTCGGACATGTTCCAGCCGGGGTCTGATGGCGTCAATGCTGGTACTCACGATCAAGTCTATGAACGGAATTTCACAGGAGACAGCATAGAGCTAAACAGCCACTTCGGAATTTGGCAGGATACGACAGCATCGGGTGACATCAATATCCTGATTCGCGGCAACGTCGCGTTCAATTTCGGCTCCGGTGGTATCGGTGTGATTTCCACGGACAATGTATCTGCTTACAACAACACTTTTTTCGAGATTTCACAAAAAGCCGGAAGTGCCGGTTCCGCTGGCAGTTGGTATAAAAGAAGCACGAGTTCTGACAATGCACTCGGTGGACTATTCGCTAACACGATAATTCAGGACGCTGGAGGCAGCGCAGATGTGATTTACGTTGCCGCGGACAGCGAGCTTACGCAGACGCATAACCTGGGGTATCAGGCAGGAACAGAATCCAGCTACGTTTCTACTTCAGACCCGCTGTTCATTGATCCCGCTGCTCGTGATTTCAGATTGCAGGGAAGTCCCTCCCCGGCAATCGACGCCGGGACAGGCCTGGTCACAGTAACCAGTGCGGACGGAAGTGGCACAAGTTTTGATGTCAGTAGCAGCCTCCTGTTGAATGATGGCTGGGGCATGACGGATGGAGATGTAATCACGGTTGGCGGAACGACTACCAGGATTACGAGCATCAGCGGGAGCACCGTGACCGTAGCGGATTCCGTTACCTGGACGCAGGACATGCCTGTCTATTGGGGGAAAGACACTACTCCCGACATCGGGGCCCTGCCGTATGGTTCCACCGCACTAACGGCGGCAACACTTGCACGGAACGGAAATAGTTACACGGTCACGTCTAAAGGGGATGTGCGAGGAGTGTGGTTTTACATGGACGGTATTCCAGTGATTTGGGTTTCATCGCCGCCATTCACTGCGACGATTACGAGCGGCCTCGCGACGGCCAAGGCCTACGCCCTCTATGCGCAGTCAAACCCGGTTGTATCCGCTGCACCAGAACCACCAGCCCACTTGCACATAGCGCCGTGACGATAGACTGCGCGCCGGATGCATAGGCGAACCGAGCTACTGCTGCAGTCGCTGAGCCGGCCCTTTGCCGAGAAGCCAACAACGCCTCAAGAGTCCTTTTGGCTTCGACGGCGATTCCCCCTTTAACATCGCCTTGCCGTCCAACAACAGTCGCGCCGTGAGAACGCCTATCGCCGGGGCCACCTCGAGGGGCGCTTAACGGCGCGTCCAGCAATCCCGGATCGCGAACAGCCTGTTTATACCGCTGAATGAGCGCGCGAGGTAGGGTATCAAATGAACTGCGCCTCTAATACGTCGAAGGGCTTGCGGATTCTGTTGCTAGCTCCCGGAAGCAATCCGAGGTCGGTCACGGGTCCGCTCATCGGCTATTCTCTCGGCGAAGCACTCTCCCGTATTAACACAGTCACGTTCGTTATCGAAGCCAGAGATGAAACAGCAGTGCGCGGTCCTTGCCCCGGTTTTTGTGCGATAGAATCGATTCCGACGTCGTGGCTCGATCGATTTTATGCCTGGGCATTCCAGCATATTTTCAAGGAAGATCGGGGCAACCTTCTGTGGACTGCGGTCAGATTTCCGCGCGTGATCGCGTTTGAGTGGCGTGCGTGGAAACGACTTCGAAATCGGATCTTCGCAGGCGAGTTTGACGTCGTGCTTCGCATCCTTCCGATTGTTCCAATGATGCCAAGCCCGTTCGCCTTCTTTTTGCGCAAGGGTCCAATACCGTTCGTGATCGGTCCGCTGAACGGCGGTTTGCCTTGGCCAAATGGATTCAGTCAGTTAGACAGACAACGGAAAGAACCGGGCAATTGGGTTGCGAAATTCCGAAATCTCTATCGGCTAGTTCCGTTTGCGCGTTCTACGTATGCCAAGGCCACGGCAATCATCGCCGGATCGTCCAATACGTGGAGGGAGTTCGCCCGGTTTGGAGAGAAGATGTTTTATGTCCCCGGTGATAATGGAGTGAATTCCTCATGGTTGGAGGAACGTACGGCCCTGCGAACCGAGAGCGAAGAGAGACTAAAAATAATCATGATCAGCCGCTTAGTGCCGTACAAGGCGGTCGATTTAGCCCTGCGTGGCACGGCCTCGCTCTTACGCGAGGATCGAGCCCGTCTTATATCGTTGGAGACGGCTCGGAACGCCAGCGGCTGGAAGCTCTCGTAGACGAACTAGGGGTTCGTTGCGCGGTCACATTCTGCGGAGTGTTGAGTCATTCGGCCGCGATTGGGCTCCTCAAAGCCTCGGACGTGCTGCTTTTCCCATCTCTCCGTGAGTTTGGCGGCGGCGTCGTATTCGAGGCGCTCGCCTTCGGAGCGGTGCCCGTGGTGGCTGATTTCGGAGGGCCTGGGGATATCGTAACAGACGAAGTCGGATATCGCATTCCTCTTACCAACGAGATTCAAATGGCCGCCGATATCGAATCAGTTCTAACGCACTTGGCTTCCGATCGCAGCCATCTCGAAGCGTTGCGTAAGCAAAGTCTAGTTTACTGTCGCGACTACCTTACCTGGGAGGCGAAGGCGCAACTCGTTACTAAGGTTCTACAGTGGGCCGTCGGGTGGGACCGAAGCGGTCCGCGTCTCTCTCCGAAACAGTTCTCGCGGTGAATCGAACCTGAATGCATATTATTTGGAAAGAAAGTTGGTAGGCTCGTCAAAGTCGCCCGAATATCGCAACGCAATTCGTGGGGTGAAACCCGTCCAAACGACAAGAATAATTATGAGTCGCGTTAAGTCCCTTGCACAAGCTTTACGGCGGACTCCGAGTCATACAGGCCTGCCGTGACTGGCCGGGAAAGTTTTCCGGGAATATTCTAGGGGAGACGATGATGGGTCGGAAGACTGTTATAGGATGCGATGTGGAATCAACCTGCATACGCGTCGTAATCGATCAGATTTTCACATGATCGACGAGATTTGGGCTTTTCGTAAGTATGATTATTTTGGTTTAAGAGCATTGTTGGAGGTTCTTCGGGTCGAAGTATCGAAGTATCGAAGTATCGAAGTATCGAAGTATCGAAGTATCGAAGTATCGAAGTATCGAAGTATCGAAGTATCGAAGTATCGAAGTATCGAAGTATCGAAGTATCGAAGTATCGAAGTAAAATGTATCCCTTTGGACGATATTTTTAGTCGCTTTTCCTTGACCGCGATCGACTATCTGAAAATGGATTGCGAAGGTGCGGAGTCCAGATTTAGAGAACTCCGTTGAAAGACTTGGGCAGATCGGTCGCATTTCGATGGAAACCCACACCACGGCCACCCGGAGGGCAGAGAATGTAGAGGATCTATTGCGTTGCCACGGCTTCAAGGTCCAACGTAGGGGCGGCCATCGTCTCTATGCAACCAGCCTGGCCGGATTTGTTTAAGCGCCTCGGCTTCGTGTCCGGAATAGTGTAAGCGCAGATTTCGCACGCGAATCGTTAGGTCACGATGGCACCTGCTCTTGCACTGGGATTAACGGCGGTTCTGATATTCTGTCTTTCCAGCAGGGATACGCGAATCCGCAAGCTTCCAACATTAGCGCTCTGGGTGCCTGCAGTGTGGTTAACATTGGTTGCGTCGAGAGGCGTATCCCTGTGGCTCGCTACAATTGGCTTGAATGTGGGCGGAACGAGCAATCTGGAAGGCAGTCCGGTTGACCTGGCGGTTCTCCTTGGGCTAATGACAGCGGCAACCATTATACTTGTGCGCCGAGGCTTTGCCTGGGCGACCTTTATCGAGCGGAATAAGGCTTTAATTCTAATTTATGTCTATCTTGCTATTACGGCGTGTTGGGCGGAATACAGTTTCCCGACGTTTAAACGAGCTTTCAAGGACTTTGGCCACGTTCTGGTAGTCTTAGTATTTTTGTCGGAGAACGATCCGGTAGAGGCTATCCGTATCGTCTTTGTTAGGGTAGCATACTTACTATTCCCCCTTTCAGTGGTATTCATTACGTACCTTCCCATCTATCGGAAGAATAGGCTCTCGGTCAAACGATGCCATGTTTACGGGTGTGACAATGCACAAAAACATCCTAGGGGGAACAGTGTTTGTCCTCGGCGTGTTCCTTCTTTTCGACCTGATGAAAATGAGGCAACGACGGGAAGGACAACGGGCGGATATGTGGATCCGTTACGGTATGCTTGCCATAGGCGGGTGGCTTTTAATCACTTGCAACAGCCTTACATCGATTATTTGCCTCCTCCTGGCCTTTGTTCTTCTTTCGAGTCTTGGGGGGATGTTTCCCATGAATATGCCAAAACGGGCTCTTTTAACTTGGTCTTCGATAATCGCTGTCGTTGTGACTTTGCTAGTGTGTGCTGGGGGCGCTGGTAATGTCAGTGAATTTTTCGGACGCGATACGACGCTTTCGGGTCGTACCTGGATTTGGGATTTGGTAGAACAACAACATGTCAACCCAATCTTTGGATGTGGATTTTACTCCTTTTGGAGCACGGAAGGAGCTCAGGAGATTAGTGACTTATTTAAGGGGACACTCTCGACAGTGCATAATGGCTTCCTCGAAATGTATCTGGACGGGGGCGCTGTTGGGCTATCTTTGCTGATATTGCTTCTTCTCGTTTGGGGACGACGAAGTGTTCGACAGATGCTCGAAGGGACGGTTGAGGGTCGACTGGCTGTAACTTTTTGGCTGCTGGCAATCGTCCGCAATTTTTCCGAGACCGAATATTTTAGGTTTACGCCCCTTTGGTTCACGTTGCTTCTGTTGATGATTGAATATCCGCAGGCCTGCGAGCGCACAACCTTCGTGCAGTCTTCCCAGGGAGTGGGTTCCCTTTCCGCTGTGTGACGCCAAGGCTTTGCGACTTGCCAATTCCGCTGGAGTCTACTATCCAGTGAAAGAACTGCTTGCCTGGCCCTGGCCACGCTGGCGTAAAACGACGGTGGTATTCATTCCCGCGTTGAGTTTTGTTCATTGCCTTACCGGAAAGTTCCTAGATGCCTGTTTCGTCCCTGACTTTGGTTCTCCGGAATCGGCTTAGGTATACTCGAGCGCTGTTGTTTGGGAGGCGGTGCATTCGCTTGGCGAATCGCACGCCTGTGATTTCTTTCACGTTCGACGATTTTCCGCGCTCTTCGCTGCACCGTGGCGGGGCTATCCTCGAGGAACATTCGTTGACCGCGACATATTACGCGGCTCTTGGTTTAATGAATAGCGAGGGACCGACCGGTCGCATTTTCTCTGAGGAAGACTTGCGCGAGGTTCTTGACCGCGGCCACGAACTAGGCTGCCACACTTTTGACCACTGCGATACATGGGCCACGCACCCGAGGACTTTCGAAGAATCAATTCTCAAGAATCGGCGAGCCCTCGGTCAGCTATTACCTGGTGCGTCTTTCGCGACGTTTTCGTATCCTCTCAGTATTCCACGCCCTCAAACGAAGCGGAAGGTTGAAAAATATTTTGTGTGTGGACGGGGCTGCTCCCAATGGTTCAACTCTGGGGCTACTGACTTGAACTTCCTGCGGGCGTTCTTTTTGGAGCAGAGCCGAGGCAACGTGCGGTTGGTAAAGTCTCTTATCGATCGGAA
The DNA here is from genome assembly GCA_963786175.1 of uncultured Verrucomicrobiae bacterium. Lineage (GTDB taxonomy): Bacteria > Verrucomicrobiota > Verrucomicrobiia > Chthoniobacterales > UBA10450 > JAICXG01. Next base: position 251,314 of record CAWAYD010000007.1, on the reverse strand, counting down.
TTCCCGTAACCACGGTTGGCTGGTCTTCGCCACGCATGATATTGCTGAGAAACCAAGCCGTTTCGGTTGTACGCCGGAGTTCTTTAGGGAAATCGTTCGCTATTCCGTCGCGTCAGGTGCAACTATTTTGCCCGTTGCGGCGGCGCTAAAGGCAATTCGCGAGTTAGAAGTGCAGCCCAAGTGAATATGCGCGGAAAAGCCCTGACAGTAGCTTCCGATGAAGCTAGCTCTTTTGCTGCAGAACAACATTTGCGCACCGACCATTTGTTGGGCGAGCTTCGCAGCCGTACAGTGTCTGGAGGTGTTATTACTGCCCTGGCCCAGGTTTGCAAATTTGGCCTTAACCTGATCTCAGCAGTTGTTTTGTCCAGGCTTCTTTTACCCGAGGACTTTGGGTTGGTGGCGATGGTGGCGACGGTAACCGGTTTTCTTCTGATTTTTAAGGACGCCGGGCTCTCCACGGCGACCATTCAGAAGGCCGAGATTACACATGCCCAGGTTTCGAACTTGTTCTGGGTGAATGTTGGCGTGAGCGCCGTGCTCAGCTTGATAGTGGCCGGGCTGGCACCGGTTGTCGCCTGGTTCTACCGCGACCAGCGATTGGTGGCCGTCACTCTGGCACTGGCCGGCACTTTCGCGGTGAGCGGCGCGGTCGTCCAGCATCAGGCTTTGCTCAATCGGCAAATGCGGTTCAAGGCCATTGCTTTGATTGACATCGGTTCGGCAACTTTCGGATTGCTTGTTGGCATTGCGATGGCTTGCCTGGAATTTGGATATTGGTCCTTGGTCGGTATGCAGTTGTCCACCGTGTTGGCTCAGTTGGCTTTGACGGTCTGGATTTCAGGCTGGCGCCCGCAACGGCCAACTCGTGGCACTGGCACCAGGTCCCTCCTCCACTTCGGTGTCAGTCTTACCGTGGCCAGCGTGTTTCGCCGAATTGCCAGCGGCAGCGACAGCTTGTTGATCGGCCGGTGGTACGGCGCGGGCGCGGTGGGGTTGTATAATCGGGGAGCAGTTCTCCTCATGCGACCGTTCGACCAGTTGATCAGCCCCTTGGAAGCGGTCTTTACGCCAGTTCTGTCACGGTTGCAGGACGATCCTGGCCGCTACCGACGCACCTTCTTGTTGGTGTACGGAGCGATTCCAATGCTCAGTTTCCCGGCGGCGGGATTGTTCCTGGCCTTGAGCCGTCCGCTGGTCCTCGTCTTGCTCGGACCAAAATGGGAACAGGTAATCCCCATCTTTTCATGGTTCACGGTTGCCGCTCTTTACTTGCCGCTTTATTACGCCGTGATGTGGCTGCTGAACACACAAGGCCGTGGCAAGGACATCATGCTCACTGGACTTATTTTTTCTGTCAGCATTGTGATCTCGATTGTCGCTGGTCTGCCATTTGGCGTGGTGGGTGTTGCCCTTGCTGTTTCGTGCGTCGGGCTTTTGGTGCGTCTGCCGGTGCAGTTCTACATCGTCGGGCGGAGTGGCCCTGTAAGCACTGCGGATCTTTGGGCTGTTCCACTGAGATTTCTGCCGAATTGGGCGATCGTTTTTGGAGTGACCTGGTTAGCTCGTGGAACACTGCCGTCAGCCTGCTCTCCGATTCTACAGTTGTGCCTCTGTACGCCTGCGGGGGTGGTGGCTGGCATTATAATGACGTTGGCAGTGCCTTCGCAACGGCGGGAGGCGCTTCGCGTTTGGGAATTGCTGAAGCCCCTCTTCCTCGGCTTTTACGGTGCAAAAGGCGAGTAAGTGTGGAAGAGGGAACAACGCAGAGCGCACGCCGTCGCTAAAGAAGCCGCTCACCGTCGCAACGGCTTCGTGAACGCAAGATGATTGATATCCGTTCCCAATGCGTAGCGGACAAAAGGACTGTGAAGCAGCAAGAACGCTTGGGTGGCATCTTTGTGCAAAAGATGCGCTGGACCCTTTCCTGGAAGGGCAAATGCATCGTCGTCGCGGTCCTTGTCGGAATTGCAATATTTGGATTCAAAACGGTGCTCCCTTTTCTGGCGGTGACGCATCGCGTAACATCGGAGTATCTGGTCGTGGAAGGATGGATCTCGCCCGAGAGCATGGATAGCGCCGCGGAGGAGTTTTCGAAGGGGAGCTACCGGAAGGTCTTGACGACCGGGGGTCCCGTAAGAAGTCGTGCGCACCCGGGATCCCGGTCGACCCTCGCAGAATGGGCGGCTGCGGAGATCTCTTTAAAGCGGGGCTTCCACCAACGGCGGTGCAAGCAATCCCATGCCAGGCGGACCTAAACGATAGAACTTACCATGCAGCGTTGGCAGTCAAACAGTGGTTTATCGATCACGGGATGAAAGATAAGTCTTTCAATATCGCGACGCAGAGCTGCCACGCGAGGAGAACTCGCTTGCTTTTTCAAGAGGCTTTTGGCGACAAGACGACGGTCGGAGTCATTGCATTTGCGGACCCGACATATGACGCGGGGGCATGGTGGCGTTCCAGTGCGGGAGTGCGAGATGTTATCGGTGAAGGAATTGCGTATCTTTACGCTCGCCTTTTCTTTCATCCATCGGTTCCGCCGCAGCCGGATACGGCTCGGGCACACCACATGCTAAACGCTGACCAAAGACCATGAAGATCGCCGTTATCGGGTTGGGTTACGTTGGGCTGCCACTTTCGCTTCAGTTCGCCCGTTCGTGTGCGGACGTCCTCGGGATCGATATTGATCCTCGGAAGGTGGAATTCTTGAATGCAGGCCAGAGCTACATCAAGCATATCGAATCGTCCGCGATTGCCGAACTGCGAGACGCGAACAAGTTTTCTGCGACAACCGATTTCTCTCGCATCAAAGAGGTGGAGGCGGTAATCATCTGCGTCCCCACCCCGCTAAACAAGAACCGCGAGCCCGATATCTCCTATGTCCTGGACACCGGCCGCTCGATAGCTCCGCATCTTCAACCGGGCATGCTAGTGGTTCTCGAGTCCACCACCTATCCAGGCACTACCGACGAAGACCTGCGAGCTGTGCTCGAGGAAGGAGCACCGCTCGCAGGAAAAGCTGACAGCGAAAATTCGGATTCATCTCTCAACTCGCCAGCGCGCCGCATGCGCGCTGGCGTCGATTTCCATCTCGCTTTCTCGCCCGAGCGCGAAGATCCCGGCAACGACAAGAGTAAGGTTAAGACCGTCCCCAAAGTGGTCGGCGGTTATACGCCGGCCTGTCTTGAGCGCGCGATCGCTCTTTATAGCCGGGCGATCGATACCGTCGTCCCAGTCTCTTCCTGCCGGGTGGCGGAAGCGACCAAGCTGCTTGAGAATATTTTCCGGAGCGTCAACATCGCGCTCGTTAACGAATTGAAGGTCGTTTACGAGGCGATGGGAATCGATATCTGGGAAGTGATCGAAGCTGCCAAGACAAAGCCCTTCGGTTTCATGCCGTTTTATCCGGGGCCGGGTCTGGGCGGACATTGCATCCCGATCGATCCTTTCTATCTCACTTGGAAGGCGCGTGAGTACGGCCGCCACACCCGTTTCATCGAGCTGGCCGGCGAGATCAACACTTCGATGCCCGAGCACGTCGTCCATCGGGTTGCTGAGGCTCTCAACTCTCAGCGAAAACCTCTCAACGGTTCTCGCATCCTGATCCTGGGCCTGGCCTACAAACCGAATGTCGATGATGAGCGCGAGTCACCCAGCTACGTTCTGATGGATCTCCTGAGCGAAGGCGGCGCTGCCGTCGAATATCATGATCCCTACGTGCCAGTGATCGGCCAGACCCGCGAGCACGCGCACTGGGCAGGAAAAAACTCAATTGCATGGAGCGAGGGGAACATCAGGAGCTTCGATCTGATCCTGATCGCAACCAACCACGCCTGCATCGATTATCAGCAGCTGGCCGATTGGGCGTCGCTGATCGTCGATACCCGCAACGCAATGGCTTCTTTCAAGACCCGTCCGCAACAAGTCTGGAAAGCCTGACCGATCCTTTAGCCAGCCACCGGATCCGAGTCTTCAACTTTCCGGCTCGGAAAATATGAAACCCATTTTGCCCCTACGAGAAACCGATGCGAGCCAGTCAGAACTGGCTCTGGATCACTTGTCGGCAGCGGACCGCAGCAGAGGCCGGTCATGGAGAATCGCCGGAATTGCCTATCTCTCCCTCCTGATTGCATTTTTCTTCTCCACTCTTGTTTCTCTGGTAATTCACGTTGCCAGCAGCGAGCTGCATTCCTACGTCCTTCTGATCCCGTTCGTTACCGGATATCTCATCTTCATTCGGCGGGACCAACTTCCGAAGCATCATTCTCCTTCGATTCCATTGGGTTTCTTCGCGGCGCTCGCCGGCTTCGCTGCTCTTGCTCTCGCCCGCCTGTCCAGCACTTCTCTACAACCCCTGAGCGAGAATGATTATCTCGGGCTCATGACTCTGTCGTTTCTCTGCCTGCTGATCGCCGGTGGTTTTTTGTTCCTCGGTCGCAAATGGATGGCGCAGCGCGCGTTCCCGGTCGCGTTTCTCTTCTTTCTGATTCCAATGCCGGATGCAATGGCCGATGGACTTGAAACAGCCTCCAAACTCGCTTCCGCCGAGGCGGCCAGTCTTTTCTTCAGTCTCTCCGGCACGCCATTTCTGCGTCAGGGGACCATCTTTCAATTGCCCGACATCACCATTCGGGTCGCTCAGGAATGCAGTGGCATCCGTTCGAGCTGGATTCTTTTCATCACCAGCCTGATCGCATCCAATCTCTTTCTGCGCGCCCCCTGGCGCCGCGCGGTCCTGGTCGCGTTTGTCATTCCGCTCGGGATTTTGCGAAACGGTTTCCGAATTCTGGTGATCGGGCTGTTGTGCGTCCATCTCGGACCGCAGATGATCCACAGCGCAATCCATCACCGCGGCGGGCCGCTCTTCTTCGCAATTTCGCTCGTCCCGCTTTTTATCCTCATCTGGTGGCTGAGAAGGATGGAGGAGAAAGGAGTGCGGACGAATGAGCAAAGCTAACGGTGCGACAACGGATGCGCCGCCACAGTCAGATTTCGAAAGGATGGGAAACATCGAAAAGGCGAAGGCAGAGAAAAGATAGAGACTCTTCGGAGCCGTATCCTGCCGTTAGCTTCAATTTCGCGATCAGTGGTTCACTGTTAGTTTTCAGCTTTATTTCCACGTTCGTCGTTTCAGCCGTACGCAGAGACGCCCTCGACTTTCGCCGAGGGCGTTAGAAATTCTGGAGCCTCTTGCGGAGGCCGATTTATGCGCTCAGCGGACGCTTCCGAGTGACACGTCGGTAACCCAGGAAAATACCGAGCAGGCCGACACCCAGCAACATAGCGGTTGTTCCACCATCCGGAACTTGCTTTGTTCCACCCGGAATGAGAACCAGTTGATCCTGCGCATTGCCGGTATTGTCGGGATTCGTCCAAAGGTTGAGGGCCGCTACCCCGTAAAGGCCGTTGTTGTCTACTTGTGCATTTGTCTGACTGCCGAATTGACTGAGAACCAGGTTTCGGAAAATATCACCGGCGCCTGGGTCAGCTGCCTCGTCCTCGAGCCACCAAATCGTGGCCTGCAGTGCCGCGGCACTGGCATTGCCCCGGCGCCGAGCGTATAATTGTATCCGGCCAGGGTCCCGTGCGCGAAATTCTCGTAAAGCCACGCTGTTCCCACGGAAATTGGGTCGGGATGCGGGCCACCAATTCCACCCGCGTCAGCCTTTTGGCTAATCTGGTAGTAGTAGCTCGATCCAGGCGTAAAAACTTCATTATCTTCTATGCAGAAGGTCTCAAAGCCCAATCCTGGTCCAACATTCGCCATCGTTGCGGAGGTTGACGAGTAACCCAAGGTAACGGGATTCAGAACGGAATCGGTTGAGTAGATATTGAACTCTCCTCCCGAACCCGATCTGGCGATTGCCATAATTGATTGTCAGCAAATTAGCGGACGCTCGCTGCGAGGGGAAGGCCAGAAGGCCGAACGCCATGAACGCGGCAAGGAACAGTTTGGTGTCTTAGTATTCATAAATTGGTTTTTCTGTGACTTCCGGGAGTTAGCAGAGCGAATGCCAACCGCAGACAAAACTTTTGTCCACATACTTTAAGTTACTTGCTTTGTGTTATTTACTAATCTATCGCTGTTTCGTGCTCTCCGAACGAAAGTGTTCGAAAGTGTAAAAGGCTTCGACGTTTTTTGGCTTCTGACGATAAACCTGCCAAAACGCTCCCACCTCCTTTCGACCAGTCGATCAGATTTCTCTGGACAGTTCTTGCATTCCACTCAGACTCCATTCCGCCACACCGGTTTATGTCTTCCTCCTCGTCAGGTTCCCGCCGTTTTTTCTCCAGCGCTGTCACACCTTCAGCCGGCAAGATTTTTTCGCGATGCTGCCCGGTCAGCGCTCTTTTTCTCGGCCTGCTCGCTTTCGCCGGGTGCGAAAGCACGATCTCGACGAAACTCCCCGACAATGCCGTCGGCCAAAGGCCGGTGGTCTTGTCGCCGGGAGATGTGGTCAAGGTGACTTACCCGGACGAGCCGGATTATAACCAGTCGCAAAAGATCCAGACGGATGGGAGCATCAACCTGCCGATCATCGGCGAAGTCAAAGCCGCGGGAGAGACGATCTCGAGTCTGCAGCACAAACTGGAGGCGCGTCTACGGTCCGGAACTTCAAAACTCGGAAGTCGTGGTGACGCTCGACAGCCAAGTCTTTCCGGCTCGTCATCGCTGGTGCGGTGCAAAAGCCGGCGAAGTATTTCTTCGACCGACCCACGACGGTGTTTCAAGCGGTGATGGAAGCCGGCGGTCCGGACCAGTTTGGCACCCTTGCCAAAGTAAACCTGACCCGGCTTATCAACGGACAGCAACAAACCGAGGTCCTGGATCTTCGTCCAATCTTACACGGACAATCAGTCAGGCCGATGTACGTCCAGTCCGGCGACGTGATTGTCGTCGGTGAAAGCCGGTTATAGGTCTGAAGAGTTTTCCTATAACGACAATTCAGTCGGCTATGCAAACTCCTCCCTTTCCAACAGTGCAATTTCCGGCTTCCGCTCGATCATTTCTGCCGTTGGCCCCGTTCCACGTTGGCGTCTTTTCCATTTCCGTTTTCCTCCGGGCTCCTGGCTTCCCGCCATTGAGATGAATCTCGACACAGTCGTTGCTGCAACCGGCGCGTTGATTGCCGTCGGCCTGGCCATCGCAGTCATAATTGTGAGGCCGGGTGGCACCTCGGCAAAATTCTTCGCCGGTGGCATGGCATTGCTGGGCGCGGAAAGTATCTGCGAAGCTTTGAGTTTCAATGCCGTTCAACCTGGTGTCATAGCCTACTGGCAAAGCTGGTCGCTGGTTGTGAAGTCAGTCCTGCCCGGCGTCTGGCTTTGTTTCAGCGCTTCCTATTCACGAGGTGATGGCCGGGCATTCGTGCGGAAATGGAAATGGCTTCTTTTGAGCGCGACCATTGTGCCGTTTATTTTTGCCCTGGTTTGTCGCTCCCACCTTTTTGAGCTGCTTCAGGATTCATCCATCACCTGGCTTCGCTTCACGACGGCAGGTCGGATCCTGAACGCTCTTCTTCTTCTTGGAACGGTCGTGATTCTGATGAATCTCGAACAGACTTTCCGCTCCGCGGTCGGCACGATGCGCTGGCGGATCAAATTCCTCGTCCTCGGAGTCGCGGTCATTTTCGCCGTCCGAATTTATACCCGCAGTCAGATGTTGCTCTTCTCCGGACACGATCTTGGACTGCTGGGCATCGAGAGCGGCGGTCTGGTCCTGGGCTGCAGCGCTTATCCTGGGCGGTTACTTTCGGAGCGGCTTTGGCGAAATCGACCTTTATCCTTCGCGCCTGATTCTTCAGACGTCGCTCACCGTTCTTCTCGTGGGCGGTTATCTCATCGTTGTCGGTCTGCTGGCGCAGATCGCCGCCTACCTCGGCGGCGCGGAAAGCTTCCGCTTTGTCGCTTTCGTCATTCTCCTCGGGGGCGTATGTCTCGCCCTCATCCTCCTCTCGGAAAAAGCGCGACGCCGGGTCGACTTATTCGTGAGTCGCAACCTGCGTCGTCCGCAGTATGATTTTCGCGATCTCTGGTCGCGCTTCACCGAAGCGACTGCTGACGCACAGGATCCCGTTGCGCTTTCGACCGCCACGGTCCGCTTGCTCTCGGAAACCTTTCATGCGCTTTCGGTTTCCACCTGGCTCCTAGACGAGGAAAGCAACCAGTTGACGCTGGCCGCGTCGACCTCGGACGTGAAAGATCCGGAGTCCAAGGTCGAGAAAGTGGACGGATCGTTACTCCAGAACCTGACGGCGCCCTGTGATCTCGATAAGGTTGCGGATCAACCCTTGGGAGGGTTACGAACGCTCGGGCAGCAGCGGTTTAGAACCGGGGGACACCAAATTTGTGTTCCTCTGCGTGCGCGCGGGCGTTGTCTAGGGGTGACGATCCTAGCCGATCGCGTGCATGGCGTGCCTTATTCCGCCGAGGAATTCGATCTTCTGGCCTGTGTGGCGGAGCAAACCGCGGCACGTCTCGTCAACTTGCAGGTCTCTTCGCAACTGATCGCGCGCAAGGAACTGGAAGCGCTCCAAAGCGTGACGGCGTTCTTCGTGCACGATCTGAAGAACGCCGCTTCGACCCTGAACCTGATGCTGGCCAATCTGCCGGTCCACTTTGCCGATCCGGCTTTCCGGGAGGACGCGATGCGCGGCATCCGCCAAACCATCGGAAGGATCGACCAACTGATCGGCCGGGCTGGTTCGCTGCGCGCGGAGCTGGAGCTAAAGCCAACCGAGTGCGATTTGAATGCCCTTATCACCGAGTCTTTGCAGCGGGTGAATGGAAATGCCGCCTTGGAATGGATCCCGAAACTCGAGCCGATACCTCCGATCATGGCAGATCGGGAGCGAATCCAGAGCGTCATCACCAATCTACTCCTGAATGCCGCCGAAGCCGCTGGTACCAGCCGCGTCACGATCGAAACCGGGCGACTCGATCGCTGGGCGACCTTCCAGGTATGCGACAATGGTTGCGGGATGACTCCGCAGTTTGTGAAGGAGTCCTTGTTTCGTCCTTTCCTGACGACAAAGAAGAAAGGGATGGGCATCGGCATGTTCCAATCCCGCATGATCGTGGAAGCGCATCGAGGAAAGATCTCCGTGAGCAGTCGGCCGGGAGTGGGCACGACTTTTCAAGTTCTGCTCCCCCTGACGGTCGGCTTGTCTGAAAAATTAGGTTTTGCTAATGGGAACGAGTCGCAATGACTCGCAGGCCGATCAAATAACACCCCCGGCCTTTGAAAAACCTGTTTGTCGGTGTGCTTTACACTATTGATTTTTTTGGCGGGCGATTATCAATGGGTCAGCTAGCAAGTACAATATATTCATTGATCACTATTTACGCCTTGAACTCAGATGTGAAAAGAAATTCTGGCACGGAATTCGCTTACTGCCCCAGCCGATGAAATTCCGATTGCCAATTCCACTGGTCGTTTTTGCGCTGTTGCTCGGCTGCAGCAGCCTGTCGCACGCTGCTTTCAAGCTTGGAGGAGGCGAAGACTACGCCCTGCTTTTTGAAGGATTCGGGGGTCACACTCTTCAAATCACGAACGTGACCATCAGCGGCAACGTCGGGGTCGCGTACACCGGCAAGGCAACCGACAGCGGCCCCGCGACTATCAATGGCGGCATCAACTTCGTGGCTGCAAACACGCACCAATTTTCCAACAACAACAATTCGAACACCATTACGGACGGGGTGCACTACAGCGTGGCGGATGTGGCAAGTTCAATGACGTTCGTCAACTCACTCTCGCAAACGCTTTTCAACACGGCCGGGACCTCGGTCACGATCGGGAAGACAGCCAGCACGATCATCAATGCCAGCGCGGCGAGTATTTTCACGGTCAATGGGCAAAGCGTTCACGTTTTTGATGCGAGCGGCTTCAAGAACGACAACAGCCACTCTCTTACCATCAACGGAAGCGCGGGTGACCTAGTCGCCATTAACCTCGACGGGTTGGGTAACATTCAGATTCACGGAGGAATCACCTTTACCGGCGGAATTACCTCCGACAATGTGATCTTTAATCTCGGCGGTGGCAATTACACGACAATGACCGGCGGCAAGGGACTGGATATCAACAATAATGGCGGCAAAGATGGAACGGCCCGGGGTATTTTTCTGGATCCGAACGGCGCCATCCGGGTGACCAACGCGACCGTCCTCGGGCGTGTCTTCGGCGGCGATTCGCACGATTTCCAATTCGTCTCGGGTTCCCACCTGACCGCCCCGGCAAACCCGGTTCCAGACGTCGGCTACACCCTCGCTTTACTTGCCATTGGTTTGGCTTCTCTGGAAATCGTTCGCAGGTCAGGCCACAGCTTGCGAAGGCTTTGCGCCCGCGGTTGATCGCGCCCTAACGAACCGATCTCACGGTTCGCCTGGCTGCGCCAGGAGGGAAACGAGCCCGATAGTGGTTTTGAGATTGGCACCCCACGCCGAAGACAATCGCAGCACAAAATCGCGGAAAGATCTCCGTGACAAGCGAGCCGGGAATCGGTACAATCTTCCGGGTTCAACTCTCTGATTTCCCCGTTCTTATGAAACCCAGAATCCTCATCGTCGAAGACGACGAAGAAATTCGAACCCAACTGAAATGGACGCTGACCGGCGAATATGATCTTCTCGTTGCGGGTGACCGGGCCGAGGCGACGCGTCTCTTTCGCGCCCAACAGCCGGCGACAGTCCTCCTCGACCTCGGCCTGCCTCCTGCGCCCTAACGACTCCAGCGAAGGACTGGCCACCCTCGATGAGATTCTGGTCACTCGACCCGGCGGCCAAGGTCGTGATCCTGTCAGGCCAAAACGAGCGCGAAAATGCGATCAAAGCCATCGGAGCCGGGGCCTACGATTTTCTTCCCAAACCGATTGAACCTGACCTTCTCAAGCTTCTCCTGCGCCGCTGCATTAACGTCGTGCAGCTGGAACGGGAGTATCGCCAGTTGCAGGATGACCTCCCCAGCGAGGGCTTCGAAAAGATGCTCGGGACGAGCGCGCAGATGGAAGCGGTCTTCTCTTCCATCCGCAAGGTGGCCGCCACGACCGCACCCGTCTTACTACTCGGCGAGAGCGGTACGGGCAAAGAACTGGCGGCGTTAGCAATTCATCAGCGCAGCGCGCGCAGGGACGGTCCATTCGTTCCCCTTAACTGCAGCGGTATTCCGGAAACGCTGCTGGAAAGTGAACTGTTCGGACACGAGAAAGGTGCCTTCACCGGCGCGCATATTCAGCGCAACGGACTGATCGAGGCGGCAGCTAATGGAACGCTTTTCCTGGATGAGATCGGCGATTTGCCCGCTTCGTTGCAGGTCAAACTCCTGCGCTTCCTCCAGGAACAGCGATTCCAACGCGTAGGGGGAAGGCAAGAGATCCAGATCGATACCCGTATTATCGCCGCCACTAACGTCGATCTGAAGCAAGTCATCAAGGAGGGGAAATTTCGCGAGGACCTCTATTTTCGGCTGGCAGTAGTGGTCCTGCGGATGCCCCCATTACGCGAGCGGGAGGGCGACGTCAGCTTGCTCGCACAGGATTTCTTGCGCCGTTACGCGGCGCAGAATGGGAAGAAGAAAATGGCATTCACCTCGAATGCGATGCGGGCGCTCTGCCGACACGACTGGCCTGGAAATGTTCGGGAACTTCAGAACCGGGTAAAACGGGCCGTCATCATGGCGGAAGGGAAAAGAATTTCCGTCGAGGATCTGGAATTGGAAGAGGCCGGGCATGGCCACGCGACTCTGCGGGACGCGCGCGAAGCAGTGGAACGACAACTAGTCGAAGGATCGCTGCGACGCCATCGTGGCAAGATCACGGCCGCCGCAGACGAACTTGGGATTAGTCGTCCGACCTTCTACGAGTTAATGGATAAGTTGGGCATCCGCCGCGCTGGTCAGGATCATGGTGATTCTTCGCCCGGGGAAGAACCGGGCGCCGCACATTCCACGTCGGATTGACGACGCGGAGGTTTATCTTGTTTGGTTGTGTTTCAGGCGCAAGCGCAAAGGCCACACTCTATCGTTTTATGTTTAACTACTCAGCACGAAACCTGATTCTTACGGCCGCTCTCGTTGCGATTTCGGTTACTGGTTGCACCAGGGAGGCCAGAAAAGCCTCCGCTCTCGCCAGCGCAGAAAACGATTTCAAAGGCGGCGCCTACGACAACGCGAAGATCAGTTACATAAAGGTCCTGCAACTCGATCAGCGCAGCGCAACCCCTTTCGCCCGGCTCGGTCAGATATGGCTGGAAGAGGGCGCGCCTTTCCGAGCCGTCGCCTTTCTCAAGAAGGCGGAGGAGCTTGCGCCCAAGGATTCGGATAATCGTTTGCGCCTCGCCCAGGTCTACCAGGCAATCGGAGCACGGGCCGATGCGAGAAAGGAAGCGCTCAAAGCCCTGGAGCAATCGCCGACTAACGAAAAAGCACTGGTTTTCCTGACCGAGATTGCCCACAGCCCGGAGGAAATTAGTGCAACGGAAGAGGCGATTCAGAAATTTCCCGGGAAAGAAACTGCTTTGTGGCACCTTGCAGCAGCCAACATTGCCCTGCGCAAAAAGGATCTGGCCGGTGCCGAGGAGGCGATCAAAAAAGCACTCGCGCTCGATCCGAAATCTCCCGAAGCCCACCAGGCTCAGGGGATTGTCAACCTGCTCCAGAAAAATCCAAAGGGTGCGGTCGTAGAGCTGAAAACCGCGGCAACACTGGCTCCGGCCCGCTCCAATGTGCAGATGACTTACGCGCAGTTCCTGAGCCAGATCGAGGGACCGGATGCGGCCACGGCTTATCTCAAGGGCCTGACCGCGAAAGCGCCCGATTTCCTGCCCGCCTGGATTATGCTGGGGCGGCTCGCTTTCGCCAAAGGGAAATATGATGAAGTGTCGGGTAATCTCGAGAATGTCTTCTCCCGGGATCCAGAAAACATCGACGCGCGCTTCCTCCAGAGTGACGTCTTTCTGGCAAAACATGAGCCGGAAAAGGCCGTCACGGAGCTGGAGAAACTCGAGAAGACTTATCCGGAATTGCCCCCGGCCCGGTATCGCATGGCCCAGGCTTACATGCAGCAAAACAAAACCGCCCAGGCTGGCAGTGAGCTCGACCAGGCCCTGGCCAAGAATCCCGACTATACCGAGGCGATTCTGGCCCGTGCCGAACTCAACCTGCGCACTGGCAAGGCCGCGCCGGCCGTCAGCGCACTGCAAGAGCTGCTCATTAAGCAACCCCGTCTTCGACCCGCACAACTCCTCCTCGCCGATGCCTACCGTGCCGTCGGGCGGACAGAGGATGCGGCCAGCATCTTTCGCGAGCAGATCAAAGTCACTCCCGACGCTCTGGAACCCTATCTCGTTCTGGGAACGATTGATGTGCAACGGGGCAAGACGGATGAGGCGCGCACCTCCTTTGCCAAGGCACTCGAGTTAGCACCGGATAACCTGCTCGCAATCGAGCAGCTCGTGAATCTCGATCTCAAAGCAAAGGATTTCGCCGCGGCAACCGAGCTGGTCAAAGGACAATTGCAGAAGCATCCCGATCGCGCCGCTCCCTGGCTTCTGCAAGGAAAACTCCTGATGGCCCAGGCGCAATGGAAGGAGGCGGAGAAAGTCTTGAAAAAGGCGCTCGAGCTGGATCCAAACTCCGGGACGGCTTATGACATGCTGGTCGCAACTTACCTGACGACCAACCGCCTCCCGGACGCGGCCCATGAACTCGAGACGGTCCTGGCCAAGGCGCCGCAGAACCAAGCCGCCCTTATGACTCTCGCGATCATTCGCGAGAAAGAAAAAGACTACCCCAAGGCGCGTGATGCTTACGAAAAGCTGCTCGTGCTTAATCCAAAGTTTGTCCCAGCCCTGAACAACCTGTCCTATCTCTATGCCGAGCAGTTTAACCAACCGGATAAAGCCTTCGAGCTGGCGCAGAAAGCGCGCACCCTCGACTCCGCCAACCCGGCGGTCGCCGACACGCTTGGCTGGGCGGCCTACAAACGGGGCGATTACCAGCAGGCTCTAACCTTGTCCCAGGAAAGCGCGACCAAGGTCGGGGACAACCCCGAGATCGAGTTTCATCTCGGGATGGCGAACTACATGATGGGCCAGGCGGATGCGGCCCGCGCCGCTTTCCAAAAAGCGCTCGCTGCTCCCGGGGATTTCCCGAGCAAGAGCAAAGCGCAAAGCAGGCTCGCTTTGCTCGGGGACGCGGCCGGCTCTTCTGCCGCGCTCACTGTCGCCCAACTGGAGGAGATGCTGAAGCAACAGCCGAACGATCCCGTCGCCCGGCTGCGTCTTGCCGAGGCTTACGAAAAGCAGAATGACTGGGCCCATGCCGCGGAAGCTTATGAAGCCGCCCTCAAGATCAATCCCAAGCTGCCATCCGCGGCTTTGAAGCTAGCGCAGATCTACAGCGGTCCAGCGTCGAACAAGGAGAAGGCGCTGACTTACGCGAAAATGGCGCGATCCCTCGCCCCGGGCGATCCCAAAACCACCGCGGTTCTGGGACGGGTCGCCTTCGACACCGGCGAGTTTTCCTGGGCTTACGATCTCCTGCGGGAACAGGCCCGGCAAGCTGACTCCGATCCGAGGGGGCTGCACGATCTGGCCTGGGCCGCCTACAGCCTTGGCAAGGTGGCCGAGGCGCGCGACGCCATGCAACGCTCTGTGAATGCTTCGCCCGACGCCGCGACCGCCTCGGATGGGAACGAGTTCCTGACCCTGACTGCGTTGGAGACAAATTCGGCCGGTCTGGGGAGCGCGAAACCCGGGATCGATGCCCAGCTCAAAGCCGATCCAAAGTATGTTCCGGCGTTAATGGCTGCCGCCGCTCTCGACCTGCAGAGTGGGAGTAAGACCGCCGCGATCGATCGTTATCAGCAGGTCTTGCAGCGCTTCCCCGATTTCGCGCCCGCCCAGAAACAGCTGGCCGTTTTTTACGCGGACGACCCGACCCACAACGCCGAGGCATTCGACCTCGCGACAAAAGCGAGAAAGTCGCTGCCCGACGATCCGGTCCTGACCCGCTTACTCGGGCAACTGAGTTACACGAAGAAGGACTATCCGCGCGCGATTCAATTCCTGCAGGAAGCCGCGGAGAAGAAAGCCCTCGACGCGACCGGTCAATATTATCTCGGCATGGCCTGCAAGGAGGAGAAACGATCTTCCGACGCGATCAAAGCGCTGACGGAGGCCCTGGCGGATGGGAATCTCCCTCCGCCGCTCGTCGCGGAAGCGCAGCGGGCCCTAGTGGAGCTAAAAAAACGGTAGCGGCAAAGACCGGCCATTAAGGAATACGCTACGAATGCCAGATATTCGTCGGGAAGACTTACGGTTTCGGAAAACAAAAGGGCGATTCCAAACCTCCGCCGGCTTATGGGCCGCCACTGGTCCTGGAAGCGAGATGAACATTTAACGCGGGCCGCTCTTGAGCCAGTCGCTTACTGGCGACAAGACCAAACAATAAGTCTGGTTTTGCGTGAGAGACACGAAGGTTCCCACATTGGGAGAGATTTCCAGTATCGCGTTCTTTCTTGTCCCTACGGCGGTCTAGCAAAATTTCCTCAAACTTCGCTGCAAGCTGGACCTCTCAGAAAGCGAAGCTGAATCCGATCGAGTAGCGGTTGCGCGAATAACTGCGAAGTGGCTGTCCCGAACTCAGTTCAGAATGGTCAAATGTCGCGTCGAAGTTGAGTAGGCTGCTAAACTGGTAGTGGACCCCGAGCGAGAGATCGAAGATATCTTCAGCGAAGCTAGGTCCGCTAAGCGCGGGCGTAGTTCCCTGTTGATTCTCGTTGTGGCTGTAGTTGAACCCGAGAGATGAGCTGAGGCGTCCGGTGAAATAATGGCTGAGCTGCAGTCCACTGCGAAAGGTTGTCCGGGTGGTGACATCCTGCTTCGGCCGGTTCTTCCACCGCATAGCTCCCGGTCCAGCTGAGTGAGGTGCGCCGAGTGATTGCGTAGTCGAGCGAACCCTCGAAATCTGGATTGGTTTGGCTTCCCCCAGCGTCGTAGGAGCGGAGTGAGACGCCGGCTCGGAACTGTGCGCGCAAGCGCGGATTGAAACGGTGTTCGATCCCTGCCAGCAGAAAATCCGTCGTGGAGTCGCGGGGCACAGTCACATAGTCTACGAAGAGCAGCCGATACTCACCCGTCAGGACCGTGGTCCCGGTCAGGTCGAAGCGGAGCTGCTCGCCAAGAGTGTGCTCCTCTCGGTCGGTGAACGCAGCGGTAGTTTGGTCCTCGTAGCGAACCAGTTCGAGGTTATAGCTACTGACCGCCGAAAGCCGGCGTGTAAGCTTGTAATCGGCCCAGATCCTGTCGTTCATGCTGAAAAAGCTTCCATTGAATCGATTCGGGCCAACGTTGGTACTGAGGTCTGGCTCCGACTGATAGCGAGCGTCGACGCTGGCATTCAGCGTCAGCCGGTGCGTGATCGCCCGGGCAAAGGACAGATCCAGGAACCCGTGCGCGTCGTTCCGTTCCTCCAAGTAATTGGTCGCTCCGCCACCAGCCACGATACTGAGCTGGGTGTCCCGGCTTGGTAAGTGATAGGAAAGGGTGACCTGCTCATCGGTGAACCAGGCCCCTTCGGCGCTTTGGGTGGTGCGAAAGTTATCGTCATAACCGCTGTGGAATTGGGTATAGATCTGCAGCTGGGGGAAGGGGCGTATCCAGTTGCTCACGATCGTCGGGACGAAAGTTGGATTCTCCTTAGCTGCCACCTCCACGTTAGGATCGGTGCCCCCCGCGACTGATTGGCAGGCGGCGGCGAGCAATAAGGCAACCAAACACCGAACGAAAGGGCTCAGTGACCTGGGTTGGATTTCGCCGCGATCGGTATCAGGGAGGCCAGGATTATCGCGCATCATTCAGTTTCTCGTTCCTCGATAGGATCGTGCCAAACGGCGTACCCTAGAGGCCCAAACGCGACTTGTGTCAGTAAACCCCAGGCAGTGCAAGCAAGAAACGTCCACTCGAAAAACTATTGCGAGACAGTCTTTCGAGCCGTTTGTAAGTCTAGTCCGATCACTCGGTAGAAGTTATTAGAGGAAGCCTGCTAGCCACTTGTGACCCAGTAATTGAGACTGGTTCTTTTTCAAAAAAAGAGTCCTGGACGGGCTTTCTCCCCGTGCGAAGCACCTTTTAATCGACGTGCCCAACCTGGAAACTCGTGAGCTGAATACTCCGAGAGTTTGCCGGGAAATTGTGGCTCAGCTGTCGCCAATAGCTGGCAACTTAAGTAGGCGTTAGGACCTACTAAGGTCGTCCTGCGGCGAAAGCCAAGCTGATTCAGACGGGGCCTAAAGAAACTCGCCCCCAAGCGGATCCACGGTCGGTCCGGTTACGGTTTGGAAGGAGTGTCAGACCGTTTTCCCCTTCATACCCCTCCGGTGCGGTGCGAGCCGCCCGAACGAGCAAGAAAAGAGAAGCAAGAACCAGTTCCAGAATGCAGACCAACATCTCTCCTGTATGAACAGCAGGATTTGGACCTTAAGACCTCGACAGAGAGAAGCCCGCTCAGGCAGAGTCGCCAGGCCGTACAATTGTGTTACAGCGATGTTAAACTAGTGGTCGCTCCTTTGACACAACCTTGAGCAAAGGCGCCTCCAGCTCGAGAGAGCGGTTGAGGAGTTCGAACAGAACCCGAACCCGGTGCTTTGCCGGGATCACCCTGGTGACAATTGCGTCGATACCCTGGAAAGGGCCCTCCGTGATTTGGATTACCTGGCCCACATCGATCGTCTGATCAATTGTAACTAACTCCCGGTCTCCGGTCCTCTCCCGAAGCGCCGCTATCGTTTGGGAATCGAGTACCGCGACTTGGTCCCCAAATTGGACGATTCGGCGGACGCCGCTCGATTGCCGGACCTGCCGGTGCTGCTCGGCGTAAACGAACTCGGCGAAGATGTATCCGGGAAACATCGCTTCCACAAACCAGATGCTCCCCCGTTTTGTCGGGCGACGAAAACGGAGACGGGGCGCAAAGCAATTTACCCCGAGCTGCTTTCGTAGGGATTCGGCGGCAAGGTGCTCTCGCTTAGTCTGTGTTTTGAGACAAAACCAAAGAGGTTCTTTAACGAGGCTTAATTTGGCAGTAGTTGAAGTGATAGGCCGGAAAGCGGATTATCTTTTCGAGATTAGAAATTCAAATTTGGAGAAGCAAGAAAAAAACTCATTGGGTTTGACAAGAGAGAACTCTTTTTGCCTCTCTGAGCCCCAAAGCGAATTGGAGTTCGTATTCGTGGGTTTCGCGCTCATTCTATCGACCGCGACTTTACACTTCCCTTCCACAGCCATACCCGCGAGCATTTCTTCGGAAAGTTCATCTATTTCTCCCGCTTTCCAATAGTCGCGGATCATTTGCCGCCGGTTCGTTCCTTTTACATTTCTTAGGAGAGCTGCCAATTCGTCGGCGTCCTCCCAGTAGCTCCTTGGGCGAAAATCGTAATCGATGTCCTTGAATCGCTTCATGAAAGCACCGCCTCCCCCAGGGATGTAGCTCTGCGTTGCTTCTGTGGAAATAGCCATCCTAGCCAGAGAGCGGCGTCAACGATATCCACGACAAACTCCCAAAGTTGTGCTCGATAGGACGAATACGGAAAGCCTCTCCGGCGTTTCGCCCACTTCATCAAAGAAGCCGTTGCATCAAGATCATCCACTTGTTCAGGATGTGATCCAAGCTCCGAAAGGAATAGCTGGCGGACAGCTTCAATCGCTTTCACTCCTGCCGCATCAAACATAGTCGCGCATGTTTCCGGCTCCTCTTCGAGAAGATCGGTAGCCCATCTCCGAGCGTCACGAAGCCATTGAGCGAGTGTTACATCGCTCGTAAAGCAATCTTCTTCGCTTTGGAATTCCTCCCTAATACAGCGATAATTGAGAAAGCGATTCACCAGGTTCTGTTCGACGCTACCTTTGACATACTTAAGGCGAGCCATTCGTATAAGAGGATGATCCATTAGCTCGATCTTGGCGGTGCTTTCAGCCTTTTGAGGGGCTTCGCGGATCAGTCGAATATGGAGTCGGGGATCGTCCCACCGAGTTGATGAAGACTGGGCCAACGCGCAACGGAAATTCCATAGTCTGTGGTCTTCGGGCACTCCAGCAGCCGCAAGGAGTGCTGCCCAGAACCAACCGCTACCGGCACTCACCACGACGCATTCGTCCTGCCAATCCTGATCCCGTTCCCTCCACGGCGCGTAAAGCGATGCAAAGCCCTCAATCATCCCCGTATGATTGATCGGATTACCGATATTAGCGCGGGCAAGGTGGGATAGAGCCTCCCAAGCCCACTGTGATCTTGGTTTCTCCTCTAGACATTCGAGTGCCCAATCTGGCTCCGCCTCCGCGAGATCGAAGGCAGATTCAAATAGCAGCGCGTAACACTCGTCCATCCCTTTCCCCGACGCGTGGCATTGCTGCCAGCGACACCTCACGCCAGAAATGGATCATGCGGTCGATGTAAGCGGTTTCAGAGAGCGATTGTCCGCTCAAGGCCGCTCGACGCTCTGCCAGCATCCTCTGCGGCGTATCGTGCAGTCGGAGATAGGGACAGGGAGTCTTGCCTGCGAGCATTTCCGAGCACTCTCTCGTAATAAAGCGAGATTCTTTTTTGTAAATGCTCATATACCTGAGAGCACCTGCCATGGCTCTATCTCCACCAGTGGCATTTCGGTAGTCAGTTGCAGCACCTCGGCCAAGGTCCCGCATTGGACGATGGTCACCGCAGAAGCTAACCTCCCTGCCGGTTTCAACGTCCGCGCCGAACCCGTAGCCGAGGGTGCTGAGTGCTGGGATTTGGACTCGTCGGACTCGCACTGTCATTGCGTGCAGGCCATTCTGGATAAGACCTGATCGCGTTTTGATCGCGCAACAGTCAGATCGGAAGTGCGAAGCGAGGCCCGAACTCGCTGCTTTTGAATCGGGCTAGGGTAAACGGTGTAGTGAATCCACCAGGTGCCGTTGTTATTCCAGAGGTGGTGATCGCGATTTTGCGGGTCGATTCGAAGTGATAGTTTCATAGTGCGTTCTTGCCTGCACACCAGAAACCAAAAAACCGCCGAACCTCATCAGGGTCGGCGGTTGCCGTGGAGATTGCTTGTTCAGTGATTACTCACCGCACATCGTCCTCAGAGCTTGCGCTCCCAGGCCAAGGCACCGTAGCTTCTCCAAAAGCTCGGTTGCCAGACTCCTCCGAGTCGTTCCTGATGCGTTAACTCAAATGAACAAGAAATCTTCGACTTCGCAATAGACTTTCTGTGTCATAAAGTCTGCGCCGATTTGCGTTCGCACATGCTTCGAATTCGTTCAACCCATTGATGAATAAGATCACTTTTCCTCTCCAGGATTTTCTTCACGCAACTGCCTGCGATACCGTCAGGACTATCTGGGAAACGTTACTTCTCCCTCGCGCGGTCGCTGATCTTGAGTATCGTTAGGCGACCTTCGCCCGACTCCTATGAACGAAAGCCGAACAATGCATTCCAAAGGGTGGGCCTTGCTTCGGGACTTTTTAACCGAAAAGCCTCTGATAGGCCTATTCGTTACAATGGCTTACTTTCTTATTCGACCGTTGCGGTTCACCGACGAGGCGGTGAGAGAAGACTGGAAGAACAAAATGTCCCCGCCGCGTTTTCTATTGCAGAGCTACTTGCTTCTTCTGGTGGCGATTCTGGCGAGCCCGTTTGGGGCCCTCTCCGGCGATTCGCTGCTCACGCCTATTCAGAAAGCCTTCGAGGAGTGCATGCAGGTTACGTCGATTTCTCTGGCATTTTTCGCAGGATGCTTCGTCGCTCATTTGATTTTGAATCAAGCCCGTATGCGTTTCATCCGTGCTTTCTATCTATTCTGTTACCTTCAGGGATTTCTGTGGATTCTTGGGGGCATCATTCTCATCGCGTTATGTGTCGCAGTGGGGAAATACATGAAGGTCGGTTGGGACCTGCCATTTATCACTTTCAGCGATGAAATCCACCGAAGGCGTGCGGGAGTTGTTTCACTTATCGCTCTTTTGCTGGTGGTCGCAATGGATGGATACGTGTGGGCATCGGTTGTTAGGGCATACCGACCGAGATGGTATCGTTTTGTCGTCGCATTCTTGGCCTTCTTATTTTCGACGGCAGTTGTTAGCTACATGCTTGGCCATTGCGTTGGATATATCTCCGCTCGACTGCTATCAAACGAATAAGTAAAACCGCCGTTCAAATACCCAACATGGCAATCGCAATGACGTTTAATAACGCGCCGCAGTTAACCGCTGGCCTGGCGGCCCAACCCCCATGAAAGAAGCCATCGAAGCAAGACTCGAACAGGAGGCACCGTTGCCCCCTTCGTTCGGGTTTGGCAAATATGTTATTCCCGCCGGTTCTTGACGGGCATAACGTTGCCACATGAATCGACTCGCTTGCGCCATTTTCTGCGTAAAGATTTGTGCATGACGCCACAATTAGCCGATATCTGTGATGGTGCTACTGGTTACATTAAGAACCCCTGTGTCCTGGTTGGTTATCCCCCCGCCGCGATCATTCGCAATGTTGTCTATAACCGTGCTATCGGTCACATTCGTTGTGCCCGCGTCCTGATTGCTAACTCCGCCTCCTCGGTAGGCTGAGTTGGAACTGAGAACGCAACTCGTCAGGTTAACAATACCAATGCCCTCTTTCAGGACAGCTCCGCCATTCTCTGTACCGGCATTCCCATTGGTCATTGTCAGACCCGAAAGAGTGACTATCTCGGTTCCGGTGACGTGAAAGATTCGGAAGACAGAAGCTGACAAACGGGTGAGCGTGAGGAGCTTTGACCCAAGCCCCTCAATCGCTATGCCGCTACTTAAATCAGGCAGAGGTGAAAGAAGGCCGATCGTCCAAAATGTTCAATTGTATCCAGGGTCACTGATGGGAATATCAAATAACACCGTGCTGGATACGTCAGGGTGAGCGAATGATTCTTCAATCGCCGCGCGCAAACTGCACTGACGGTTGCCACTTGCGGTCTCGCAAACTCCGTCACCCGGCTCCGCATCATCACTGTCATCGGTCGTGTTGACCGTGTAAGTGTCAGTCAATTGATGCAACCCGATTGGGGCCGCTTCTGACTCGAGAACGGCAATCGGCGTCGCCAGTAGAGCCGCAGCGATAGCTTCCGGTAGAAGAACTGCGCGAGTTCATTAGTCGTTAGGGCAATCCTTCCTTCCGCGAGCCGGCGAGTTTTTGGAAACGCGGATCATTGCGGAGCGGATCGAACATCGGATCAAGCCGGAGCAGGGCGGGGGTGAGGGGCACTTGCGAACCCAGGAAGCCGCCGTACGGGAGCGAGAGGAGTTTCTCTAAAGCGGCGATGGCGCGGTCGTGTTCTTCCATTTGCGCCGCGACCCGAGCAAGGATCTCGATAGAATCGGGGCCCTCTAGCGCGTCTTTCTCGATCGGATTCGCAGCGATGGCGCGTTCGGCCAGAGTCAACGCGGCGGCTTTGTCCCCGAGACCCATATTGGTTAACGCGAGAATTCCCAGGAGCCTGTAATTGTCCGGCTGTTCTTTGAGAAAAGATTCCTGTTCGCTGCGCGCCTGTTGCCAAGTCTCCTGGGCGTCGGCATGATCGCCGGCGACCTCTTGCGCCCAGCCTAAGTAGAAGCGCGTTGCGCCGTTGATAAAGCCCAAAGCCGGGTCAGTCTTGTCTAGCATTTCCTTTAGCCGGGGGATGACCTGCGCGGGCCTGCGCTCCAGGATCGCCTGATAAACTTGTGTTTGCACGGTAACGGCGTCGTCGGCGTTCGGGTGGAGCTGCGCAAGGAGAGCCGAGGCTTGCGGCAGGTCGCCCTCGGCTTGTGCAATACCCGCCTTGGACACGGCGGTATCCGCATCATCCGGCGTGATATTTAGAACCTGGTCAAGTTTTCGCATCGCCTCGGGGAAACGACGAAGAGAACTATAGGAAAATGAGTGCTGCGTGAGGAGACGAACGTTGCGCGGATCGACCCGCTCGGCTTCGTTAAAGTAGGACTCGCTCCGGTCCCATTGGCCCCGCCTTCGCGTCACATAAGCGAGCGATTCAGGAATTCGGCTGCTGTTCGGGAGGAATGGGCGCGCCTCCTCGAAATAATTCAGCGCCGCGTCGTAATCGTTTAAAGCATAGTGATAATATCCCTTGGCAAGGATGGCCTCGCCGAGATTGGGCTGAATACTTAGAGCTGTTTCGGCAGCCCGCCCTGCTTCTTCACGGAGCGCAACTGTCGGTTGAAGAGCTCCGGTCCGGTAGCCGCTCGAATCAACGTATGATAGCAGCGCCCAGCTTACCGCGAATTTCGGGTCCAGGCGGATCGCTTCTCTAAGATATTGCTGCGCGCCGAGGGCATTGCCGGGTGTGTTTGTCGTTTTCAGTGTATAGGCCAGGCCGCGCAGGTAAGCATCGTAAGCTCCGGTGTTGGCTGTCGGTTTGGCGGCGATGACTTGCTCTTCCTCACCGGTAAGCTTCGCGCGCAACTGCTCGGCTATGGCTTTGGCCACCTCACTCTCGACCGAAAAGATGTCCGTTAGCTTTCTATCGTAAGTATCAGCCCAGAGATGGGAGTCATTAGCAGCTTTGATCAACTGCACGTTTACGCGCACGGCGTCACCGCTCTTTTGTACGCTGCCTTCGAGGATGTTGGCGACGCCAAGTTGCCTGGCAATCTCGGGCAGATTTTCCGGCGCGCTTTTGTAATGCTGCGTCGATGTCCGCGAGATCACCTTCAGATCGGCGATCTTGGACAAGCGCGTGAGGATTTCGTCTTGGACGCCGTCGGCAAAGTAGGCGTTCGCTTTGTCTTCGCTGCGGTTTTCAAAGGGCAGGACGGCAATCGATTTCTCCGCTATCGCAGCGGATGCCGGCGATACCGCAGTCGCAGCAGGCTGCGCATCGGACCTAGCAACCCGCTCGCGCGACGCGCCGGCAAGCCGCCAGAGGAAACCGCCGCCAATTGCCAGCAACAACGCAAGAATCAAAAGTTCGGTCCCCGTCACGCGCTGCGCGCCGCGTTCGCCGTGATACCAAGCCAGCACCAAGGTGACGAAGAAGCCAAGGAACAATGCCAGCGTCGTTCCGCGGCGCACAGCTTCCGGCCAGCCAAATTGCTGCGCCACAATGTCGATGCCTTGCAACAGCGCGAACGCCGCCGCAACATAGGCCACCGCCCACTGCACCAGTTTGCGCTGCTTCAGGCTTTGCAGGAATTCATTCATGCGCAACGTCCTTCTTACCAGCAGCCGGCAATTTCAACAGCGCTTGGAAGCGCAGGTAGAGCTCGGCCATGCGGATGACATTCCGCCGCTTCAGTTCGGCGAAAAAGGAGCGACCTTGCATGTGCCCGCTAAATAGTGGTATTCGCCTCCAGTTGCGACAAATCTCTGCCTTGGCACAATTTTATGATAGCGGCTTGGCAAGGAAAGGGTGGAGTCAGAGGGGGTGCGACTTCGCGCCATATATACTGCTGAAAACTAAAGCATCTGACATCGTCCCATATTTTCGATATAGCCATATATGCAGGTATTACTTGTCGAAGACCATACCGATTCTCGCGCCGTCCTCGGCCTTCTCCTGAACCGCTGCGGTTGCCAAACTGTGACGGCCAAAAACTTCACCGAAGCATGTGCCCGTCTGGACGAAATGCCCTTCGACGTTCTTATAGCCGATCTCGGCTTGCCGGACGGAGATGGACTCGAGCTCGCTCGTCACGCGAAACGCATCCGGCCACTGAGAACAATCGCGCTCACCGCGCGCGACTCCGAGGAAGAGCGGATGCGGGGGGTCAATGCAGGATTCGACTTCTACCTCACAAAGCCGGTCGATCTGCACGAGCTACGGCAGGCAATCGGGAAGCCTGCGCATTAGGAACGTGGAAACCGTTGTAAACTGAAGATACCAGGGATCGCCGCGGAATACACGTCATTGTTAGAGAGCTCGAATCACTCACCGTGGAGAACAGTGGTCAGCAGAGGCGTCGTGTGGACCGCCGGTTAATTCCCTTCCTGCGCCTTAATAAAGCTGACATCACCGCTCGATTCCAGCCGTGCGATTCGTGCTGCCTTCATTGATTCTGAAACTGCACGGGGGCGCTCCAGCGTGTTAGGACAACCCTTGGGACCCCTTTGAGGCTGTCTATGCCCCGCGAGTTCCTTGATCGGGGCCTTTGAGCCTCAATGCCTACCTCCCTGGAAGCTGGGAATCAGAAAGGGCAACAGCACAAAGGTAACAGTTGGCATGTCCTAACACCTGGAGCGGCTAGCCGCAGTTGCAGGGACGTTTCCGTCCGCGTGTGAGTGCATTTCAGAAGCAATTCTCGATCTTTGCCCTTGCCGCTCTATCACATTCGCAACCGCGTTGTTAAGACCCTCGGCTGGCCCCATATGCCGATGCGGAATGGCAGTATTTTTCTTGACTGTTCACTCGCTTTCTGAGCAAGCTGCGGGGTGAAAGAATCGACTCGCAGTTCGGGCTTCATTCCTTCTTCACGTTGGGCCGCCTATGCTTCAGCAGGGCTGGCCACAGCGATTGGTAGTGCCGGTACTGCCGAGGGTGAGATTCATTATTCCGGACTGCTCCGCACCGTCTTCACCGCCGGGACGCATTCTACGATTGAGGGTTCTTTCCCCTTGCAAGGCGCGGAGCGTCTCGTCTTCGATTTCGGTCGCTTCGGCGCCGGACGAGGCAGTGCCTTCTTCGAAATGGAGGGCGTTTTCAGAGACTCGTTGCCCGAATCGTTCCGCGGCTCGCAGCCCGGAGGGGCCGGTTTTGTTCGCTACGTGTCGAGATTACAGGAGGGCGATCTCGTCTCAGATGGGAATTTCGTCTACGGGTCGGGCGGCGCCTTCGGCGTTATGGTCCAGTCGCATGAGACCGGCGATAGTCAGTGGAAGCGACCTGGCCATGGCTTTATCGGATTTCGCTTCGATCTAGGCGGCGGCTTCCAATACGGCTGGGTCAGGGTGCGCAAGGCGTCCGATAATAGTTTCATCGTAGTCGACTACGCATGGGGCGATCCTGGTGACGCAGTCACCGCAGGCGAGCGACAGAGTACAGCCGCCGCGTACCCAAAAGCTTCGCTCGGCTGGCTGGCCTTGGGCGCCGCCGGATTGAACACATGGCGAACCGCGCAGGCCGCCGCGCGCAACGACTGACACTGAGTCTGGGAAATTATAACTCCAGGGCTACAAGTCAGACTCTTCAGAGTTTTTTGCGCCACGGGAATTGGGTTAGTAGAAATCTATAATCTTAACTAGACCGTTGGTGAAGGAATTGTCCTTTGTCCCGCGAGAGTGTCGTTCTACCGGCGCAACGGACAAAAGTCCAGTTGTCAATATGCAGGACCGCTACTTCATCGATCGCTACGGCCGCCGAGAAATCGTCATGTCCTACCTGCTCCTGACCGATGCCGTGATTGCAATAGTCTTCGACGGGCTGCTCTCTCACGTTCAAGTTTAGTCAAAAGGAAAAGGCAGTCGGGTTGCTGGTTACGGCTGGACTTCCTCAGCATACTCAAAGGTGGGGATCGGAATCCATTCGTCCGGTTTTCCATTACTGTGGGGCGCTAGAAGCGCCGGAACATCAGCGTCGAGCGCGGGGAATTTCAGTTCTTGGCCGGGCATGATCAGGTCATTGACGAAAATATGTTGCGCGTGTTCCGGTAAATTCGATTTCCTCTTCGTAGAATAATAGTTCACGGTTGTTGAGATGCCCCTGATCGGATATGGATTATTGTTGCGAACAGTTATCTGTGCGACTCCATCTCGAATGACTGTGCTAGTGACGTTAATGTGGGAGACATCCGCAAGCTTAGGTCTTGTGGGTGTAATTTGAACCGTACGAGGCTTGAAAGGTTTACCTACGTTGGAGTGAGCAGCTGTTTGAGGCTGACGGAGCCGCTCGTGGAGGTAGAAGTATCCGAAAATTGCGGTAGTTGCGGCGAAAAAGACTGCAAGCGTTCTGGATAGCATTTTCTTAGTTCGGGCGGCGTCCGTTTCGGTAGTCAAGGTCAGGGAAAAACTGCTTAATTGTTAATGGATATCGCCATTTAGGTTGATCTGTCATGCAAGTCATGCCTCCTGTTGTAGCGAGTATCGCGATACAATCGGGTCTTTTTTCGCGGCATCTTCAAAGCGGCAATGCGACGAGATGATCTAGTTTTCGTGCGGCGAGGACTCAATTTGCAAATCACAGGTGACAGGAAAATGGTCTGATACCGAGGTTTGAGAGATTCGGCATCCCGATCGTTCCAAGCCCCGCGAAAAGATGTAATCGAAAGTAGCATCCGGGTACTTCCCGTGGCCGGGGTGGGTAATCCTCTCAGCGAGGGGTGCCGAAACTGAAAAGCAATTCTTGAACCCGGAAGAGGACAGGAGGTCCAGGGTCTGTTCACTCACGAACATTGATTGATCTTTGTTCGTATTTAGATCGCCTCCGATTACTATGCCTTTCACTAAGGGCAACATGCTATGTAGCCCCCGGACATGGTCCATTAGTTGCGCGGTAGCTCGCTCCCGTTTCGCGATGTTTGTCTGGGTCACCCGTTCAGAGTCGCCTCTTACAAGGTTGCTTTTCAGGTGCACGCAATAAAAGGCAATCTCGCTTCCACCTAACCGTATTGAAGAGAAAGCGAAACCGCGAGGAGGATCAGCTTTCCCGCTTGGCGTCCATGATTCGCTCCAACTCGCCTGAGCAGGCATTTTTGAGATTATTGCCTCTTGCTGCCAGCTGACTTGTCCTCCCTCTTGAACGCTGAGCAGACCAAGATCTGATATGGGAGCGGTTTCAAAGCGGAAACGAGTCGCTGACAGGTTTCCCAATCTCGCACCTCTTGGAGAAGAATAACGTCGGGCGCGAGCGATTTTAGGACTTCTGCCGCCTCGGCGATTCTCTTCGGCTCTTGAACCGGATCGCGAAGATTGGCTTTGCCGGACGGGAACCACTGTAGATTCCAGGTCGTCACCCGAAACGTCTCACCGGCAAGAACGACCGGCGCCGAAAAAAAAGAATGAGCGCGACTAGCCGCCGCATATCTTGCAGGGGGTGCCTTCGTCGGCGCGGCAGGGACGGCCTCTGGAATTGCGATACCAGCGGCAATTGCTGTTGTGACGCTTGCCGCTCGAAATCGTCAGCCAATGAGTCAGCCCTTGGTCTTGCGAAGTCGCTTGGACGGAAGTTGCCGCCTGATTCTGGGCCGGTACTGGAGCCGTGGTCGTTGCGGCAGCGGGACTTTCCGTCAGCGCCTGTCGCAGTTGCTGGTTCTCCTGCTTCAACTGCTCGATTTGTTGCTTGAGGTTTGCGGTCTCGCTGTCTGAAGTCTGTGCGCATAGAGGGTGAATCAGCAAGAGCGTGAGAGCCGCTGCGGCAGCAATAGTGCAACGTTTCTGGCGTGTTCGTGATGTGTTCAGGAAGAGTCTGGTTTTCATAGACGGTATTAGGTTGGAAAGATGCTGTCTTACCGACTGTCGTTAACGAATGTCGAGCCTTTTGTCTTGTTATTGAATGCCCGCCGAGAGACGTACGACTAAGGTCCTATTGGCAGGCCGAATCACATAGTCGGAGATGGCAATCGCGCCAAGTCCGTTAGGCGACTCCAGCAAAGCCACCTCACCCTCTTCCGGCAGGGTTAGCCGCAAGCGACGGCGTTCGCTCGCACAACTTGAGATAGGCTCCAATGAAAACGAACAAACTTCGCCGCAAATCGACCTCAATCTCCAAAACCCGCTGGGTTGCCTACGCTGTGGCGGGTGCCGCGACGGCACTAGCCGGTAGCCACTCCGCAGAAGCTGCCATTCATTATTCCGGCATTTTGAATGTGTCGTTCCCACCGCACAAGGATCGTGTTAAGACCTTTCCCCTCGATCAGGCCGGTGATTTCATTTCCTTTGAACGCGCTGAGGTCGGCAACCCCTTTTTTGACGCCACTGATATCGCCTACTTTAGAATTTTCGGCATTGCTGCCGCTTCGTTCCAGGCAGATCGGTATAGTTATCGTTTTTATGTTTTCGAGTTGCCCCGCGGCCAGAACATATCCGACGGTCCTTTTACCCACCAGACGTTCTTTCCTTCTAATGGAGGCATTATGGCGTCGGGACACCCTTTTTTCTCGCACTGGGGGGATCGCGGCACCGGCTATGTTGGATTTAGGTTCAATAACGGCGCGGGCCTCCAATATGGGTGGGCACGAGTCTGGGTTTCGGGGCAACCGGAAAATGCTTTCAAGGTGCTGGATTACGCTTATGCCGACCCGGGTGAACGGATAAGAGCTGGACAAACATCGAGCGATGAGCAATCGCCCGATCAAGGTTCTCTCGGCTGGCTCGCGCTCGGCGCTGTGGGACTCCTTGCCTGGCGTAAGAGCCGGTCTCGACCCGGCAGGGTCTAGCTAACGCTTCCAATAACTAACTCGGATTTCAAACCCCTGGGGTCAACCTCCCGGCCACAGCTAGCTGCGCAGCTGGCCCGTCCCGCGAATGATCTTCACTCGTTGGTCACCAACCGGGCGCTGGGATGCATGGCGGCAAGCTGCGCGTTAACCTTCTGGATATGGGCGGCCTGTTCTTTGAGACCCGCAGTGAGTGCGCCGATTTCTTTCTCTTGCTGCGCGATCGTGGATTCTAACGTCTCTACTTTGCGGTCTTGTTTCTTCATTTCTGCGCCTTGCTGCTCGACGGTACGATGCTCCTTGAGAAACTCATTGAGCAGCATCGCGTTCACCGCTTCGTAGCGAACGGAATAAGGCTTGCCATCGCTATCTCTGGTGACTAGCTCGGGATCAACCTTCTCCACTTGCTCGGCGACGAGTCCAAACTGCGGAATCGACTGCGGGTCCAATTCCTTTTTGTAACGAAAGGTAACTGGCTTGAGCGAAAGAATGGCCTCGCTCGCCTTGTCCATCGGCCGGATATCATCCTTGTAGCGTGCCGAGGAGGTCATGGTGCCTAACTGACCATTAGTGTCGATCACGACGCCGACGCCACCCGCGACGGTCACACCGCTGATCCCAGCGACATAGGCCGCTTGTTGTGTTCCGGGCGTGCCGATTCGAATCGAGTTCGACTCAGCTGCCACACCGACGTTACCGATCGCGATGTTGTTATTACCCGTGGTAAGAGCAGAACCGGCGAGGTAACCCACTGCGGTATTGAATTTCCCATTCGTGTTGCCGGACAACGCTCCTTTGCCATCAGCGGTATTAAAACGGCCTCTGATGTTGGAAGTGAGCGCGGATTCGCCGGTGGCAGTGTTCTCACTGCCGCCCGCGTTACTGAACAAAGCGAAGGCACCATCAGCCGTATTATTAGTGCCATTGCTGGCGAAGAGCGCGTTAGCACCGGTCGCCGTATTATTGGTGCCGGTGCGATTTGATGCGAGCGCCGTGACACCCATTGCTGTATTTGCGGAGCCGGTTGTGTTGCTTTCGAGCGCCTCATGACCAACCGCCGTATTCACGTTTGCCGTCTGATTGTTAAAGAGCGCAAAGAACCCGATAGCAACATTGTCGCTCCCAGTGGTGTTGCTTAAAAGTGCGGCCTTTCCTACGGCTATGTTTTCATTCCCGGTGTTGTTACCCCCGAGGGCCTGGACGCCCACGGCGGTATTCTCAGTCCCTGTCGTATTGCCGAGCATGGCTAACTGCCCGACGGCTGTGTTATCTCCACTAAAACCGACGGCGTTGTTATTCGACAATGCCAAATAACCAATCGCAGTGTTGCCGCTACTGGTCGTATTATCGAGCAGCGCGTTGAACCCGATCGCAGTGTTCCTGATTCCGGTCGTATTCGAACTGAGCGCCTCGTCGCCGAGAAAGGTGTTGTTGAGAGTAATATCGCAGCCTTCCCGGCAATCGGCTCGCGCTTCTGGCGAAACTGCAAAACCCGCGAGCGCGAACAGGGCGACTGTGGAATGAGTGATCTTGGTCATTGTTTTCATGAGTTTATCTTCCAGTATTACTGATTATCCGCGATCCCTCACCCTTCCGCAGTGTTTTGATTGGGATAACCACCATCCGGGGGCGGACGGATGATTGCCGCAAGCGGCTAGGCGAAGGCTGCTAAATCAGGGCGTGCGTCGTCGAGATAAATCGTTAAGCCGTACATTCCAGCTACTTCGCAGTTTCCTTGGGCGGTTCTAGGTGTGGCTAGCCGAGGACGAACTAGGGGCGCACCGTCGGCAGCTTGCCAATCCGCGCTGCAAAGCGTCTCGATCTCGTGGTGCGTGTAGTGCGCATTCATCGCCGCCGACGCATGCCCGGTAAATTTCTGCCGAACTTCGACCGGCACCCCGGCATTCGCCATGATGCTCGTGAGCGTGTGGCGGAACTCGATGCGCTGCCAGAGCCGGCACGCGCCAAGCGCACGAGGAGCGAGCGGAACGGGAACGCGCTCCCCCCCGTCGCCCTTTTCTCCAGCGGCGCCCCGCACACAAGGCCGAATGAGTGAACCGTAATGCCAAAAGCTTGCGTCCCAAAACACGTCCCACCACGCAGAATCTTTTTGCTCGCCTTGGTTCAGAACGGTGGCCACGCTGGATTCCAGACACCAGAATTTTGGCTGCACAACTTATTTGCTGCTAAAAACCAACCCGGTAGATTCCCGGAATGAAAAGGCTTTTGTGCCTGGTCATCCTGCAATACTTGGCGGCAGTCGCCGAGGGAGACACGGTTACTTTCGACGTTCTGACGACGTTTGATTACCCCAGCGCGAGTTCGACCCATCCGTTGGCGATTAACAACGCGAACCAAATCGCCGGCAGCTTTGTCGATGTTGATGCCAGAACGAAAGGGTTTCTTCGAGCAGCCAATGGCACCTTTAGTCCCCCGCTAGTCGAGCCTAACGACTTTGGTCTCGAGACCGTAGCCGCAGGCATTAACGACTCACGCATCGTCTCAGGCTATTTCACCGGCTCCCACGCTATTTTTTCTGGTTTCTTTCTTTCCGAAGGTAACTACACGCAATTCGTTGTTCCTGGTGCACATGATACGTTTGTTACAGGCCTAAATAACGCCGGCGACTTCGTCGGTTATTCTTCGGACAGTGTGACGGGAAAGACCCAGGCATTCGTGAGCATTGGAGGCGGCATCAGTTCGATTGTTATCCCGGGTGCATCTATCAGCTTTGCCTACGGTATTAATGTTCGTGATCAGTATTGTGGTTACTATCGGGCGGCCCGGGCGGCGCACGGGTTTTATCTCGATCGCAACGGGACCCTTCAGTTTCCGGTCGATGCGCCGGGGGGCATAACCATCTTCTATGGAATGAACGATCGTGGCTGGCTCGTCGGCAGCGCGACCGACAGCGCGGGTGTCACCCATGGTGTTCTCCTTATTCCTCCCGGAATGTTTACCACCTTCGACTATCCCGGAGCGAACTTCACTCGGTTTAGCGGCATCAATCAGAATGGGATTATAGCCGGCGATCAGTCAGATGATTTATTTGGCAATCCTACCCACGGGTTCATCGCCCGCGTTCAGCTCTCCGCGGGCGACGAGTGACTTCGCCATCAATGGCGAGATCATTCTGAGGTCAACCCCGGCGGCCGAAAACGTTAAGTTTTACTCCGCACTCGGCAAACTGCGAGCGCAGTGAGCGCCGGTTTTTGACTGGGAACTGAAAACTGAAACTGGCTGTCCGTGTCGTTTCGGGTAGAAGTTTTCCGCGCCCGGCTGGCGTCACAGGGCGTCGACCTATCGAGCTTGGAAAGCCGGGACGGCGCGGAGGAAGAGTAACCGATTGTTTGAGACGCAAAACCACCCTATTAACCGGGCGATGAAGCCGACTGACTAGCCGCGCTGAAGATTCGGCGTTGGCCTTTAGGGCACCACCGTCAGCGTGAGATCATTCCCATCGCCTCCTTCGTAATTGGCTTGGAAGTTAGTACCATTCACTGTCACGATTCCGCCGTCGGGCAGGTTGATAAAGGTGCCGCTGATTGGGTTCGC
This sequence comes from uncultured Verrucomicrobiae bacterium, assembly GCA_963786175.1. Taxonomy (GTDB): domain Bacteria; phylum Verrucomicrobiota; class Verrucomicrobiia; order Chthoniobacterales; family UBA10450; genus JAICXG01. Next base: position 218,388 of record CAWAYD010000007.1, on the reverse strand, counting down.
GCTTGTGTTGCTGATTACGGTCAGGGTAAGCCCAGGTGTCAGGCTGCCCTGGATATTACCGCTTAGCGTCAACAGCGCATTCTTGATCGCCACTCCATTAGCAATGACAAGGTCAGTTCTGGCCTGATTATTATTTGCTTTAAAGGTGTAAGTGTAGGTGGAGGTTGACGACAGAGTGAGCAGGTTTTGGATGGTAAACGTAGTCTTACGGTTCGTTCCGCCGGCAGGGGTGAGAAGCCCTCCGTTCAACATCGTTACCGGACCCGCCACAATCCCGCTTCCACCCAAGGTTGAGTTGGCTACTTTTACCAGACCTGTTCCGGTAGCAGAACCGGTCGTGTTGGAAACAATCAGCGATCCTGCACTCACCGTTGTCCCGCCATCGTAGGTGTTCGCACCACCTAATGTGAGGACACCAGTGCCGGTCTTCACCAAGGAACCGGTAGAGTTAGTGGCGTCGTCGATCGTGCCGGCAAACTTCGTATCCAAATTGTTCGCGCCCACCGTGAGACTCAGCGGACCGATCTTCACGGTGCCGTCGCCGGCGAGTGAACCTAGCGCCATACCCGGCTGATCATGGTTCGACATATCCAGGAGCGCGTTGCCGTTGACCGAAAAAGCCGCCTGCCCGCCGGAGCTGGTACTAAAGAACTCAAGAAAGGCGCCGGCACCCCCACCACCCTCCAGGACAAATACTGCGTTACCCGCCGTGGCCGAGCCTTCGAACTGACCGAAAGATGCCTCGTTCGCTCCCGCCGGCGCTCCTTCCATGGTCACCGAGGCACTGTCCGCAGTCGAGTTTCCTTCGAACCGGATCACTCCGGAGACGCCGCCCAGCACCGGGCCTCCGCCTTCGAGGGTAATGGTCGCATGGTCTGCCGTCGATTCGTCGAAGAAATCGATCTCCGACCAAGTGTCGCCCACTGCGTGCCCGCTGCCTTTCGCGATAAGAATGGCGTTGCCCGCAGTGGAGTTGTCGTTAAAAGCAGTGGTGCTGGGGAAGGCGTCGAGGATGTTGCCGCTGGGGGGTACCTCATTGATAATCGTGCTGTTGGCCGCGCTTGATTGATCGAAGAAGCCGGTGAAGCCGCCCTCGTGAAAAGACTTTCCCGGGTTAGTGTTAATAATCGTGCTCGTGCCCGCGTTAGAAGTGTCATGAAAAAGAGTCGAGGCCACACCGTTAAATCCTTCCGTGTCCGAAAGGTTGGTGTACGTGTTGCCGTCGCCCGCTGTGGCCGAGCCGGTGAACACGAGTGCGCCGGCCCCAAAGCCTCTGTCGTTGATTGTAAAATTTTGTGGGATGCCGGAGCTGTTGATAACGCCCGCGCCACTAACTGTCAGCGTCGCCGTTGTCGGGCCCACGGAAATGGTGAAGGGGCTCGCTCCCGCCGTAAAGTCGATCTCGCTCACCTCGACCGACTGCAAGATGCTGACGTCGGCCAAATTAGAAACACCGAAGGTTGCGACATCAGACGGCCCATTAGGCACGGTGCCGGGCGTCCAGTTAGCGGCTCTGTTCCAATTGCTGGTGATCGGATTCAGGTTCCAGGTCGCGCTGCCGGCATGAGCGGGCTGGCGCATGAGGATCGAGAGTAGCGCCGGCAACAACAGGGTCGGTAGAATGAGGCGCTTGGTTTTCATGGGTTGCTTTCGGCTTTAGCTCGCCACTCGTCGGCGAGGCTCTCTTTTACCATTAGCTCGCCGTCTCCGGCAAGTTTCAAATCGCCTTCGCCGCAGCTGCTTTCCGGCATTTCCGTTGTGGTCTACGCCCGGCTGCTTCTTGGCCCGGCCAGCGCACCAAAACGATTCTAGCGGGCCGTCGAGCGCGGCGCGGCCTCACCGAGCGCACGCGGAAAGTCTCCTCGGAGCTACGTCGAAGCACTAGTGCGGCGACCTCCACAGAAATGGAAATGGCGAGGGGGAACACCGTGGAGCCCGCCCCGCCATTTCGATCTGTATTCCCACTGACTTCTAAAGATCCAAGCATCCGCCTGACGCCCGCCTTCCTCGCTGATCGCAAACACTTCTGCAGTTAGCTCAGAAGAACCTTGCGGAAAGAGTATCGTCAAACTGCCGGTCTCCAGTAACTCGTTACCAGGCGGCAACGCAACGCCCGCTTCGAATCTGACCCGCAAGAGGGCTTCGCCGCGAAGATGAGTAGCAAGATTCTCTAATGCATCGCAGGCGGCAAGATGCCCAAGATAGCCACCACCACGATGACTACGCCGCCGAGAAGTAATTCCAGTCGCACATTGAATTTGAGTTGTACGGCCGTCGCTCCCAAATCTTGAGCGAGAAATCCTGCGCGGGTCAGGCGGGGCTTTAGGCGGAAGAGATTGACGGCCCCGATGGCTACCGCGAAGACGAAGAGAAGCAATTTAAGTAAGAGCCAGCGACCATAGGGTTGCGAGACCAGGTTGGTTACTGAGCCAACCAGAAACCAACTGTTAACTAGCCCTGTGAGAGTCAGGACCGCGACGCTGCCGAGGCTGATCGCAGAAAAACGGCGGACGAGCCTGGCACTATCTTCCACGCCTGTCTGATCGCGCCTTCGTCGTGTCCTGTTAAACAGTAGAAGAAAGGGCAGCAACCCACCCGGCCAGATTCCGGCGATGAGTAAATGCAGGACGTCGGCGCAGAGATGCCAGCGCGAATCTTCCAGCCCGTGGCCGGCGCAAGCCAGGCTGCCCAGCAAGGCGCCGCTAAGGATCAACTGCAGCCAGAGCAGGAATCTTTGCGTGGGGGGGTGTTGCTTTGCCAAATAGAAACTGGCCGCGCCCAGCACCGCGGTCAGCCATAAGATCAAACGCACTTTCCACGCACCGCCAAACTCCGTTTGCAGCCAGACCATTTTCAGAGTGCCGCTCTGCAGCGACTCACCGCTCATGTTCATCGCGACCGCGACGAGCCAGACAACTCCAGAGAGGAGTATGACTGGCAGCAAAGTGACATTGACGACGCAGATCCGGCGATGCTCATCGCGGCCGTTTTCTTTGCGGAGCGCCGTCAGCACGAAATGGTCAAACGCGAAGATGCTGAAGAGGAGCAGGCACCCGCCGATATGGACGGCGCGTGCTGCTACCAACCATGCGGTCATATCCCAGGTATTACTTGACGGTGAATTGGAAGTGTCCCTGCGTTCTGTGCGTATCGACTGAAACGACATGCCAGATTACGGTATAACTGCCTGACCTGAGCGGCGGCAGTGAGACCACTAATAATGCCTTCTCTTTCGGATCGACACGGGCATCTTTTTTATCTATCGCTTTGCCCTGCCCGTCCTGCACTTCCAGCTTGCTGAAGGCTGGTTCCAGATCTTGCGTGAACCAGAGCTTCAGCTCAGTCGGAGACTGCGTTATCGTACTCCCGACTTTCGGGTCGGCATGATCGAGGAATGCGTGCGCCTGCGCATGTGTTCGCCAGGCGAGGAGGAGAACGAGTGCCAGACTTGGAATGCTTGTTTTTTTCATCGATTGAGTCCTATATTTAAGGTTTGTTGCCGACGAGAGGATGGCCGAACGCTTTCGGCCAAATGTCGTCGAGAAAGATTTGTACTTGGAGCGTCCCGCCGATTTCGCTGCCGGTCGCTCGATTTATCGGGATAATCAGTTCGGCGCCGACTTGGAAGTATCTCGCTTCATAGAGGAGACCGGGATTGATCGTGCCGCTGCTCTCCCCTCCGTGACGATTTTCCGGGCTCTCAAAGGAGAATTCGACCAGCGGGATCAGGTTCTTTACAGGCGCGGGTAGCCCGACGTCTTTAACCTGTTGTTGCAAATAGGGCAGGCTGTATTCGAGGGCGAAACCCCATTCCAAGCTGTCAGAATCGGCGCTATTGGGCAAATGCTCGGCGATCACTCCCGTGAAGGCCAAAGGGCGGACAAACTTCCACGTGTCGGGCAGATCGCCGAAGCCTTTGCCGAAGAAAATCGCCGGTGAGAAGGTGCTCGCCGACTCGGCACCAACGCGCGAACTGCCGCTCCCACCAACTTCCCATTCGACGCCAATGGAAAAAATGGCTTCGTGCTCGCCGTTTTGCCACAGTTGATACTTCGCGCTCAGCGCGAAGTTATCCAAGCCGTGAGCCGGCGGGCCGCCGGAAGGCTTTTGGAAGAGTTCACCTCCTCCGATGCCAAGGGCAAAGTTCGGGAAGATCATCTTATCAAACTCGAAGCCAACATCCGTGGTCCCGGTGGCCGGACCATCATCGCCTGCGGGACTCTTAAAGTAAGAGATCGACGGCAATAATAATTCATCCGTAGCAAACGGATCGTCCGTTGCGAGGGTCGGTGGAAAAAAACGGTCACCGACGAAACCGTGTGCGTGGGCGTTCACCGCACCCAAGCCAACGCTGGAGACGACCATGAGGACGCGTCCAGTTTTTATGATTATCGAATCAACTTTTTTCTTCATTTCAAATTCAAAACTGCGAGAACCGCAAAGGCACTCTCATCGAAAGCCGTAGGTGCCGGGAAAGCCGAATGGCATTCCGAAGGTCAGGAGACTCACAGGCAGTCCAACGCCGTGAGCGCCTAACTTTCCGATTGAATTAAACGAAGAAGCCGCGCGGCGGTTGCAGCAGCGGTTTTTGAGCGAAGGATTCTGCGGGAGAATCTTCCAAGGGGAGCAGAAGAAAACGCGACGGCGCGATGGGAAAATTCATCGTCTTCAGCGGTGGGAAGACCAGCTTTTGAGATTCGTAGGAAAACTCCGCTCTCTTTTCGGACTTTTTTCCGCCGGCGATGGCCTTGCAAAGCGAGCAGGGATGTTTGCCGTCGAAGGTTTTTTCCACCGCAATCTGGAGGGAACCGGAGTGAAGATTTTGCGTCAGCATTCCCGTCCATGCCACCGATTGCAGCAGCGCCCAATGCGTACCTGTGATCGAGAGCATGGCAACGATCATTGCCCATCTGGCAATGCGAACGAACATGAGCGCCAAGTATGAGTTCTCGTCTCGTAAGATCAAGGACAATAATCGCAAACGCATTGCATCACCGAAATTCGGGCTTGTTAGGCGAGACTGGGTTGAATGGACCCGACTTATTTCGCTTCGCTTGTCAGGCGCGCCGGAAAACAGGGCTAGTCAGTCCAAGCTGGCGGAGCAAATGACAGGTCTTACGAAGCGAGAGTCATGGTGACAGTAGCGACATAGGTCTAGTACCAAGGGCAGCGTTGACATTCTGTTGACGGTACCAGCGTCCAGAATGGTCGCTGTTGGCCAAGGTGATTGAGGCGGAGATCGCGGAGTAAGAAGATCGGGGCATTCCAAAAACTCGTAGCGCGGGCCGGCCTGGTGGGAAAAGATTCCACCCCCTACACGCCGACCAGTCGCCATGACTTCATGCAAAATAAAGTTTTGGTCATTGATGATACTGTTGTCACCGGGTCTTATAACTTTCCCCGCAGTGCTCAATTCAACGCCGAAAACATTCTCTTCCTCGAAAGCCCGGCGCTGGCCGAGACCTTTAGTAATTGCATCGATCACTTGAAGACGAAATACGGTGGGTGAGAATTAGATCTGACTTTATTTCGAGTCCCCAAGGCTATAGTTCAACGGTTGCCCAGAGAAGTAGTCGTCAAGGGAACGTTAGAATCAACAACTCTACGGCACCGTTCCCTACAATAAGACCGATACACAATGGGAAATGCTCTGGCGGGTTGACGCCGCCACGGGTTACCGTTTCACGACCTATCTGCAACTAAAGTTACAAGCCAGTTTTACTCATCATGACGAAGACGTGCAGGAAGGCGAGCGTCTGCTCGGCGCGCAGGTCACGCTGAAGTTCTAGTTTTCGGTAGTCGAAGAATCAGGCCACGGCAGCCTGAGTGTCGTTACCTACCATCCGGGAGCTTGTCGCGAGCTGCACGCAGTTGCCTTGACTTTTCCACGCGATTTGTATTTGATGGCGTTATAAGAGCAAGACCCGGCAACTATACCCCGTTACCTTTCCGTCACGCGTACGCGACAACTTGTTTTGCGACGGTAGCGGTGCTTATCGCCGTGTTCCATTCCTACGCCGGACAAGCTCCCGACCCGGCCGGGCATCCTACATGGACGCTCACTGGGAGCCTGAGACACGCGCGCGCTGGCTTCCAGGCCACCGCCCTCCTGGATGGGCGCGTGCTCGTCGAGGGTGGTTTTTCCAACACTGGGGCAGTCAGGCGAAGCGAATTATTTGATCCCGCCAGCAAGACCTGGTCGAACAGCGGCAGCATGGTTGTTCCGCGCTCGAATCATACTGCGACCTTGCTCGAAGATGGGCGCGTTCTTGTGGCTGGGGGCCAGGGTCTGTCCCATGGTCAGTCGGCAGCTAACGTGGCGGAGCTTTATGACCCAGTGCTGGGAAGATGGACTGAGACGGGCAAAATGCGTGCCGAACGCCCGCTGGGGCTTTCTGCCGTCCGTCTCCAGGATGGCAGAGTGCTGGTAGCGGGTGGAACTGGCAATGGGGATGTTCTCTCCAGCGCAGAAATCTATGACCCAGCCAGCGAAACCTGGACCTTGACCGGCGACATGGGAATAAAGGTATATGCTTTTGCACTCACCCTGTTGCCAGATGGCAAGGTGCTTCTGGCAGGAGGTTTGTTCGAGCCACCGGCTACCTCGTCTACAGCGCTACTTTATGACCCTGCCAGTGGCAGCTGGCAGCCGACCGGAAGTCTCAATACGTCACGCTGCAGCCATAGCGCCACTTTGCTCGAGAACGGACAAGTGTTGGTTGCCGGCGGAGAGTCAGGAACTGGACTTAATATAGGGTCAGTGGATAGCTCGGAACTATATGACCCAACTACGGGCATCTGGACCTTGACCGGCAACCTGAGGATTGCGCGCGCCGGCCAGACCGCGACGCGATTGTTGGACGGGTCGGTAGTCGTCACCGGTGGGGACTTCATAATTCCAAATGGAGATATAACCACGCTCCAAAGCACAGAGGTCTATAATCCTGGGACAGGAAAGTGGGGAATAAATGGAGCCTTGAATGTGCGAACAGTTGGGCATGCCGCAGCGCTCCTGCAGGATGGGGAAATTGTGGTCGCCGGGGGCGAGGCCTTACAGAACGGTCATTCTCATACGTGGGCGGTTTCCCAGGTCGGGCCTCCTTAGAAATGAATGGCAAGGTAGAGTTACCTTAACCTGGGTATGGTAGTTCGCTCACTGCCTTGAGCTTTATGACCCGGCTAGCGGAACATGGACGAAGACGGGTGATATGATTGAGGCTCGTCAAGGGCATGGCGCCACCGCGTTACAGGACGGCAGAGTGCTGGTTGTCGGCGGAACGGGACTGCATGGCGATCTCGGCAGTGCTGAGATATACGATCCTGCTACTGGCAACTGGGCGTCGACCGGCGGTCTCGAAATGCAGGTAGTAGGCGCGACCATCACTCTCCTAACAAATGGCAACGTTCTTATCGCAGGAGGTTTCAAACCTCATACGGCTACCGCGCGGCTTCCGCCAAAGCGACCTCGTGCATAGTCCATGGCGTTTTGCTTTCCGCTAGGGTCGGGAAACGCTGGCTCGACGCCTGGTGCTTCATATGCCTTCTATGAGCCACCGAACTTCTGGGAGAAGCGGATCTCGATCAGTCTCATCTTCTAGGTCGCCCGCGGCTACTGGACAACCGTCAGAGTAAGATCATTGCCATCGCCACCTTCGTAGTTAGCCTGAAGTTTATTGCCATTCACATTCACGATTGTGCCATCCTGCAGGTTAGAGAAACCGAAACCGCCAATGGGATTCGCACTCGTGTTGCTGATGACGGTCAACACTGTGCCAGGCGCCAATTTGCTCTCGCTCGAAGAATTGAAGATGAAGACGGCGGCGCCAATAGTCACTCCGTTTGCGATCACCAAATCACTCCGCACCTGGCTCCCGTTTACCTCGAACGCGTAGGTGTAGTGCGCGTCCACATCAAAAGTGAGTGCGCCCTGAATGGTAAGAGTCGTCGGCTTATTCGTCCCGGCTGCTGGGGCGAGAAACGCTCCTGTCCCGCTGTTCGTGCCGAGTGTTACCGAGCCTGCGATGATGCCGCTCCCACCCAGTGTCCCTGTTTGAATGGTGACCGGCCCTGTGCCGGTCGCTGAACCCGTTCGGTTATTGACTATCAGTGTGCGCCCGGCATTGGTCGTTCCGTTGGTGTAGAGATTGGCGCCGCTTAAGGTGAGCGTTCCAACCAGGCCCAAATTCCACAACTCGCCGCTGCCATTGCCACCAGCAGGCCCGCCCGCGTGCAGCACGCCTGAAAACGTTGTGCTGAGGGAGTTACTTCCCACAATGAGTTTCGAATCACCCAGATAGATCTGACCAGTCCTTTCGATCGAGCCGACAGGCAAGGTCCTGCCATTACGGCCGCTCAGGTCCATGTAACCATTTCCGAAAACCTTTACGCGTGCCTGATCGCCTGCGGAAACGTCGTCGAAAATGATACTTCCACCTCCGCCACCATTGGTTCCGCTCTTCGCAATTAGCGTTGCTCTATCGGCTCTCGCTTTACCTTGCCCGAAAGAGGTCACGCCCCCCATGGCTCCACTTACCGTCGCTCCGTCATTGATAATCGTGGCGTCTTCCGCCGAGCTATTTGGAAGGATGAAATCAGTCCGGCCACTAAAGGGTTTGGTCACGTTCCCGGCGAGGTTATGAATGGTTGTGGTCGCACCGGCAACGCTGCCTGTCGCAAAGGTGGTTCCGCCCGCAACATCAGAAGGTCGAGCCTGATCGGTAAAATTGACCAATCCAGTGATTGTTGCGTCCTGAGTGAAAGTGAGAGCTCCAGAGGCTGTGTTATCACTTACGGCGACAAAGCTCTGAGTCAGATTGGAGTTATTCACCAGACTGACCGAAATCGTGAGACTTTCCTCGGGTAATACCAAAAGCGTGAAAGATTCAGCGTCCTTATCGAAAACGATGTTTGCCACCTGGCTTGCTTGAGAGATCTGGATCATCCAGCTAACGCTACCAATAACGATTTCCGTTAGTTGGCGGCGGCAAGAGCCCTAAGGGAACTGCTGCCTGCAACTAACGGAATCCCGAAAACGAGACTCCGGCGGCAGACGGCAGACCCGCCCGCCCGGCCTTTAAGATTAACCCGAAAATTCTCAAACCCCTACGGGGGTAACTGACAGAACTGACAAAACCCCCGAAGGCTAATTTTGGCAGTTCTGTCAGTGAGTATCAGGGGAATATCCAGAATTTGAGCGACGCCGGATCGGCCGACGATGGGGCGGGGCATGAGAGGTAGAGGGGAATAGGACGAGGAGGGGGACTAGACTCCCTGGGTTGGCATCAGTATCCGAGCCGCGCTCGACCAAAAGAAACGGCGCGCCGCGAGTCCACCTCCGGCGCGCCCCGGTAACACTCGGAGTTACTTCAGCGTGATCTCGCGCATCAGCTTGCTGCCTACGATCTCGCGAATCTCCGCCCGCTTCATTGCGGAGCGAGATAGTCATTATCTCCTCGAGCTTTACCCTTTCTGCCCGGCCAATTTTTCAAGTTTTCTTTTTCATGCCCCGCTTCTTGCCTTCGCCACAGGCCATGTCCAGCGGGTTAATTGCCCTGCCACAAGGCTTTGTATGCACACCCGTGCACACTTTATTGGAGCGTGAGAAAATTGGCGGCCGTTGCATACAAAAGATTTTTTTACTCTCTCCAGTTTGTGGCCCGTTTCTTTTCCCAAGGTCAAGGCATTAGGCCATCCAGGAAAACGTAAACGGGCGGCTTGTTTAGGTCGCCAGGGCGTCAATGAAAATTGACCGAATCTCTCCCTACACGCAGAAAAATTCTTGCGCACAGGCAGACAATTTGACCACGATTGTCGCCATGAACACCAGAACTCTCCTCGCTCTACTTCTATGCTTCGTTGCTAGCGCGCGGTGCGCAAGCGGTCAGCTAGCGCCTGCTGGATCGGTCGAGATTCAGGGAGAACCGGGGGAATACTATTTTTTCGGGTCTGAGGGCACCTTCACCTACGGCTCCAGCTTCACCTATATCAACTATACAACACACGAGTTTGATTCGATCCTCACAAACCTCGCGGCGAATGGAACTTGTTCTGGACAATCCCCAACAACAGGGCGCGTCATCACAGGTCAGGTCTTTAGCACTTCGATCACCCTGACCTATAACGGGGTGACCAAGTCTGGGACGAAAATCTCCGCCTATGGTCCGACAAGAGCGCTGGCCGGGAATTGGCTTGGAGCCTTTGCAGATACTGTCTATGGCTTCAGCACGGCCCATGTCGGAATCTCGAGTCAGGGAGGAATCGTCGTCATCATTGACACCGGTTTTACTGTCGATGCCGGCGTTGGGACTATCGACGCACAAGGTAATGTTTCGGTTCCCCTTCTCGACGGTGCGATCCTTTCCGGCACTTTTGTCCCCTCCTTTGGCAAAGCTCTGGGATCGGTTGTTAATCTTTTAACCGCGGGATTATCCGATTACGCGTTAGTGCGCGCTGTCCCTAGCCGGTTGGCGAATATATCGACTCGTGGCTTTGTAGGGAGTGGCGAACAGGTCTTGATTGCCGGGTTCATCGTTACCGACGGCGGCAAAACTGTCCTAATGGACGGGAAAGGCCCGTCGTTGGCCGCGCAGGGTGTTAGCAGTCCTGTGCAAGCTACTCAGATCAGCCTCTATTCCGGGAGTCAGTTGATTGCTTCCAACAATGGCTGGAGAACTAACTCCAACGCCGCTGAGATTACTTCATCTGGCCTAGCCCCTACTGATGACCGCGAGTCTGCCTTACAGATAGATCTTGAGCCCGGGGGCTTACACCGTCATTGTCTCAAGTGCAGACGGTTCGACGGGCATCGGATTGGTTGAAGTGTACGGGGTGGGCGACACGGAAGGCCCGTAGCCGGCAACGCGAGAAGAAAATCATGCAGCGCTTCGTGCATCGGAATCTTGACGTCGAGAGTTCGCTTCCTATTCTGAATCGATGAAGACTTTAATTTCGTCGTCACTTACGCGTGTCGTCTTTGCGATTCTTTTGCTTCTCCTAGCCCCTAATGTGACCCTAGCTCTAACGAACTACTTTTATCTAAGCGATTTCCAGGCAGGGAAGGTCCTTTATTATCCGCCAAGCGGCAGCAATATGCCTGGGAAAACTCTGGTCAGTGTAGTAAAACCTACCGGCCTCGCGTTTGATTCGTCCGGCACCCTTTACATCGGAAGCGACAGCACCCTTCCTCAGCACGCGTCAATCTATACTACACCGGTGACAGGTGGTGGGTCTTTAACGCCCTTCCTTTATAATGATGCCGGTCTAGACCAGGTCCATGGGTTAGCCTTCGACTCGAGCGGGAATCTGTTTGCCGCGACCGCGTCAGGTCACACCGTTCTCAAGTTCACGTATCCGTTTACGCAACCTCCTACCTATGAAGTATATGGCGACGATATTCACGATGGCTTAAACCAACCAATCGATGTTGTTATCGGTTCCGATGGCAATCTCTATGTTTCCGACGCATACAAACCCGATCCCGATGGTAATACCGGCAGAATTTTTGTATTCACTGCCCAGCACGAGGCCACCATTCTAAGTCCGCAACCGAGTGGAGGGTTCTGCGTAGCCTATGGCCTAGCCTTTGATTCGCACGGCGACTTGTATGTCTCGAATGCGGCAACCTCCTCAACGTGCGGGGGGCCTTCAATTTTGAAATTTTCGATGGGAACGCAGACTTGGACCACGTTTGCCGGAGCGGCGAACTTTATAGAGCCTTTAGGGCTATTAATCGATAGCTCTGACAACGTCTATGTCGCCGATAGACTGCTGAATGAAATCGAAAAGTTTAGCAGCGCAGGGGGGACAGGAATGGAATTTGCGCCGGGGTCGAGTGCTCCACACTTCCTTGCGATGCACGCCAGATAGCGGCTAAGCACCCTTTGGCAGCTATCGCTCGATCTCTTTGGCACCAAAGGCACGGCCGCCCTGGACCGCAATAGTTTCGACGACGTTCTTGCCAGTCTCATCGTAAATGCGGATTTCGCCTGAAGTGCCGCCGAACCGGCAGTCGCGCGCGTAATCAATCGTGAACTGTTTGCCGGTCGGCCCCGGATAGCACGGCGAAACGCCTTGCGCTTCCACGGCGCACCACGCGCCGCCGAATTTCTTTGTTGGCCTGATCTCGATGATTTTCATTACCCGTGAACGTATACTTGCGGTCACTGCTTTATCGCAAGCCGAACTAGACGATCTTGCCGGCGCCGATTCTCTCGATGATGCCGCGGGCAATGTTGAAGTCCTGGTCCAGTTCAAACGACGAAGTGCCATAACCGGGAAGTGTGGCGGCGAGCGTGTCGAGAAGCGCGGTCAACTCCATCGTCGGGGCTGCTAACACGCCGTCCTGAATTGTTACGGTGATGCCGCTAGCGAATCGGATCTTGATCATGGGGGTATGGGTCGGGAATCAGCGGCATAAGTGGTTCGGTGACGGCGTCTGGTAGCCGAAAGATGTCGACGATAATCTCTTTCGGCAAACACTCCGCACCTGGACAAACAAGAATTACTTCATCATCTTCTGGGACAAGAATAAATTCGGGATGGACATGTTCTGAAACTTGGAACGTTTCAATGCCGCATTCAGCTAGACGCTCGACTGCGATCTTCGCAATGGTGCGATGGTGCTGCGCGTAATACTCGGCTCGCTCGAGATGCGGAGTCGTAGAAACTCCGGACGTGGGATAGAGCCCCTTGCATTGATGGGCTCGAACCGCGTGTTCAGGGCGTTTACCGAGAGTGATAGGCAACTTAAGCGGCACCATTTGATCAGCCACAAAAGGTTCTTGCTTCTTTGGGATGAGAACACACCTGGCGATCTCGACTGGGCGAAGCGCGCGATAAAGAAACTCGACGTCAATCACATTTGCATTCGATTTAATCCGGCGACTAGAGAACTCTGGCCACGCAGAAAGCAAGTCCGTTATCGCTCGATCTCTTTGGCACCAAAGGCACGGCCGCCCTGGACCGCAATAGTTTCAACGACTAACATTTCGACCCGGCGGAATGTCGCATCGGCGCAAGTGTGTTGATCGGGGGTTTGATCATCAACGGCACGTCGCCCAAGAGTGTCGTGGTTCAAGTCATCCGGCCGCGCCTACCGAACGCGGCATAAACGGCTGCAGGTCAGGTTAGCCTCCGAGCCGCTCAATGGGAACGCTGCGCGAGGATCAGATACTTAGCAGCGCTCGGAATGCCGTCGGTAAAGACCGTCACGAGAGCCGGGCCGAAAGGAAAGCCTATCACCGGGAGAGCGGTAAAACTTGTGGCCGACCAGCCGTGAACCGGATCGACCAGGAGGAAAGCGACCTGGCTGCTGTCGATGCTGCGTAGCTGCACGATCGGATAATTGCTCGATGAATCCTGGGTGTTGCCGCCAGAAGCCTGGGAGATGCCTTGGAACTGCGTGCCAGTAAGCTGGAGGCGCTTGCCGGCTTTCGCGGCAGTGATGCGAGGTTGCCACGCGCTGCTGAAGCCCAGGCCGACATCGTAGAGTTCGGCGGTGGCGACCGAGCCAAAGCTGGCGCCTACTCCCCCGGACGCGAGTACCTCGCCGTCTGTCAGCAAGGTCAGCGGGGCAAAGCGAGCGGTCGCAAGGCTGGCAGTAGCTGACCAAGTACCGCTTGCCGGATCGTAGAGCTCAGCGCTGGCCAACGCGTTTGGATTGCCTCCGCCAGCCGCAAGCACTTGGCCGTTGGGCAGCAACGTCGCCGTCGCGCCGCGCGCCGTGGAGAGACTTCCGGTGGCCGACCAGATCCCGCTTGCCGGATCGTATAGTTCCGCGCTGGCCAGGAAACCAGTTTGAGAGTTATCTCCGCCAGCGGCGATTACCTTGCCGTTAGGCAGAAGCAGAGCCATTTGACCCTGCCGAGGGGCAGTGAGGTTGCCGGTAAACGTCCAGATACCCGTCGCCGGATCATAGAGTTCCGCGCTGGCCAGAGTATGCCCGCGCTGGGTGTTGTTGTTGAAGAAAAATCCGCCGGCGACGAGCACCTTGCCGCCAGGGAGCAACGTCGCCGTGTGGACGTAGCGAGCAGTATTGAGGCTGCCGGTGGCCGACCAAGTCCCGCTCGCCGGATCATAGATTTCCGCGCTCGCGGTGTTCCCATTCGCGCTGTTATAGCCGCCTGCGACTAACACCTTGCCGGTGGGCAACAAGGTCGCCGTGTGGGCGTCGCGCCCGGTGGCGAGGCTGCCGGTGGTGGACCAGGTGCCCGTGGCTGGGTCGTAGAGTTCGGCACTTGCGAGATCGCTGCCGCCTGCAGTCTGTCCGCCGACCGCGAGCACTTTGCCATTAGCGAGCAATGTCGCCGTAAAGTAGGCGCGGCTGTCAGCAAGGCTTCCGGTGGTGGACCAGGTCCCGCTGCTCGGATTATAAAGTTGTGCGCCGGCGCTATAGTCGGTAGCACTAAAACCTCCGGCGACGAGCACCTTGCCATTCGGTAGTAGCGTGGCCGTATGATCGCCCTTTGGTTCAACCAGGCTGCCGGTAGTGGTCCAGCTTCCGTTCGCTGAATCGTACAGCTCTGCGATCGAGAGAGGCGGGCCGTCGCTGAGAACACCACCTGCGACGAGCACCTTGCCGTTGGATAGCAATGTCGCCGTGTGAAGTTCGGTTCCGATGACGAGACCGCCGGTGGCCGTCCACGCCCCGCTGGCCGGATCGTAGAGTTCCGCGCTCGCGAGTTCGCCGACGGTACCGTTGAAACCGCCTGCGACGAGTAACTGGCCGTTGGGCAGCAAGGTCGCGGTGTGATCATCCCGCGGGGTGGCGAGGCTGCCCGTGGCCGTCCAGGTACCGCTCGCTGGATCGTAGAGTTCCGCACTCGCGAGTTCGCCGCCGAAGCATCCCGCCGCGACGAGCACCTTGCCGTTGGGCAGTAACGTCGCGGTGTGTAAGCCGCGCGCGGTGACGAGGCTGCCGGTGGCCGTCCACGTACCGCTCGCCGGATCGTAGAGTTCTGCGCTCGCAAGAGCGAGGTTGGTGAAGTCAAGGCCTCCTGCGACGAGCACCTTGCCGTTGGGCAGTAACGTCGCGGTGTGTAAGCCGCGCGCGGTAACGAGGCTGCCCGTGGCCGTCCAGGTACCGCTCGCCGGATCGTAGAGTTCTGCGCTCGTGAGATCGTCACAGCAGCCATCTCCTCCTGTAACGAGTACCTTGCCGCTGGGCAGCAACGTCGCCGTGTGGACGTAGCGAGCAGTATTGAGGCTGCCGGTGGCCGACCAAGTCCCGCTCGCCGGATCGTAGAGTTCCGCGCTCGCAAGAGCTCCAGTGTTGAAGTCCAGTCCTCCTGTAACGAGTACCTTGCCGTTGGGCAGCAGCGTCGCGGTGTGACGAGTGCGTCCAGCGACCAGGCTGCCGGTGGCCGTCCAGAGTACCGCTCGCCGGATCGTAGAGTTCCGCGCTCGCGAAAGTTCTAAAGAGGTCCGTTCCTCCTGCAACGAGCACCTTGCCATTGGCCAGCAACGTTGCCGTGTGCTGCAGGCGTGCGGTTCCGAGGCTGCCGGTAGTCTTAAACTCGAAGGGAGCGCCTGCACAAGGCTGCTCGAGCATCAGCCCTGCACCGAGAAAAAGGAGCGGGAATGCAATCCACCGCGCAAAAATCGAACTGGCCGGACGAAGTCCAGCGACCAGGGAATGCAATGTTTTCATAGTTTTGGCCTCCATGTTTTTCATCTAGCTCCAGCTCAGTCTGCAACTAAGGACCATCCGAGGAAGGGAGTTAAGAGTTGAGAGACGGCCGCTCTGCCGCTTAATCCCCAACTAACGACTCTCCCCTCCAATCCGCACTCAGCTGACTGTTCTGGTTCCAGTTGGATCTGGAGATCGCGCAAAGCGGTGTTCCAGCGAAAGATCCGGCTCCAGTGGCTTATTTCAGCCGCGCCGAAAGATGCGTCGAAGCGTCGGGTAACGTAATCGGAAACTCTTTTGAGCTCCCGCTTCGAATTTGTCGAGCTTATTTTTCGCGGATCTAAGCACCAAAGGCACGGCCGCCCTGAACCGCAATAGTTTCAACGATGTTCTGCCCGGTCTCATCGTAAACGTGGATCTCACCTGAAGTGCCGCCGAATCGGCAATCGCGCGCGTAATCAATCGCGAATTGTTTGCCGGTGTGCCCGGGATAGCATGGCGAAACGCCTGACGCTTCCGCGGCGCACCCACAGTCCGCGTTTAGGCCATTGCCATAAACCAGAACGACGAATGCCTAACGAATACTTCTTGTATACAGAAATCCCGGTGCCGCGCAGCGCGGCGCAGCGCGACGCAGCGCGGCGCATGCAAACGCAGCACGAATTTGTGATTGCAGGCGTAGCGACTAAACCTAACATCCGGCTACCGAGGGACCGCAGTGGTCCTTGGTGTCAACACTAAACCTCTTAAAGGAAAAACTACGCTTAATGAATCGACTCATACTTGCCCTTACTCTGCTCCTCACCACTACCCTGACCGGGCTGGCCGGGCCCTCTTTTGTGCCGACCGGCGCATTAATGGTCCCAACTTCCATCTCCGACGACGGGTCAATCGTCGTCGGCACAGGAAGCTTCGGAACGCCCAATCTGTATTACACTGAGAGCGGTGGTGCAGTGGTTATTGGCGATGGATGCTCTAATGGCCTACCGGCCATCTCAGGCGACGGGACGACCATCCTCGGATGCCACGTTGACCCGAATGGGAATGAAAATGCCGCCAAGTGGCTCGGTGGAACGAGCTGGTTAGACCTTGGCTCCGAAGCCGGCGCCGTTCCGTGCGGTACAAGCCTCAGCGGCGCCTATGGCGTTAATCACGATGGCTCGATCGCCGTTGGACTGCTCTGGCTTGCTCAGGCTTGTCATGCCGCCGCCGGCACCTGGGACTTGATCAACGGTGGACCGGCAACCGAGTTACCACCGGTAATTGCTGGCCCTTCGACTCGGGCTAACGCAATCAATGGCGACGGCAGTGTCATTGTCGGTTGGCAGGACCAGTTAACTGGCGAGCGGACGGCAGCGAAGTGGGTTAACAATGTGCCGGAGTTGATCCTGACTGATGACGGTCAATTCAATGGTGCAGCGAACGCTGTCAGCCCCAGTGGAAAAACGATTGTCGGCGAAGGCTACGCGTTTGGAACCCTCGGCTGGATTTGGAGCAACGGCCACCTGCACTCGATCGGCTCGGGATCGAAAAGCAGCTTCTTCCCACTGAGCGTAAGTGATAAGGGCAACAGAGTTGTTGGATTTTCCCGGAAAGGGTTTTCCGAACGCGCTTTTGTTTGGACTTTAAGTAGCGGCCTGGTTTTTCTCGACACTTATCTGGCTAAGCACGGTGTGCTCATTCCACCGGGCTGGTCGCTGGATGTCGCTTCAGTCATTTCCGGGGATGGTACAAAGATCTATGGCTGGGGTGTCAATCCGAGTGGCCAGATTGAGATGTACCGGGTCGAGCTGTAACTCCGCTGACTTTAAGCCACGGCGATATTTTTCAGGATAGGCGAAGGTGAAAGGTCTTCATCCTTTGTACAGAAACTGAAGATTTCGCCGTGGCTATTAAGTCTTGCCCCCGGGCAACGTTATTGTCCACGTCCAGTTCAAACGACGACGTGCCATAACTTGGAAGCGTGGCGGCGAGTGTGTCGAGAAGCGCGGTCAATTCCATTGTCGGGGCTGCGAACACGCCGTCCTGAATTGTTACGGTAATTCCTCTAGCGAACCGAATCTTGGTCATGGGGGCGGGGTTGAGTCATTGCATGGGAGGCAAGAGCACTAACAAGACACAAGATCAGCGACCGCTGGTGGCAGCAAGCGTCGATCAAAGTGAATGTGCGTTAGTCATCGAAAAGTGAGGCTGTACGCGGTGAAGCGGTTGGCTGCATCGCCTGGTTAGGCTCTGGGCGGTGCTTCGCGACGCAACCTTAACAGTCCTCGTATCGAAAGAGCAACCGAAAAGACCGAGGTCACGCCGATGGCGAGCACTGTCCAGACGAATAAGAGCCCATTGCTTCTAGTCGTCCCAAACCCCATTCCCGGCCCCCTCATGTGGAGGAATGGTACGACCAACATAAGAAGCGAAAAGATAAGGATAAATAAATAGCCCGACCTTCGTCCAACGAGAATCAGGCTCGCGTAAAGCCAGACGCTGCAGATAGCAATTACCACGAAGTTTAAGAATCCTCCAGGCGACATCCCCCGCCCGACATCATCCGCTTGGTGAATCGTAAAAAGAAGAATCGTGATCAACGACGTGGCGGTTAACAAAGGCTTTTCATTCATGGTACGATGGACACGGCCTAACGAGATATAGATGGCATTTTGCAATCTATTTCTTGCTCCATAGAGGAAGTTTGATCTAAAACACTACATAGTGGCAAGTGACCTTTCTCCCGGTTCTAGGCCGCCAAGAAGCGAAGAAACAACTACGTGGAAAGATTTGCGGCTTAAAGTCCATTAGCGTCCAGCCGAGAACTGACCTGTTTCAGGGCGTCCTTCAGTTCGACAAGCTCTTTCTCTTGCTCCTCCACCTTTTGGTGCGCCTTGAGAAACTCATTGAGTAGCATCGCGTTCACCGCCTCATAGCGCACAGTATAGGGTTTGCCTTGGTCATCGCGTGCCACCAGCTCGGGATCGACTTTGGCCACATCTTCGGCCACAAGGCCGAATTGCGGGATTCCTTTCGGATCTAAGTTCTTCTTATAACGAAAAGTTACTGGCTTGAGTGAAAGGACAGCTTCGCTCGCCTTATCCATGGGCTTGATATCGTCCTTATAACGAGCGGAGGAAGTCACCGTTCCTAGTTGACCATTGCTATCGATAATTACACCTACTCCGCCCGCAACCGTCACTCCGCTGATGCCAGCGATTGTGGTCGAGAGCTGCTTTCGCACCGTCCCAATCCGAATGGCTCCCTGGTCATCTTTTGCTACCAAGGTTTCCGATCATAATGTTGTTGTTGCCCTGACATCCCTTCCCCGCCTGGTAGCCTAGGGCAATGTTGTTATCGCCCCTCTGATTTCTCGATAAAGCATCCCAGCCTACGGCCGTGTTCTGACTTCCTGTGGTGTTTGCTTCTGATGTAGCCAAACCAACCACGGTGTTCTCGGATCCGGTGGTGTTAAAAGTGAGCGCAAGGGCACCAACGGCGGTATTATTACCGCCGGTGGTCGTAAATGAAAGGCTGAATGCTCCGATGGCCGTATTATTCCCACCGGTCGTGTTGTTAAAAAGAGCGTTGAAACCGTTCGCTGTATTACTTGCGCCCGTGGTGTTCGCTCCAAGCGCATTGGATCCGTTTGCGGTGTTGTCGATACCGGCGGTGTTATCGTGAAGCGCATGGTAGCCCAGCGCACTATTATCAACTCCAGTGGTCAGACTAAAAAGTGCGTCTTCACCTTCGGCGGTGTTCTCATTCGGGTAGCCGCCGTCCGGTGGCGGTGTTACAGCCAGAACGGGACGCAACGAGCAGAGCGACGGACTCAGACCGATAATAAGGAGCAGTAACAAGTTTTTCATGCCCTTGCGTAGCTGTTGTAGGACGCTGATGTAAAGCAAATTCTCGATACCAGGTCCACGAAAGATTTGTGAAGGGGACGATTCGCCCTGTCCGCCTTCGCCCAAGCATCTGGGTTGCCAACAACGGCAGCAGAACGGTCACGAGATACCCCAAGAAGTCATTAAGATTCGATTTACGCCCTTACAGCATGCTTAAGTAGCGGTTACATTGGGCTAGGTCGGTGACTGCACATCGTGCGCTTCACGTAGCCGCAAGAATTTGGAATGGCGCAAGTGGCCTTGCGACGTGCGCTCGTTAAAGGCTACCTCGCAAACCAGCTTAGGTCTTAGCCAGCGCACCGTTTTCATTTTCTCGCGGTCCATTCGATGCGCTCCCTTCTTCTCCGGTAAATTCACGAACGGGCATTGGTCAACCTCCCGTCCTTTTACCGCGCCGAACACTCGCGCGCGTGTCGCGGGCGCAAACCCATTTTTGATCGACTCAACAAAGTAATAATCGCGCCCCGCTTCTCTCCAACGACCAGCTCATCCACTCCTGCTGAGCCTGGAATATAACCGCCAACTAGGAAATCGTCAGAGCGCTGTGTCTTCTGCTTCTGCCATAGGCTCGATGTTTCGCCGGGCTCATAGATTGAATCGAGCCGCTTAGCAATGACACCTTCAAACTCGAATCGGCGCACCTGTTCTGTCACAGCTTTAGCATCGCCCGGCAGAATGGGTGACAGCTCAATGCCAACCGGAGACTTTTCTAGTTCCTCTCTCAGCCGCTCTCGGCGCACAGAAAGCGTCTGCTTCAACAGAGCCAATCTTTAATAGGTCGAAGACATAGAAGCGCAGCGGCGCGCGTGTTGTTTGGATGCGTTGCAATAGCTCGAATGAGTGTCGTCCCTCCTGGTCCAGCGCCACGATCTCACCGTCCAGCACACAGCGTTTCACGCGCAGTTCTGCGATGGCCTCAACGATCGCGGGAAACTTTGCGTTAAACGAATTGCCGTTTCGAGAATAAAGTGAAACGTCGCCACCCTCTTTGACGGCGATTGCGCGATAGCCGTCGAGCTTTAGCTCATACTGCCACTCTGCACCGTCAGGGACTTTCTCAACCGGGAGACACTCCGTTGGCTCAATGAAGCGCAGCGCCGCCGGCTCCTTTTGCATCTGATAATCGAAGCGTCAGCGTTTCACGTCGCCACGATCGCCTTGGCCTTTAGGCACTTTCGTTTTGGCCGTGCGTCTCCTGTCTGCGGCGAGCGATCGACCGACCGACACCTGCTTTTTGAACTCACCTTGCTTGTTACGACGCGCGTAACGTTTGTCCCCTTTGTTCGGCTCAATGACCGTGCGCTTGCTTGTCTTGGATGCTGATTTTCGTGGTATACAATCAGAACGCACTGTGAAGCAGTAACGCGTGTGTCGGATAGGCAGCAATCATCTTCACTCCTAGATGCCGAAGGAACGATGCCCTTCAATTTTAATAACTTCGACAATGATCTCGCCAGTCTCGTCGTAAACGCGGATCTCGCCCGATGTGCCACCAAACCGACAGTCGCGCGCATAATCAATCGCGAACTGTTTCCCGGTGAGGCCGGGATAGCATGGCGAAACTCCTGGCGCTTCCACAGCGCACCATGCACCGCCAAACTTCTTTGTCGGCCTAATCTCGATAATTTTCATCTTGGGGTTGCGCAATGCACGATTATGCACTTCACAAATCTTCTAGTCGGCCAGATTTGTAACATAATGGAATTATCTGGAAACTTCGCGCCTCGGTTCTCGTAGTAGATTGGTAAAGATGAGCTTATGAAAACAACAACGATCAAACGACAGTCCGGCCCGTATCTCCTGCTCGCCGCGCTTGGTGCGGCGATGAGTCTAACGTTCGGCATGTCCACCGCTCGCGGGGAACTGCTGTTCTCCGATAGTTTCAAATATCCAGCTGGCCCGCTCACTGGACAGGGGCCACCGGCCGGGGCGCCTCCCGGGCAGACTGGCTGGAGCTTGCTCACGGGTAACCCTGCGGTCACATTCCTAGGGCTGCATTTTCTGCACGTGTTCTCGGGCGGCAGCTCGGCGGGAATGAAGGCGGGACGCGAGCAAACCGTTGTGGCCAATCTGACGCCGGTAAACAGCGGGGTTGTTTGGCTCGGCTTCCTCATCCAGCTAACGAGCGGCCCGAACGTCGGCTACTCGGTCATTAACCTCACCGCCGGCACGGGCACGAACGACTTCCCCGGTTATGGCGTGCTTATTTTCCCGAATGTGTTCGGCATCGACAATGACGGCCCAGGCAAAGCAGAGACGACGATTGCTCCCAGCAACGAAACGACGTGGATCGTGGTAAAGATGGATTTCGACAACGGCGACCAGTCAATGTTTATCAACCCGACGGGTCTCGGCGGCACGCCCGACGCGAAATTGGCCATGAGTTCCGAGTTCCAAGCGGCCGGCTTCAGTGATCTGCGGCTCCATTCCGACGCCGGCGGCGACTATCAATTCGATGAAGTGCGCGTCGGCACCACATTCAACGACATCCGCATTGGCCACTAGAACAGATCTCCTCGAGTGAAGGACATCTTTGTGGTAACACAATATTCATATTGTCGGGTGTAGGTTCGAACCCCGCACCCGGCAACTCCCATGTCATCTAATAGTGCGACGAAACGCTAAGCGAGTGCCGCCACTGATGGGACGCCGAGATTCCGGTTTCCACGAGCGTTAGGCGCGCTCGGCACTATTGCCGCACTCCGAGCACCTGAAACCTGCGCGATCCTGCAGCAGGTGAACGTCCCTGCCAAAATGGTTTCCCCAGAGACCTAGAACCATCTTGCATGCCAGCGGAAACTGCTACAAGAGACGCAATCCCTCGGGGCTTGGGAGGAAACATGCGAACATCTAAGACACCTCCGCGGCACAGTTTGACGTTTGGTTTGTTCCTGGCTGTGGTGGGAGCGTTACTGCTGCTAGCCGCTCTCGCACCGGGAGCAAATGCCGGCTCGACAGATTATTGGGATTCTGAATATCCGCTTAGCTTATCCCTCGGACCTGCTCCGGAGTTACTCTCTCCGCAGGGAGCGCAGCCGCTCGCCTCCATTTACAATCCCGACTTGGCTTTAAATGTTGCTTCTGGCGGCCAGTTCGGGGGCTTTCAGCCTTTTCAGGTGGATACTAATTTTTCCTGGACCGGCGCCACCAGCTCGATATGGAATATTCCCGGCAATTGGAGTCCTTCGGGGCCACCAGGAGCAGCCGATGTCGCCCTCTTCGACGGCTCGTTCAGCAACCAGCCCACTGTCACCAACGAAACTACGGTTGTCGGGGAACTGCACATGGCGACAGGTATCGCTCAGAACGTCACGATCTTTGACACCGCCGCCAACATCCTCACAATCAAGGGCGTCGGCGGTATCGGGATTCTGATCGATAACGCCAGCGCTTTCACGCTCTCGATTGCTGCCCGTATAGGACTCGATGCTTCTCAGACCTGGACAAACAACTCCGGTAACCTTTTCACCGTTCGTGGGACCACCCTGGGTCTCGGTGAGGATAATATCCTTACGGTCAACGGCACTGGAAACACGCTTATCTCAGCCGTTACCGATGGTGCCGGTAGAGGTTCAACCATTATTAAGGACGGTAGCGGCACGTTAACTATGACTGCGCACAATGCCTACTCCGGTGGAACAATCGTGAACGGTGGGACCCTTCTCGTGAACCTCTCGGGCGACCTGGGTGACAAGGATGTCACCGTTAATAACAGCGGCACACTTGGCGGGAATTCAACTGCCCAAATTAATTCTCACGTAACGGTTAATGCCGGGGGAAACCTTGCCCCGGGAAATGGTGGAAACAACACAGCGGTTCTCACCCTAAACGCGCTCACACTCCAGCCAGCCTCCAATTTTAGAATAGATATCAATGGTATTGTTGCCGGGGCCGGATACGACCAGCTTCAAGTAAACGCTGGCGTAGGAGAAAGAGGAGTAATCATTACCGACAGCAACCTGCTAGTTCACGTCGGGACCACGTTGGCCGTGGGGCAGACGTTTCTTATCCTTCACCATTTCCGTGGTTTCACAGGCGAGTTCGCGCAAGGAAGCACCGTGGTAGGCGACAACGGTAGCGTTTTCTCAGTCAGTTACTCGGGCGGCGACATTATCCTTACGGTGACATCAGCCGTTCCCGAACCGAGCACATGGATAGGCGGTGCGCTTGCGATTGCTGGGATCGCTTTCACGCAGCGCCGCAGACTGCGGAAGTTCAAGGTCCGACTCGCGAGACCGCAATAGTTTCAACGATGTTCTGCCCGGTCTCATCGTAAACGTGGATCTCACCTGAAGTGCCACCGAACCGGCAGTCGCGCGCGCAATCAATCGCGAACTGTTTGCCGGTAGCGCCGGGATAGCATGGCGACACGCCTGGTGCTTCCACGGCGCACCATGAACCGCCGAACTTTCGGGAGAAGCGAACTTCGATTAGCCTCATCTGCCACGTGACCGCAGCTACGGAACCACAGTCAGAGTTAGATCATTTCCATCGCCGCCCTCGTAATTGGCTTGGAAGTTCGCCCCGCCTATCGTGACAACTGACCCATCGGCAAGGTTGCTAAAGGTACCGTTGATTGGATTGGCGCTCGTGTTACTGATTACGGTAATCACCAGACCCGGCGTCACTGTTCCCTGGGTCTTGCCCTTGAGCTTGATCTTCGCACCAGTGATGGTGGCGCCATTGGTTATTAACAGATCGGTACGGGCTTGACTTTGTCTTGCTTTGAAGCCGTAGGTGTAAGTCGCATCAGCTTGGAGGGTGACGCTGCTCTGCAATGTGAGAGTGACTTGCTTTCTACTGCCAAAGGCCGGCGCCAGAGAAGCACCTGAACCGCTACTGGTTCCAACTGTTACCGCACCGGAAATGATCCCGCTGCCGCCCAGCGTGCCCGTGTTGACACTTACCCTTCCGGTGCCAGTTGCAGAGCCGTTGGTATTACTCACTAGCAGCACACCCTGGTTGACAGTCGTCGCTCCCGTGTAGGTGTTTGCTCCGCTTAAACTTAGCGCGCCCGTGCCGGTTTTAGTAAACGAACCCCCGCTGCCATTTACTCCATCGACAATCCTACCCGAGAAGGTTGTGCTAAGATTATTTGTGCCTACGGTCAGACTATTCTGACCGAGCGTCACCTGACCGGCACCTTCGATCGAACCGACAGATACACCGGGTGCATTGTGTCCATCGATGAAAAGCAACCCGACGCCAGGGGCGGGCCCCAGGATTTCCAGGCGCGCCGTGCCGCCCAGCGAATCATCCAGGAAGTTGATTGGCGCGCCGCTTCCCATGGTAGTGCTGTTCATGGCAATTACGGTGCAATTACCCGCGGTCGAATTTGCCCTAAAGGTCAGAATGCCCCCGGAAGTCTTCGCGTTCTCTCCCCCTTGCAAGGTAATAACTGAGTCGCCGGCTGTCGCTGTCTCGCTGAACGAGACTAGACCTGCCTGGACACGATTGTCGCCCGCGCCTTCGGCGGTGATCGTGGCGTGGTCGGCTGTGGAACTGGCGCCGAAAATCACCGAGCCGCCCAATGACCTGGTACCCCCGCGCATTAGGGTGAAGTTGGCGGTTCCACCGCTCGCGGTGTCGCTAAAGCCAACCAAGCCGCCAAGTCCAATATCCAGCACACCCCCTTCGTTGACGAAGGTTGCGTTCCCGGCGGAGGAGTTATTAAAGAAGTTGGTCGCGCCATAGCCTCCCCCAATCGGACCGCCTTCATTCGTGATCGTAGCATTGGCCGCGGACGAGTCCTCATTAAACGTGGTCGCTGGGATAGGGTTGCCCCCCTCGTTTACAATCGTCGCGCTACCGGCGTTGGAAGTGTCGAAAAATACAATCTTTCCCGCAGTCTGTGCGCCCCCATTGTTGGTGAAGGCGGTTCCATCGCCCGCGGTAGCATTATTGTTAAAATCGATCTCGCCGACGGCCGAGTTGAGATCGCTGTCGACGGTCGCAAAGTTTTGCGTCGAGCCCGAATCATTAACGATTCCGACTCCATTGAGCATCAGTGTCGGGTCAAAATCGCGTGAGCCCTGAGGTCCGACCGTAATCGTGAACGCGCTCGCCCCAGCCGTAAACGCGATGTGATCCAACACTATCGGTTCGCCGTTGACCACGCCGGTTTGGTTGGAGGCACCAAATGTAGCGACCGCCGTCAGGCCGTTTGGGATAGTGGCAGGCATCCAGTTCGTCGCGGTGTTCCAATCGCCGCTGGTTGGGTTGAGATTCCAGGTGGCGCTCCCGGCGAGAACGAGCTGACTCGTAAGGATAAGAAGGCTCGTGATTGCTAACGCTGAGAATGTGTTTTTCATAGGTGGTCGTTTGGGTTGCCCTAGGGCCGAGTGCGCCCTTTTTTATTGAGGATTGATACACAGTATCAATCTCGAAATTGAGGTTCAATCGCGAACTGCTTGCTGGTGGCTTCGGGATAGCAGGGCGAACCGCCTGACGCTTCCACGGCGCACCACCCACCGCCGAACTGCTTTGTCGGCCTGATCTCGATGATTTTCATTGCCATTGCAGAATGTTCTTACGAACATATATTTCCGGCCAATGCCATATCGCAAGCCTACTGGCGCGCTTCTGAAGGTTGTTCGCCCTGAAACCTACCGGCGAGTCGTGGAACTCCTCGCTGAGCCGCGTGAGCACGTTTCGTATCGGGAGATCGAGCGGGTGTGCAGGGTGGGTGGGGACACAATAAAGGCGGTTGAACGGGCCGAGGCCGAGACCATCCAGGATCTCAAACTGAAGCTGATGAAGCAGTCCTTGCGCGTGGCCAAGCGGGCGCTGAACAGAATCGAAGACGGTATCGACACTGCTCCAGTGGCGGTTGCCATCCCAGCTTTCGGCGTCGCTGTCGAGAAAGCCCTTCTGTTGGGCGGCGAACCGACTCTCCGCATGGAGGTCAATCTTAATCCAGTCGACCTTTACTCAGAGTTCTTGGAGCTTCAGGCCCAAATCAGAGATGCGGTCAAACAATCGCGGCCAGAGCCAATTCCCGTGTTGGAAGCGGAAATCGTCCATGGCTGAAATTGTTCCCCCTGTGTAACCGATCTGAAGGCGGAAAGCCCTGCCTGGCAAAAAGAGGATAGCCACGCTGACTTAGTTGACGAATAGTTGACTAATAGACTGCGTTTTTCTGCTTTTCGTTGCGCTTCCGTGCGAACTGCGAGAATCCGTTAAAAGCGTCGTTTCTCACTCGCAAAAGTGCGTTTCAGAGGGTGCCGATGGCCGGACTCGAACCGGCACGGACTGTTACGTCCAACGGATTTTAAGTCCGTTGCGTCTGCCATTTCGCCACATCGGCTTTTGCCCGCAATCTAACTAAAAAAAATCATCCGACTAGCCAGCAAATGCGAAGCGAAACCAAGTCGGGCCGGATCCTATGATCCTATTCTACCCTGACAGATCTCGCATCAAACGTCGCTCACGCGATTATGAACCGGTAGGAGACTTTCGTTGCGAGTGCGAAACAGATTCAACAGAGGGCCGGTCAAGGCTGTCGTGACCAGTGCCATTATCACCAGCATGGCAAAGATTCGCTGAGATAGGATACCCATATCGTAGCCAATATTGAGCGCGATGAGTTCCATGAGGCCGCGCGTGTTCATGAGAGCTCCCAGCTGGAGAGAAAATCGGCTGTCGGAGCCTGTCAGGCGCGCGGCAAATGCGCTCCCTCCCAGCTTACCAATGGTTGCGACGGCAATGATAACAAGGCAGATGATCCAATCGGATGGGTCCTTTAACAGACCTATCTGAGTCCGCAAACCCGTAAAAACAAAGAACACCGGCAAAAGCAAGACCGAACTAATGTTCTCCACGCGCACGGTCAGTTTCTCTCGAAAGTCGCTTGCGCGCGGAATGATTGCTCCGGCAAGGAACGCGCCAAATAAAGCATGGATGCCGATGGTTTCCGTGCTGAAAGACGAGGCCAGGACAAGACCCAGGACAATGGCGAGGGCGGTCTTGGAAGGCTCAGGCTTTTCCATGTCCGCCATGCCGAGACACCAGACCAAAGTCGGTCGGACCAGGAGTAGCATGCAACTAACAAATGCTACCACCAGGGCCAGAGTAAGGATGGCGCCACTCATGGTCGTAGCTTTGGCTATCGCGACAACGAAGGCCAGGACCGTCCAGGCGGTCACGTCATCCACCGCCGCACAGGCGGTTGCCATCGTACCGAGCGGGGTTCGAGTCAGATTTCGGTCCTTGAGCATCCTCACCAGGACGGGAAAGGCGGTGATGCTCATACTAATGCCCATAAACAAGGCAAAGGCGGCAAAGGAAGCACCCGCAGGAGCGAGAGATTCGTAAAGAAATAGCGCCAGAGTGACTCCCAGAAGGTAGGGGATGACAATGCTGGCATGACTTACCACCACGGCTGTCTGAACCTGCTGCTTCAAGCGGGCCACATCCAGTTCCATTCCGACGACAAACATGAAAAGACAGACACCGATCTGGCTAAAGAGACGCAGTGGCTCCAGGGTAGAAGGCGCGAAAAGGAAGCCGAAGAGGGATGGCGCGACCAGTCCCAAAAGGGACGGCCCAAGAAGAATACCTGCGACCATTTCACCTACAACCGCAGGCTGGCCGAGCCGCGTGAACAGAGCTCCGAAGAGAGCCGCAGCGGCCACGATTACCAATAGCTGCAAGAAGAGCCGGTTAAGGCCGCTGGCGCCATTCTGATAAAGGCTATGAGTCGCTGCGGAAACAGCTGAAGCCGGTGCAGTTGGATTAGCCGTTGCGCTTTGTGAGACACTCGCCGGCGCAGTCGCACGCGAAGCGGGAGTCAGATCGCGCCCCAACTTGAGTATTCCGAAAATTCCGAGCAAGGCTACGCTCGTGATCAGAAGATAAAGTTGTGCTGTTCGAGACATCATAGGATTACAGCCGATTACGCGGCAGTTGTCCACTGAAACCGGCGATAAAATCCGGATTGGGCAGATCTCGAGACCGCAGCACTTAACCCCGGTAAAATATTACCCTCCTGCACAACTCATCCGTCGGGGCCGATCATTGGCATCTTTAGGAACATGCCAGATGCGCCCGTGATGGTCGTGGGACCGAATCGATTGCAGGCGAGTTAGAGGGGAGGGGACGTCGACATGCCGTGCTAGTACGTTAGCTGGCACGACAAATCCAAGGCACGTTTGTAAATTGTGGGCGACAAGGTCTTGTCGATGCGTCCACAAGCTCTCGGCGCTGATTATTTCTTTGCCTGACGCGGGTCGTCGGCCGGATTGACATAGCCGATCCGGAACGGCCCTTGCCCGTGGACTTGAACAATGGTGTCGCCGGTTGACCAGGCGTAATGCTGCATGTGGGCCGGCATACTGGCAAACCCGCCGGCATCGATTTGGGTTCCTTTCGAGTCATCGAAAGTGCCGCCCACGCCAAAGGACATCGTCCCCGAAATCACCGAGACATTCTCCGTCGTCAGATGAGTATGAGGCGGGACTTTGTAACCCGAAGGCACTTTCAGGCGAACCGTGTAAGCCCCCGCCTTGGCAGGATCGCCCTGCAAGACGGCAAACTGCGCCCCGGGCGGCAGGCTTGGCGGCGCCTCAGTCCATTGGACATCTGCCATGTTGAGCAGGACATGCTCTTGCTTCATGGAGGAACTTTTCTCTGTCGATTTTTCGGCGGCCAGGACGGCCATGACCCCGAAGCCAGCCAACAATACAAGCAAGGTGGTTTTCATAGGTTCAATGACTTGACTTTAAGACCTCTTAATCACTCTTAAGGGCGGGCGCAAGCCTTTGTCTGATTAAACAAAGCCAACTGCTCTGGATGCCGTGCTCCGTCGCCGACTCCTGCTTTTCGGTCTTAGAGACATGATGCCTCTAGCCGCTGAGCGCGGTCTTGCGCCATCGGTTACGATGCAGGAGAAGCACGACCAGCCAGAGCCCCAGAGCGAGCGCGCCGCCTGGCAAGGTCACCAGCATCAGCCAGCCCATTACGCCTAACGTGTAAAGCATTTGCCCATAATCCTTCCCGTTGACCATGCAGGGGTGAACCGATCCTTCGTCGACCTTGCAACCATGTGTGTTCGCGATCCAACCACATGTCACGACCGACCCAATTGGCGCCAGGGCCACGAGAATGATCAAGCCAAGGACCGCCCAGTAGATAATCCAGGGAAACCGCTTTCTTTTCGGTAAAGGCCGAGGACGAATCTCAGTCGGGCTCACGGCGCTGGATGAGTCTTCTTAAACCCAGTCTCATAACCGTTTTCGTAAGCCAAATCCCAACTCTGTTGTTCACCTGTGCCATCCTGCCTGAAGCGCCCTTGCGCCATCATGTTCAGATCCGCATCGTTTGGCAATTTGGCCTCCGGAGCCGCCGCCGCTCCCGCCTTTTCACCCAGCGCATAAGCCGTGCGTTCCGCAGCTGTTCGCCCATGCGCGGCTCGCTCGGTAAAGAACGCCACCGCACCACAGACAATCAATACTGCCAGCGCCATCAAGACGAAAAACCGGACTGGTTTGAATTGGGTAGGCATAAGTTACTCCAAAGCGGCTAATAATCTACGCTCCGTTTTGCTTTGAATTCGCGTCGCATGGCGGCAGTGGAACGGAAATCAGAGATAATGAAAAGAAAAAAGCTGCAATTGTATTGAACTCGAGTCTCCGTCCTGAGCGATAATGGCAGTGATAACCCGATTCGTTGTTTTTGTTCCTTGTTCTCTGTGCAATCGACAGGTCCTTGTGTCGTTAGGCTCATTCAGGCCTGGTCGAAGTCAGACGATGACACTGTTGGCAATTTACGACGGAGTGTTTCGCACCGTGGATAATAGCCAGCCGGGTCAGTGGCGAAGGGGGTCGAAGGAACGACTTGCGCATTGGTGGTGAAGCGGCGCGGTCCTCGCCGGAAGCTACGCGGGACGTAACAGAGCTGTTACGAAGATCGTCTTGCCAGCGAAAGCGGTGGGGAGACGTTCCCGAGTTCATTCTTCCATTCGAAGAGCAAGTCATTCAATAAACTAGGAAAGGTAATGATAATGCAACGAACTCATGAAAAGGCAACGCGGGAGCTTTCCCGCAGAGGTTTCAAGCGCCTAACGAACATAAGTATTTCGCTGGGTGTCTTTTCTCTTATTCTCGCCGGGGCCAGTCAGGCCTGGGCGGGCTACCGGGCGACCAATCTGGTTTCCGATATCCCCGGTGTAGCGCGACGGACAGACGCGAATCTTGTCAATCCCTGGGGAATCGCGGTCGGAGGCGGCGGAACCATTTGGGTGGCGAATAACGGTACCGGCACTTCGACCCTTTATGACGACAAGGGCGTGCCTCAGTCACTCGTGGTGACTATTCCCACTTCGTCGACCAATATGGAAGGCGCGAACCCGACTGGAACTGTCTTCAATTCCAGCGCGGGGTTTGTCGTATCCGAAAACGGCCTTTCCGGTCCGGCTGTTTTTATCTTTGTCAGCGAAGAGGGGAGTATCTCCGGTTGGAGTCCAACGGTCGATGCCGAAAATGCCATCCGCGCGGTGGATGATGGCCCCGAGGGTGCCGTTTACAAAGGCGCCGCGCTTGGCACTTCCTCGCAAGGTTTGCGTCTTTTCGTGACCAACTTCCACGAGGCCAAAGTGAGCATTTACGACGATACGTTTGCGGAAATCGACGATCCGGCAGCGTTTATTGATCCCAATGTGCCGGCTGGTTATGCTCCTTTTGGAATCGAAAACATCAACAATCTCATCTACGTCACCTATGCGAAACAGGACGCCGCTGGGCACGATGATGTCCCCGGCAAAGGCCACGGTTATCTCGCGGTCTTCGATGCCGATGGGAACCTGGTCAATCATCTGGTCTCACAGGGTCCGTTGAATTCGCCTTGGGGATTGGCTTTGGTGCCGGAGGATTTTGGAAATTTCAGCGGTGCATTGCTCGTGGGAAACTTCGGGGACGGTGCCGTCAACGGCTTCGATCCGACAAGCGGCGCTTTTCTTGGCCGAATGCGCAAACCAGATAAGACCCCGCTCCAGATCGAGAAGCTCTGGGCGTTGCACGTCATCGACAACGAAGTCTTCTTCACCGCCGGGATTGTGGACGAATCCCACGGACTGTTTGGGGTGATTCAATCGCGCCACTAAACGCGCGAGCGATTCGACAATTAGGAAATGGCAACCGCCCGGAACTCGTCGAGGCCGGATCGGTTGCCATTTTGTTCGGCGGTGGGATGCACGGTAGCGGTTGACAAACCGGACCTGATACGCTTTCGAGTTAGGTACTTATGCGGACGTCTCTTCGCCTTTTACTTCTTGCCCCGCTGGCCGGGCTTTCTTTGCTTTCAAGCTGCACGACAATGCCGACTCCGAGCGGGGCGTATCACGTCGTGGCTCATAAACCGCACGATCCTTCCAAAGTGCGGGTTGATCTCTCCCTCTCGAAACAAAACGTCTATGTAATGGAAGGTGATCGATGCCTCATGGCCGCGGCCTGTTCGGTCGGTTTGCCAAGCAAGCCTACGCCGAAAGGTCATTTCAAGATTTACAACAAGATCGAAGACAAACGCTCCGGCTCCTATGGCTATCGTGTGCAGGAAGGTCGGGTTGTCCCGGCAGATGCGGGTGATAACGTTCCCGGGCGTTATGTCGGTTATCCGATGGGATATTGGTGCGAGTTCGCCCCGGCTTACGGATTTCACCAGGGATTCGTTCATCCCTATCCACGCACTCACGGGTGCGTGCGTCTGCATGGGGAAGCAGCCCCCAAATTCTTCGCGCTGGTGCGCATCGGTACGCCGGTTAGCATCGCCGCGACTCAACCGGAGGACGACACCTTTGGACCGAAGGTGCAACGAGTAGATGATTCCAAAGCTCCCGATCCCGATCCGCATCTCATGGTCACGTCGGCAGGTTTTCAGAAACCGGAAGGACCGCTCCTGACCGAATAGGATTGTCGGGGGTTGCTCGGCTTTTGTGGGCAACGCCGCCGGGTTTTCATGGCGCCGCACGTTGTCCGGCGCTTTGTGACTGGCGATTTGCGATCAGGCCGAGTGGCGACGAAACTAAGGCCGTGAGCGCTAACTTGATCTCCAGCGGCACGACTCCGCGCAACAAAGTCAACCTCCGGACACCGGAGGTCATGACCGCGGTACAGGAACAGGTTGAGTCGCACTATCGCAGCGACATTGTCGATAAGGTGCGTCGTGGCGGCAGTATTATTTCAGTCGGCGATCTCACGGTGCGACTGGCGAAACAGTTCGGCTTTTGCTATGGCGTCGAGCGCGCAATCGATCTCGCCTATGCAGCGCGCAAGGTTTTTCAGGATCGCCGCCTCTTCATCGTCGGCGAGATCATTCACAACCCGGAAGTCAACGAGCAAATCTCGTCGTTAGGCATCCGCAACCTCATTGGCCATAACAAGCAGGCAGACATATCGGAGCTCGAGCCCGATGACGTCGTGATACTGCCGGCTTTCGGGACGGAGGTTTCCATCCTGCAACAGATCAAGGATCGCGGTTGCCAGATCGTCGATACCACCTGCGGCGACGTCATGAGTGTTTGGAAACGGGTGCGGAAATATGCCAGCGAATCGGCCACCTCTATCATCCACGGCAAGGCCGAGCACGAAGAAACCAAAGCCACCAGCTCGCGCGCTTTGGGCGATGGGAAGGGTCATTACCTTGTTGTCCTGACTCTCGCCGACACAGATTTCGTTTGCGATTACATCCGGCGCGGCGGCGATCAGAAGGCCTTCCTTGAACGATTTCGCGGCGCCTACTCGCCGGGCTTTGATCCTGATGTCCATCTGCGCACCGTGGGAGTGGCCAACCAAACCACAATGCTACGCGGCGAAACCGAGGAAGTGCAGCGGCGCATTCAGCAAGCGGTCATCGATCGCGACGGACCGGAGTTGGCGGCAAACAACTTCCGTTTCTTCGACACGATTTGCGGAGCGACACAGGAACGTCAGGATGCCCTGCGCGAGTTACTCAACGTCAAGATGGACCTGCTCCTGGTGGTGGGTGGTTATAATAGCTCGAACACCTCGCATCTTGCAGAGATGGGTGAGGAAAAACTGCCCACCTACTTTGTCCTCAACGCCAGCCGCTTGATCTCTGAGAAGGAGATCCGCCATTACAAACTGCACGAGAAGCGCGAAGTCGTGGCGCGCGACTGGTTGCCGGGCGGGTCGGTTGTGGTCGGCATCACCGCCGGCGCCTCTTGCCCCAATAACCTTATCGAAGAAACACTCATTCGCCTGTTTCAATTGCGCGGGATTGGAGTCGAGGAGTTGAAGGTCGCAGCCTAACGAATATAAGTGTTTGCTCGCCGCCATGGCGACAAAGTCACCTTACTCTATCCGCAGGGCCACTCTGGCCGATGCCGCTGAGATAGCCCGACTGGCCAGCCAGCTTGGTTATCCTGCCGTCGCCGGCGAGATCATGGGTCGTCTCGAGCCACTGCTCGATCGGCCAAATCATTTCATTGCTGTGGCCGCCGCCGGGAAGCAGCCACCCCTTCTTGGCTGGATTGCCGCCGAAAAGCGCAACCTTCTTATTACCAGCGAACGAGTCGAAATCATGGGGCTTGTCGTCGACCACTCTGCGCGGCGCGAAGGAATAGCTCAGACCCTGGTTGCCGAAGTCGAGCGCTGGGCCGTCAAGCACGGAGTGGGTGCAGTGGTCGTGCGCAGCAATATTTTCCGTCCTGAATCCCATCCCTTTTACGAACAACTGGGTTATCATCGCGAAAAGTCTCAGCACGTTTATCTGAAGCAGCTACTGCAGCCCGGGTCATCCGCCCCGGCTACGGCGTGCGCCTAACGAGAAGTCCGCAGCACCTTGAACTTTCGCATCGCAGCACGGAAGCCACTGGTTGTGCGCGAATCCAAGTGGCAGACTTCGCTATCTCGGGTGAGTGCGAAGTTTCTCGACGGGATTGAGTTCCCGCTCCAGCTGTTTCTCGGTCGCGCGATCCAGATCGCGTTTGTTATGAGGTCGCGTCCGCGGAACAAGATGATGGCGTGCCAGCCGTTCTTCGCCATCACAGATAGCGCAGCGTCCTTGCACTGGAGGACTTTCCATTTCCTCCTCCTGGGCTCAACCGCCTCCGCGTTTGCTCTCGTTCTGATCCGCCTAACGAGTGAGGCGAGAGAGCGTGGGAAAGAGGAGAACGCGCGCAAACCGCTCCCGAGGCACGATTTTCTCTTGGCATGCGCGCAATCTGGAAAGGCAATATCAGCTTCGGCCTGGTCAATATTCCCATCGCTCTCTATCCCGCCACCCGGCGCGAGGAACTGAAGTTTCGCCTTCTGCGATCGGGCGATCTTAGCCCGGTAAATTACAAACGTGTCGCGGAGAAGGATGGCAAGGAGGTGCCTTGGAACCAGATCGTGAAAGGCTACGAATACGAGAAGGGGAAGTTCGTCGTCCTGGACGAAAAGGATTTTCAACGGGTCGATCTCGAGGCCACGCAGACCGTCGACATTCAGGATTTCGTCGACCTGGACGAGATCGATCCGATGTACTTTTACAAACCGTATTACCTCGAACCGCAGAAGGGGGGTGATAAAGCCTATGTCTTGTTGCGCGACGTGCTGGCTTCGACCGGCAAAGTGGGGATCGCCAAGGTCATCATCAAGACGCGTCAATATCTCGCCGGAGTAAAGGCGCTCAAGCACGCACTTGTGCTTGAGCTGATGCATTTCGCCGAGGAACTGGCGGATTCCGAGAAACTGAGCGTGCCCAAAAAAATGGAGCCCGGAAAACGCGAGATCGACATGGCCAAGGCGCTCCTTCAGAGCATGACCTCGGAATGGGATCCGAAAAAATACAAGGATGATTACCGCGACGCCTTGCTCGACGTGATCGAAGAGAAGGTTGAAGCCGGCGGCAAGAAAATCGAAGAGAAACCGAAGGAGAAGAAGCCTTCGACCAAGGTTATCGACCTGGTTGAGGTCTTGAAACAAAGCCTGGCAAATGCCGAAGGGGGGAAGAAGCGTGCCGCGAAAACGACGAAGGCAAAGAGGCGCAAGGCCGCCTGAGGGTGGCTCCGACGCTGGCGCTTCAGAGGTGTGACCTGAGAGCTCCGTCACGGGGAATGTTTACTCGCCTTGATTCAAACGAACGTTTGAATTATTGTGTCGCTACCATGGCGGAACAACTTCATGCCACCAAGGTGGCGATCCTTAATGCCACGGAACGACTCGTAGCCGCGAACGGCTTCGAAGCGACTTCGCTTCGTGCCATTACCGCCACGGCGAAGGTGAATCTCGCCGCCGTTAATTATCATTTCGCGACGAAGGACGCTCTCATCGTCGCGATGCTGACTCGCCGCATGAAACCGCTGAACGAGGCCCGCCTCGCGCTGTTGGATCAATTTGAAAAGCAAGCCGGTAACCAGCCTGTGAAGGTCGAGAAAATTCTGGAAGCGCTCTTTCGCCCGACGGTTGAGCTGATCGCGCAACCTTCCAAAGGTGGTCGCAATTTTTTGCGTCTCCTTGCTCTCTGTCTGGCCGAACCGGGCGCCTACCTCAAGCCGTTGGTGCAAAAGGAGTTCGCTGAAAAGACGCGCCGATTCCATCGCGCCCTGCGCCGCAGCCTGCCGCAGCTCTCTGACGTCGAAGTGCACTGGCGATTGCATTTGGCTTCCGGGGCGTTTTTGCACGCCGTGGCGCACGCCCAGGTGCTTGAACTTTCGTCCGCCGGCCGTTGTCGCCTAACGAATTCACAGGCGGTACTGGAGCGGATTATCAACTTCTGTGCGGCCGGCCTGCGCAGCCCAGCCTAACGAATTTACGACTATGCCTGTCCTGGAAGAAGAATCGAGCACGCGAACGACGCACAAGCCGACGGACCACGATCTATTGGTCGATCTCGACCAACGATCGTTGGAGACGAAGAAGAGGCCCTTCTTTCGCCGGCGCGGGGTGGTGATCGGCGCGGCCCTCGTGGCAGCGCTTGCCGTCGTTTATCTCGCGACCGTTTTTTTTCACAGCCTCACGCATGAAAGTACCGACGACGCTTTCATCGATGCTCATATCGTGAGCATCGCGCCAAAAATCGCGGGACGAGTCGCCGACGTGAAGGTGAAGGACAACCAGTTGGTGAAGAAGGGCGACCTTCTGTTCGAGATCGACCCGCGTGATATCGAAGCGGCGACAGCGCAAAAGCAGGCGTCGCTCGAAGTCGCCCAGGCGCACCTGGAGAATGCGCAAATGTCGGCGGAGCAAGCCGCGGCCCATGTGAAAACGCTTCGGGCAGCGTACGCTTCGGTGGAGGCTGGAACTACCGCGGCGGCGGCGGATACGGAAAAATTGCAGGGTGACTTAAGCCGCAACCAGGGTCTCATCACGAGCGGAGCGATCTCCAAACAAGATTTTCAACATTCGCTGAGCGACGTGAATTCCTCCGAAGCGACGCTCGAATCGAAAAAGAGGCAGCTGCAAGCCGCGGCGGCGTTGGCCGAGGAAGCCGTGAAACAGGCAGGGTCATCGCGCGCTCAAGTTAGCGCGGCGCGAGCGGAAGTAGCGGAGGCGAAAGCCGAGCTACGGCAGGCGCAGCTTCAAGAGTCCTACACCAAGATCACTTCGCCGGAGACGGGACGAGTGACAAATAAGTCGATTGAGCCTGGCAATTTCGTGCAGCTCGGTCAGCCGCTTTTTGCCATCGTACCTCAGCAAGTCTGGGTGACGGCAAACTTCAAAGAAACCCAGCTTACCGACATGCGTCCCGGTCAACCCGCAGAGGTGCAGGTTGATGCCTACCCGGCGCGTGCGTTGCGCGGCCACGTTGACAGCATTCAAGCAGGGAGTGGCGCGCGCTTCAGCCTGCTCCCACCGGAAAACGCGACCGGTAACTTCGTCAAAGTTGTTCAGCGCGTTCCGGTGAAGATCGTGCTCGACGAACAGCCTGGGGTGCAGCAGGTGCTCGGTCCCGGGATGTCGGCGGTGCCGGATGTGAAAGTGAAGAGCAGCTTTAAGTTGGCGATTACTGTGATGGTCGTCACCGCATTCGCCCTCACGATCCTGGCAGGTGCGACCATTTGGTGGCTGCGAAAGACTTACACTCGTTAGGCAAGAGCGTGGCCGGGTCTGAATCGCCTAACACCGCTGCTGTCTGGCGGCCGAGCTATAACCCGTGGCTAATTGCTGTGTCGGTCATGCTCGCGACATTTATGGAGGTGCTCGACACTTCTGTCGCCAACGTCTCACTGCCGCACATCGCTGGCAATCTTTCCGCGACCACCGATGAAGCGACGTGGGTTCTGACGAGTTATCTCGTTGCAAACGCGATTATCTTGCCGGCGACGAACTGGCTGGGGAATCTGTTTGGCCGAAGACGCTTCCTTATCGCCTGCATCATTCTTTTCACGGCGGCTTCGGCCCTTTGCGGAGCGGCAGCCAGTCTCGGACTTCTTGTTGTGGCGCGGGTTCTGCAAGGCGCCGCTGGTGGCGCCTTACAACCCATTTCCCAGGCCGTCCTGCTCGAAAGCTTTCCGCCCGCGAAACGCGGCTCGGCCATGGCAGTCTTTGCCATGGGTGTGGTGGTAGCGCCGATTCTGGGACCCACGCTGGGCGGGTGGATCACCGACAACTACAGTTGGCGGTGGGTCTTTTACATTAACCTGCCCATAGGTCTCATCGCCAGTTTGATGGCGAATGCTTTTATCGAAGATCCACCTTATCTGCGTCGCGTCAGCGCGAAGGATATTGATTACCTGGGTTTTGGTTTTCTTGCGCTTTGGCTTGCAACCTTGCAGTTCGTTCTCGACAAAGGGCAGGAGCTCGACTGGCTTGGCTCACACACCATCCTATTGTGCATCTCAATCTCAGTGGCATCGTTCTTTGCTTTTGTCGTTAGGGAGCTGACGGCTCGCCAGCCGCTGGTCGATTTGCGGGTGCTGAAGAATCGCAACCTCGCCGTCGGCTGTGCGCTCATCGCGATTCTCGGTGCGCTGCTTTACGGCACCACCGCTGTCCTGCCGCTCTTCATGCAAAACCTCCTGCATTATACCGCGCTCGACGCCGGCCTGGCTTTGAGCCCGCGCGGCGTGGGTGCTTTTCTCGCGACGATTCTGGTGGGGCGGTTGGTAGGAAAAATCAACAATCGTATTCTGATTACGGCTGGGTTTCTCGGGCTGGCCTATGCTTCATTTCTCTTTGGCAATATCAACCTGAGCATTAGCATGAGCAGCATCGTCTGGCCGACGGTCCTGAGCGGCATTGCCATCAGTTTTATTTTCGTTCCGCTCGCCACCTCCAGTATGGGAACGCTGCAGCAGGATCAAATCGGCAACGCCAGTGGACTCTTCAATCTTATGCGCAATCTCGGCGGCAGCATCGGCATCGCCGGCCTAACGACGCTCGTAGCCCGCGGTGCTCAATCGAACCAGGCCACATTCATTGGTCACTTCTCACAATTCAGTCCGATTTATCAGCAGAAGCTCGCCGCCATCCAGAATAGTCTCGCGGCGCACGAAGGCCTTTGGCGCGCGAGTCATCAGGCACCGGAGGTCTTATATGGGATTCTTGGGCAGCAGTCGTTACTCGTTACTTATGCGCAGAATTTCCGGCTCTTTGGCTGGCTCTGTCTCGCGACGACTCCGTTGGTTTTCTTTTTCAAGAAAGTGGCCCAGGCGAAAGGGCCGGTGGCGGCACACTGATTCCTTTCACCGGCAGGCCGCAATTCTGCGGCTCGTTAGGCGAGTTCCTGCAAGGCGACCTTGACCGCGATGGGCAGTTTTCTCGGTCCATCGCCCTGGAGTCGAGCGTCAATCGTTTCCAAATGTCGAATCAGATCGAGCACGTCGCGCCGATCAATTGGTCCGCCGGCAGCGGCACAGAAGTGCGTCCGGCAGGCGAAGGGTCGGTCGGCATAAATCAAGCACTTGCCCACGCTGGGATCGAAGGCAGGACATTTTCCGTCGGATTCGTTAGGCACAGTCTTCCGTCCAGAAGCGCGCCAGGCGCGAGCGGCCACGAGCGCTTCGCCTTTCGTCAGATAAGGGGTAAGCCCGGTAAGCTTAAATTGGCAACATTCATTGCGCCGCAGACAATCGCGTGCCACCGGCCGCGCCTCCAACTGCGCATAAATCGAGCGCACTTCTTCCATCGCGACTTTGCGTAGCTGTCGACGCTTATCAGATGTCGGTTTTTGTCGATTCATGGGACTGAAGCCGAAAAAATGTTCCTCATCTGAAAGAGTCTGCAAGTCACAACGGAAATTCCGAAACTGAGACGAGCGCGTCCCGCAATCGAAAAATCTCAACAAGCGCAAATTGCGTATTTGCTCGAGTAACTTCCTGCGCGCTAGGTATGTGTTCAAATTTGTTCTTGCATGGTACGCCCTTTGCATGACGTTGCGACGATTGCGCCGCTGGGGGACCAGTGCGCCTCACCCAACGCGAGCCGGTTGCGGTTTAATCGTACCGTTCTCGCATCCTTACTTCATGATTAAAAATATCGCTATTACTACTGTTGGTCTGCTCTGTGCCGCCACCCTGCGTGGCCAATCCGAGCCTGGCCATTCACCCGTTGGTTCTTCCCTGCCACCAACAATCCACAAACCTGCGCAGGCGCCGGCAACTGCTTCTGCTACTAACCCCGCTGCAGGTGCGACCGGTCAGCCACAGGTGGAAAAGAATCCGCCGCCGCTTGATCCCAAGAACATGGATACTTCTGTCAAACCCGGGGATGACTTCTACCGCTACGCCAATGGCAGTTGGCTGAAGAACAATCCCATTCCGCCGGAGTATTCCCGTTGGGGCAGCTTCAATGAGCTAATCGAAAAGAACAATGGTTCCCTGCACGAGATTTCAGAGCAGGCTGCTAACCTGAGCAACAAAGAAGCAGGGAAGCCGAAGGTCGAAAAAGCGGCCGACGCTGACTTACAAAAGGTGGGTGACTTCTATGCCAGCGGCATGAATGAGCAAGCTATCGACCAGGCGGGCGGCGAGCCGTTACAAAATGAGTTACAGCACATCGACGGGTTAAAAGATAAGGCTGGCCTGACTGACGAAATTGCTCACCTTCATAGCCTCGGAATCCAGGCCCTTTTCGGCTTTACGTCCGGGCAGGATGACAAGAACAGCACCATGGTTATCGCCCAAGCCCTTCAAGGCGGCTTAGGCCTCCCCGACCGCGACTACTACGTCAAGGAGGACGATGCTTCGAAAAAACTGCGCGATGAATACGTGTCTCATGTAACCAAAATGTTCACTCTTCTTGGCGACTCTCCGGAGGCGGCGGCGGCTCATGCTAAAGCTGTTCTGAGTGTCGAGACGTCCCTGGCCAAGGGCTCGCGCACGCGGGTCGAACTGCGGGATCCGCAAAAGAACTACAACAAAATGTCGGTGGCCGATCTGCAAAAACTCACGCCTGACTTTAATTGGAGTAGTTATTTCAAACAACTGGAGCTGGCCAACCCGGGGGCCATCAATGTCGGTCAGCCCGATTTTTTCAAGACCGTGGAAACGTCTTATCAAAATGTCTCCCTCGACGACTGGAAGACTTACCTTCGTTGGCATCTTGTTCACAACGCCGCCCCGACGCTTTCCAAGGATTTTGTCGACGAGAACTTCGCCTTCTTCGGCAAGACTCTCACAGGTGCTCAACAGCTGAAGCCACGTTGGAAACGAGTGGTCGAGACCATTGACGGCGAAATAGGAGAGGCGCTCGGCAAGCTCTATGTTGCCGACCATTTTCCACCCGAGGCCAAGCAGCGCGCCTTGGAAATGGTGAATAACCTCAAGGATGCCCTGACGGACCGAATCAGGAACAATGATTGGATGGATGAAGCTACCAAACAGGCCGCACTCAAAAAGCTCGCAGCCTTCACGGTTAAGATTGGGTATCCGGATAAGTGGCGCGATTACTCATTACTAAAGGTCGATCGTGGACCCTACGCTTTGAACGTCTTCCGGAGCGAGATGTTTGAGGTCGCCCGCGAGATGCGCAAGGTAGGCAAACCAGTGGATCGGACCGAGTGGGGCATGACTCCTCCGACGGTGAACGCCTATTACAACCCGAACATGAACGAAATCGTCTTTCCCGCCGGCATCCTCCAGCCGCCTTTCTACAACCCAACGGCAGACGACGCGGTGAACTACGGCGGCATGGGTGCGGTTATTGGTCATGAGATGACTCACGGCTTCGACGACCAGGGACGCCAATATGATGAAGTT
This sequence comes from uncultured Verrucomicrobiae bacterium, assembly GCA_963786175.1. GTDB lineage: Bacteria > Verrucomicrobiota > Verrucomicrobiia > Chthoniobacterales > UBA10450 > JAICXG01. The sequence continues at coordinate 176,738 of CAWAYD010000007.1, read as the reverse complement.
GGTAATTTGCGCGACTGGTGGACTCCAGCTTCCGCTCAGGCTTATGCCAAGCGCACGAAGGCCATCGTCGCTCAGTACTCGGCCTGTGAACCGCTTCCGGGCCTGCATATCAATGGCGAGCTAACTCTAGGCGAGAACATCGCCGATATTGGCGGACTTAAAATTGCGTATGCCGCGTTCAAGAAGGCACAAGCTAAGCATCCGGGGGCGGCAGATGAAAAGATAGACGGGTTTACGCCCGATCAACGATTCTTCCTGGCGTACGCGCAAATCTGGCGCGCTAATCAGCGGGATGAGCTAACCAAATTGCGGCTCGCGACCGATCCGCATTCTCCAGGTCGTTTTCGGACGATGGTTCCTATTTCGAACATGTCGGAATTTCAGAAAGCTTTCAATCTGCCGGATAACAGCCCGATGGTCCGACCGGCGAACGAGCGCGCCAACATTTGGTAAACCTGGCTTGAGACTTAAATTGTTACTGATTGCAGTAACAGGCTAACTCACCGCCGCCTCTGCAAACCGGAGGCGGCGGTTTTTCTTTGCGCACATCGGTAGTAAGCAGAGCCTCAGGGTAGCTGACAGGCTTCCACGAGGGCGACGCCGGCGTTTAGTTGTCCCTTGTGCAACCCCCGACACCTAGAAACGAATGGTTAGCTGAGCGGCAAAAGTGCCATTCAGATTCTCCGAGACAAAATCGCCTCGGGCCAGACTGTATTGAACTTTGAGTTGTGTATGCGCGGTGAAGCGATAGCCAAGCGCGGCTTCGGCCCGCCAGACATCGTGTCCGTTAGTAGTCGGTTGACCGTGCGGGTCATCGTCGCTGGCGAAAAATTCCTGGTTCCAGCGCAGGGCTCCGAACAGCTGCGGCGTGATCTGGTACTTTGCCTCGATGTAGTAGGAGAAGACATCGGAATTTCCAAGATTCGGCACTTCGAAACGCGCTTCAAACGCCTCCGCCCAAACCTGCCAATGGCCGCGCGCCCAGCTTACATCCTGGCCGAGGAGCATCTGGCGATAGTCGCCGCGGGTTTTGTTGTACAGATAAGGCTCGACCGCAGAAGTGAGATAAGCACCCTCCGTCGCGGAGATGCCAACGTGCCAGGCTTCGTTAGGCTGAAGTCCAAGCCGTAACTCAACTGCTGGATAGGCGAAATCGTAATCGCTCCAGGTTTCAGGTCGCGATGCGACCGGCGCGTTTTTCACTGCGGCCGCGTACTCAAATATTCCCACCTTTCCGCTCACCGAAGCCCCGATCGTATACGCAGGACCCCAAATAATCGGAAGAAAGGCGTACTTGTAGAAGGCTGGAAGATTGCGAAAACTGTAACCCGCAAACGGCACCTCTATATCGGAGACGAGCGTCGGATTTTCGTAGGGCAGGGGAGCATTGACGAACGGGTTCTCCCAGGAAAGATGACGTTCGATCCATCCACCGATGACAGTTGAAAATTTTCCGACCTGCAAGTTAAAGCGGCCGTCATCCCACGGTGTGAAACGGACCGCGTATTCATCGGCTCGCCACTGCCAGCCCTGGTCCGACGGATCGAAACCGGTGTCGACGCGCGTTTGGGCGAAGATGTAAATGTTGGGTCCAGCCTTTGCATCGAGAAACAGGCTAAGACGTGGCGCGATCAGGTTATTATTGTCGGTCCGGATGAGGCCAGGCGGCGGCTCAGGCAAATTGTAGTATTCCAAATCGAATAACCCGCTCACGCGCGCCCGTAATCGATCGTCAAAAGTGCTGATCGTTAGGGCACGATCCACTTCGTCGAGAAGATCTTCCGCCGCCAATGTGCGCAAAGCGCAAACCAAGAGACAGCCGCCGATGACGAGAAGCTTGATCATGCGCTCGCCACCGTTTGCGCGGACTGTCGTGGGATGCCGAAGGTTGCGCAAAATTCTGTCCACTCGTGGTTTGACCTAACGAGTCGCAATTCGCCGCCGTGCAATCGCACCAACTCGCGCGCCAGGTTCAAGCCCAGGCCATGGCCAGGTACATCCTCACTCGCCCCGGCACGGTGAAAACGCTCGAAGATATATGGCTGCGCGTCGCGGGGAATGCCCCGGCCGGTGTTTGCCACGCGCAAGTCAACCCGCGAACCGTTAGGCCGGGCGACAATGCGGATGATTCCGCCTTCTCGGCAGTTATATTTCCGTGCGTTATCGAGCAAATTTTGCACAACCAATCCCGTGTATTTGATTTCGCCGGCAATTTCCAAGCCTTTGGGAATATCGCTTTCCACCCGCAGCAACGATGCCTCCGGCAATGCCTGAAGATCGTCGATCCATTCATCGACCAGATGCGAAAGATCGATCGTTTTTAGCGTGAGCCGCAGCTTGCCGGCATCCATGCGCGAAAGCAGGAGTAGATCCTCCACCACGCCCGTCAGGCGATAGGTCTGATGAATGAGGGTTGAGATTTCCTCATAAACTTCCTGTGGAAATCCATCGCGCGCGAGCAACGAATCGAGGCCTGCTCGCAGGACGGTGATTGGACTCTTCAGTTGATGCGATGCGTCGGCGGAAAAGCGGGCCGAGCGTTGCAGTTCCTCGGCGGTCGTTTGCAGCTCCGCTTCGGCACGCTGGCGCTGGACCAGATTTTCTTCCGAGACGACCGCCAGTTCTTCCACGGGCTGAGAAAGCCGGTTTGAGAAAACGGTGCTGACGACAAAGCCACCCAGCATCAGAACGCCACCGGCCGCCAGAATCTGCCAGCGCAGTCGCGCCTGTCGCCTGAGCAATTGATCGAGCGGATACACGCAAACTTCGAAGGCCGGCGGATAACCTGACTCCGGATTGAGGCGTTTGAAAAAAAGCAGGTGCGGCAACCCATTGATTTCCGTCTGAATACTTTGGCCGTTGCCGTTTCTTTGCGCGATTTCACGCGTGACTTCGCGTTGGAGCTGTACTTCGGCTTCGGCCTGCGGATTGAAATTCGCCAGGCTTAGTTTCCCGTCCACCAGAATTCCGCTCCGCATGCCGGTTGATTCTCCATGCGGCATCGACTCCACCGGCTTAAAGCCAAGCACCAGCGCGGCGATAACCTCATTGGTTTCGCTGGAGAGAATCGGCACCGCAATCATTTCATCGACCGCCGGGCCACCTGGTTCCTCTTGCCTGATGAGGTAGCCGCTCTGCATGGTTCGCGGAACGCCGGACTGCGCCAGGCGCGCCTCTTCCTCGCGTGTCAGCGCGCCCATTCCGCTATCGCTAGGCGGAGTGATAACTGCGCCATGAACATCGAGGAAGCGGTAAAAACGGGCATGCAGAGTATCGGCGCTGTCATGACCACTTTCCGGTTGTTGCATGAGATCGCGCAACTCTGCACTCGCACTTAGGTAAAGGAGATCGAGCGCGTTATCCTCCAGGGCGGCATGGATGCGCGCATTCTGCGCCAGCGTGCGGGATCGATCGGCCACGGCGGAATTGCGCAGATCCTGCAGGCGGTGAAGGGAAGCCAGCTCCAGCTCGAAATCGCGCTCGAGGCCAGCGCGCGCATCTTCCGCCGAGCGTCGTTGAGCGGCGAGAATGCCTAACGAGGTCAGAGCCGCGACGACCGCCATCATGGCAACGAGCAGCTTGGTGCGGAAGCGGCGAATACCTGGCGCGCGTGTCTCGACTGCCGAGTTCACGGGAGATTGACCTGTAGCTTCCCGCCGTTCTGTAACTCGACCGGATGTTCCAGCGTGCTCCGGCTGTTGATCCAGGCTTTGAGCGTAAAATGACCGGACGGCAGGTTCGTTAGGCGAAAATGACCGTGTGGGTCGCTAATCGTGAAATACGACGTATCGAGCACGAGAATGAGACCACGCATGTGCTCATGAATATCGCAGCGTAGCGTTACCAAACCCGCTCTGTCGAAGACTACCGAGGGCGGGGGGCTTTGCTCCGGCGGATAACGGCCGAGATCGAAGCGCTTGGTTGGCGAGTAGGAAAAGATGTTGTGGTAGGTATCGTCTTTGTTAGGAAACTCCACCTTCGTTCCCGTCTCAATTGCGAGCAGCGGAGGCAGAAATGCCAGGTCTTTCTGCGCGATCGTCTTTGTGGGAAGTGGCCCCGATCGGGGAAACTGGCCGGCGAGGTAAACAACCGCCCGCGGCGGCTCGGTCGCGAGGACACCGGCTTTGCTCACGATTTCGTAGCGCTCGTTTTCCACCGGTGCGTAATGGCTCTTCGGTAGTTCGACGTTGCCCTCGATGACAGCCTGGCCGGCGCCAATCCTTGGCAAAGCTGCGAGGCATACCAGAGCGACTATTACTGGTCGGATTCCCTTGATCATGGGCCAAGCTCCAGTTAGATCGGTCCGCGTCGACCGCAACGGAGTCAACCAATTTCGGCAAGCCATGGCATTGTTATAATCGGACGTTGGTAATAAAGAGGGAATGAAAAGTAACAGACTCGTAACTTTTCCAGAATCGCGCAGCGAAGGCTGCGCATGGAACTTTAAGAAGATCTCCGGTTAATAACATTCAATTCAGTGCGTATCCTTGTTGTTGAAGATGAAGTACGTCTCGCTCGCCACATCTCGCGCGCCCTCGCGGCCGCGGGACACGAGCCGGTTGTACTGCACGATGGTAACGAAGCTCGCAAGCTCGCCAGCGAAACGCGCTTCGATCTCATCGTGCTCGACGTGATGCTGCCAGGCATCGACGGTTTCGAGATCCTGCGCCACTTACGCAAGGCGCATGTGGACAGCCGCGTTTTGATTTTGACCGCGCGCGGCGAATTGAGCGATCGTGTGAACGGTCTCGCACTCGGCGCGGATGATTATCTCGCGAAGCCATTTGCCATGCAGGAATTGATCGCGCGCGTGGCCGCGCTCGGTCGTCGTTATGCCGAAAAAGCACGGGCCAAACTTCAGGTGGCCGATTTAACCCTCGATCTGGTTGATAACGAACTACGACGCGGCGACCGGCGGATCGAACTCTCCGCGCGCGAGCTCACTTTGCTGCGAGTCCTGATGCGTGAACCGGGTCGCGTCTTTACTCGGACCGAATTATGCGAAAGGGTTTGGGAGCGGGAGCACGAATACGACATGAAGCTGGTGGAGGTTTTCATCAGTCGCTTGCGTCGCAAGATCGATATTCCGCCTCTCATTCACACGGTGCGGCATCTCGGTTATATGATCCGCGAAACCCCGTGAAGCATTGGCCCTTACGCTGGAAAGTCGCACTTTACGCTGCGCTCCTGGCAGTGCTTGCCACAATCGGCGGCGCGGCAACGACGTGGAGCGTGATGCGCCACGAAGAAATCCGCGCCTTCGACAAGCGCCTGACGATGGATGCGCATGAGCTGTTTCGTGATGTCGAGCACTTCGATCGAACCAATGGCGACCGTAACGCATTTCAGGAAATCTTTGTCCCGCTCGCTCTGCGAAAGCGCGTTATTGAAGTGACTAATGCCGCCGGCCAGACGCTCTATCTTTCGCCAGGTTTGCGCGAACCGCTTTCCAGCGATGGCATCCGCCAGATCCATACGCGAAGGATTGGCGGGCGCAGCATCCGTATAGGCGAGTTTACTGGAAACGGACTTACCCTGCGCGTCGGCGCTGACTTGAAAGAGATCAATCAAATCGGGCGCGACATCTTTCGTGGGATGGTCGCTGCTATTCCTACCGTCCTTGTTATCATCATCCTTGGCGGTCGCTGGGTTGCCAGTCAGGCGATCGCGCCGGTGGAAGACATTCGCAAAGCCGCTGCACAAATCACCGCCCAACGACTCGATCAGCGACTGCCCGTCCCGCCGACTGGCGATGAAATTGCCGGTCTTATCGAAGTGCTCAATGCCGCTTTCGAGCGTCTGCAGGGTAGCTTTGAGCAATCAATCCGTTTTTCCGCCGACGCCTCGCATCATCTTAAGACGCCGATTGCGGTCTTACGGGCCGGCGTGGAAGAGATCCTTCACGATGCGGATTGCAGCCCTCAGACTCAGGCGACGGCAGAAGGCTTGTTACACCGTGTCCACCAACTTAACTCCGTTGCCGATAACCTGCTTCTCCTCGCCCGAGCTGACGCCGGTCGCCTCGAGATCGAGAGGAAAGAATTCGACCTGGCTGAACTCCTTGAGGGCGCTGTCGATGACGCACGCGCCCTCGCTGAACCCCTCGATCTCGCTGTCGATGCGGAGATTCCCGAGCACCTACCGGTGCGCGCTGATCGCCGTCTTATCGGCATCATTGTTCAAAACCTGATCGAGAATGCGATCAAGTTTAATCATCCCGGCGGGCGGGTGCGATTCGCGGCCTGCAAAGTCAATGGCTCGATAGAACTAACCGTCGCCAATACCGGAGAGGGTATTCCTCAGAAACGCGCCACTCATCTCTTCGAACGGTTTTATCGCGCGCGCGGCGATGAACGAGTAAGTGGCAGTGGTCTCGGTTTGAGCATGGCACGCGAACTGGCCCGTGCGCACGGTGGAGAGGTTACCTTACTGCGCTCAGACGCTTCGTGGACGGAGCTGCATGTTTGCCTGCCCCAGACAGCATAACAAACAGCCGTTTCACGCGCCGCACGCTGAGTGTGCGTCTTTTCGCAATCGAAAGTGACCACTATAGGTTACAGCAACTGCCTTTCATACCTTTAATAGACCTGGCACTTATATTTTCAAGCTGCCGATGCGGCAGAGCGGCAGTGCTAACAACTTGGTTCGACTGGTGACTTGAGCCACGCCGAGTGGGGCGGACGGGTGTCTGGCCGTCCGCTCCCTGAAAGTGGCCCTCAGGTAAATGGCTTGCCAGGGGCGCAATCCCGCCTGGTAACAGTTCTGTTACGAACGGGCAATTGCTTCTTCTCGTGGCTACGACTGAGACTTCAGTCCACTGAGGAGTCCGAAATGGCCCCGGCGGAGCCCGTCATGAGCTTGGTAAGGCCGGAGGTACGGACCCGCCAGAGGGGCGGACGGAGATGTGGCCGTCCGCCCCGAATTATTTGTATTGATTCGGCAGGTGCAGCGAACAATTACAATAGTCGCCAGGTAAGTCCTATCCTGCAAGAAGAGGGGAGGGAACCAATTCGGATCTATTCCGACATAAACGGAGCTGTGCGGGCCGAAATGCTGGCTACCCGCTGGGCCTGTTGCGGGGTCATTATGTTCGAGACTTGCTTTAACTGGGCTGATTCCTGGCGAGTCTCCTTATCCAGTTCGATATACCTAACTGTAACGCTAACGTCACCATTCTTTAGCTTCTTGGATAGGTGGATATATTGACTGCTGAGCTTCTCGTAGTTGTTGATCATCGCCTCTACCTGGCTATCGGCCGGACGGCAGATCGGCTGATGCGGCCGTGGTCCCCATTTCTATCGCCGCAGCTGGCATACAGAATCAGCGCAAGAACAATAGCGCTAAGCGATGCCAGCCTTTGCGAGATGAATCCCGCAGCGGCCTTAGCTTCCATGAAGAAAGTCTAGCGCAATGCGGCTTCCGAAGGCAAGATTATCGGTTCGCTGCTTACGTGAAAGTCCCAAATCGAAGTTTCTTTCTCCGATATGGTCGTTTGCTGTAACAAAAAAGACGGCCGCTGAAGAAGCGGCCGTCTCAAATGCGCCGTAAGCGCCTCCGACTCGGGGGAGCCGGAGGCATCCAACCTACAGACTGACTCTAAAGCTCTGGTTCTGCTATCCGCACTTGTCCGTTTAAGGATTTGACCGGCATTAACGCACTTGGCTGCCGCTGCGGGATTGTGCCGCCAGAGAGTTATTCGATCCAGTGCTATTGACTCGCAAGACAATGCCGTGCTCGAGACCGCTGCTGTCGTCATAACGGCCGACGATTTGTCCCTGTGAGCTAATTCCGTTGAGCGAAGTGAAGGTGGAACCAGGAAAGTCATAGGTGACATATTCATCTGGCGGAATAAAGAGGAAGCCGTGGGTAACACCTGACGAATCAGGATATCTGCCCACAATCCAATTGGCATTGTTGTTGCCAAAGACGATCGTTCCAGTCGACCCGGCAGGATCGATGGGAGCGACGATCGAGCCATCACTATCCCGGTAGTAACCATGAGTGATTCCGTCTGCGTCGATATAGTATCCGCAGGCTTGATTCGTATTATTGATCTGATAAGCGAGCGTGGCGGTAGAACCGGAAACCAGAAATTCAGTTATAACTCCGCCGATGCTGACGAATCCCGATTGCGTTCCGCTGGCCGGAATGTCAGACCCGGAGAAATCACCGGCATTATTCAAGCCGAGCACGATCGTCCAGCTGGACCCTGGAACATCATAGTTGTGAAAACCTGCGCCCCTGAGGAAAAATCCGTGGAAAGCGCCACTGCTGGCGTCCAGATAATCTCCGCAGACAACGTTGGAATTGTTGATTCCGCGGCACTGTGTTGTCAGGCCGGTATCGTCGGGATCGACGAGCGGATCGCTAAAGTTACCACGCTTGAAGCGAACGAAGCCTTTTTGCGCTCCACTCGAGTCGATAAAGACGCCGGCAACCACGCCGCTCCCGTTGATCTTCTGCGGTTGCGTCGAAATCGCACCGGGATAATCGAAGGTATTTTGTAACTCGATACTGGTGGCGGTCGCGGTCCCTGTGAATGCTCCTAACACCGGAAGTGCGAGGAGTGATAGCAAGCAATTACCAAGGGTGGTATTTTTTTTCATAGACAGATTTCTGCTTGTTAACGTGTCGCTAAAGATTTTGCTTCCGCGTGTCAAGAAGTAATTTTCCGGACTGTTCAAGGCGCGAACGTTCTGTCAAATTTAACCGCCATTTTGCCATGCGGAAAGCAATGGCACAGTGGGGAATGCAGAGCGAGTGGGGCGGCGATCTGGTTCAGCGGAACAATTTGCGGCCCAAGGCAGCGCAGCTGCCGAAACCGGTTACAATAGTGTCATGAAGCGAAAGCATCAGCCCGTTTCAGTTCGCTCGGGACAGGTCGAATTCCTGAAACTCAACACCGAAAAAAGGGAATGGCGCGACGCCTACCAATGGTTGCTAGCCTTATCCTGGCCCCAATTTGGGCTGTTTGTTGGCGGGGTTTACCTCGCGCTCAACTGCCTATTCGGCCTGCTTTTCATGGTTGGAGGTAACTGTGTGGCCTATATGCGACCCGGTTCGTTTCGCGACTCTTTCTTCTTCAGTGTCCAAACCCTGGCCACGGTGGGTTACGGCCATCTTTATCCCGTAAGCCTCTACGGAAACATTCTCGCGACAATCGAAATCATGAGCGGCCTTTTTCTCATCGCTGTCATGACCGGACTCATTTTTGTGCGCTTTTCCCGGCCGATTGCTCGCATCGTCTTTAGCCGCTCGGTTGTCATCGCACCTCTTAACGGTCAACCGACCCTGATGGTACGCATTGGAAACCTGCGTCACCGGCAGTTAGTCGAAGCGGAATTTCGCATTGTCTTTAATCGTGACGAGCCGCTGATCGAAGGCGGCGATTTTCGCTATTTTTACAATCTGAAGCTTCAATTCGACCGGCTCCCGAGCTTTCCGGCCGCGCTAACTCTTCGGCACGTGATTGACGAGACGAGCCCTCTTTATGGAGTCACCCCAGAGGCCTGCGAGAAGTCCAGAGTGGTTATCGTAGCCTCGGTCGTCGGGATAGACCCAGTTATTCCGGCCAGTGTGCAAACGCAAATGGATTACTCCTGGCGCGAGATTAAGTTCGGAGAGCGCTTTGTCGAAATGTATACCGACCACGGCGACGGCAGGCTAACTGTCGATTACGCCTTGCTGCATGATACCGAGCCGGCCTAGGTATTGGCTGATAAGCTAGGAGTCACTCATTTTGGTCGGCGTATCGGAGGTTCGCCAACAGCCAGGCTTGGAAATTGACTTGCTCGACCGGTAGTAACCTATTAGACTCCTATCTCAGTGCGACAGTCGATCATCTTGATAGCATTCCTGTCGCTGACTTGTTCCCTTTTGCATGCGCAGATCACTTCCAGCGAAGACGAATCGCGCTTTACCGCTCGGGATTATACGCAGACCGAACCTCCAAGGAACGGGGCTGGTCGTTATTTCTTGAACGCTTCCTTATTTACCACATAAGGCATCTTCGTCGGATCACCGCCATAGTTACCTTCCAGAACATCGATCACAGCCTGCGCTGTGCGACCTGCCATTCCCTTCTCCGGATCGACCGATAGCCTTGTGATTTGTCCGCCGCTGGCAAAGTGGTGAAAGACACGCGTGCAGTCTGCGATTTCCGGGTCGAGCAATGGCGAATCAGCCGGCAGCGGCTCCTTTTCGAAAACATCAAGCGCCGCGCCTGCGATCACCCTGTTCTTTAGCGCCTGGGCGAGGGCTAGCTCGTCCACCACTGGTCCGCGCGAGCTGTTGACGAGATACGCCGTCGGCTTCATCAATTTTAGCGTCTTTTCATTAATGAGATGGAAAGTGGGCTTATCCGTTTCGCCCTCTCGCAAGAGTGGAACATGAATGCTGACATAGTCCGCCTCGTGTAAAGCTACTTCCAGCTCCACATACTTGATCCAGGTCTTTTCCCTCTGGATTCCTTTGGCATGACGCAAGTCCATTAACTCCTGGATTGCGGCGACAAATTGGTCGTTATGATAAGCCGGGTCATAACAAAGGATATTCATGTCGAAGCCGGAGCACTTCTTGATCATCGCTAACCCGATCCGTCCGGTGCCAATAATGGCGATCGTCTTACCGGTTACCTCGTCACCCAGGAACGGAAGAAAGGGATGCCAGGAAGGCCATCGTTGCTCCCGCACGAGGCGTTCGCTCGCGTACATTTTACGAGCCAGCATGCCCATCATGAAAAAGGCAAACTCCGCCGTAGCTTCCGTGAGCACATCGGCCGTATGGGAAAAGGGAATCCTGTATTGGTTGGCATCTGCTCGATTGATGTTGTCAAAGCCCACCGCGATCTGGGCGACTATCTTGAGTGAGTCTTTGCCGGCTGCGAAAACCTCTGCGTCGATCGGATCGCGCAAGGTCGTAATAAGGGCATCGATCCCGCTCTTTACTTTCTCGACGATCAAGCTTTTCGGGGGTGCCTCCGGACCTTGAAAGACCTCGAGGTCATAATCTTGTTCGCGCAAGCGTTTCTCGGCTGGATCGCCGATGCGTGAGGTGGCAAAGATGCGTTTACTCTTGGTCATATTAGTGATTGTCTCGTGCCCAGGACAGTCAGGGCGTTCGCCTACAAAGTCTTCTGCGCCCAATTTCCAATGCGCTCGAGGGCTTTTTCGATGTTCTCGATGGAGTTGGCGACACTGAAGCGCAGATAGCCTTCGCCAAACCGGCCGAAAGCCGTTCCGGAGAGTGCGGCTACGCCGGAATCTTCCAGCAAGGTGTCGGCCAGTTTCTTTGAAGGCCACCCCGTCTCTTTGATGTTGGGAAAAACATAAAAGGCGCCTTTGGGTGAAAGACAGGAGAATCCCTTGATCTGGTTCAAGCCTTTAACCATGACGTCGCGTCGTTCTCTAAACTTTTCACACATCTCGGTTACCGCGTCCTGTGGTCCCTGAATTGCCTCGACGCCCGCAATCTGCGTGAAGCTTGCTGTGCAGGAATTAGAGTTAGTCATCAGGCGAGCAATATGAGCCGCCAGGTCCGCCCGCATAACACCATAGCCCATCCGCCAGCCAGTCATGGCATAGGTCTTTGAGAAGCCATCGAGCAGAATGCACCGATCTTTCATCCCGTCGAGTGACATGATGGAGTGATGCTCTCCCTCAAAAATGAGGCGGCTATAGATTTCGTCAGTCAGGATCATGATATTGCGATCGCCGATGGCGCGCGCGATATCTTCCACGTCCTTCTTTTCAAAGACACCGCCGGTGGGATTTTGGGGAGAGTTAAGGATGATCAATTTCGTGCGGTCATTGATCAGCCCTTCCAACTCTCCCACGTCGAACCGAAATTCCATTTCCTCCCGCAATCGAATCGGGACAGCCTTTGCGCCCAAAAATTCGATCATCGATTCATAGATTGGGAAACCAGGATTGGGGTAAATGACTTCGTCGCCTTCCTCCACCAAAGCGAGAATGGAGAAGAAGATGATCGGTTTCCCTCCGGGCACGACCACGACTTCCTCCGGGGTAGCATTTACTCCGCGTGTCTGACTCACATATTGCGCGATAGCTTCACGCAGTGGTGGCAGGCCAGCCGAAGGACCGTAATGAGTAAACCCGTTATGCAAGGCATCGCTTCCGGCCTCGATGATATTGCCCGGCGTGTCGAAGTCGGGTTCACCGATCTCGAGATGAACGATATCGCGACCTTTGGCTTCGAGCGCGCGTGCTTTTACCAGCACTTCAAAAGCGGTCTCTGTCCCGAGTCGGGCCATGCGTTTGGCGAGGCGGAGGTCGTGCGAGGTGGCCGTAGTCATAAGAGTGAAGTCAGCACAATAATGGCACGGCGCAACTGCTCTCTTTCAAGGCAAAATTCGCCTCCACCTTTCCCGCGGGGACAAAAGGTTGCCTGTTCGGTGGAAAGCCGTATGAAATTTCCTCCGGTGTAAACGGTGATGAACTCAATTCCGCCGCACCAGGCGAGTTTCAACTCGAAACCGTGACGCTTACGCCGGGTCGACCGTCGACGGCAGTTGCTGAACTTCAACTGCTTATAAGAGCTGCGACTGACTTGATAAAGCGGAGTTGCGATTTTCGCGCTGGTTCGTATCGCCCGTCGGAATTCTATCTCCGGAGGCTAACCAAGCTCACGTGGAAGCAATCCGGTGGCTGAAACGGAGTTATCGAATTATCGGAAAAGTAAGCGCTTCTTATAGACTCAGCCGTTCATGAGAACCAGATTTGCTTGACGAATTGCGAGGAACACCTTAAGGGGCACGGCATTCGCCTAATGTTCGGCGCGAAAAGGAGGGAAACAGAATGACTAAGGCAATAAAAAGAGTCGTTTGGGTTGTGCCGACACTAATTTTCGCTCTTCAGGAGATTGCGCTCGCTCAAAGTCCATGTCCACGATACGTCGCGGGCAGTATGGTGAGTGAACCGGAAGATCTTTATAGCAAGGATGGTGTCCTGGCCGTTAACTTTACTTACCAGACTTATCAGGATGACACTGGAAAAACCTACTTTTGCTTTGTCAATTCGGATGGTGTGCAGTCGCCGACACTGCATGTGCAACCGGGCGACGTACTGAAGTTAACTCTGACAAATCTCGTTCCGGAAGGGTCAGGTAAACACAGCTCCATGCCCGCAATGGAAATGGCGAAAGCCGGCGAGGGCGGTTGCGGAGATCTGAACATGACCTCATCGTCGGTGAACATCCACTATCATGGCACGAATACTCCGCCCATTTGCCATCAGGATGAAGTTATTCATACCATCATTAACTCTGGCCAGACCTTTGAGTATGAGGTTCATATTCCAAAGGACGAACCGCCAGGGTTATATTGGTATCATCCCCACATTCACGGATTGACGAACGCGGCCGTGCAAGGCGGCGCTTCCGGTGCCCTCATTGTGGAGGGGATCGAGAACGTCAACCCGGCGGTTGCGGGGTTGCCACAACGCGTTCTGGTTGTTCGTGAGGAACCTCCGCTCCCTCCTCCGCCGGACGACGACTCGGGGACAGACCTTTCGGTTAACTATGTGGTTATCGCAGCTCCGGCCTTTGTCCCCGCTCAGATCACGATGGCACCCGCTGGGAAGGAATTTTGGCGAGTCGTAAATTCCGCGGCGCACACCATTCTGGATTTGCAGGTCTTATACGACGGAATCAAACAACCGCTGGAAGTTATCGGACTCGACTCCGTGCCGCTCGGCTCACAGAACGGTTCTGGCCACGGCAAAGGCCAGCGGCGGACTCACCTGCTCATCCCGCCGGCGGGTCGAGCGGAATTTATTGTGACGGGTCCTTCGGCCGACGTGGCGGATGCGCGCCTTCTCACGGAAGCGGTCACGACCGGACCAATAGGAGACATCGACCCAACCCGAACCCTTCTTAGCATTCAGAAGACGGACACTAACGACGCGACTAAAGGTCTGCCGAAACTGCCGGCGGTCTCCGGTCCGCCGCCAGCGGAACGTTTTGCAGGTCTGGCAGAAGCTAAACCTACTGCGACGCGGAAACTCTACTTCTCAGAGGACGACACCTATTTCTACATAACGGTCGCCGGGCAAACTCCTAAGCCTTTTAGCATGGATGACCCACCGTCGATTGTCACAACCCAGGGTTCAGTGGAAGACTGGACGATTGAGAATCACGCGCTCGAGAACCACGAATTTCACATTCACCAAATTCACTTTCTGACGATGGCGGTGAATGGGCATCCGCTGAAACGGGAAGAGCAACAATTTCTCGACACGGTTAATATTCCCTATTGGCCCGGAACAGGTCCGTATCCGAGTGTCACTTTACGGATGGATTTCCGGGGACCGGACGTGGGCGACTTCGTCTACCATTGCCATATCCTTGACCACGAGGATGGAGGCATGATGGCAATCATCCGGGTGAAGCCGCGAAACGCGAGCTCTGATGCGGCCGCTAAGGCTCCCGCGGTGGCGAGCGGAGGACAAACCGGTCGAAAGTAATGATGTAGTAATCGAAACGTTACAATTCTCCATTGCTGTTCATGAGCCGAATAGGCTTGACAATGCTTCGGCAAACGAAAATTCTGGCCGCCATTCTGGCGCGCATTGGGTGCCACTCGCCTTGTCGAGTAAACCCGTTCAACATGCCGCCGATTATCACTATGACTAAAAAGGTAACTCTTATACTTGCAGCTCTCCTCGCCGCGATCTCCATGTCGCCGGCGCAGACTCTTACGCCCCTGGTCCATCCGCCTCCGGGTGGCGCGAACCTCGCTTTCCAACTTACTGATGGCACGGTGATGTGTCAGGCCAATCGCGAACAAGATTGGTGGAAGCTGACACCGGATAACACTGGCAGCTACGTAAACGGCACCTGGACCAAGCTCCCGTCGCTTCAGCCTGGCTACGTGCCCGATGACTTTGCTTCCGCTGTGCTGGCGGATGGTCGCCTGGTGATTACCGGAGGCGAATATAACAATGGTGTGTTTACCCTAACGAATCTAGGAGCAATCTACGATCCAATCGCCAACACCTGGACGCCGCTCAATGCCCCCCCGGGTTGGGACTTTATCGGCGATTCGCCCTCGGTCGTCCTCCCGGATGGACGCTTTGTCGTTGGACGCAAATTGGACATGCAAGTGGCCGCGCTCGATCCCGCCACACTGACCTGGACTCTGCTCGGCAGCACCGGCAAGAGTGACTTCAACGCCGAAGAAGGGTGGACCTTGCTCCCCGACGGCACCATCTTCACCTTCGACGTCCAGAATGCGCCTAACTCCGAGCGTTATTTCATCGACACCCAGACCTGGCAGACCGCCGGGAGCTCGATCGTCGATCTTCACTCGCCGTCAACGTTTGGTTGTCTTCCTTACGGCGATCACGGGCAATTTTGTTATTTTCCTCCGGGTGAGGTGGGTCCTGGAATCCTGTTGCCTGACGGCCGGGTTTTCTGCACCGGCTCTAACTCTACTGCCGGCCCGGGTCATACCGCCATTTACACTCCGCCAATTCCGCCATCGGGCACAGGAACCTGGGAAGTTGGCCCCGACTTCCCAAATGGCGATAACGCAGGAGACTCGTTTGCCGCTCTTCTTCCTAACGGCAGTGCGCTTGTCCTTGGTGTGAGTGGAAAGCTCTATGAGTTTGATGGCGTAAATCTTACCCCGACTCTCTTTGCCCCGGGTGCCTTGATGACTCTTCCGACCGGTCAGGTCTTAGTGAGCGATGGTTCGCAAGTGAGTCTCTATACGCCGGCCAATACGAGGTATTCGCAAAAGTGGGCGCCGCGGATTAATAAGGTTGCGAGCAGCGTCGTGCGCGGTTCGACCTACAAAATATCAGGCCAGCGCTTCAACGGCATGTCGCAAGCGGCATCTTTCGGTGACGAGTTAGAGACTGCCACTAACTATCCCCTGGTCAGGATAACCAACACCGCTACAGGTCACGTCTTCTACGCGCGCACCCACGACCATAGCACGATGGCAGTTGCAACTGGTAACGCCCGCGTCTCGACAAGGTTCGACGTGCCGGCGGCTGCGGAGACAGGTGCCAGCACACTGGTCGTAGTGGCAAACGGCATCCCATCGAGGCCGGTTTCGATAACGGTCAATTGAGGTTCGAGTTACTCACCTGACGGGTTAGATTTACAACGGTCGCGGCGGGGTTATACCGCCGCGACCGCCTTGATCGCTCAGTCGTCAAAAGTGTAAATTGGGACTATCCGCTCGTGCCGAGCGAATCCATCTCCGCAGGGGTAAGTCGCAGCTTTGTGGCGGACATGTTGTCCTCGAGATGCTTGACCGAAGACGTACCGGGAATGGGTAGCATGACTGCCGACCGTGCCAGTAACCACGCAATCGCGACCTGGTAAACACTGGCCTCATGCGCTTTCGCCACCTTGTCCAATTCGTCGTCCCCCAAGGAATGCCCGCCGCCCACCGGCGACCATGGCATGAATCCTAGCCGCTCCTTTTCACAGTAAGCGAGCACATCATTCCATTTGCGATCGGTCAGGTTATAACGATTCTGCACAGTCACAATCGGAAGAACCTTGCGCGCCCGATCGATTTGCTCGGGACTGACTTCCGAGAGCCCGACATGCCGAATCTTGCCCGCTTCCTGCATCTTTTTCAGGGCGCCAAGGGATTCCTCCATCGGCACCTTCGGGTCGACCCGATGAAGCTGGTAAAGATCGATCCGCTCCAGCCGAAGTCGCTTTAAGCTTTTCTCCACGCACTGAGTCAGATATTCGGGGCGACCATCAGGAACCCACTGATTGGGTCCAGGTCTTGTATTTCCGCCTTTTGTCGCGATGACGAGACCTTTGGGATAAGGGTGAAGGGCTTCCGCGATGAGCAACTCGCTGGTTTCAGGTCCGTAGGCATCAGCGGTATCAATCAGGTTCACCCCAAGCTCGACCGCGCGCTTAAGGACTCTTTTGGATTCCTCACGATTTTTGGGCCAGCCCCAGATGCCGTCACCTGTGATCCGCATGGCGCCAAAGCCAAGCCGGTTCACCTTCAGATCGCCGCCGATCGTAAAGGTTGGATTTGTGGACATGGATTTTGAGAGCTCGCTCCGCAAAGTGGCTGACCTGGCGGTTAGCAGGCTGGCCGCGCCGCCCATCGTTAGGCCAAGAAATCGGCGGCGAGTCAACTCCATCTGTCTGGTAGTCTGTGCGCGATTCATGAAGTAAAACTGAACGCGGAAGCGCATCGAGGCAAGACGCGACATCCCGCGCGCTGCGAGCTGCTTCCGAAGCGACCGCTCGCTTGCAACTGCAGGTGATTCCCGTAGCTTCTGGGCCGCTCAAGAAGGCCGGCGTGGCGGAACTGGCAGACGCGCTGGACTCAAAATCCAGTACTCGCAAGGGTGTGTGGGTTCGATCCCCTCCGCCGGCATATCTCTCTTTGCTCGGTGACATTCGCAGAATAATTGAGCACTTTCGCGAATAAGCGGAAATAGCCGTAAACAGCCGGAAATAGCTTCATTTTTCGCTACTTGCGTTGGTCTGCACCGACCAGTTCGCCCGACGTAAAGCCCTTACAGAGAAATGTACAGGGTGGACGCGCGAACAGCTGGAACATCGGGTAAAGCGATATAAGAGGCTCCCGAGCACACCGGACAAAAGCGGATTTGGAAGCTGTAGCCGCTAGGCTTTTTTCGCAGCGTTACGACTTGCAAACGCAGCAGTGGGACCAAGCCGATGTAAGCGTGCGATGAGAATTCCTAGAAGTGGTAGTCGGATATGGCCTAACCTGCAAGATGCGACTAGCCGCTGTGGCGAACACGGTCGAAGAAACTCGATATCAGGCGCGCCAGCACAGCCGCTGTTACGTCAGTGCAACAGATGTCAGTCTGCAGTCTGCACACTTCAATTATCAAATTCCGTCGGACAAAGCTTTGCGGAGTGTTTGAGCATTCGTCCCCTAAAGCGGAAATTTGGTTTGGAACCCAGTCCGATTGCAAAATAGCCTTCAACGGCTCTGCAATGACAGCGCAGCCGGATTTTAAAGCCCACTAAACAGCCGATTAAGGAGGTTCGAGCCCTGTAGGCTCCGGGGAATTTTGTTATACAGAAAGATTTCCGTTAGGCACCTTGGAGCCACCAGTCCGCGATCGTTTGATGAAGCGTTCTTACTGATCCGGATCGCTCGGGCTTGCGTACACATCAAGCTGGAGATCCCGGATGATCGCTACGATGCGCGATCTCCCCGGATATATTCTTCGACCCGCCGATGTGCTTCATCGTCGGTCATTTGCACGGGAGGATGTTTCGCGAAAAAGGCGCTGGCCGATTCCAGGACACCGCCCTGGCCGCGATCGAGCGCGAGCTTGCAGCAACGGATCGCATCGATGGCCACGCCAGCGGAATTTGGCGAATCTTCGACCGACAACTTCAGATCGATCTCCATTGACACATCGCCGAAGAGCCGGCCTTCCACCCGAATGAAACAGATCTTGTTGTCACGTTGCCACGGCACGTAATCACTCGGGCCGATGTGAATGTTTTCATCCGCGAGCCGATTGCCGATGACCGCTTGCACCGCTTCGGTCTTGGAAGTTTTTTTTGATTTGAGCCGGTCTCGATCCAGCATGTTAAGGAAATCGGTGTTTCCGCCGGTATTGAGCTGATAGGTGCGTTCCACTTTGACGCCGCGTTTGCGGAAGAGATCGACAATGGTGCGATGAAGTACCGTCGCACCCATTTGCGATTTGATGTCGTCGCCGACAAGTGGAAGATTTTTTTCTGCAAAACGTTGGACCCATGCCGGATCGCTAGCGATGAAGACCGGAATGTTATTGACGAATGCCAACCCCGTTTCAAGAGCGCAGGAGGCGTAGAAACGGGTCGCTTCTTCCGATCCGACCGGCAGGTAGTTTACCATAATCTGGGCGCCTGATTCACGGAGCTCTTGGATGATCTTCTCGCGAGTCGATTCTTTCTCGAGCGGCTGAAAGGCATGGAGCGGATCGTGTTCGCGCATATGGGCGGGATAGCCATCGAAGACGCAGCCCATTTTTACGATCGTCCCCGTAGCGGGTACATCTCGGCAAAAAATCTTCGTGCAATTGGGTGGCGCGAAGATGGCTTCGTTGACATCGAGCCCGATTTTTCGCCGATCAATGTCGAAAGCCGCGCGCACCTCGATATCGTTAGGCTCATAAGGTCCGATTAGCCAGTGCATGAGTCCGACGCTGGCGCCATTCGAGGATGCGCCTCGGTAAAAGCTGATTCCCTGCACGAGCGAGCTGGCGCAGTTGCCTACGCCCACGATAGCAATTGGAATCTTGCTCATTAGAAAGCGCCAACCTTGTCGCACTTAACCGCGCCGAGCAAGACGCAAAGTAGCTTGGCTTCCGCGGGTTGAGATTGGTGTCGGGCTGGCGCAATACAGCATTAGAAAACAGTTCAAGTCGAGGATTTTTGTTGCCAAAAAAAAGGGTGCCATAGAGATAGACGTATGCGTCTGGGCGTTAGTCTCGCGTGTTGGATTTTCGCGATCGCGGCGTGTCCGACTTTGGCGCAGATCCCGCATTACACACTCGACGAAGCGATCGGGATTGCGCGCGAACGGAACCCCGATATCGCCATCGCGCGGGAGAAGGAGCGCGCCGCTCGCAGTGGACTGGTCGAGGCGCGCTCGGGCTATCTGCCCGCGGTTGTTTCGAACGGCATTTATCGGCAGCGCGAACGCGTGGAGAGTTCGCGCCTTCGCCCGGAGGATTACGATGTCACGCTTCGCGTGGTAGAAAAGATTTACAGCGGCGGCGCGACGACGAGTCAGTTGGCGATCGCGCGTTTGAATCTCGAAAAAGCG
This sequence comes from uncultured Verrucomicrobiae bacterium, assembly GCA_963786175.1. Classification (GTDB taxonomy): domain Bacteria; phylum Verrucomicrobiota; class Verrucomicrobiia; order Chthoniobacterales; family UBA10450; genus JAICXG01. The sequence goes on along the minus strand of CAWAYD010000007.1, from coordinate 156,937 downwards.
CAATACCAGCTCCAAGCGGAGATCGACCGCATTACGATGGATGTCCGGCTTGCGTTTTACGAACTGTTGTTGAACCGCGAGCGGATTCACGTCCGAGAACAATCGGTCGATGTTCTGCAGGAAGAGCTGAAAACTCAAAGCGAGCGCTTTAGCGCCGGAACGGTCGGCGAGTTGAATGTGCGACGGGCCGAGGTGAGTCTGGCTAACGAAGAACCGGAGTTGATCCAGGCGCAGACGGACCTGCACAATTCCTATCTCCGGTTAGGTGAGTTGTTAGGCGTCGACTCGCGTTTCGTCTCTGACAATGCGCCTTTCGAAGTGATCGGGCATCTGGTGTATGAACAGCGTCATCCCGACCTGAACGAGTGTCTGACCCGCGCAGCAGTTCAGCGTGTCGAACTAAAATCGGCGCGCAAAGATATCGACATCGAAGATCAACAACTCCTTCTGGATCGCAGCGCCACGCGTCCGCGGGCGGATTTCTTCACCGGCTACGAAGTTTACAATCAACGCGATCCGGATTTAGGACGCGAGTTTAATCATGGTTACATCGTCGGGTTGAATGCGTCGTGGGCGATTTTCGACGGCTTCGCCACGCGCGCTCGCATGGACGCTACGAAAGCCCGACGACAGGCGGCGCGACATGCGCTGGAGGCATTCCGACTTTCAATCGAATCCGAAGTTCGCAGCGCTTTTCTTGATTTGCAGCAAGCCGATCAGGTGCTCGAATTGGAAACAAAAAATGTCGACACCGCGAACGAATCGCTCCAGATCGCAAAAGGAAATCTCGCCGCAGGCTTGGGAACGCAGCTCGATGTGCTCCAAGCTGCTTCCGATCTCACGCGCACCCGGAGCACGCGTTTGAGCGCAATCTATTTGCACAACGCCGCGCTGGCGCGACTTGATCGCGCGTGCGGCGGCGTGGCCGGTGCGACTCGCTTCGATACAGAATCGGATCTTGCGAACGCGCAAATTTTCGACTCACGCGCCCGCCAGCCTCGTTAGGCGCATGGAAATGAAACGAATCGTTTTCCTTTCGATCCCGTTCGCCTTTGTCATTGCCGTCGCGCATGCGGTGACTCTCGACCAGGCAATGACGCAAACGCTGGAAGGGAATTTGCGCATCCTGCAAGCGAAGACAGGATTGGAAGCCGCCGCTGGTCAGCGGTTGATTCTCCGCTCCGTCGGATTGCCCAGTGGAGTCGTCGGGACAGTCGCCGGTGATCAAGGCGGTCACCGATCCAGGACGAATACCGATCAACCGTTCGCCTTCGCGTACGGTTCCTTTCGCCAACCGATCTTCGGTGCAGCGATTCCCGCTTCCGATCGACGCGGCGATGTCGAGCTACTGATCGCGCAACAGCAACTGAACGTCGCCGTGATGGAAGAGCTGCACAAAACGCGCATCGCGTTTTACACCGCGCTCTACAACCGCTCGCTGGAGTCGTTAGGCGAAGCGCAGCGGGAGCGGTTGGAGAGAAATATTGCCGGAGAAGAAGCGCGCTACCAGGCGGGTAACGGCGACCGCGCCGGGTTCGTCGCAGCCACCTTAGAGGTGACAGAACTCGACCCGCAGATCGAAACTGCGCGGAACGCGTACGGCAAAGCGATCCTGCAACTCGCAACTGCGATGGGCCACGCGCTTGGTCCCGGAACGAAGTTGCCGTCTCCGGAGGGAAGTCTGAATTCCCGGTCAACCGAATTCTCGCTGCAGGACGAGATCGATACCGCACTAAAACGAAGGCCCGACCTTAAACTCGCGCGGCTTTTGACTCGTGCCGCGAGCGAAGATCAACGCATCGTCCAAGCGGGTTATTACCCAGCGGTTGACGCGGTCGCGTCTGGCGAAGCGATTCCTGTTTCCGGTGTGCATCGCGAGAGCGGTGGTTCGCCGAATCCGTCGGACGACAGGGTTTCATCCGAAGTGCGCGGCGGCGTCGCTTACACCTGGCGGGTGATCGATAATGGACAGGTAAGTGGCGCTGTCTCGCGCCAGCGTTCGGCGCGCCAGACTAACGAATTGCTCTTGCAAAGACTGGAGGAGAGTGTGCCGCGAGAATTGTCTCGGCTGCAAAATAATTTGCAAGTCATCGCCGCGCGTTATCACTCGTTAGGCATAGCTGTGGAGGTCGCGGAAAAAACCGTCGCATCGGTGGAAGAAAATCGGCAACAGGGCCTCGCCTCGGAACTCGATGTTCGTACCGCTGAGACTAGTTTACTCGCCACACGCAGCGGAATTTTGACCGCGATGTTCCAGCAAAATTTAGCGCTCGCGGAATGGGATCGGACGACTGGACGTTACTTTCAGTTTTCCGATTCGACTGACGGAAAAGTGCGATAGGTCGAGCGATTGAAAACGCGAATTTCGAAGCCAGCGCTCTGGACACTTCTGCTCACCGCCGTGGTGTTTGCGGGTACGATTTACTATTTCACTCGACCCGTGGCGGAAGTGGAGAAAGTCATTAGGGGGACGGCTGTCTCGGCCGTTTATGGCACGGTTCGGATTGAGCCTGTCTTTGTGGTACAAGTCCGAGCGCAGAATAGTGGATTAATTCGTCTCGCCGATGCCGTCGCCGCTGGCCGGGGCGCAGTTGGGAAACATATGGCAAAAGACGAACTACTGGCGACGATTGCCGACGAGACGACGACGCGTCAGCTCACGCAGGCACAGTCGGATTTGCAGGCCGCAGAGGAACGGGCCCGGCTCGAATTGCCTTCCTCGGAACCGCTCAAGATCGCGGAGGCAAACGTGCAGCGATTAGAAAAACTGACTTCGTTGAGCAACGTGCCGGCGGTTGAGTATGAAAAGGCAAGGAGCGAAGCGAAACGTCTGCGCGATGCATTGCAAGACGAAAAGATCGAGCGCGAGCGCAGTCTCGATGCTCTGCGCGATGCAGTAAAGAAAGCCGAATCCCTAACGAAACGATTGGAGATCCGTGCTCCAATGGACGGCATCCTTTCGGATATTAAAGCCATCGATGGCGAGTTCGTGAGCGACGGCGCTCAACTCTTCACTGAATCTTCGAGCAAGAATTATGTGCGTGGGGAAGTAAACGAGGAAGATATCGGCGAAGTGAAGGTCGGGATGGACGCGATTCTGCAGATGTATGCCTACCGTAACCGGCAGTTCGCTGCCAAGGTCACTTCCATCGTCCCAGCGGCTGATCCGGAGACGCAGCGTTACATCGTGCTCCTTGATCTCGAAAAGCCCCCCGAGAACTTGCTCGCCGGCATGACCGGCGAAATGAACATCGTCACAGGCCGGCACGAAAACGCTGTCCTCGTCCAAACGCGCGCCCTGTTTGTCGACCAAGTCTGGCGGGTGCAGCACGGAGTAGTGGAAAAGCGGACGATCACCGTCGGCTATCGTACGCTCGAGTTTTCCGAAGTGCGTGAAGGACTCGCAGTTGGCGACGAGGTGGTGGTATCGGATCAGGATAAGCTGCGCTCCGGACAAGTCGTTAGGCGGCGGACGATCAAAAGCGTAGCGCCAAGTTTGCCGTGATGACGCCAACGCTTCATATCGCCTTGCGGTTCCTCTTCCATCGCAAGCGCGCTTTTATTCTTAGCCTTTTTGGGGTCGTTTTCGGGGTTGCAATTTTCATCTGTACCCAGGCCCAAACCCAGGGGTTCGCCAAACGCTTTATCGACTCCACCCTCGGGAGTAACGGGGCCATAGTGTTGCGCGCGCAGTTTCGGCCACGCTACGATAACCTGATCGTCGCGCCGAAAAATGCCAAAGTGGAAGCAACCCGCCGGCGCTACTTCGAAGGAATCGCTAACGCCTCCGAGATTATGCGGATCAGCCGGCGTTTTCCTAACGTCGTGGCTTGCGCGCCAGTCCTGCGCGGCACCCTCACGGCTCGGGCCAATTTTGAAAACTCGACCGTCGACCTCTTCGGGATCGATCCCGCCCTCCATCTCCAGACGACTGACATCGGAGATGAAATTATCAACGGAAAATTCGAGGATTTTCGCAACAATCCCAGCTCGGTCATTGTCGGCTCGCGGCTTGCGGAAGCGCTCGGCGTCGGGGCCGGTGATCCAGTGCAGTTGCTTTCGCCTAACGGAGAATATTGGCGTTTCACCGTTGCCGCCATCGCGCGCAGTGGCGTCGGTTCAGTCGATTCGACGCGCGTTTATTGCCAATCGAAAATCGCGCAGCGTCTCCTGCACAAACCTTATCCGGCAACGATGATTCTCTACAAATTACGCGACCCGGAGAACGCGCCAGATCTGGCCCGGCATTTCGAGCAGCTTTTTCGGCACGAAGCGCGTAGCTGGCAGGAGCGCGAGCAATCCAATCTCGAGCTTTTGCTCACCCTGCGCCTATCCACCGCAATCACGGTGTCCCTCATTATCCTGCTCGCTGGTTTCGGCATCTTCAATGTCCTGACGATGACGGTGCTTTCAAAAATCAAGGAGATCGCGATCCTGCGATCCATCGGTTACAGCCGGCGCGATATCAGCGCCATCTTCCTCTGGCAGGGTGCACTCATCGCGGCGCTCGGTTCGCTCATCGGCTGCATTTGCGGCGGACTGATGGTGATCGGCGTTTCCCACATTCCGCTTCGGGTCCGCGGGCTCCTCTACGCCGATTATTTTCCGGTCGCTTCCGATTGGCATCACTATCTGTGGGCGACGCTCCTCGCGCTAATCGCGGTCGCGATTGCCACCTGGGTGCCGGCTCACCGTGCCGGATTGCTGCCGCCGGTCGCAACTCTCCGAGGCTCGAGCGCATGACGAACGAAGTCTGCCTGCGCTGTGAAGAAATCGAGCGTTACCTCGGCGAAGAGGAGGAACGCGTCCACGCTCTGCGAGGCATTTCGCTGACTCTCGAAGCGGGAACTGTTCACGCTGTCGTCGGCCCATCCGGCTGCGGCAAAAGCACGCTGCTCTACATTCTCGGTTTGCTCGATCACCCCGATCGCGGCCAGGTCACGATCGACTCCGAAGTCGTTTCGCATTTGCCGGACGATGTTCTCGCGCACAAGCGCAATGAGCTGCTTGGATTCATCTTCCAATTTCATTTTCTGCTGGAGGATTTCAGCGCGCAGGAAAACGTCATAGTTCCAATGCGCCGGCTTGGTCGCCTAACGGGAAGCGAAATGCGCGATCGATCCGCTCAACTTCTCGAAGCCGTCGGCCTTGGCAGCAAGCTCGCTCGCTCGACCCGCCATCTTTCCGGCGGCGAACAGCAACGCGTCGCGGTCGCTCGCGCCTTGGCGAACGATCCGCGGGTCATTCTGGCAGACGAACCAACCGGTAATCTCGACACCAAAAATTCCACGCGCGCCTTTGAACTCTTGCAGGAAATGGTGGTGCGCGGCGGCAAAGCACTCCTCCTCGTCACTCACAATCCGGCGATCGCGCGGGCCTGCGATTGGATTCACGAGATGCAAGACGGCCGAATCGTCTCGACCCATCCGCGCGGCCGCGTAGCCATCGTCTCATGAGCTCGGTCTCCATCGCCACGGAATTGCCGCCGCGCGAATCCCGGGTGCCCTCGGACAGCACCCACTCCGAGTTAAAGCGCGGGATGTTCTTCAACACGCTGGCGCTCCTTGCCTCGAACTTCCGCGGTGTTTTCACCTTTCTCGTCGCGCGCCTCCTCGGCGCGGCGACACTTGGCGTTTTCCTGGTCGCCTGGGCTACAACCGACGTGCTGAGCAAGATCGCGATGTTCGGCCTCGACAATACGATCATCGCATTCATCGCCCGCTCCGAGGCCGCCGGCCAACGCGCACGTAGCCGTGCATTGTTTCATCTCGCCGTTTTGCTCGCGGTGGGTCAGAGTGCACTCATCGCCGGCCTCGCCATCTTGCTCGTCCAGTTCGCCGGCAAAAAAATGGGTCTGGATGCGCAGATGAGCGCAGTGCTTTCCGTCATGGTCTGCGCTTTGCCTGGTGTCACGCTGTATCGCATCTGCACGGCCGTCTCACGCGGAATGAAGGTGATGAACCACGACATCTTCTCCCGGGGCCTGACAGAATCCACGGTCACTACCCTGGCATTTCTCGGCACAGTTGCGCTCGGTTGGAAAACCTTTGGCCCTGCCGTCGCCGCGGTCATCGGCACCGGAGCATCAGGGCTCGTCGCGCTTGCGCTCGCCGCCTCCCTTTTTCGTTCGGCGCCTTCGTCGCCCGGAGTGGTTTCTTATCGCGCCGAAGCGCGCAGGTTGCTCACTTTTGCAGCGTCGATCAGCGGCTACGACTTGATCAATTCACTCATCGTTAGGCTGGATGTTATTATGCTCGGCTGTTTTATTGGCCGCGCACCCGGCGTCACGCTCTCAGCCGTCGGCATCTACGGCGCGGTAGTCGAAGTCGGCGGCGGTTTGCGCAAGGTAAACCAGGCCTTCAATCCCATCTTCGCGCCGCTCATCGCCGGCATGACGGCGCACGGCGAACAGGAAGACGCAGCCGCCGCTTTTGCCCGGGTCGCCCAATGGATGCTCTGGATCCTCCTCCCACTCTACGCAGTCATGGTGCTGGCGGGATCGGTTATTCTCGGCATTTACGGACCGACGTTCCCTCAGGGAGCGCTGTGGCTCAACGTTGTCGCGCTCGCTTGCGGCACGAACTGCTTCGTCGGTCTGGCCGAAACTGTCATCATGGTGCAACGCCCGCGGATCAATCTGTTCAACTCCGCAATCACGGTTATCGGCGCTTTGAGCGCGAATCTTTGGCTGATCAAGTCGTTAGGCGTGATTGGCGCCGCCTTCGGCATTCTTTTGTCTTACTTACTCCTCGGGGTTTTGCGTCATCGCGCCTTGCGCGTCGTTTTTGGATGGCAAAAGCCGTGGCACAATATCGCGCCACCGGTCGTCGCTGCGATTATCGCTGCTCTGCCCGCAGCTATTTGTCGGATTCTGGTCCACGGCGCCATGGGCCAGGTCATATCGGCAGTCGTCTTTCTCGCAGTGTTCGGCGTTCAATGGTGTTTGCATTTCTGTCGCGCGCGAAACTGAAACAATGAAGCGAATTTTTGTGACGGGAACGAGTGCAGGCATTGGCCTGGCGATTGCCCGTTCGCTCAGCGCGAGTGGAAATGAAATCTGGGGAACGGCCCGTCAGATCGAGCGCGTGCCAACGCTCCCGGGAATGCAGCCCGTCGCGCTCGATCTGTCGGATCAAGACTCGTTAGGCGAATGCTTCCGCGCCGCGTTGCGGGAAGCCGAATATTTCGACGTTGTAATCAACAATGCCGGGAGCGGCTATTTTGGCCCGGCGGAAGCGCTGTCGCCGAAAGAGCTGATTCGGCATTTTCAGGTTCTGGTTTTTGGTCAGATCGAATTGACGCATCTCGCCTTGGAATCGATGCGCCAACGGGGGAGCGGTCTTATCATTAATGTCACTTCACTCGCGTCTCGTTTGCCAGTGCCGTTTATGGCGCCTTACAACGCAGCCAAAGCCGCGCTCGTCGCTTACACGATGTCGCTGCAACTGGAGCTGCCTAACGACAAGGTAAGACTGGTGGATCTTCAGCCCGCCGATATCAACACAGGTTTCAACGACGCGCTGGCAAAGATCGAGACGAATGACGCGCGGGTGCGTGAAACTTGGGCAACGGTGCAGCGCAATATGAAGGCGGCACCGTCGCCTGATTTGATTGCGCGCCATGTCATGAAACTCATCGACGACAAGGACGCACCACCGCGCATCACCGTTGGCGACTCCTTTCAATCCATCATCGCACCCTTGATCTTCCGCTTCCTTCCGCAGCGGGTTAGGCTTTGGGGGCTGCGAAAATATTATGGGATCTGATCGATGGCCGAAATAACCGACGCGGTGGTGCTGATGGCGGGGACCGGTTCTCGCTTACGTGCTGCCGGAGAGATGTTGCCCAAGCCGCTCATTCCAATACTTGGTCGGCCGCTCATTTCCTACGTCGTCGAAGCGTTACAAAAAGTGGGCGTGCGAAATCTCCATGTTGTCGTGGGAGCAAATGGCGACGCGCTGGTCGCGAACTTGCGGCCTCTTATTCCACCGCGAATGCACTTGCATCCCATCTCAAATCCGAATTGGCAAAAGCAGAACGGTTTGTCAGTCCTGTGCGCCGCAGGGAAAGTAAGCAATCCGTTCTTCCTCGCCATGGGCGATCATCTTTTCGACTCCTCCATCCTTGAGCGCATTCTCGAAAGGGCCGATCGCGCGCGATTGAACCTTGCGGTCGATCGAAAAATCGAGGCCATTTTCGATCTCGAGGATGCGATGAAAGTGCAGACTCGCGGCGATCGGATCATTGCAATCGGGAAAGAACTCGCGGCTTATGACGCGATTGATACTGGATTATTTCTCTGCCCTAACGAACTCTTCGATTATTTGTGCCGCGCAAGAAACAATGGCGATTGTAGTCTGGCCGACGGCGTTCGGCTCATGGCATCCGATGAAAAAGTCTGTGCAATCGATATCGGCGAGGCCTGGTGGCAGGATCTCGATACGCCCGCAATGCGAGCGCATGCGGAGGAAATGTTGAGCCATCGCTCTCGGCTCAGGCCGGAAGCGGCGTTTCGGCGCTCGTAGGAACCGGCGGCGACTGCGCGCGCCAATTGTCGAGCTGGCTGGCGGAGCGCGCACAACCAAGCGTGCAGGTCGCGTGGCATGATTTGAAAGTGTAAAACTGCTCGCGCAAATCTTCGCGCGCGTAGTTCGCTAGCGGCTTTGACCAAACGGCGCGGGTTTGGGAGCACCAGTTTACATTTCCAAATTCATCGATGTAGAGATAGCGGCTGCCAGCGCGGCATTTGAACGGTGCTGCGCCCTCGCGCACCAGCCGTTTACGATAGTTTGCGAAATCCATCCAGTTTTTCGGCACCATTTCAACGATGCGCTGAAATGCTTTCACTTCCTCGCGTTTCAGTCTCAGCTGCCCCTGGTGGTCGTGCACCAGGAGCACGCGAGGCGTAAAGCCCAGCTCTCTCGCAAAAGCGACCACTTCCTCGGCTTCGTTAGGCGAGGCCGCGCCGATAACTCCACTCACAGTCACGTGAAAGCGCGCGTGCTCGCGGAGCGCAAGGAGTCGCTCCTTCAAATTATCGAGCACTTTTTCCGTCGTCTCGTTGCGCCGGACGCCGTCGATCGAAATTTGCAATTCCTGCAATCCAGCCTCGTTCAGTTTCTCAATCAATTGCGGCCGCAGGAAAAATCCATTCGAGATCATGCCGGTGCGCAAAAAGCGAAGCTCGCGGCATTTTCGAACCAGACGCGGTAGATCCGGATGCAAAGTCGGCTCGCCACCCGTCAGCGAGATGCCGAAGGTGCCCAGCTCCTTCAATTTCTCAAGCCGCTTTTCGAGAATCTCAAACGGCACGGGTTCGCTCGTCTTGTCGAACTCCGAACAGTAACCGCACGACAGATTGCAGCGACGGATGACGACTATCTGCGCGAGCAAAGGACTGAAACGCAAACGCGAAAAAAAATGTCGCGACATTGGAAGCTCGCCTTGGAGAAACCTCCGATTACCACGAACTCACCTGGCCGACAAGAACAGCAAGCTTGCCAACTTCCCGGCGATTGGTCAGGAAATTGCGGTGCGCCACGAATGCATCATCCTCGCCGATGGGCCAGGTGCGCTGGCTGAGCTATGCGGCATTTCTCTGCTCGAACGTCTTTTGCGCCAATTGCAACGTTTCGGCCTAACGAAAGCGATTATCCTCTCCGCCGCGCCAGAGCTTCTCGCAAAACACCTTGCAAATCCTTCACCGCATCGAGCGAAGGTCGCGGTTGATCTCCGCCGCCGCGCCGACGGTCCAGTTGCCGCCAATCAGCCTATGGACGTCTGGCCTAACGAGCCCGAACAGGTTCTCGTTCTCCGGGGCGACAGCGTGTTCGATTCGCGACTGCTCCAATTGCTCGACGACCAAGATGCGGACGCCGCCCTGCTCGATTCGACGCCGCCGCCAAGCTTGGAAGCGCTTGTCGCGTCCGCCAGAGAAACAAAGCGCGGCCGTTTTTGTGGTGGGTCGCTTCTTTCGCCTGATTGGTTAAACTCCCATGGGGGCCAATTTGAGGAAACCCTCCTTACGGCGATTGACGAGAACAAAATCGAGGCAATCGACATCGGGTCTCGCGATTGGCATCATGTCTCATTGCGACGGCAATTGCACCCCTCTTGGTTCCCTGCTCCGGCTCCCGACAAGCTAAGAATTGCCGAGCGTCTTCTTCTCAGTGGGACACAAAAGGGGTCGCTCGATTTTCCGGCAATAGTCCACGGGCCGATCGAAGATTTTCTTGTCTCGCGCCTTTGGAACACGTCGCTCACGCCCAATCAGCTGACCGTCATAACCAACCTCGTCGCCTGGGCAGCGACATTCCTTTTCGCGACTGGCCGTTTCGGTTGGGGGACCATCCTCGCCCTCGCCGTCGGGGTCCTCGACGGTCTCGATGGCAAGCTGGCCCGGGTGAAAATCGAGACCACCAAAGCGGGCAAGCTGGAACATTGGTTCGATGCATTTTTTGAACATTCCTGGTGGATTGCGATTGCCTATCATTTGCAAAGCTCCGGCAGGCTACCCGGCGCCTTTTTTTATCTTGTACTCTTGATTGGCGCGGAGGCGTTAGCGGGATTGGCCAAGTTTAGCGTCGTCCGCTTTTGCGGCCGGACGATTGACGAAATAGGCCATATCAATCGGTTCATCCGACTAGTCGGTGGACGGCGGAACATTTATGTCTGGATTTTTGCGCTCGGAATTCTTTTTGGAATGCCAGTCCAAGCTTTCAAGCTCATGGCTTGTTGGGCAGCGATCACGACGGCCGTGCAAATCCCACGCGCAGCTTTGGCGGTGCGAGGCCATCGCAAGTAACAGGCGCGCTGGAAACCTCGGGACAAAGTTTGATTTCTTGACGTCGCGTCTGTGACAGCGATAAGAAACCAATGATCGGTTTGCAACAGGTCGTGCGAGTCTTCGACAGCAAACCATGGGTCGCGCACCTCTATGTGACCGAGCAGTGCAATCTGGATTGCCATTACTGCAACGAGTACGACAACTCGATCCCCCATCCAGCGTTGGCCGATCTAAAGAAGTGGATGGACCACATCCGCCAACTCGGTGTTGTTCGGATCGGATTTCAAGGAGGCGAACCACTCAAGCACCCGGACATTGTCGAGCTGGTTCGTTACGCAAAATCCCTCGGCTTTTGCCCGGTGAGCATGTCGACGAATGGCTTCCTCTTGAATCGCGAGCTCCTCGCCGATTTGGAAACAGCTGGTCTCGACCAGTTGCAAATTTCTGTAGATCGGATGACGCCAATTGCGAGCACGCGAAAGTCGATGAAATCAATCGCTTACAAGCTCGACTGGTTCAAGGGGTCGAAGATCAACTTAAACGTCAGCGGTGTCCTTTTCAAAGAGACGCTCGAGGAGATGGGGCAGGTCATCGATACCTGCCTCGACCGTGGCATTCCGGTACATGCGCGTGTTATCCACGACGATCTCATCCATGATCGTGCTCTGCGCGATCCGAGTTCGAGCGAACCGTTCCTCCGGTTTATAGAAAGGCAGGAGGAACTGAAGCGCCGCGGCGAAAAGATTCACACGAGCTGGAATCTTTTCGCTTATGAAAAGAAAATGCTGCGCCAGGAACCGGTCGAATGGACCTGCATCGCGGGATATAAATATTTCTTTGTCTCATCGCGGGGCAAGTTTTGGCTTTGCAGTCAGGTGCGAACCGAAAGGCATATTCTCGAGATCACACGAGAAGACCTTCTTAGCTATAACAAGAAGAAGAGTTGCCAGGCGGGATGCGGAGTTTATTGCACTGCGGAGGCTTCCCTGGCCGTGAGTCATCCCATTCAATACGCTGCTCGGGAACTGGCGGGTATTCTGACCAGCCGCGCATCACGAATCCACAACCATCCTGGGGCTGGACGTATTCGCGATCTGGCGCCTGCCTAACGAACGCTGTCGGGAGTTATCGCGCGTCGGTAAATCCGATATGTCTTATACTTGCTTGCGCCAATAGCTTCCAGAAAGCGATTGATCAGGTGATTGTCTTCCAGTGTCATGCTGAGCTCGCCGACGAAGCCGCGCTTGATCATCGCTTCCTCGATAATGCGCAAGACGAGCATTTCAGCGATCCCGCCTCGGCGATATTTTGGCTTCACGCCGAGCGCGATCAGGCGCGCGGTTCGAATCCGTCTCTTGTGGTAAAGCAATTTCGCCAGTCCAATCGGCAATCCGAAAGTCATTAGGCGGCCGTTCAATTTGCGGAGCGCGACATTGATATCCGGCAAGCAAAGAATAAATCCGGCCGGCTCGTCGCCGACCTCCGCGATGAGGGTGAACTCCGGCACGATGAGCGGTTTCAATTCATGGGTCATGAACTCGATTTCTCGCTCGGTAAAAGGCACGAAGCCCCAGTTATCTTTCCAGGCGTCGTTATAAATTTCGCGCAGACGGCGGCTCTCCTCGCGGATCTTCCTAAAATCTCCAACGGAAATCGAGAAAGCGTGACGCTTTTGTAAAGAAGCGGAAAGCCGACGCAACCGACGTGCGGCGCGGGCCGGATCGGAGAACCACCAGGCGTAAAAATCTTTCGCTTTCTCGAAATTTTGCGCGGTGATGAGCCGCTCATAGTACGGCGGATTGTGCGCAGTCAAAAGCGTCGGCGGATGCTCGAAACCGTCGACGAGTAGACCACAAGTGTAATTGGTCGAGTAATCAATCGGCCCCATGATCTCGGTGCGTCCTCTATTGCGGAGCCACTCTTCGGCTGCGCCTAACAATGCCCGCGCAACTCTGTGATCGTCGATGCATTCGAAAAGCCCAAAGCAACCGACATTGGCCTGATGCAGCGAGTTGTAGTTAGGATCGTCACTGGCCAAAACTCGACCGACAATCTTTCGATCGCGACGCGCGAGAAAAGACGCTGCGTCACCGTGTTCAAAGAAAGGGTGTTTGGTGCGATCGAGAAACTGTTTTCGTTCGAGGAGCAAAGGCGGGACCCACGCCGGATCAGCTCGATAGATTTCCCATGGAAATTTGATGAAGGCATCGCGATCGGTGCGCGACTTAACTTCGATGATTTCGACTTGCGACACTATTCAGCGAAGCTCTGCCAGGGCGTACGACAATCGCCGCCAGAGCGCGTTTTCTTGCCAGACAAGAAACACGAGGAGGAAATTGAATGCGGTTAGTTCAGCGAAAAAATACCAGATGGGTTGGCCAATCAAAAGCAACCCAAACAGCAACAACATGCGCGTGTTGGTAGCGAGCAAGTTCATCCATCGAATCAGCGACCGGCCGCTGCTCCGGTAGACGGCTGCGATCTGTTCGAGCGCTTCGGGAGTGCGAGCGGATTTTCTTAGCTCGATAAGATTCGGCGCCAGCCATTCCTGCTGCAACGTGTAGTTCAGATAGAGACGCAGGAGGAACTTTTGCCAAGGGTGATCGCGCCAGCGCAACTGATCGAACTCCGTTCGCAGAGCCGTCGAGGAATCCAATTCCGCGCGACTCTCGCCTGCTGTGAAGTAGAGATATGCGTTGCGAAAATAATCCCCTGCCGAGCTTTGCAGCGAGTGACTCGCGCCAGCAGCGAGAGCCAATAGCCAAACAAGCTCCGAGCCGCCGCCAGCAACGAAACGAAGGCAGAGGTGCACGTAGACGCTGGCGAAAACCAGATTATCCGCGAGACCGTCGAGCGCGCGACCGGTACGGCTACCACGGCGTGTCATGCGCGCTAATTGACCATCGGCGTTATCGAGAGCGTTGGTCGCGACGTGCAGAACCATTCCGAGCAGGTTCAATCCCAAATCGCGATAGTAATAAAAATGACCGGCCAGGATCCCGAGCGCAGCGCCGCACAACGTCACGCCAGTCGGCGTCACTCTTAGTTTCGAAAAGACCGTCGCAAGTTGGAATCCGACTTTCCGATAAAAATGAAGGTCGAGGAAGCCTTCGACTTCCTTACCTTTATAGGTGGCGTCGAGATTGACAGCCGCCACGCTCAGGCTTTCTGCGCCAGCAATCCGGGAACCAGCGTGTCCTCGAGAATGTTGAGCGCTTCGTCCAGATCGGCCCGACTGTGATTGGCCGTGACGCAAGCTCGAAAGCAAATGCGATCCTGCGGCACCGCGGGGTAATCGACCGGTGCAACCCAGAGTCCGCGCCGACGCAGCTCGTGACCGAGGTGATACATGCGCAGGCGATCGCCAACGATCAGCGGCATGATGTAAGTGGTGGACGCGCCAGTATCGATACCGATGCGGTCGAGTTGCTTGTGGAAATAGTCCGCGTTTTCCCAGAGACGCCTGCGCAGTTCTGGCTCACGAACGCCGATTTCCAGGGCTTGAAGAATCGCCGCGACGATAACCGGCGGCAGCGCGCACGAGTAAACATAAGGGTGGGCGTAATAGCGAAGATATTGCAGCATTTCCGCCGAACCGCAGACGAATCCTCCCAACGCGCCGAACGCTTTCGAGAACGTCCCGTAAATCACGCGCACTCGATCTTCGACTCCGAAATGTTCCGCGGCGCCGCGCCCGTGTTCGCCGCACCCAAGCATCGAATGCGCTTCATCGATAAAAACGCTGACCTCGTGCCGATCGGCGACGTCGATTAGTTCCTTAAGTTCGCCGAAATCGCCGTCCATCGAATAGATCCCCTCGACGATCACAAGCTGACGTTTCCCTTCTTGCCGAGTCAAGACGGCGTCGAGCGAAGCGGGATCGTTATGCTCGAAACGCTCCACCCGCGAGCGAGCGAGAACTGCTCCGTCGCGCAGGCTAAGGTGCGATCGATTATCCATCACTGCGACATCGGTCTTGCGTAGTAGACCGGAGATGGTGCCCAGGGCACCTCCAAAGCCGCTGTTGAAAAGCATCGTGTCTTCCCGGCCGAGGAACTGTGCGACCTTCCGCTCGAGCTCTCGATGCAGATCGGTCATGCCGGAAAGGGTTGGTGATCCACAAGCTCCCAGACCGTGGCTAGTCAAAGCATCCTGTGCCGCTGCGACGATTTCGGGATGATTGGCGAGCCCGAGATAATTGTAGGAACAGAGATTGATGACCGGGTGCAACTTGCCTTCGTAACGAATTGTCGTGCGCGCCTCGGGCGCAGCCATTAGTTCCGGTTCGTAGAGGGTTGCTTCCCAAGCGCCAGCGCGCAGCCAGTTGGTGAAGCTCGTGGGGGGCGTGAGAGGGTCGGTGTTTCGTCCGACGAGGAAATTGCTCAAGCTGAATTTCGCGGGGTTGCTAACGACGTTGTTCTCCGGCTTGCCGGGATTCGGTTTCATCACGTTGGGCTCAATCGTGCGAATGCTCTTTGGCCTGAAAACTTTGCGCTACTGCGTCCACGAATCGCGAGATTGTATCGGATGCGGCGTTTTGGGCAAGAGTGTTCCTTTGCGGAAGAGTGCGCCTGAAGCCCTAAGGGGATTTTCTTGGTCGTCTCCAGAATTTGACTCCAATATCACCAGCACATTTTGACGGAGTAGAAAATACCTCGGGAAATGGGGAGCGCGTATCGAGCGGAAGCTTTTTGAGCGATTAGGTGTCTCACAAAGGTCCGGGAATCACGAGACCGCCGAGCCAGCTACCCGTTAGCAGGGGAAGATCACCTCCACCAGTATCGCAGGCCGAGACACGTGGATGTCAGTACATTGAAGCAACGCACGGAGACGAATTCCGCCGTCACCGGATACTTAATTCTACCGCGTCCTGTATTCACCGAGAGCGCGGTGGACGTTTGCAACCGCCATGCCACCTTCGCCGACCGCCGCTGCACAACGTTTGACCGAGCCAGAACGCACGTCACCCGCAGCGAACACACCCGGACGGCTTGTTTCCATCGGGCCTGGCGAGCGCTTCATTTTCTGCCAGGCTGAGGATTGCGCCACTTTTGCGCCTGTCAGGATGAAGCCCTTATCGTCGCGCTCGATCTCGGCAGGGAGCCAGCTCGTGCATGGTAAGGCGCCGATCATCGAAAACACGGCGGGCGTTTCCACCATGCGCCGCTCTCCCGTGCGTGTGTTTTCGAGCTCGACCGATTCCAATTTCTTGCCGCCAATCGTTCGCCTGATTTCAGTTTGGTAAAGAATCTCGATGTTCTCCTTTGTTTCGACGCGGCGCGAAAGGTAGCTCGACATGCTTTTCGTTAGGCTATCGCCTCGCACGACGAGCAAAACGTCCTTCGCACCTTCGGAAATAAACATTGCCGCCTGACCGGCAGAGTTACCCGCGCCAGAGACGATCGCGGTTGAGCCGCCACACAGTTGAGATTCAAGGGGCGTGGCTGCGTAATAAATACCAGAGCCTTCAAATCGTTCGCGACCTTCCGCATCGAGTCGCCGGTAATTTGCGCCCGTTGCGATAATCACTGTCTTGGCTCGCAAGATAGCGTCGTAACCTTCGACATATAGAAAATGTGGATGCTCCGCATCAGGCGTGTAGCCTAGCGATAACGCCTGCGAAGGTGTGGTGAATTTGGCGCCGAAGCGAAATGCCTGGAGTTGCGCGCGATAGGTAAGATCGCCGCCGCTGATGCCGGTGGGGAAACCGAAGAAGTTCTCGATGAGTGATGAGGCTCCCGCTTGGCCGCCGGGCGCATAGCTTTCTAGTACGACCGTGTTGAGCCCCTCAGAAGCCGCATACACGGCGGCAGCGAGACCGGCGGGCCCCGCGCCGACGATTGCGAGGTCGGACAAGATCTCGCTCTTGTCGTCCAATGGACGCAGCAGACCGGCCACGCGCGCGACCTCGCGTAGGGACGGATGTCGCAACGGCATTCCATTCGGCGTGATGAGCGCTGGCAGGTCACGTGATGTAAGATTCATCCGTTGCGCGAGCGCTTGCCCCACCTCACTCACTGCGTCGACGACCCGGTGCGGGTAGTGGTTCTTATCGAGAAAATCGTCCAGCTGATGTCCTTCCCGCGAATTGCGATCGGCAAGGATACGCAAGCCAGTAAACTGGCGATCACGCTGCAGACGTTTGCGTCGCATGATCAGCGCGTTCACGATTGCTTCACTCACGCTCGGAAACTCAGCAAGGGCACGACGAAAGCGGGCCGCGGGAATTTCCAGAAGCTCTGATTCCTCCGCTTTGCCGCGCACCGTCGCAATAACGGCTGTGCCGGTGAGCATCGATACGTCGCCAACAAAATCCCGCGGCCCAGGATGTCCGAGAACTTGTTCCTCGCCATCGCGAGATTCAAAAACTTCGAGCTCTCCGTTTAGGACGAGATAAAACGGCACATCGCGCTGGCCAGTTCTGTAGACAATTTCGCCTCGATTGACTCTGCGGTGCGTGCCTAACGACTCCAACGTCGCCAGCTGTTCGTTGCTGAGCGCGGGAAACGCGATACTCTCGGTATCGCGGTAAAATCGTTCATCATCTTCTTGGTCAGAAAGCATGATCCGACCCTGGACATTAACACACGAGTCAAAACTTCCACTACGTCGAAGATTACGTGTAGTTAAGACGGTAAAGTTATTACCAAATCGTTGTTAAGTGGACAATCGTGTCGAAGATCTTGTTCTGGCACAGATGACAAGAAACGCACCCCGACGCGTCCCCAAAGTCTCAAAGCGGCCTGCAGGCTATCGGCCGGCTTCCCTTCAAGTGATATTTCCTGCCAACCCTGCCGCTTCCCATTCCCGAGTAACCCGCGCCAGGTTCTCCGTCACCGCCATCAGTTCACGATTCAATTGGGTGGCTGGCCCACCGGCGTTGTAGGTCTCCGGCTTTTCCAGCTCTGCAGTTAGCTCTTTTTGCCGGCCTTCCAGGGCTAGGATCTGCATCTCCAGGTCGTGCACCCGTTTCTCGTGTTCCCTCTGTGCCTTTGCTTCCGCTTTGCGATGCTCGGCGATCGCGCGCCGTTCTTCGCGCGCCTCGCGCAGGCCCGGCTTGTCCGCCTTCGTCGTCTCAAGGTCAGGTTCGCGCAAAGGCTGTGCGTTGTGTAACTGTCCGTTGCCACTCGTCAAAGCCGCGCGTGCCGAAATCGCCTTCGATTTCTCCAGGTAATAATCGTAGTCGCCCGCGTACGGCGTCAGCTTTCCCGCGTTGATGTGCAGCACCGTCCGCGCGATCGCGCGGATGAAGTAGACATCGTGGCTGATGAAAATCAGCGTCCCTTCGTACTGCGAGAGCGCACCGAGTAGCGCGTCGATGCTGCCGACATCCAGATGCGTGGTCGGCTCATCCATGAGCAAGAGGTTGGGCGGATCCAGCAGTAGTTTCACCAACGCCAGTCGCGTCTTTTCACCGCCACTCAGGATTGCGGTGGTTTTGAACACGTCATCCCCGCGAAAGAGGAACGAACCCAGGACTGTCCGTGCCGTCTGTTCCGAGACCGGGTTCGGCATGTCGCGGGCTGTTTCCAGGACTGTCTGACCCGGGTCTAACATCTCCACCCGGAACTGCGAAAAGTAACCCACCTTCACATTGTGACCCAGTTCGCGCTCGCCATGCTTGACCGGCAGCACGCCGGCCAGCAGCTTCAGCAGGGTCGACTTTCCCGCGCCGTTAGGTCCTACTAATACAGTTCGCTGCCCGCGTTCCGCCTCGAAGGTCAGCCCGCGATAAACTACCAGGTCGTCGTAAGCATGATCCACATCCTTTAACGTGATCACACGCTGCCCACTCCGCGCTGGCTGCGGAAAACGGAAGTGCACTGTCTTCTCCCGAGCCGTCGGAGCGGAGATCTTCTCCATCCGCTCGATCTGTTTCAACTTACTTTGGGCCTGCGAGGCCTTGGTCGCCTTCGCTCGAAAGCGGTCCGCAAAAAGCTGGAGCGACGCGATCTCGCGCTGCTGGTTCTTGTAAGCCGCCAGCTGCTGCGTTTCGCGCGCGGCCTTCTGTTCCACATAACTGTCCCAGTTGCCGCGATAACGCACCAACTGCCGGTGTGTGATCTCGACGATAGAGCCGACCATATGATTTAGAAACTCGCGGTCGTGCGAAATCATCAGGATCGCTCCCGGATAACCCGTCAGGTAGTCTTGAAACCAGCCCAGCGACTCGAGGTCGAGATGGTTCGTCGGTTCGTCCAGGAGTAGCAGGTCCGGCTCCTGAACGAGTAATCGTGCCAGGTGCGCCCGCATCACCCAGCCGCCGCTCATCGTCTTGGACGGCCGCTGGAAATCCGATTCACGAAAAGCCAGTCCGGCCAGGATCCGTTTCGCCTTCGGCTCAATTTCCCAGTCCAGCTCATCATGCTCTGCGTCCTTTGTGGTGCTTTTGGCTCCGCAAGCCAGTTGCAACACCGTCTCATCACCGGCCGGCGCATTTTCCTGCGGCAGATAGCCCACCGACGCTGTTTTCTCCATCGCGACCGAGCCCTCGTCCGGCGCCGCCTCGCCCAGGATGAGCGAAAAGAGCGTGCTCTTTCCCGCGCCATTCGGTCCCACCAGACCGACGCGATCCCCGCGATTCACCTGGAGTGAGGCATCCTCGAAAAGCGTCCGGCCTCCGAAAGCTTTTGTTACTTTAGAAATGGTGAGCATGGAACGGGCGGCGAATCTCGCGAGAGATACGTCTGGTGCAAGAGGAGTTTCTCCGAGCAAAGTTGGGCAACCTCGTGCCGGAGCCAAGGCTCTAAAGCCTTATCTTAAGCCTCACTCTGCCTCCGTCGAGATCTGCAGATCTCAACAAGTGCTACGCTGCCGTCGCGAGGCCGTCAGCGCTGCGACGACGGTGAAATAACAGACAAACCTTGGCAGCGCCGGCGGCCAAGCCTGACAGCATGGTGCATCCAAATCCACTGGCGACAAAGACCTCGGGTGAGATACGCCAACGCAATTGCGATCCGAAATCGCCTCAGATAGTGTGGTGGGCGGTAGATGAGATCATGTGGCAATCGATAACTCCACCAATGGATCACAACTGGATCGCGACCAGGCGAGGTCACGAAAATGCGGTCGCGGGGGTCGTTAGGCGCGCTCGCCTTACCCTCGCTCTAAGCAGTAAATCATTTCGATTACTTTGCCGGCTTCTCGCCTTTGGCCTCCACGGCGGTGGCAGTCATGGTGTACATGACGGTCACTTTGGCGCCGACCTTGATGTCGCCCATAACCTTGGTGCTGCCATCGCGCGCGATTTCCCAGCGTTCTTTGCCTTTCTGCACCACGATGAGGTCGTTAGTTACTTCGAGCACCGGACCGGTCACCTGGTAGCTGCGCGGTGACGCGGCCTGAGTAAGGCTGGAAAAGGAGAGAACAAGAATGACGATAAGTCCGTAGCGCGTGATCAATTTGCTCATGCGCGACTGAATCCCATCTCGAGGCATGCTGGCAAGCTCTTTTTCTCGTCAGGCGTCAAGACCCCGAGCGGAAACTAAATCAAAAGGGATCGTGGATTCCATTGCGCAATTCCCAGACACGCAAGGCGGCCATGATCAGTCTGCGTGTGCGCATAAGGGAATCGAAGGGCGGTGGCGACGACGCCATTTCCAGCTGCGGGGAAAAGGCTTGTTGCCTTCGCGAGCGGCGGCGAAACGGCCGTTGGCGCGTTCCTTGCCCGGGACACGCGACAACGGTCAGGTTTTCATCCAAAAGGAGGAACCGCTCTGGCTCATCTACTTTCCTCGGCATGCTGTGCTGTCCTTTCCTCTTGTATCTCGCGACCGGAGAGTTTGAGCAACGGGCGATTGGTAACAGATTTGTTACCTTTGGAAGGAGAGCGTCGCCATTTGTCTGTCCTTGGCAGGATGGCGCGGTGCGATTAAAGGAGAAGGATGAAAAAGTCAATCGTGCTGCTTCTTTGTCTCGGTAGCCTTGGTGCGGGAGGTTGTGCCAACCGGGACGAAGTTTCCTACGAAACACCTTCGAACAGCAGCGCGGGTGTGCACACGAACCCGGGACCGCAGCCGAGCGCAACGCATTGATTCGCGCCTAACAAAAAGCGCGCAGCAGAGTGGGCCGGAAAACCGCTGGCTAACGAGCGTGACGTCCGCGCAAAATCAGACAAGGATTCCGAAATGTTCGAGCAATTCCTGTCGCACTTCCATCGCCATTTGAGGGTTGAGGCGGCTGATCATTTTCTTGCGTTGCTCGGGGTTCATCGCGGCAAAAGAACGAACAAGATCGTTGCGCGATTTGGCCTTGGCGTAGCGACTCCAGCCGATTCCAATGGCAAGAACCCCGGAGGCGACCCAGACCGCGATATCCCGTGACTCAATCATGACGCCAGAAGATAAACTCGCGTCGCCCGAATTTCCAGAGTGCCGGTCCAGGCGGATTTGGCATGGATGGCGTGTAAATGGATTCGGACTGGTGGTTATTTCTAGCAGCCAGGCGCACCATTATCACCTGGCGAGCCTTGTCGTATCCTTTACCCGTTACCTTCATCAAACCAAATAATGAGAGCGATTGGAATATGAGCCGCGATGAGTGTCAGCACGCGACAGTATTCCTTGCTTCGGAATACACGGCTTCATTTATCTCGAGCCGTTACAGAGTTGGACTCTAGTTGCCTGGGCTCTACTCGCCATTCGAACAATGTCAAAGTGTGGCGTATGGCCGATCACGCGACTTTGGAATCGATGCTGCTTACATCCATCTTTTCCGTCATCTCGACGACGGGGCCGCTCCTTCACCCGCGTCACCGCGTCATTGAGCCAAAGGATGTCCGAGTTTGGATTTCGCGGCAGAAAAGTGTCGTGGTTTCCAAAGCGCTTGCGCAAAGTGGCCAATCCTGATAGAAAACTGACGGAAAGAAAACGATGTTTCATTTAATCTGGTACATTCTGGTGGGTTTAGTCGCGGGTGTGATTGCCAAATCGGTCATGCACGTGCACATGACAATCTTTTGGACGATCGTACTCGGAATAATCGGCTCGATTGTCGGCGGGGCGGTCACCCATTTGTTTTCGCGTCCCGCGAACGAACGTTTTCATCCAGCCGGCATCATCTTCTCCGCCCTGGGCGCGATCTTGATTCTCTTCATCTGCTATAAGCTCAAGATCCATTTCCCGCACATCGGATAGAGCTTCCGATTATCCGAGTTGGAATCGGCTCGTTCATGGAGAAAGCTAGCTAACGAGATCATCGCGGCTTACCTGAAGATGATTGCTACTCAAGTTTAGTCGCCTTGATTTTGAATAGCGGCGGCCTGCGGGCATTGCCTTCACCAAGGCTATGCAAGTTAGGCACGCTTTATTTTGAACCGCGCTTCGCAGTCGAAGCATTCGGCCTCAATCTTTTCGCCGTTATCCACGAAAAAGCCGCGGAGATGATGTTTTCGGAGAATCCTCTTTGACGACTTTGATCTTCGCGCGAGCGCTTTCGCGAAGGGTCCAGTCGATGGTGGCGCTCTTCCGAACTTGGGTGACTAGCTCGGGTCGCCTTCCCGTAGGAATCTCGACGCGTCGTCACCGAATTGTAACATTAACGCTATTGCTGGGATTGCCAATCTTCCTAATTTCGGCGAAAAAAGGGATCGTGGTTATGGCTGAGTTTCAAATGTTCCGAAATCAACCGGTTGAAGTCTTTCCTGCGGAAGCAGTCATCTTCCAACAGGGTGATCCGCGGACGTTTATGTATGTCGTGAACGAGGGCGAAGTGGAGATTCGCCTCGGCGGCAAGGTCTTGGAAGTGGTCGGACCGAACGGGATTTTCGGTGAGATGGCAATGATAGACGGCGCACCGCGGACCGCGGCGGCAGTTGCCCGCACGGAATGTAAGCTGGTTCCGGTCGATCAACGGCGCTTCCAATTTCTTGTCCAGCAAACACCTTACTTCGCGATTGAGATCATGCGCCTGCTGGTTGAACGGTTGCGCCGTATCGACGACCTCATGGCGGCAGTCTGATTTTGGAGGAGAGACCACCGCCAAACGAAGAAGCGCCCCGCGACCGGTCTTGGCCGGACCCCTAACGACGAAAGCCGTATTCGAGTACAAAGAACTGTGGCTTTAAACTGGCCAGCGGCTCACGCAGCTTTGCCAGTTCGTCTGCCGGGCCATGGATCTCCAGGCGCGTAAGTTCCGCGATCTTGAGTGCTTCTTCCAGGAGAGCGCCGATATTTTGCAGATGCGCGAGAACACTCTCGGCATCGGCGTAGCCTTCGCGGCAATGTGCGAGGTCGTCGTAGAAGCTAAAGCCATAATAGAGGCACTTCGGCTCGTTCCTGGTCCTGGAGACAAACTCGTCGCAGTAACTCTTAAATTCAGCCATCTTTCCGGCCGGGACCCTAAAATAGGGAACGACCGTGCAGCATTTATCTTCTGTAGCCATCGTTAGTCTATGGATTTGGAGCGAGAGACGATTCGGTCTCTTCGGGATAACCAAAGCACTTCGGGCTGATAAGAGCGAGTAAGAAAGCGAAATCAAGTGCACGGCGCGGTGTGATCTCCCCAGTGTTGGTCGAAATTAAAGCCGTTGTTGCTTACTGGAGTTGAAAGGCTTCGACTAAAGCAACGCCAGTTGTGTCACTAGCACCTCGCAGAACCGCGGTATAGTTCCCCGCGGCGAGAGTCATAAGAATGGCTGACTCGCGGTCATCGCTGGGAGCGAGGCCGGTGGCGAGAATATCTGCTTCCTGAGTATCGCGCCAATCGTCGTTACTCATGAGCAACATTCCCTGGCCGTCGTGCAATTCGAGGGTGGGATCGAGCAATGGATTGTTGATCCCGGCTGCGCTTAACGAGGGGCCGATCCCGCGGACGATTACCTGGTGACTGTCGGTTCCTCCGATGATGAAGCCGCCGATCAAGATATTGTCGCCTGTCTGAACAAAACCGCGCGTGGAGATGTTCACCGGATTCGCCGGTGCGGTCGCCTCGACCGCGTAGAGCTCGACCAGACCAATGCCAGAGGCGCCCTTCGCGTCACTTAGGATGACGGTATAGTTACCGGGTTGGAGGTGAGCAAGAAGGGCAGACTCTAAGTCGTTCTTAGGCGCAAGGCCGTCGTTCTGGATGGTCATCTTGTCTGGGCCATCCATCCAGTTGTCGTTGGTGGCGATAATCGCTCCAGTGCCGTCGTGTAGTTCGATCTTTGGATCGGGTAAGAGTCCAGTGAGAGCCTGGCCGTTAACGGAAAGGGAGGGACCGATGCCACGCAGGACAACGTCTTCGCCATCACTGCCCGTAATGATGAAACCGCCGATGAGGACATTCTCGCCCGTCTCAACAAGCAGACGCGTGGAAAGATTCACAAAGGCCGGCGAAGGAGTTATGGAAACAATCTTGTCGACTTCGCCGCCGGCGCCGCTGGGGCCAATGTTGGAATCAATCAGCGCGTAAACTTCACCGGTGTTATCGGTGCCGAAGCCTTTAAGGAAAAGACCATTAAGACGAGTTGGGTCGTCGAGACGCAGTTCCTGGATGAGGCCGCCGGTGAAATCGCTGTAAAAGAGCCGCGCGGCGGTCGTGCCACTAAGGTCTCCAAACACATAAAGGCCGTTCAGAGCCGCGACTCCTGCTCCGCGATCAATGAAGCCGCCGAGGACGGCGATGCCGTCAGAGTGACTGTATTCCAGGATTGGATCAATCAGGGAAGGATCGGGCGAAGGATCGGGAATGACTGTGCCGTCGTCAGGATTAAAGAGGAAGGTGCCTTCTTTGAGATTCCAGCCGTAGTTCTTGCCCGCTTCTACGAAATCCACCTCCTCGACATTGTTTTGCCCAACGTCACCGACGATGAGGCGATCGGTCTCGGCGTCGAAGGAAAAACGAAAAGGATTACGTAAACCGTAGGCATAGATTTCGTGGACGGCCGTTTTGCTGCCTGCAAATGGATTGCTTGCCGGCACGCGATACTTGCCGTTCGCGCTCACCGGATCGGCGCTCCCACTCGTTAGGCCGGGATCCAGCGGATCGATGCGGAGGATCTTGCCCAGGACAACTGCGAGATCCTGACCATTGCCGGTGATCGTGTTGTGGCCATCACCCACGTCGTTGGCATTTCCACCGTCGCCTAACGAAATGTAGAGATAAGGCTCGCCGGGACGAAAGGCCAGCTTCCCGCCGTTATGATTGAACTGCGGCTCGTCAATCCGCAGCACTTCGCGGCGACTCGCCGGATCGGCCAGGTCTGGATTGGTGGCGGAGACCTGCCACTCGGCTATCACGCTCTGATGATCGAAAGCGCTCGGATCTGGTTCTGTGAAATCCGCCGCACCTGCGACCGGCTCACTGGTGTAGGTGAAGAACTTCCTAAAACCGGGACTGGTCGAGTCACTGAACCCTGGATGAAAAGCAAAGCCGAGCAGGCCGCGTTCGTCATAGCTTGGCATGAGCGGGACGAGACGGGCAGAGACATTGAGAAACGGTGTCGTAACCAGCGCGTCGTTCTTGATAAGACGGACCTCGCCAGTTTGCTCGACGACAAACAGGCGGCCGTCGCCGGATGGGACGAGATCGTCAGGCGCAGTGAGTCCGCTAGCGATGGTCTCCAGGTGAACCTTGACCGGTCCCTGGCCAATGAGCGGCAAAAGTGGCGTTGGTGAAGGCGTAGGAGTTGGCGTCGGGGTTGGAGTTGGGCTTGGACTTGGTGTTGGGGTTGGCGATGGCGTCGACGCGGTGACAACCACGGTGCCGGTCATGTTGCAGCAACTACCATGAACGGTACAGAAGTAAGGAAAACTACCGGCTGCGCTAAACGTGTGACTGAAAGTGGCGCCGCTATTTTTGATGCCGGAATCCCAGAGGCCGGTCGTTTGGCCGGGCGTTCCCGAAGTGCTGCTGTGAGTATTTCCTTTCCAAACCCATTGCACCGTGTCGCCCTGCTTCACCGTGACGGTGGAAGGTGAAAAACGGTCGCCGCCGCTGCCGACTTGGACCGTAAATGTCGTGGCGCCGGCCGAGACGAGGAGAAAGAGAAGGGCGCCCGCTGTGGCGATTGCGCGAAGATAGTGAGAGCGAGAATTCATGACTTGTTTGGTTGACGCGCATCTTCGCCTGTCCGTGCATTCGAAGCGACTGGAGAACGGTAACACACTTGTTACCAATCCTCGCCTAACGAGCAAAGAATCAGGGGCGAAAATCGCTCCGCATTGAGGTTGTCAGCTGACTCACTTCTGACAAGACGATGACATTTGGACAGCCGGCCAGAGGCGAAATAGCGCTGGCGGGTGGGATCGAAGAGTCGATTGTCGGCTCACCCAAAAATGAAGACGATTTTCCTGCTCATCATTTCCAACGCGTTTATGAACCTCGCCTGGTATGGCCATCTCAAATTCAAAGATCAACCTCTCTGGTTGGTGATTCTGGCAAGCTGGGGGCTAGCGCTTTTCGAATACATCTTCCAGGTGCCGGCTAACCGCATCGGCTCGCAGGAATGGAGCGTGCCGCAACTCAAGATCTTGCAGGAATGCGTCACCCTCGTCGTTTTCACCGCGGTTGCCTTCCTGCTTTTTCGCTCCCCGATAAAGTGGAACTATTGCGTTTCGTATCTCTTCATCGTTGTCGCGATCTTTTTCGCCTTCAAATTCTGAGCGCCCATGCCCGAGCCGAAGCCCCGAAGGCTGGCGAAAAGCAGGAATTCTTACGGCATCGTCAGTTTTCGCTTGTCAAGACTTCCGCAGCCCGGCACGCTGGAGAACATGACACGTACTGTCTCCTTTAATTGCAACGCGTTTCGCCGGCGGGGAACTCTCTCCGCCGTCGCGAGCGCCTTCACGATGGTGCTTCTGTGCGCCGTCGTTCAAACCGCCCCCGCCCAGCGCCTGGGTATGTCTGGTCACGATGAAGCTGCCACCGGCAGATGGACGCGACTGATCAACCAACCAACCTTTCAAACCGACAGCTCGGTCCTTCTCACCGACGGCACGGTGATGATGCACCAATACAACAGCAACAACTGGTGGCGACTCACTCCCGATAACACCGGCAGTTATCTCAAGGGCACGTGGTCGCAACTGGCTTCGATGTCGTCGGCCTATGCGCCGCTTTATTATGCATCCGCAGTTCTCAAGGATGGTCGCGTGCTGGTAGAAGGTGGAGAATACAATCACCTACAACAGGTGGAGACAAACATGGGCGCGATCTACGACCCGGTTGCCAATACCTGGACAACGGTCAACCCGCCCGCGGGCTGGGGGACCATCGGCGACGCTCCTTGCGCGGTGCTGAATGATGGCACCTTTACGCTGGGCGAAGCAGGTGTTTTTGTCACCAAACAGGTTAACTTCAACTCTTCGACTCTTACCTGGACCGCGGTAGGTACCGGCAAAGCCGATCCCTTCGTGGAAGAAGGCTTTTGCAAGCTGCCCAATGGCAACCTCCTGACGGTCGATTGCGAGAACGGTACCAACTCGGAAACCTATAATCCCACCACTCAGACATGGACGAGTGCCGGGAGCACGATTGCGCACCTGCCTGATCCCAGCTTTCTCGAGATCGGCCCGATGATGCAGCGTCCGGATGGAACGGTCGCCGCCTTTGGTGCTCTCCCGCACACGGCTCTCTACAACACTGCCACCGGCACGTGGGCCGCGGGTCCGGACTTTCCGGGTGGTAACGACATGGCGGATGCGCCTTGCGCCATCCTACCGGACAGCACCATCCTTGCTTATACCAGCCCGGGTGTCTTCCAGGGAAACGGGACGCTCTACCTTTTTGATGGGATCAGCTTCACCCCGGCCCCTGCCACACAAAGCTCGGGCTCACACCAATCGTGGCAGGGTCGAATGCTCCTCCTGCCCTCAGGCGAAGTCCTGATGGTGATTGCGGATGGCCAAACGATCGATGCTGAGCTCTTCATGTCGAAAGGCAGACCTGATCCTTCCTGGGCGCCTACGATTACTTCCGCCCCTCGCACGGCGACACGCGGCACGACCGTTCAGCTCTCGGGCACGCAGTTCAATGGACTCGATGTCGGTACTGACTATGGCGATGATGGCACGTCGTCGAGTAACTACCCGATCGTGCGCATCAAGAACCGCACCACGGGTCATGTCTTCTATGCCCGGACCCACGACCACAGCACGATGGGAATAGCGACGGGCAGCGCAATCGTTTCCACTATGGTGGATATCCCTGCAGGAATGGAGACAGGAGCCAGCACGCTCGTTGTAGTGGCTAACGGCATCGCATCCCGTTCCAAGCAAATCACCATCCAATAGTCAGGTTGCAACGGATGGGTGATCCATTCGTTGGAAGGTTTAAGTCACAATCAAGCCACGGCGTCCTGAGAGATGGGCGCCGTGGCGTGACCCCTGCTTGAAGAATTAGTTTGAAGAGATATGAAAAGTAAAAAAGTAATACTAGCGGGATTGACGCTTGTCGCCTCACAACTGGGAGCTCTGGCGCAGGATCCGTGCGCACGCTTCCCGGCAGGAAGTGTCATCCAAGAACCTGAAGACCTTTATAGCAAGGATGGCGTTCTAACGGTTGATCTCAGTTATCAGACATCGCCCGATGCCACTGATAACCCCAAGTATTGCTTTATCAATTCCGATGGTTCCCAGTCGCCGACACTGCACGTCCAACCGGGCGACACTCTGGTCATCAACCTGACGAACCTTGTCCCCGAGACTGTCGGCAAGATGCCGGATATGCCCGGAATGGATATTTCGAAAGCGGGCGAGGGCGGGTGCGGGGCTCTCAATATGACCTCAGCTTCGGTCAACCTGCACTATCACGGTACCAACACTCCGCCCATCTGTCATCAGGACGAAGTCATCCGTACCATCGTTAACACTGGGGAAACGTTTCGCTATGAAGTCCACTTCCCAAAGAACGAACCGCCCGGCCTTTATTGGTACCACCCGCATATCCACGGTCTTGCCACAGCATCGGTGCAGGGTGGGGCGACCGGAGTTATTGTGGTGGAGGGAATCGAAAACGTGAACCCTGAGGTCGCCGGACTTCCCCAGGAATTGATCGTGGTACGAGACAATAAGCCCGCAAACCCACCGCCGAAGCGCCATGGGCAGAGGCACAAACCCTTAGATGACGATGCGGCGGCTGATCTCTCGGTGAACTATGTTCCTGTAGGTAGTCCGGCTTTCGTTCCGGCTGAGTATGTGATGCAACCGGGAGAGAAACAGTTTTGGCGCCTTGTCAATTCTGCGGCAGTTACAATTCTTGATCTCCAGTTACTCTATGATGGCGTGCCACAACCGCTGGAGATTATCTCGCTCGACGGCATTGCCCTCGGCTCGCAGAGCGGCTCGGGTCAGGCCAGGAGTATCACTAAGACCGACCTGCTCATTCCGCCGGCCGGCCGGGCGGAGTTCATCGTCACGGGTCCTGCCTCTACTGCCAGGGTAGCTCGTCTGGTCACTCGCAAAGTGGATACCGGACCTGGTGGCGATCCCGATCCCTTGCGTCCGCTTTTCAATATCACAACCTCGACAACCGCTAACTCTTCGAACCGAAAGTTACCTGCCGTCTCCGGTCTGCCGCCGGCGCAACGCTTTGCCGGACTCTTCGAAGCCAAGGCGGTCAAGACCCGAACGCTCTATTTCTCAGAGGACGACACAAACTTCTATATTACCGTCGATGGTCAAACCCCGAAACCCTACAGCATGGATGATCCACCGGCGATCGTCACGACTCAGGGCTCAGTGGAGGACTGGGTGATCCAAAACCGCGCGAACGAAAACCACGAGTTCCACATGCACCAAATCCACTTCGGGTTGCTGCAACGCAATGGTAAACCGGTACGTGCCACGGAGCGTCAAATGCTCGATACGGTCGACATCCCTTATTGGAGCGGGACGGGACCTTATCCAAGTGTGACCGTGCGCATGGACTTCCGCGGGCCGGACGTTGGTGACTTCGTCTATCATTGCCACATCCTGGATCACGAAGATGGCGGAATGATGGCCATAATACGTGTCTTGCCACGGGATGGATCGGGATCCGCCAAGTCGAAGTAACGCCTTGACTGCTCATCGCCGCCTAGGTTGTCTGGGTTGGTTCGGCCCTCAACGCCTGCACTGATATGTGGCAAGCCTTGGCAGATAACTTTGGCTGGCGGGGCGACTCCCGGCCCCGCTGGAGTCCGCTTCGAGGCGCCATAGAATTGCGCCAAAGCCGCCGATAGGAATCACGATTCGAAGCGCGAGTCTTTGAAATGGCGCTTGCCCTTGCAAGCTTTGGCATATTCCTCGCGGCTGAGGATGTTTTCGTCCAGTTGCATATCTGTGCGACAGAAGGTCTGGAAGAAATTCGTTATCTTTTCCGAGGAACTCAGCACTTCCTCGGTTAGGTAGTTAGCGTCCACATTGATGCAAATGGCGCCAACCACTCCATACTCAGGCCTGATGATCGGAATGGTGGTGCACTTAAACTTACGTGCGCCGAGATTGAGCTCGTAGTTTAACTTCTCCTCGTGCGACATTTGGCGCTTCTTTAAGTCGATGACCAGATTTGTTGTGCCGTCGTGGAGATGACGCCCGGTAACATCGTTTTCCAATCCCACAAGCGAGCGCGAAGGGTTTGATAGGTCATGCAGCAGAACTTCAATTCCGAGATCAGGAAAAGACTTGCCGATCAAGCGGACGATCCGGGAAAAGTTCTCGAGATACTCGCGAGTGTCATCAGCAACGCGATTGCCATCATAACGAGAGAAAAGCCGGCCGTAGACCTTTTGCTCTGCCAGTTCGAGTTTAGATCGAACGTTATTTTGTTCGCCGATAAAGATTAGCTGGCGTGCCGCCATCGGGTCAGAGTTGCGGAGAAAGTAGTGCATCCCGAGCCGAAAGTTATTTAGATTGAACTCAGGAAAGTTGTCCCGATTGATCGCGTAAGGATAGAAATCGTATTCCTCCAGCTTACGGCCGAAGCGATGGCGCTCCTTATATTTTCCCCACAGAAACCCGACGGCGAAAAGAATGCTCGATGCAATGACGGAGGCTAGCACGTTGATCGTGATATCGTTCCCGAAGCCTCCCACGCAAATCGGCATACTCGAATATGAGGGAAAAATTCGGCCGGTGGAAGAAGAAATGGAAGCTCCTGGCAAGTTCTATGAGCGTTGAAAACCCTCGCGTGCGCAGGGAAAGCCGCTTCATCCTTGTCAATGCACAATATGAGCGCGCATTTGGTTTTACGTCTGGGCAGATTATTGGTCGCTCCCCGGTGGAGTTGTTCGGCGAAGAGGCCGGCAGCGCCTTGCGGGCGAATGATCTTAAGGTCATTCAGTCGCACAAACCGGCGCAGTTTGAAGAGCGAATGGTAGCAATGGCAAGGTCTTAACCTATATCTCGACGAAGGTGCCTCTGCTCGACGAAGCGGGCGAACCCTACGGTCTTTGTGGAATCTCGACCGATATCAGCTCGAGAAAGGAAGCGAGTTATGAAGTTCAGCGACGATGGAATCAACCTGTCCTTCGGGTGAGCGGCTTTGGCGGTAATTCTCAACGCCTCGTGTCGATGACCTAGATCCGCGGCGTGGTCCATCTTGGCACGCGATCGACAGCCCGATTTCGCATTCGGTTTGGTCGCCCGACCCAGCTTCAACCGACCAACGAAAAGTCGCGTCAATCCGCTCTTGAACAAAGATTCGCGGGCATGATATATCTATTAGGAAATCGGAGCGCAGCCTGATGAACGGAAGTCGAATTACGCTTGAGGAGAAATCCAGTCTCAGCACGTACGCTGGAGTGGCGGTTGCCGTCCTCCTGACCGCCGGTGCACTCTTCTTTTTCTTCCAGGCGCAGAAAGAGAAAAGCGAAACGCGAGGCTTCGACCCGAATCGGCCGGTGCCGACTGATGCTGTCCTGCGCGGCCGCCTAAAGACAGAAGAATATTCCGTGGTACGGGAAAATGGCAGCCAGACACCGTTCCAGAACGAGTTCTGGAACAACGCGCGGACGGGTATCTACGTGGATGTGATCACTGGCGAGCCCCTCTTCACGTCGCTTGACAAATATGACAGCGGCCTCGGCATTCCCGCTTTTAGCAAGCCAATCTCGAAAGACCTTCTTGTCGAGAAAGCGGATAACTCGGAAGACATGCACCGCACCGAGGTTCGCGCAAAACGGAGCGACGCCCATCTCGGTCACCTTTTCGACGATCCGAAATCGCCTACTGGAAAGCGCTACTCCATTCAATCGGCAGCCCTGCACTTCATTGCAAGCGAGGATATGAAAAATGCGAGCTACGAAGCTTACCTGCCGCTCCTGCAAAAGAAGTAGAGTCGCAAAGTAAGCGACGGCGATACATTCGCTATTTGATTATGTTCGTTAGGCATCAAGCCGACGAATAATCAAGGGAGTTACTAGGGTTTGATGCGCACGGTAGGTTTTCTGCCCTGCTTCATTTCCTTCAGTTTAATACAAACAACGGTCAGCCACGTTATGTCAAAAGCATTCCCAAGCGGCTCGGCGTCCTGATCCGCCTGACTCATGTTGCTATAACTATCGTCGATTCCGACCGCCCAAATTTCTTCTCCAGCCTGCTTGAGCGCAGTCACCACGTCAGCGCCATCCATTCCGAGCGCCAGATCGGCAAATAATTGCCACAGTCTGTCCCGAAACGGCGAAACGGTTGTGTCGCGCTGAGATCTCTTTGCCTTCTTCTTTTTCTTCACGTCTTAAATCTTCTTCGCGCGGAGAGAGAATGATCGCCCGGAACTCTTCACGTACGCGGCTACAGACGGTAACGCGCCTGTGCCTGGTTGCAAAAGTGCCGCCGAGCACCGCAGCGAGCGTGGCCAAAAAAGCCGACTGCACGCTTCGGAATTGGTCGACTCATCCACAATTCGCTCGCAAATTTGACGATGCGCGACCGGACAAGCTTATAGTGAAATCGCATGCCCGCCGACTCTTTCGTCCATCTCCACCTGCACACCGAATATTCGCTCCTCGATGGCGCGGTGCGGATGAAGCAGCTCATGCAGAAAGCGGCGGAAATGGAAATGCCGGCGGTGGCAATTACCGATCACGGCAACTTACATGGGGCGATCGAGTTTTATCAGACGGCGACGGAGGCGGGAATCAAACCGATCATTGGGGTGGAGGCGTATATGGCGCCCGGCTCGATCAAGGATCGGCCGAATTCGATGCGCGATGCCGCCTTCCATTTTACTCTCCTGGCGCGTGACGAGACCGGATACCGGAACCTTGTCCGGCTGATGTCGATCGCCCATCTCGAGGGAATGCACTACAAGCCGCGGATCGACAAGGAGCTGCTGGCGCAACATTGCGAGGGTCTCATCGGAATGAGTGCCTGCCTGAAGGGTGAGATCAACATGGCAATCCAGGCGGGCCAACTGGCGAAGGCGCGAAGCAGCGCAGCGACTTTTCGCGACATTTTGGGTGCGGAGAATTTCTTTCTCGAACTCCACGACCACGGGATCGAGGCGCAACAGAGGTGCAATGCCGCTTTGCCGCAGATCGCACGGGAGTTCGGGCTGGGCATGGTGGCGGCGAACGACGTCCATTTTCTGGAACGGAGCCATCACGAAGCGCATGACGTCATGATCTGCATCGGCACGGGCAAGATGGTTCATGACGAGAAACGGATGCGCTATGTACCCGAGCTTTACTTTAAGAGCCCGAATGAGATGGGGGCGCTTTTTTCGGATAAACCGGAAGCTATCTCAAACACAATTGCGATTGCGGAAAGGTGCAATTTAAAGCTCGAATTCGGGACCTCGAAGTTCCCTGAGTATGAGCCACCGCCCGGTAAGACGCGCGTGCAGTATCTGCGTGATCTTTGCGAAGCCGGACTGCGGAAACGTTACGGTGAGCGCGCCGAGAACGCTCCGGAGCTTCGGAGTCGCCTGAACAAGGAGCTCGACGTTCTGGAGAAGACCGGCTTCGTCAGCTACTTCCTCATCGTTTGGGACTTCATCCATTTTGCGAAACAACGAGGGATTCCTGTCGGACCGGGACGCGGTTCTGCAGCAGGATCACTTGTCGCTTATGTCCTCGAAATAACCGATATCGATCCGCTGCAATTCGGTTTACTCTTCGAGCGTTTTCTGAATCCCGAGCGGGTGTCGCCGCCCGACATCGACGTCGACTTCTGCGAATCGCGGCGTGGCGAAGTGCTTGAATACGTCCGGCGCAAATACGGCGAACGTCGCGTCTCGCAGATCATCACCTTCGGCAAATTGAAGGCAAAGAGCGTGGTGCGCGATGTCGGTCGGGTCATCGGCCTGAGTTACGGAGAGGCGGACCGAATCGCGAAGATGATCCCCAACGAGCTAAACATCACCCTCGCGCAAGCTGCCGAGAAAACTCCCGACCTGAAGAAGGCAATCCAGACCGAGCCGACGACTCGTCAACTTTGGGAGTACGCCAATGTTCTGGAAGGTCTTTCGCGTAACGCCGGCGTGCATGCGGCCGGCGTCGTGATCGGCGACCGCGATCTTTCCGAGTATGTCCCGCTTTGCCGCGACTCGAAGGGCAGTGAAGTCGTGACGCAGTACGCGATGAACCCACTAAACGATCTCGGTCTGCTCAAGATGGATTTTCTTGGGTTGAAGACACTGACCGTGATCGCCGACACGATCACACTCATCCACCAACGCGAGCCGGAATTTCTGCTCGCGAACATTCCGCTGGATCACGCGCCTGCCTTTGCACTCTATAACCGTGGCGAAACCATTGGCCTCTTCCAGATGGAATCCGGTGGGATGACGAGTGTTTCCAGGCAACTCGATGTGCAAAAGCTCGACGACATCATGGCTTTGATCGCGTTGTATCGTCCCGGGCCGATGGATCTGATCGGCGATTACATTCAGCGCAAGAAAGGACTTAAGCGCATCCGCTATGAGCATCCGCTGCTCGAGGAAATCTGCGCCGACACCTATGGCGTGATGATTTATCAGGAGCAGGTGATGGCGGCGGCGAACAGGCTTGCCGGCTATTCGTTAGGCCAGTCTGACCTGCTCCGTCGCGCGATGGGAAAGAAGAACAAGGAGAAGATGGCGGCGGAGCGCGCGAACTTCATCGCCGGTTGCGCGAAGACGAATAACATTCCGGAGAAAAAAGCGAACGCCATTTTCGACCTGCTGGAGAAGTTTGCCGGCTATGGGTTTAACAAGAGTCACAGCGCGGCCTATGGGGTGATCAGTTATCAGACAGCCTATCTCAAAGCGCGTTATCCAGTTGAGTTCATGGCAGGTTTGCTGAGTAACGAAATTAATAATACCGATAAAATTGCCGTCTTCGTCGGCGAATGTAAGCGGATGGGTATTCCCATTTTGCCGCCGGATATGAATCGCAGCGGCCTGAAATTTATTCCTGAGGCGGTGCCTAACGAGGAAAGGAATGCCATCCGTTACGGTCTGGCCGCGATTAAGAATGTAGGTGAAGGCGCAATGGCGGCCGCGATCGCGGAGCGGGAACGGGGAGGGGGCTTCAGTTCGCTGGAGGATTTTTGCAGCCGGGTCGACTCGCGCATCGCCAATCGCAAGAGCATCGAGAGCCTCGTGAAAGCGGGCGCCTTCGACTTTCTCGGTCGCGCCCGCGACGAGCTTTTTGCCTGCATCGAAGAAACGTTGCTGGCCGCTTCAGCCGCGCACCGGGACCGCGCGGCCGGGCAGGTCTCGCTTTTCGATCAACTGCCCGCTCCTGCGGTCACGCGTCGCGACCGCGAGTACGAGAGATGGAGCGAGCGGGCGAAGCTGGCGTTCGAAAAGGAGCTCCTCGGATTCTATGTTACCGGTCATCCGCTCGACGACTACGCGCACCTTTTCGCGAGCGGAAAATACCAGACCATTGCGTCGTTAGGCGAGCTGGAAGACCGCGCCGGCTTTACCATCGCCGGCGCAATTGCGCAGGTGGACCGGAAGTTCACCAAGAAGGAAGGCAAACCTTTCGCGGTGGTTTTCCTCGAAGACTTAACGGGCACGATCGAAGTCGTTCTTTGGAATGAGACCTACCTGCCGCTCGCTAACTCACTCGACCTTGGAACCGTTCTTTCCATTCGCGGCACAATCGACCGACGCGACGACACGGTCCGCGCCACCGCGCAAAAGGCGAAAGTCCTCAAGCCAGAATGCCGGCCCTCGCCTAACGAATCAAACGG
Organism: uncultured Verrucomicrobiae bacterium; assembly: GCA_963786175.1. Classification (GTDB taxonomy): domain Bacteria; phylum Verrucomicrobiota; class Verrucomicrobiia; order Chthoniobacterales; family UBA10450; genus JAICXG01. Next base: position 121,072 of record CAWAYD010000007.1, on the reverse strand, counting down.
CGACCGAAAGTAGCAACGGCCGGCTGCACGTTCCGATGACCGTCCGATCACTCTGCGTTTTGCGCCGGATTTGCGATGCTGGAAGAACTGTGCACGGTTCGCGAAATCCTGGCCTCTTCTCCGGGCGCGCAGCCGGTCGCGCTTCTCCTCACTAGCAGCAGTGGTGAAACCGTGCGCATTGAAGCGGGTGAGCCTTCCGGGTCGAGCTTACGCCCGCGGTCGAATCGCAGTTGGCGCGCTGGTTGTAAGACACCCTGGCTGTTACTCTCGTTAGGCCATTGATTGCTTCATTCCGCCGACGTAAAGTTAAGCAGTCCGTTCTTCGCATCGACTTTTACCGTTTGCCCTTCGCGGATTTTGCCTTCCAGGATCTGCAGACTGAGTGGATCGAGAATTTCCTTTTGGATGGCGCGTTTCAAGGGTCGCGCACCATAGACGGGGTCATAACCTTCCTTGGCGATTAACTCTTTGGCTGCGTCGCTTAGATTAAGAGTAATCTTTTGCGCTGCGAGCCGTTTCGTTAGGCGGCGAAGTTGAATCTCGACGATCTGCTTCAGGTCGTCGTCACTCAGCCGATCGAAGATGATGATCTCGTCGATGCGGTTGAAAAATTCCGGACGAAAATGCTGCCGCAATGCGTCCATCACGAGCCGCGAACGACCTTCGCTCGAAGCTTCCTCCGTGATGTATTGCGAACCGATATTCGAAGTCATGATGATCACCGTGTTTTTGAAATCGACGGTGCGACCCTGGCCGTCAGTGATCCGTCCATCATCCAGGACCTGTAAGAGGACGTTAAACACATCCTGGTGCGCCTTCTCGATCTCGTCGAAAAGAACCACGGAGTAAGGCTTGCGTCTGACAGCTTCACTGAGCTGTCCGCCTTCCTCGTAGCCGACGTAACCGGGCGGAGCGCCGATCAAACGCGCCACGGTGTGTTTCTCCATGTATTCGCTCATGTCGATGCGGATCATGGCGTTCTCGTCGTCGAAGAAGAACTCGGCGAGGGCGCGGGATAACTCTGTCTTACCAACGCCGGTAGGTCCCAGGAAAATGAAGGAACCAATCGGGCGATTCTCATCCTGAAGACCGGCGCGCGCGCGTCTGACGGCGTTTGAGACAGCAACGATTGCCGCCTTCTGCCCGATGACACGTTGCATGAGGCGCTCTTCCATCTTGACCAGTTTCTCGCGCTCGCCTTCCTGCAAGCGCGAGACCGGAATGTGTGTCCAGCTCGAAACAACCTCGGCTATGTCTTCTTCGGTTACTTCCTCACGGAGGAGTCGCGGCTTCTTATCGGTTGCTTCTTTTGCGGCGATTTCACCCAAACGTTTTTCGAGTTCCGGAATACGGCCATATTGAATCTCACTCGCTTTCGCCAGATCGCCGCGGCGTTGTGCGCGTTCAAGATCGGTCCGCAAAGTATCCAGTTCTTCCTTTACCTTGGCCTGCGCGTCGATTTCGGACTTTTCCTTCTGCCATTCCGCTTTCATGGCAGAGGATTTCTCCTTTAATCCTCCGAGTTCCTTTTCGAGCTTCGTTAGGCGCTCCTTGCTCGCCGGATCTTTCTCTTTCTTTAAAGCCTGGCGCTCCATCTCCAACTGCATGATTTCGCGCTCGATGACGTCGATTTCGGTCGGCATCGAATCCAGCTCGATCTTTAAGCGCGAGGCCGCTTCGTCGACAAGGTCGACCGCTTTGTCGGGCAGAAAACGATCGCTGATATAGCGATGCGACAGGACCGCCGCCGCCACCAGCGCCGCGTCGCGAATCCGTACGCCGTGATGCACTTCGTAGCGCTCTTTCAATCCGCGCAGGATCGCGATGGTATCTTCCACGCTGGGTTCGTCCACCGTCACGGGCTGGAAACGCCGCTCGAGCGCGGCGTCTTTCTCGATGTATTTGCGATATTCATCGAGTGTGGTCGCGCCGATGGTGCGCAATTCGCCCCGAGCCAGTTGAGGCTTGAGCAGGTTTGAAGCGTCGACCGAACCTTCGGCCGCGCCAGCGCCGACGATCGTGTGCAATTCGTCGATGAAGAGAATGATCTCGCCTTGCGATTCGCTCACCTCCTTTAAGAACGCTTTGAGCCGATCTTCGAATTCGCCGCGAAACTTCGCTCCGGCGACCATCGCCCCAATGTCCACAGCGATTAAGCGCTTGTTCTTGAGCGACTCCGGCACATCGCCGGAGATGATGCGGCGCGCCAGACCTTCGACGATCGCGGTTTTGCCAACCCCGGGTTCGCCAATCAGAACCGGATTGTTCTTGGTCCGACGCGAAAGCACCTGCATGACGCGCCGGATTTCGTTATCGCGACCAATGACCGGATCGATCTTTCCTTGCCGGGCACGCTGTGTGAGGTCCTGCCCATACTTCTCCAAGGTCTGATACTTTCCTTCGGGGTTTTGGTCCGTAACGCGTTGCGAACCGCGCACCTGCTGAAGCGCCTGCATCAGCCGGTCTCGTGTCGCCCCAAGCTCCTGCAAGGCACGCGCCGCCGCGACCCGCGCGTTCGTTAGGGCGAGCAGATAGTGCTCGGCGCTGACAAACTCATCCTTCAGTTGGGCCATCTCCTTGTCCGCGCCGTCGAAGACGCCGCGCAACTCACTGCCGAGGCGTTGCTCGACGCCGGCGCCGGTGATGCGTGGCAGCTTGTCGATCGCGCTCCGCAGGCGCTCTCGCAGGACGTCGGACGCCACGCCCATCTTTTCCAACAATGGACGCGTGATACCTTCGGCTTGGTCGAGAAGCGCAGAGCAGGAAGTGCTCGTTCGTGATTTCCTGTTGGTTCAGCTCCGAGGCCAGATTCTGGGACGCTTGGAGCGCTTCCTGCATTTTTTGCGTGAACTTGTCGATGCGCATGTGACAACCTATAAGACGACGACCCGCTCGCAATTCGGCAAATGCGCCGAATCCCTCCCATTTTCTCCAAGCGCAATTCGTCGCGCCGTTTCAGCTCCGAGGCGCGTGCCAGCTTTGGTTGGGAACATCTCTCCGAGCCGGCGCCTGTATCTCCATGACGTCGAAGGAACCGGTGCCCCTGTGGCTGGAAGCCATTCCCGATCGCGAACCCTGGCGCGAGGGCTGGCAGATTGATCACATCGGATGGACCTTTAGCAGCCCGTGAAGTGCTGTCTCGACAAGGCAGTGACTAACTCATCGCCGGCGGGCGAGCATGGCGGGGTTGATAGATACCGACCTTTCCGCCGCCGGGAATAGTTAGATGGGTAAGGAGCCCATAGTGCTGGTCTCGCACCGGGTCGAAAACCAACCCGTGCTTCTTCATCTCGGCCAGGAAGACTTCAAGATCCTCGCGAATGAACAAACATTCCTGGCGGTGGCTTTCCTCCGACGGATGGGACCGCTATTTCCGCCGGAGGAAGTCCGAAGATGAGCCACCCACGACCTACGTCAACATGCGCTCAACCTGACGACATCGCGTAGAAAAGCGCGGTCCGCCTCAGGGCTGGTAGTATGGAGATCGCTATCTGCTCCGTTGATCATTAATCTTTAAGACGCCTTAGGGCAATGACGTGCCTACTTGCCTTCGCACGGTCTTGGCATCCGACGAGTCGATTCGTCCATTAGCATTAATGTCGACCCGGAAGTTGGAACTATCGGTCGCTTGCCCTTGGTCGGCTTTGGCGATATTCGCATCGGTCCGAGTAACCGTGCCATCTCCATCCACGTCGCCAAGAAGAAGACCCATGACTGCCTGGGCGGCTGGTAAGGTATTCGCCTGAGTGTCAACCACGTTGTTTAGGGTAACAGCCACGTCCTGCTCATTGCAGGTCACGTTGCGCAGGTTAACGATGAAGCGATGCGCATCGGTCGGATCGATCTTGCCGCCGGCAACCGATCCACAGTCGGTCGTGACAGAGCCGACAGAGGCAAGGGTATTACTGAAGGTAAAGTTAAGCGTGAATTGACCTTTTTGGCCCCCATCGCGATCTTCAATTCCCGACGGGCCGCTAAGTGGGAGGTCAATTCCAAAACCGCCTTTAACAGACTGAGCGCTGGTCAGGCTAAGGGTCGAACCTGTGGGAGCCACTCGCACGTAATAAATATCTTCCTCGCCGTTGAAGGTAGCTGCATAAATCGACATCGCCACCCGTGTTATCCGAAATAATTGTCATGTAATCACCCATCTTGTTTTGTTGGGGTAACCGAGGAAAGGATTAAACGAGTTACTCACCGCCACATTTGGCGCCCAGGTCAGACCACCATCGGTGCTGTAGGAGTAGAACAGCTGCGAATCCGTATTATTAGCCGCATTGCGGGTGTCGAACCAGATACTGTCGATGCGACCATTGGGCGCGACGGCGAAGGTACCCATCCAATGCCACTTGTTGTGATTAATCGGATCGTCATTCACTCTCACCGGAACGCTAAAGGTGTGTCCGCCGTCGATACTGCGCGCGAACATCACATCGGTTCCGCTGCTGGCGCCGGTCGGTATCACGCTGGCGCTCATGTAAACGTAGTTGTTCGTTGCGGTGCCAGAGCGGTCCACTGCCAGATAAACCTGGCCGCTTAGACCGTCCGGATTAATCGGCTCACCAAAACCAATGTCGCCGCCCAGGTTTACCTTCGTGCTCTGGTCGAACGTCGGCGTCATGGTGCTATCCTTGGCATTGCTGGAACGGACACACCAGATCTGACCGGTATTGAGATTTACGCCACCGATGTAGAGAGTGACCGGTTGTATCTACGTCCAGAGTACCCCATGACGGAGTGTTAGGTATATCTACCGGGTTCGAGCCAGGTCACCCCGCCATCCGTGGAGCGAGTGAATTGACGGGTTCCGAAGTTATTGCCGCTGGTGCTCCAGGATTGGTATTGGAAGCCGTGACCAATGCTGTCGGTGTTATCGATCTTAAACCACTGTTTGTCGCCGCCTTTGGCCGGAGCGATATTTGTCCAGGTCGTTCCACCGTTCAGCGAACGCCACATGTTATCGAAAAAAGTCTCAAGCAGGCTAAGGTAGAAAAAGGTTCCAGAGTCATCCGTGTCCAGCACTGGGTCGCTTCGAAAGACATTGTTCTCCAGCACGCCTGGAAAAGTCCACGAAGCGCCGCCGTTCGTTGTATAGCCGTAGCCGGCCTGGCGGAAGTTAGAAGCGACGCTATTAAACTGACGCCAACCGGCCGTCATCGTATTGTGATTGGTAGAATCCACGGTAAGAGAAGGCTCGTTGGCCGCGTCGCCGGTAATGTTCTGGCCACTGGAATTCACATTTACCTGCACGCTGGTAAAGGCGTCATGCTGTGAGATCATCCGGGGCGAGACGCCATTCCGCCAGAGCAAGGCCGGTGGGTCACCATATTTTTCCAATTCCTCTGCCGGCAGGGGGCGATGTTGATCTGTCTGTGCCGCCGCGAGGGTAAGTCCGGTGAGCAAGGCGAAGGCTGTTAGAAGGCCAGTCCGAAAGATAGTGAAGCGTTGAAACATGAACGATCTTGCTTAACTCCGGCGCATGTTGTCAATGTAATTGCCAGTCCTTCTCATAAGAAGCGAAACCATGACGACCTTCGAAGCCGTAGATTTTTATCAGCTTGACGAGTTGCTTAGCGATGAGGAACGGGCGATCCGCGACCGCGTGCGACATTGGGTGGAGGAGCGCTTCCTTCCGGTAGTCGCGACTCATTATCGCGCGGGTACTTTTCCCCCTGGAGTTGCTTCCGGAACTTGCGGAACTGAAAGTCTTCGGGCCAGCGATTCATGGTCATGGCTGCCCTGGCTTCGGCAACATCGCCGCCGGATTAATGATGCGGGAACTGGAACGTGGCGATAGCGGATTACGTACTTTTGCCTCAGTGCAAGGCTCACTGGCCATGAGCGCAATCGACCTTTTTGGTTCAGAGGAACAAAAGAGCCGTTGGTTACCTTCAATGGCTCAGGCAACAAAGTTAGGCTGCTTCGCTCTCACGGAACCGGACGTTGGATCCAATCCTGCAGGTCTGCGCTGTTATGCTCAGAAGACAACTGGCGGCTACAGGTTGAATGGCAACAAGAAATGGATCGGGAACGGAACGATCGCTGACGTCGCCGTGGTCTGGGCAAAGTTAGGTGATGGGAGTGACGACAGCACAGAAAGTGCTGACACCATACGCGGATTCCTGGTGGAGAAGGGAACGCCGGGCTTTAGCGCGCGACTCATGGAGGGCAAGCTATCTTTACGGGCCGCTCTTACAGCCGAGCTAACCTTCAACAACTGTAGTCTTCCCGAGCAAGCCTTACTACCGAAAAGCGCTGGTCTACGATCGCCACTTAGCTGCCTCAATCAGGCCCGCTATGGCATCGCGTGGGGAGCAATCGGGGCGGCGATGGCCTGTTACGACGAAGCTCGTCATACGCCTTGCGCCGGCGGCAGTTTGATCGACCCATCGCCAGTTTTCAGCTGGTGCAGGCAAAGCTGTCGCGCATGTTAACCGAAATTACCAAGGCGCAGTTACTCGCTTACCGCCTCGGCCAGCTAAAGGATGCAGGCAGCGCGCGCCCCTATCATATCTCCATGGCGAAGATGAACAATGTCGAGATAGCTCTCGATATCGCACGCGCTGCACGAGATATTCTTGGTGGGGTCGGCATTCTTGATGAGCACCAGTGTTTCCGTCACATGTGTAACCTGGAAAGCGTGAAGACTTATGAAGGGACACATGACGTTCACTTACTCGTTCTCGGGCAGCACATCACCGGCATCCCGGCCTTCGCCAGTGGAATCTAGGTAATGTGGCCGGCCTTTTCCTCTGGAGCGAGAAGGTAACCGAAGTAACCGTCCGGCGACGAAAAGACAATTCCCGCGGCTCCGCAAAAGGCAGCATGCAAGAGCCAGAAACGGGTGGCCGGCATCTTCTCGAGCAGGCCACCGATCCAGCCGACGATATTATTCGCGGCGAAGAGATGAAGATAGAAGATGCCTATAATTGTCGCGGAAAGAGCTGTGGGCGCGACCCGAGCGTAAAGGGCCAGTGAGACTGGAAAGACATTGGCGAATCCAACGCTGTTCAAGACATGGAACATGATCAGCCAGCCGATGGCGACCTTGCTCCCAGAGCTAGCAGCGATTGCTGCGCCCATCGCCAGGGAAAGGAAGCCGGTAACTGCACAAAGGCTTCCGATGCCCATTTTGGTGATTTCCGCCGGCTCCTTGTGCCTCTTCGACCACCACCGCCAGAATACCACGGCGCCCGCGAGGAAACTCACCGAAGTGATCGAATCAAGAGTAATGAGCCAGGTCGTCGGCATCTTACGGCCGAAAAAGATGAGACTGGCGCTTTTCTCCGCCCAGACGAGATAAGCGTTAAAGATTTGTTGGTTACCGATCACGGCAAGAGTTAGCACCGGCAAGAGGGCAAGAAGTGCGATAATCGCCAGGGTTTCGCGGCGAGTGAGTTTGGCCTTGGCTGTGCTTCGGCCGTTCCCGCGAGCAGTTGGTTCATCGGGTGGCAACCACTTCCTACCAGCGAGATAAGTGGCCAGGCCAATCAGCATTCCAACACCCGCGGCGCCAAAACCATAGTGCCAGCCCCACACCTCCCCGAGCGTTCCGGCAATCAACGGGGCGGCGATGACTCCGCCGTTGATAAAGAGATAGTAGATTTGGAAGGCGTCAGCGCGCCGATTATCACCTGTCTCATAAAGTGCGCCGACCTGACTGGCGAGGTTGCCCTTGAAACAACCCACGCCGATGAGCAAACAAGTTAGGGCGGCGAGAAAGGTAAAATCAAAGGCCATGAGGAAATGTCCAGTCGCCATGAGCAATGCGCCGATTGTGACCGTTCGCGTCCTTCCGAGGACGCGATCGGCGATCAGCCCGCCGCCGATGGGAGTGAGATAAACGAGCCCGGTGTAAAGCCCAAAGATCGCCGACGCGAGAGCCTGCATGGAGAGCGGGCCGCCATAAAGTCTCTCGAGCAAATGTCGAAACGGAACGAAGCCGGCGATCTGCTCGATATGACCCGGATACAGCAGGCGATTTACCATGTAGAGGACAAGAAGCGATTGCATCCCATAATAGGAGAAGCGTTCCCAGGCCTCAGTAAATGCAAGATAGCCCAGCCCGCGCGGGTGGCCGATGAAGCTGCGATCCTCAGGATGATGCATGCGGCAGAGTGTCCGGCCCGGTTTCACTTGGCAAGCGGCACTTGGTCCGGCGGATTTCGGCTCAGTCTCATTGCGGAGCCTGACGATCACGTAACCGAACTGTTACAAAGCGTCGCTTGAGTCCTGCGCGGCTAACTCGACACACTCTGGGCCATGAGAGCGACTAAATCATTGCGATTCCATCAGGCATATCACTTCACCGAGCTTTTCGCGCTGGTCTTTCTTCTTGGCGCTTTCGCTTCTTCTGCTGCCGATGCAGCACCGGCGAGCGAGAGGCCCGCCGTTGGGCCAACCGGTGTGATTGTGCAAAGTAGGTTCGGCGGCCAGATATTCGGCTTTGATATCGACCAGGCGGGCAAGGAAGGGATCCTTTGCGAAGCACAGACGCTCGACAACGGTCACACTCTGGCGGCGGTTGAAACCTTTAATCAAACGACAGGCGCCATCATTCGGGTATCAAGAAGACCCAAAGAAATGATGACTTTCTTGGCCTTGGGGTTGTGGGTAACTCCGTGGGACTGGTGGAACGCGAGCACGAGGTGAGTTTCTTAAATGTCGTCCGCTCCTATCTCACGGTGAGTCCGCTGACGACAAATAAGTTTACTGGTACGTGGACGCCGCCACTTGGCACCGATCACATGCTGAGCAACGTCAGTCGCAACCAGGGCGTTCCTAATATTGCGGTCTACGCTCAGGATACCAATAGCTCTTTTCGTCCATTCATCTTTAGCTCGAACGTAGCCGCTAACACCTTTGGTCCGGTCATCACACTGACCGACGAGGATTTTGTGAATACGCTGCCCGCTCTCGCTTACGATAGCGCGACGAATCAGGCGGTTCTGGGCGCGCCCAAACTCGGTAATCCGTTCGTGCCCGGGCGGATTGCGACCGTCGATCTCACGACGGGAACCTTCAACAAGTTTACCAGCGTTGGGGACGGCGATGTCAATGGGTTGGCCGTCGATCCGGAGAGCGGCACGGTCTGTACGACGACTGAGATTGACTTTAGCGTCGAGTTTTATGATCTCGCCACTCAAACCGGGTTCAAGGAAATCCTGGCTGGCGCCCCCAACCAATTCTACAGCGGTGCGGACGTGCAATTCGATCCGGTCAACAAACTCTTTCTCGTCGCGCAGCCAAATTCGAGTACGACGTTTAGCGGCAGCAGCGTCCACGTTTACGATCTGGATGGGAATCTGATCGAATCCATCAACGGTCTGAACTTCTCTAATGCGGGCAATGTCGTGCCCGCGCATATCGCGCTAAACCCGAGCAAACGACTGGGCTTCGTCGACGGCCCGGACGCGGGGGTAACTCAAATCCAGTCTTTTACCTATTGATATTAGACTGGCGAGAGGCAAGCCCCCATCCTGATCCTACTTGCTTATCGAACTCGGACCGGTGCAACGTACAAATCGAAATGCGATAGTGTACCATCTGGATTGTCGCCGGTAGCGTTGGAGTTATCGGCCGCAGAGAAAAACATTCTGCCGCTGTAGAAGGCGAAGCCGCTGTAATCCCCGTAGTCGACGACGCTGTTGGCTTTGTTATCATTTGAGGCACCCATCGATAGCCGCTGATTAGGAGAGAAGGTCTGGCCGCCATCCGTGCTCATCGTCGAATAAATCATGATATCGTCGTTAGGTACGCCGTTGGTGTCGCCGTGCTGCAGGTTACCTAAGTCATTGCGGGCATCATACCAGGCGACGGCGATGTTACCGGTAGTCAAGTCAATGGCTATCTTGGGATTGAACTGACTATTAGTCCCGGTATCATCGTTCAAGCGTTTCGAGGTGCTCCAGGTTGCGCCGTTGTCATCCGAATAACGAAACTGGATGTCAGTATCGTTGCTTTCCTGTGGCTCTTCCGAAACATAGATGAAGTAGAGACGGCCGCGATGCGGACCTTGTGAGCGATCCCATGCCAAACCCGCTTCGTCATCGATCGATCGGCCCGACTGCGCGGGGATATAATCGAAGCCGCCGACATTTGTCGTTTGAATGGCCTGGGCAGAATTAAAGCCAGCCGATCCCAGTCCATCGGGATCAAGCGCGCCGTAGATTGTTGCAGGACCTTCTCCACCGGTGGGAGTTTGGTAGACTACGAAGACCTGACCGTCAGGTCCGACTGCGGTATCACCGTAGTCACCCGAACCATTGGCGCCGGGGATTTTCTGCGCGGGAGAGAAAGCGCCAACCTGACCTAAACCAGTGATCGAAGCGCCGCTGGCTTGGATGGTTCCATCAAAGGATGTCCACGAAATCCAGACACTATTCGCACCAGTCGAGATAGAAGGTTGGTCACCGCTAACTGCCTGTCCGATGCGCGCGAGACTCTTCCAGGGAGAAACCGGTAGGCCGCTGGGAAGCGAGGTGAGGAAAGGCAACGGCTGAAAGGTCGCTCCGCCATCGACCGAGATACCCATCTTTACCGCAATGCCGGAAGTCAGGTAGGTCAGAAAAATATTACCAAAATCGTCGGAAGCCAACTGAGCGTCGCAACAGGCCGCGCTGAGCGAATCTGAGCCTGTAGCTATCATGTTATGCTGCCAGGTCCGGCCACTATCGGTGCTCCAGCTATGGAAAAGCGCGTTTGCCTCCAGATTTGAGACGCTGGTAATAAGCCTTGGGTTGGTATGACTAATCGCGACTGACGTTTCCGCTTCGTTCCCGCTTTGCTGGCTCATGTCAATGTTATGCGGGACCATCCCTCGATCAGGCCGCGACAGGAGTTCTGGCACCTGGCCATTGAGATGGGTGAAATTAAGACATGCCGTAAATAGTATAACCGTAGTGAGCGCCTTCATATTTGCCCGAAATGCTGCACCGAAGGCGGATTCTATGGCAAGCGGCAAACTATGACGATATCGTAAGGCGCGAAGCTCGAACGGGCTCGGTCACCCGATTGGCAGTTCAATCAACCGGACTGCGTCTTCAAGAGATGCGTGTCATAAACGCGATTGCAATTTTCTTGCTTCAAGGGCAGGAATGATCGTCCGAAAACTTCGATGGGAAAAAAGAAATCGAACCGTCCGCTGGTCAGCGTCGTCATGGGGAGTGCCTCCGATTGGGCGACGATGCAGAGTTGCGTTGAGCTACTCGATCAGTTCGGCGTACCTAACGAGCGACAGATCGTCTCCGCGCATCGCACCCCTGACCGGATGGCAAAGTTCGCTCGCAAAGCCGCGGAGCGCGGCGTGCAGGTTATCATTGCGGGAGCGGGCGGCGCGGCCCATCTCCCGGGCATGATCGCGGCGCAGACGTGGCTGCCGGTATTGGGCGTGCCGGTCGAATCGAGGGCGCTCAAAGGCCTCGACTCGCTCCTTTCCATCGCGCAAATGCCCGCCGGAGTTGCGGTCGGTACTTTAGCCATCGGCACTGCCGGCGCGAAAAACGCCGCGCTTCTCGCCGCCAGCGTCATTGCTTTGCACGACGCCAAAGTACGGGAAGCTGTTAAGAAATTTCGCGCCCGCCAAACCAGGGACGTGCTCGCGCAAGAGCTGCCATGATGCCTAACCAGCCGTTTCTCCCCGGAGCGATGATCGGCGTCATGGGAGGCGGTCAACTTGGACGGATGTTCGCCATCGCTGCCCGCCGGATGGGCTATCACATCCATACTTTTTCTCCGGAGAAGAACGGGCCGGCAGCGCAATTCTCCGATCTCGCGACTGCGGCGAGCTACTATGATGAGGCAGCGGTGCGAGGGTTCGCGCGCTCCATCGATGTCCTCACGTTTGAATTCGAAAACATCCCGAGCCCCACGATCGAATGGGTCTTGCGGGATCAGGTTGTGCGTCCGCGGGGCGAGGTGCTCCACATCGCGCAGCATCGTCTGCGCGAGAAAGAGTTTCTGCGTGACGCCGAGTTTCCCGTTGCGCCTTTCCGCAGAGTGGCAAGTCTGGCCGACCTAACGAGCGCGCTTGAGGCGATCGGGCGACCGGCTATTCTGAAGGGAGCCGCCTTTGGTTACGACGGCAAAGATCAGCAACGGATCGGCATCAAAACCAGTCTCGATGAAGTGTGGTCGCACCGGGAGGATGAGTTATGCGTGCTCGAGCAGGTGATCGAATTTGAAAAAGAAATCTCCGTCATCGTGGCGCGAGCGACGGACGAATCGACTGCGGTCTTTCCGGTCTGCGAAAACATGCATCGGAACCACATCCTCGATCTGACTCTTGCGCCGGCGCGCATCGACGACGCCCTTGCGACCGCGGCGCGTGCGTTGGCCTGTGAGGTTGCCGTCCGGCTCGACTTGGTCGGACTGCTTGCGGTCGAGATGTTTTTGAAAGGCAATGGCGAACTGGTCATCAACGAACTCGCGCCGCGACCACATAATTCCGGACATTGGACGATCGAAGGCTGCGTGACGAGCCAGTTCGAGCAGCACGTGCGCGCCGTCTGCGGGCTGCCGTTAGGCTCGACTGAGTTGCTGCGGCCGACAGCAATGGTCAACCTGCTCGGAGAGATTTGGAGCGAGGGCGAACCTAACTGGGCCGCAGCCCTGGCCGAACCGGGAACGCATCTTCATCTCTATGGCAAACATGAAGCCCGTGCCGGGCGCAAAATGGGGCACCTGACTGCGCTCAGCGATAGCGTTGAGCGGGCGGCGGAAACAGCGTTGCGCGCGAGGAAGGCCCTCGGGAGCAGAACGAATGGAAACGAAGATCGCGCTGAGCGGCACGCCTAACGAACGAAAGGAGGCGGTGGCCCGCGCCGTCGAACTGTTGCGCGTCGGCGAAGTGGTCGCGCTTCCCACTGAGACTGTCTATGGGCTCGCCGCCGACGCGCTGAACGGCGAAGCCGTGGCAAAAATTTTTGAAACAAAAGAGCGGCCCCGCTTTGATCCGCTCATCGTCCATTTGCCAACTCCGGAGTGGCTGGAGCGCGTTGCGATCATCGAGAACGAAATGCGACCTCTGATCGATCGCCTAACGAATTCCTACTGGCCGGGTCCTCTCACGATCGTTCTTCCGAAGACTGACTTGGTTCCTTCAATCGTGACTGCTGGCCTAACGACGGTGGCGGTGCGAATGAGCGCCCACCCAATCTTTTCGGAAGTGGTGCAATCGCTCGGGCGACCGCTCGCCGCGCCCAGTGCAAATCGCTTCGGCCGGATGAGTCCCACCTCAGCCGCGGACGTCGCGGAGGAATTGTCTGGCCGGATAAGGTTGATCGTCGATGGCGGGCCGACGCCGCATGGGATCGAGTCGACAGTGATCGCTTTGAGAGGAGGCACGATGAGGATTTTGCGTTCCGGTCCGATCACAAAGGAGGAATTGGCAGGAATTGGTGAGGTGCGGATGGACTCGTTAGGCAAATTGGAATCGCCGGGACAAATGCCGTCGCACTATCGTCCGCAGACGCCGCTCGTCGTCGCAGAAGATATTACTGCCGTTTCGGTACCTCGCGGAAAACGCTACGGCGCGCTGCTCTGGAGTGATTCGCCGTTTTCGGAAACCTTTGTCGAATCGCGCCGGCTCAGCACCACGAATGACCTGCGAGAAGCGGCGGCGAATCTTTTTCGCTATCTGCGCGAACTCGATCACGCGCATCTCGATTGCATCATCGCCGAAGCTTTGCCTAACGAAGGTCTCGGCGTGGCGATCATGGATCGGCTCCGGCGCGCCGCGCACGCCGCGCCTTCTCGTTAGGCTTCAATCCTGATGGGCCAGCGACGCGCGGATGAAACCGCTGAAGAGCGGGTGTGGCTTGTTCGGTTTGCTTTGGAATTCCGGATGGTACTGGCAGGCGAGAAAGAATGGATGGCCCTTGAGTTCGATTAGCTCGGCGAGCGCGCCATCGGGTGACGTGCCACTGATGAGAAAGCCTTTTTGTTCCATCTGCTCGCGGTATTTCATGTTGAACTCGTAGCGATGGCGATGGCGCTCGAGCACTTCGCCGTGTTTATAAATTTTTTCGGCGAGCGTGCCGGGAACAATCTTGGTCGGCCAGGTGCCGAGGCGCATGCTGCCGCCTTTCTTCTGGATGTTGCGCTGTTCGTCGAGGAGACAGATCACCGGTTCGGACGATTCCTGGTCAAACTCGCTGCTGTTCGCGGCAGAGATACCGCAAACATTTCGCGCGAACTCGATCGTCGCCACCTGCATGCCAAGGCACAGTCCGAGGTAAGGCACGTTGTTTTCACGAGCGTATTTCGCGGCACGAATTTTTCCTTCCACCCCGCGTTCGCCAAATCCGCCGGGGATAAGAATACCGGCGACATCAGCCAGATGGCCGTCGACTCCGGCTTCGAGTGACTCGGCATCGATCAAACGCAGGTCGATGCCGCAATCATGACTCGCCGCGGCGTGGGTGAGCGATTCGTAAATACTTTTGTAGGCATCCTGCAGATCGATGTATTTGCCAACGACCGCGATCTTGACCTGCTTCTTCGGGTTGATGACGCGACTGACGAACTTGCGCCAATCGCTCAGGTCGGGCTGTGGCGCATCGATGTGGAGGAGACGGCAAACGAGTTCGTCCAGTCCCTCCTCGTGCAGGAGAAGCGGCATTTCGTAAATAGTGTGCGGCACGTCGCGCGCTTCGATGACAGCGTTGAGGCTGACGTTGCCGAAGAGGGAAAGCTTTTGCCTAACCTCGGCGTCAAGCGGACGCTCGGTGCGGCAAAGGAGAACCTGCGGCTGAAGACCGATTTCTCGCAACTTGGCGATGCTCTGCTGGGTCGGTTTGGTTTTGAGTTCGCCCGCGGCACGAATGTAGGGCACGAGCGTGACGTGCATGTCGATTACGTTTTCGGTGCCGACTTCGAGAATGAATTGCCGGATGGCTTCGAGGAAAGGCAAGCCTTCGATATCGCCGACGGTGCCGCCAATTTCCGTGATGACGATGTCGACTTTTTCCGGATCAGCCACCTGCCGGACGCGGGCCTTGATTTCATCGGTGACGTGCGGGATTACCTGGACGGTTTTGCCAAGATAATCGCCGCGCCGCTCTTTCAGGATGACGCTCTCATACACCTGGCCGCTCGTTAGGTTGTTGTTGCGTGAAAGGACACAATTGGTGAAACGCTCGTAATGACCGAGGTCGAGATCCGTCTCGGCGCCATCGTCGAGGACGTAGACTTCGCCGTGTTGGAACGGGTTCATCGTTCCGGGATCGACGTTGAGGTAGGGATCGAACTTTTGCAGAAGGACGCGCTGACCACGCAGTTCGAGGAGCGTGCCCAACGAGGCCGCGGCAAGCCCTTTGCCTAACGAACTC
Source organism: uncultured Verrucomicrobiae bacterium (assembly GCA_963786175.1). Lineage (GTDB taxonomy): Bacteria > Verrucomicrobiota > Verrucomicrobiia > Chthoniobacterales > UBA10450 > JAICXG01. The sequence continues at coordinate 105,743 of CAWAYD010000007.1, read as the reverse complement.
ACTACACCTCCGGTTACAAAAATGTATTTCATCGGGTCTGGCGCGGACGTCGCGCACGAGCGAGCAGCTGGCGCTCAATCGCCGCAGCATCGGCCGGCGTGTCTACTCCGGGCGAGCCGCTTCTGGTGACGACCACGTAAATCTTTACGCCATTCTGCAACGCGCGCAATTGCTCGAGAGCTTCGACTTTCTCCAGCGGTGTTGGGCGCCAACGAACGAAGCGCAGCAGCAGGTCCCGTCGATAGCCGTAAATGCCCTGGTGCCGGAAATATTGGATCGGCGCGGAAGGATCTCGCGGGTAGGGGATGCTTTGGCGGGAAAAGTAAAGGACGCAATTCTGGCGATCGAGAACCGCTTTGACCTGGTGAGGTGATTTCGCGTCAGCCGGATTGTCAAAAGGATGGACGGCGGTGATCATTTCGATCTGCGGGTCGCGCTGCATTTGCCTAACGAGTCGGTTGAGAAGGGAAGACTCAACGAGTGGCTCGTCACCCTGGATGTTGAGGATGTGCGAGGCGTCGGGCAATTTGCGAGCGACTTCCGCAACGCGGTCGGTGCCGCTGGCGTGCTTCGGGTTCGTTAGGCTAATTTCCGCGCCCCAACCAAAGGCGGCTTCGGCGATGCGCATGTCGTCGGTAGCGATAATAACTTTCTCGAGCGCCTTGGCGCGGCAAGCGTTTTCCCAGACGTGCCGAAGGAGCGGTTTACCGGCAATCAGATGGAGAGGTTTGCCAGGGAAACGTGTCGAACCCCAACGCGCAGGGATAATGCCGACGGCCGTGCTCATGGTAAAATCGAGCGACTGTAACATGAGTGGGAAGCTTCACGCCGACTGCGCGCATTTTCGAGCGCCGGCCCATTGGCGGCCGATGTTCGACAATGAATCGCGAGCAAGCGCATTCCGAAACCGGGGAGGTGCTAGCTGGCGCGTTCTTGCTCTTTCAGGCCGAGGATGAGTTCGGCAGCGGAAGGGAAGTTTTCGACGACCCAGTTGGCGCCGGCCCGTTCCTGTTCGGCGGCGCCGTAACCGGTCTTCACCAAAATGGTGGGAAGACCGGAATTGCGACCACACTCGACGTCGATCGCCTTGTCGCCGATAAAAAAGGAACGCGTCAGATCGATGCCGTGATCGCGTTGCGCTTCCAGAACCATTCCTGGCGCAGGCTTGCGGCGGTTGGTCGCGCGTTCGGGATGATCCGGGCAGAAGTAAACGCCATCGAAAACTGCTGGGAGTACCTGCCGAGCCACTTCCGCTTCGACGAGACGGTAGTGCGCTTCGGTGAAATAGCCGCGCCCGATGCCCGCCTGGTTTGAGATCACGATCAACTTGTAGCCGGCAGCTTTGAGGCGTTGGAGCGCTTTGCTTACCCCCGGAAAAACTTCGACGCATTTCGGGTCGGAGCAGTAGTTCACCTCCTGCATCAGGGTTCCGTCCCGATCGACAAAGACAGCCGGGCTCGAGTCGTTAGGCACAAGCGTCGTCCTCGAAACTGGCGATCAATTCCTGCGGCTTGACTGTTGCCGTTCCGAGTTTGGCCACCACGACTGCGCTGGCGTGATTGGCAATCTCCGCCGCCTCCACTGGCGTCGCTCCGCCGGCAAGGGCGAGAGTAAATAGGGCAATCGCAGTATCGCCTGCTCCGGACACATCATAGACCTGGCGCGCCTTTGTTGGGATGTGGTGTGGCGGTTTCTCTCTCTCCAGGAGCAGCATACCTTGCTCGCCCAAGGTGATCAGCAGCATCCGCGTCTCCCAGCGCTGGAGCAGGCGCAGGCCGGCGGTGAGCAGCGCCTTGTCTTCCAAGGGCGGATCGACCGGATCGGTCAGAGGAAGGCCGGCCGCTTGGAGGGCTTCGCTTCGGTTTGGTTTCACCGCGGTAATCGCGCCCCAATCGATCTGTTGATGCGGATTGGGATCAGCCGTGGTCAGCTTGTCAGCCGATTTCAGCTCGGCCGTGATCTGCCTAACGAGTTCGGGGCTGAGAAATTTCTTGCCGTAGTCTTCGAAGATAAAGGCATCGATCCGCGGCAAAAGTGCGCGGAGTTGGTCCGTAATATGGGCGACCTGCTTTTCGTTAGGCGAACGCATCTCTTCGCGGTCGACCCGCACCACCTGTTGCTGCCGTGCGATGATCCGCGTTTTTACAATCGTCCGGAAGGTTGGATCCTGGATGACGAGTTCGGTCGCGATCTTTTTTTTGTGCAAGAGATCAAGCAGCTGATTGCCGCTCGCATCGGTGCCGATGGTTCCGATGACCGAAACATGATCGGTGAACTCGCGCAGGTTGCGCGCGACATTCGCCGCTCCGCCGGGGTAAAACGATTCACCGGTGACCTCCACCACCGGCACCGGCGCTTCTGGGGAAATGCGTCCCACTTTTCCCCAGACAAACTCGTCGAGCATGAGATCGCCCGCGACAGCGATTCGTTTCTCGCTCGCATGGCCAAGGATTTCCCGGAGACGGTCCAGCATCATGGCAGCAGACTAGCGATTGCGCACCGGCGAGCGCGGCGCGAGTTGCGCCAGGCGGCGAACTTGGGATCGTATCACAATTTGTGCCCGACGAGGGTTCTGCATAAAGTGCCCAACTAATCCTGAATACCTTTACGAAATCAATAGTCGATGCTGCGGATGAGACCTTTTGTTAACCTGATTCTTCTAGCTCTTCTCGCCATGCCCGTAGGAGTGCGGGCGGCCACGAGCGAACCGCCACGCAAGATCGACGTCCGTCGCCTTTCGCGAAACATCGAGGACGTGGTGGTGCCGTTGCCTAACGAAATCTTTAGTGCACTAAGCAAGCTCGACAGCGTGAACTGGAAGGAATTCGTCCGCACGAACAAAGGAACGAACTTCACCGAACGTCCGCGGATCGCGCTTCTTTTGGGGACGGTGATCGCCGACGGCTTCGTTGCGGTGCAGGCCGAGGACGCGCAGAGTGTAAAAGAGATCGGACAACGCGTTGTCAGTCTCGCCAAAAGTATCGGAGTCGGGAATTCGATCCTGCCGCATGCGAAGGCGATCACGGAAGCTGCCGACCGCCGCAACTGGGACCAGGTGCGCCAGGAGCTGGATCGCACCCAAAACAGCGTGCAACAGGCAATGAACGAAGTTCACGACGAGAAGCTTTCTCAGCTTGTTAGTCTGGGCGGCTGGTTACGCGGAACCCAGGTGCTGACCGCGGTGGTCGATCGCCACTTTTCACCCGACGGCGCCGAGTTGCTGCATCAGCCCGATCTTTTGGAATACTTTCAGCGTAAGCTGGCAACCATGCCCGAGTTCAACCTTCCGGTGATCGCGCAAATCAAGAGTTCACTCGTGGAAGTGAAACCGCTGATCGAAACGAATGCTGCGATTCCACCTGTGTCAGTAAAAAAGATTAATGAGATCACGGCCCGTCTCGACAGCGCGATCGTGACTCGCAAACCATAACTCGACCCCCGATGCGACCAAAGAATTTCACAACCGCCCGCACCGCCGCTTTGCTCGCGATTCTTCTCGCGCTGCCAATCGCGGCCACACGGGCTTCGGTGGACGACGCTCATTCGTTTGCGCTTCAGGCGGCCGAACCTTACGTGAAGGAAGGCTACCAGGTGCGCGAGGATTACTGGGGAGGCGACCTCGGTGCGGGTGAGCGCAAGGCCGTCAGGCAGCAGTTATTCAAGGGGAACGACTATTGGTTTTGGATGGGCACCGAAGTGGAAACGGCGAAAATCTCCGTTCATGTTTACGACGCCGACGGCAAGCTTTGCGAGCAACCGGATAGCTGGCAGAAAGGACATTTTGCGGCTGCACACCTTGTTCCAAAGTCGACTGGCAGCTATTTCATTATCGTGGCGGTGGAAAGTTCGTCAGAAGATCGGACTCATTGGGCCATGGTTTACGGATTTCGTTAGGCTGATTTGACCAGCGCGCTGGCCTTAACGCCCTGAAAAATCACACCGTCTTTTCCTCAACCCGGCTTTGCCAGTTTGACACTCTTCCTGCCGCCACGGTATTCTTGTGGTTGATGTTTTACCGGCCGGCAGATGACTGAGACTCGCACGCTGCAGTTTGAGAACGCGCGCGCCGTTCAATCCCTCTACGCCAACGACCTGAAGCTGATCAAGAATCTCGAAGAATCCCTCGGTGTGAAGGTCACCACCCGCGAAGGTTGGATCAAGCTGGAAGGCGATCCCGCTCAGGTGGCCAAGGCGGAACAGGTCTTCACCCAACTGGAGAATGCGCGCCAGCGCGGCATCGATATTCAGCGACACGAATTCAACTACGCCCTCAATTCCGTGAACGAGTCACGTAACGACAACCTCGAGGATCTGGTCGCGACCAAGATCATGACCTCTTCGCGCAAACCGGCCATTGTGGCGCGCTCGTTAGGCCAGCGCAATTATGTCGAGGCAATCCAAAAGAACGACATCGTCTTCGGCATCGGCCCGGCCGGGACAGGTAAAACGTACCTTGCCGTCGCGATGGCCGTCGCAGCGCTGAAGAAAGAACGGGTCGATCGAATTATTCTGACAAGACCTGCCGTCGAAGCCGGCGAGGCACTGGGGTTTTTACCGGGCGATTTGCAACAAAAAATCACACCTTATCTGCGTCCGCTCTATGACGCGCTGCACGACATGCTGGAGCCGGAAGAGCTGGAACGCTATGTTGCGCGCGAGACGATCGAGATCGCACCGCTCGCCTACATGCGTGGCCGTACGCTGAGCAACGCCTTTGTCATTCTCGACGAAGCGCAGAACACGACCACCGAGCAAATGTTCATGCTTCTCACCCGCATTGGCCCGCGATCGAAATGCGTCGTGACGGGTGATGGCACCCAGATCGATCTGCCGCCTAACAAACGTTCCGGCCTGCTCGAAGCTCTCCAGGCTTTGAAAAACGTATCCGGCATCGCCTTCGTTTATTTCAATGACAAGGATGTCGTTAGGCACGAGCTTGTCCGCGCGATTATTAACGCTTATCAGCAACATCGCTCGCCCGCCAACACGAGCGGCCGCGAGCGCAAGTAGCCATGTTCAAATTTCTGCGCCGCAAAGGCCTCATAAAACGCGGTCTCGCTTCCAGTAAGACCCGGCGCCGCCGCGTCTCCAATGAAGTGTTGCGCAACCTCGAGAGCGCGCCTTGGATGAAGGTCGCTATCTTTGCTGCTTTCGTCGCCGGGCTCGCCCTTCTCATTTTCAGCGGCCAGCAGCAGGAGCCGACCAAGAATTTTGTCATCGCCCTGCTTTTTCTCGTCACCGCGATCATTCAGCTCTGGATCAACCAACCGCGCACTTTCGAGCGTAACTCACGCCTCTTTCTTGTCTTTGGCATCATCTATGTGCAGCTCGCGGTCACACGATTGCTTATCGTGCTTTGCGACAGCGGACTCTTCGCCGCGCTTAAGCCCGAGACCGCGTGGCTCGTCGCACCCTACGCCTTTGCACCGCTCGTTCTTTGCGTTTTGCTCGGACGCAACCACGGACTCTACGGCGCTGTTTTCGTTAGCCTTTGGAGCAGCATCCTCGCGAGCAAGATCGACGCGCCGATGTTGGTTAACGGACTCATCAGCGGCTTCACCGCCGTCTACCTTACATTACAAGTACGCCGCCGCAGTCGGCTGATTCGCGCGGGGTTTTTCGTCGGAGTCGCCATTTGGTTGCTTTCGCTTGCCTTTGGACTGATCGGCCCGATCAACTTCTTCAATCCCGCCGCGACCGACTGGCCAATGCTCGGTGTGCAAAGCGCTTTAGCCATCGGCAATGGTATTATTACCGCCATGCTCGTTGGTGGCGCGCTGCCGATTCTCGAACACCTCTTCCGCATCACGACCGACATCTCGTGGTTGGAAGCGTCGGACCTGAATCATCCGCTTCTCCGTCGCCTAACGTTTGAAGCTCCTGGCACCTATCACCACAGTCTTGTCGTGGCAAACCTGGCGGAATCTGCCGCCGAAGCCATCGGTGCGAACGCCACCTTATGCCGCGTCTGTTCCTACTTCCATGACATCGGTAAACTGGTGAAACCCGACTACTTCACCGAAAACATGAACTTTGAGCGAAATCCGCACGACGATCTCGCACCGACGATGAGCGCACTGATTATCATTGCGCACGTCAAGGAAGGCGTCGACCTCGCGCTCAAGCACGGCCTCAACCAGCAGGTCATCGACGTTATCCAGCAGCATCATGGAACATCATTAGTCTATTACTTCTACAAACGCGCCATCCAGCAATACGAAGACGCTCGCGCCGGCGGTAAGATCATGAAAATGCGCGAGGAAGACATTCCCGAAGTCTCCGAGGAAAACTTCCGTTACAGCGGACCTAGACCGCAAACGCGGGAAAGCGCGATCATCAGCCTGGCTGATATGGTGGAAAGTGCGTCGCGCTCACTGGAAAAACCGACGCCGCAGAAGATCGAGCAACTCGTGACCGATTTGATTGACCAACGGTTGGCTGATCATCAACTGGATGAATGCGACCTAACGATGAAAGAACTGAAAATCATCGCGGAGCGTTTTCGTTTCACTCTCATGAACATGCTCCATACCCGGATTGCCTATCCGAAGGAAGGCAAAACGACAGCTACGCGTGAAGACGGTGCCCGACCCGACGTCATGGCAGTGACGAAACGTCCTGCGTCAGCTCCGCCGGTCTCAGCTGCCTAAGACTCAGACGAGTTTTACAGAGACTCCGCCAAAGTTATAGCGAATGAAGTCGGCTCAGCGGAATCTCGCGCGACGAGCTTATCGCCTGAACCAGTAGACAAGCGCAGCCGCGACTGTCAAAGCCAACGTAACGTTATACAGGATGCTGAGCGACCTCGCATAAATGCAGTATTCATTTCCAGACTTTGCCAGAGCTGGATATACACAGCCGCGGCATATGACAAAATTTAGAAACACCCCTGCAACCGAGCCGAGGAGAAGTAGACCAGGACCGGAGTTCGGTATCCCAGTTTTCGTCCCTAGCGCCGCGATGGCTGCCGAAAGTAATACATAGAAAAAGGCAAGAATGGGTGTGACCCGATTCTCCTGCTGAAAGGCAAGTCTCGATCCGAGAGCCGCAACTCGGGCATAGTAGTTACCTATCAGGTTGTAGACCGCTCCAATTTGAATCAGGAAAAACGACACAATGGCGAGAGACAGGTTTTTCAGATAGATTGGATCCAGCGCTCCAATCGTTGGACTAAGATGCTCCGAAGGTCGCGAAAGAGTGAAATTCGTCCCGAGATACCCTAAGACACCGCAGACAGCAATTTGGATCGTCCAGAAAAGCTTCACCTCTTCCATCACTTTCGCGGTGGCCTTTTCCTCCAACTCAACCGTCGTAACAAGGGGTGAACCTAGCGTTGCTTTCACTTCTTCTCGGGGCAGGTTAAGCAGGGCAAAAGCCGCGGCTAGCGCCTTCTTTAGAAGGCCGAGGGAGTTGGTCGTCTGCTGGGCGGGATCGGCCAACAAGTTTGCGGCTCCCTTCAAGGCTATATATCTGAGGTGCTCGGGGAAAAAAACGCTGCAAAAATAGTAGAACTGGGCTGTCTCCATATCGATCAGTGCGACCCGGTCGTGAAGCGAATCGACGGCCTCTTCCAGACTTGGATCGGCCATTCGCAACTTCTGAGTGTCGTGGCTCTTGGAAAACCCATAATAATAGTCGGTGGAAGCGATAGACGCGCGAAGCAGATGAGCTTGGGCAATGGCATCTTCCGGAAAGCGGGGCGAGAGCGGAAACGGCGCCCCCGGGAGCTGGATTGCAGTGCCACCGAGATAAGCTTTCTCGATGGCGTAAATCTCTCCTAGCTCGACTCGCTCGCTCGATGGTGCACCGGCCGTCCCAATGAGAATAATATTTCTTATATGCCTTATGTCACTGATCTCATACAGCAGCGGCTCAAGGCAGCCAGTACCCATGCCGGACCAAATCAGACTAAACTTCTTGAATAATCCAACGCGGTAAACGCGGAATTCATGCTCCAGGAGCATCGGCTCTGCTGTAACACTACCCAGCGCCAGCAGTAATTCGTTCCAGTCCTCACCGCAACACAGGATAACCTCTCTGCTTAGGAATATGTCTTCGACACCAGTGTTTGGCCGTCGCTTATTAATTAGAGGCATTCGCTTGTTATGATCGAGCCGTCCTAGGGTGTCGGCCCGCTTCGCGAACGTGGTTCACGATCTTTCGCGGTTGCGACGCTGGGCTGTGTAACAAACGGTCCGCCCTCCATCGGCGCAATCGAGGTGAAGCCGACATCCGGCACATCGCTGGACTTGCCGGCGAGGGGGAACTCTTTGCGCAGGGGAAAGTAGGGATAACCTTCCCACATGAGGATACGACGCAGGTCGGGATGGCCGTTGAAGCGCAGGCCCATCATGTCCCAAATCTCGCGCTCGTGCCAGTTAGCCGTCGGCCAAACGTCGGAGATGGTGTCCACCGTTGGGTCGTCTTCTGAGAGGCTGAGCTTGACGCGCAGATGAACTCCGTGCCTCATCGAGTAAAGCTCATAAACGAGCTCGAAACGCGGTTCACTGCCGAAGTTATCCACGCTGGTGATGTCGAGCAGGTAGTCAAAGGAAAGGTCGTCCCGGCAGGAAGTAGCCAGCTCACGAAGGTCGCGGCGGTCGATCACGATCGTGGTCTCGCCACGAAATTCTGTTTGCTCTTTGATCCGGGCGCCGAGGAGAGAACCTAACGAATCAAGGAGCTCGGAAGCGGTCATCACAAGGACAAGAGGGGATTTTATTCTTTAGGCTAACTCTTTCATCCGCGCGGCGAGGGCTGGCTTTTGTGCGCTGAAAGAACGCTCGCCACTGATCTTCGCCTGTAGCTTCATCAAACCCTCAAGAAGCGCTTCCGGACGCGGCGGACAACCGGAGACGTATACGTCAACCGGCAGAAGTTGGTCGATGCCCTGCAGGACAGCGTAGGAGCGATACATGCCGCCGCTCGAAGCACAGGCGCCCATCGCAATGACCCACTTGGGCTCCGGCATTTGGTCGTAAATCCGTTTCACAGCCAGTGCCATTTTATAGGTCACAGTGCCGGCAACAATCATAACATCGCACTGGCGCGGGGAGAAACGCATGACCTCGGCTCCGAAGCGCGCGATATCAAAACGTGCCGACGCCGTCGCCATCAACTCAATTGCGCAACAGGCCAGACCCATAGGCATCGGCCAGAGAGAATTCTTACGCATCCAGTTCATCGCGGCGTCGAGTCGCGTGAAGATGACGTTACCTTCGATTTTCGAATCGTAGGCAGCTGGTACGATTTTCTGTTCGGCTAATTCGGTCCTCATCCTTTGCAGCAAGCTAAGGACTTGAGGATGCTTGGCAAGTTGCCGTCAACCATTCCGGGGGCGCCATTTGGCTAACGAGTCAGCAAGCGTGTTGGAACTGGAAGGTGGGTGAGTGCATTTGGGAAGGGAAAGGCGTGGTGCGATTCGCTTCGATAAAGGCGTGCACTTTGCGCCCGAGTTCGGTCGCTTCGTAGGGCTTCGCAATCACCCCGCGAAAACCGAAATCTTCGTAGCGGCCGATGGTGGCATCCATGGCATAGCCGCTGGAAACCACGGCGTTCACCAGGGGATCAATCTCGATCAACCGTCTAAGCGCTTCCTTGCCGTCCATCCCACCGGGTAAGGTGAGATCGAGGATGACGAGATCGAATCGGCGTCCCCGATGGAGCGCTTCGCGATAAATCTCGATCCCGCGCGCTGCAGTCTCGGCGGCGGAAACTTCGTAGCCAAAACGCGTGAGCGTGAGATCCATCAGCAATCGAATGGCTTCCTCGTCATCCACCACCAGCACGCGACCAGAGCCATTCGTGGGCTCGTTCGTTAGGGCGACGGGCTCGTCAACCCTGGCCTGGGTCTGAGCGGCTGGCAGATAAATGTTAAAAGTGGAACCAACATGTAATTCCGATTCGACAGTCACCAATCCACTGTGATTCTTGACAATCGAGTAGACGGTCGCGAGGCCGAGGCCGTTGCCCTTTGCCTTGGTCGTGAAATAAGGATCGAAGATGCGCTTAAGACAATCGGGGGGAATCCCGACGCCTTCGTCCTGTACGCGAATGCGGATGTACTCGCCGGGCGTGAGATCAGTGCCCTCGGCGCTCGCATCAGGGTGATGCGAATAATTCTCGCAGCGTACATGAAGTGTGCCGCCATTAGGCATGGCCTGCTCTCCGTTCACGACCAGATTGGCAATGACCTGGCTGATTTGACCTGGATCAAACTCTGCCGGCCACAGGTCTGGCTGAACGTGCAAGTCGCTGCGGCTTTGTGAGCCACGCAGGGAGAAGCTGACGGTCTCTTGGACCAGATCGGTGATCGAGGCAGCCTGTTTTATGGGCGCGCCGCCGCGGGCAAAAGTGAGAAGCTGTTGCGCGAGATCGCGTGCGCGCATGGAGGCGTTCTTGGCATCTTCAAGTCGCTCGTACATGTCGTCGTTAGGCCGAAGAAACATCGCGGCGAGGGAGATGTTGCCGATAATGGCGGTGAGGATTTTGTTGAAGTCGTGCGCAATCCCACCGGCAAGGAGGCCAAGTTGATCCGTTGCCGGTGTAGCCGAACATGTGGCGAGCCGCCGGATTCATGGAGAGAATCGCGCCCCGTGTGTTGATCATAACCATTCCATCGAGCACATGATCGATCACTGCCCGAATCCGCAAATCTGCGCTGTCGAGCTTCTTCAGTTGTCGCCGATACAGGATGAAGCTGTAGCCGCTCGAAGCGATGAGAAGGACGGTGGCAAGCCCGCAGAGCAGGTTAATCCCGGCAATGGTCAAAATTCGCTCCCGTGCCGCGGCCGCAGAGCACGCATCGTAAATCTCAACCTGTTCCTTTTCGAATTGATCGATCGCGTGACGCACATTGTTCATCAACGTCTCGCTCAACCCGGTGCGGGAGATACCCGCGTTCTTGCCCCCGCGACTTTCGGCTTCGATCTCTGAACCCGCGCATTGAGTGACCCAGGTTTCGAGGCGGGTGCGGATCTCGTCCAACTCGGCAACCCGCTTCGGCTCGTTGCCAACGAGGAGCGAAAGATAGCCTTGGAAGGTATAAAAATCAGATGCCGCTCGCTTATAGGCGTCGATGAAAAGGGGATCACTCGTGAGCAGATAGCCGCGATTTTCCTTCTGCATGTCAGCAGCGGCGCGCTCCAGCTTCGGGATGAAGTATAGTATCTGGGTCGACTGAATTGCCCATTCGTGCTCCCGCACGCGATGATTGAGATCGATCTGTTCCTCGCGCTGAATGCTTTGCAAGAGGCGATGCGCCTCGCTCATCGCGGAAGCGGCGAGCCCGGCTTTAATTTCGTCTGGACGAGTTGGAATTCCGGCTTGCTGAAACATCGTTAAAGAGGTGGTTGAAAACCACTTCGCGATGTTATTCCGCATTTGCGTAACCTGCTGACGTTGGAGCGAGGTAGCTGGGAGGATATTTGTTAAATCTTTTACGTGTTTAGGAAACAGCGATTCAAGACGGCTGAAATCCTCGAAGTAAGTGCCGTTGCGGGTAAGAAGATGCCCGCGGTATGCGTTCTCCAACGCGGTAACGTCATTCTCCACTACACTGCTTAGGCGCATTACCTGGATGCTGTGGGCCCGCATCTTGTCGCGCCGCTGATCGCCAAACGTAATCACCATGCACGCGACGGCGAGGACCGCGATCACCAGGACGCCAACACCGCCGCCGAGAAATAGCTTGATGTGAAAATGGTCAGGACTCACCAACCACTCGAGGAGTCCGCCGAGAACTCGAGCCCTCTTTTTGCCAATGCCTTTGACCTCGGTAGAAATCGGGAGAGGCATGAGTGTTAGCCTCAACGAGCAATATTTCTGCCATCCTGCGAGGGTTTTTGGAATGCTACTTTAGTAACGCACTCGCACCAGCGTGAGGCCAGCGGCGGGAGCGACCATTCGGCTGCCCGACCAATCGAGGCTGATGAGGCGTTGACGCACTTCCGCGGTTGTCGCTCTGCCTTGGGCGCAACGCACCATTGCCCCGACCATCATCCGCACCATTCTGTAAAGAAAACCATCGCCTTCCACCTCAATCGTGAGGAGACCGGAGAATTGCCGCACGCGCACGCTGCGGATTGTTCGAATCGTTGACTCCACGGGCTTGCCGCGATTGGCGGTAAAATTGACGAAGTCATGCCTGCCAATGAAAAGGTTGGCGCAGCTTTTCAGAGCCGTGAGATCAAGAGAAGAGATCACGTGCCAGACGCGTCCAACCTCAAAAGGCGAAAGCGCGGTCGTCGTTGCGATACGATAGCGATAAATTTTGCCGCGGGCGGAAAAGCGAGCATGGAAATCAGGCCTAACGAATCGACAGCGCATGACGCGAATCGTCGGGGGAAGGTGAGCATTGAGAGCCGCGCGCAGGACCGCAGGTTCGAGCGCGGTTGCGAGATCGACATGCGCGCATTGGGCTATCGCATGTACACCGGCGTCCGTCCGTCCAGCTCCATGCACGCGGGCTTTTTCCCCGGTTACCCGAGTGAAAGCTGCCTCTAACTGATCTTGAATCGTGTTGCCTTTCTTCTGGCTCTGCCAGCCGGCAAAGCCGGAACCATCATAAGCAACGATGATTCTCAGTCGACGCGTTCGCACCCGAGTTCTTTTCTCGTTAGGTAGCGCGCTTCGGACTTCAGGCACGGGGATTTAGCTGGAGACTGTCGAGGTAACTTTGGAGAAGGATCTGAGCGGCGACTTGGTCGATGATCGCACGGGTTTTGCGGCTGGATTTGCCGGCAGCATGCAGGCTGCGCTGCGCCGCCACGGTCGAAAGCCGTTCGTCCCAGGTTTCGATCTTACAGTCCACCAGCGCGCGCAGACTCTCGGCAAACCGACTCACCTGGTTCGCGGATTCACCGAGACTGCCGTTCATGTGCCGCGGCAGGCCGATCACGATCCGTTCCACGTTCTTTTCTTTCGCCAGAGCGACGATCCGTTCCAACGCTGTGACCTGGTTAGTCGCCGGAACCGTTTCGGCAGGATGCGCCAGGAATTGCAACTCATCGGATAATGCGATCCCGATGCGGACGCTTCCATAATCGATGCCCATAATTCGCTTCATTCGTCAGGCAAATTCATTGCAGTTCTGGCGGGAGCTTACTCACCAGCTCTTTGACTTTCTCGGCATCACGGCGGTTGCAGACAAGGAGCGAATCCTTCGTGCGCACAACAATCAGGTTGTGCACGCCGACGAGCGCGATCTTTGTCGGGTGATCGCTAAAAACGATGTTGTCGCTCGACCGGACAGTCGTTAGGTCGCAATTTGCTGCGTTCTCTGCATCGTCTTTTTTCAAATAAGCCGCGACCGCGCGCCAGCCGCCAACGTCATCCCAATCGAAGCTCGCTTCCACCATCAGGACGCGACTCGCTTTTTCCATGATGGCGTAATCGAACGAGACGGCAGGAAGGTTCGTGAACCAATCGCGCAACGAGGATTCCCACTGCCCAGGCGCGCACAGGTGCGAAATGAAATCAGCCAATTGCGGCGAGTGACGATTGAACTCGCTCAAAACTGTTGCCACTGACCAGACAAACATGCCGGCGTTCCAGCGAAAGCTTCCGTGCCTAACGAACGCTTCCGCTAGCTCGGCGTTTGGTTTCTCACGAAAGCGGACGACGCGGAAGATGTCGTTAGGGGTTGGTTGTCCTTTCAGTGGCGCGACTGCGCCTCGCTCAATGTAGCCGTAACCGGGACAGGCCCACGTTGGTTTAACCCCGACCGTGACCAAAGCGCCTGTCTCTTCAGCGGCGCGCACCGCCGTCTGCATCGTATCGTGAAAGGCGGTTCGATTCTTAATCACGTGATCGGCCGGAAGCACGAGCATGGTGGCGCGATGATCGCGTTTTGCCACCCACGCGGTCGCCAGCGCGATCGCAGCGGCCGTGTCTCGTTTCGCGGGCTCAGCGACGATGTTCTCGGAAGGGAAATCGGGCAACATTCCGCGCACCGCAGCCTCTTGTTCTATGTTCGTGAGAATGAGAATTTGTTCCGGCGCAACCAGCCCGGCGAGCCGTTCCAGCGTTTCCTCAAGCAAGGTCTTTTCCGAGACCAAGCGCAGGAGCTGCTTCGGGCGCGCACGGCGGCTCAAGGGCCAGAAACGTTCGCCACTCCCGCCGGCTAAAATGAGCGCATAGAGTGGATTCTTCATTGGGAAACGTGCAGGTGTAGGAAACTCTCCGAGGATTTTCCCGTTTATTTTTTTGGCTCCGGGAAGTATAAGGTTAGGCGATGTCATTTTCCTTATCCATTCCAAAAACGGCTGAGGCTCTTCCGCTGGACGGACTACTGGCGTTGACGCGCGCTGCTTTTGGTTTGGGCCTGGGAATGCTGGTGGCCGAGCGGTTGAATCGGCCTGCACGGCAGGCAACGGCGATCGCACTTGTCTCGGTCGGGACGCTGGCGGCCGTGCCGCTACTAGTGAAGAAGGCCATGGAGCGGATCAATCGTCCGGAGACTGATCGCGGTGCACGACGGAGGTTGCGCTCGATTCGCGGCGATTCGCTTTATCCTGCGGAACACGAGATTTACTAGCGCGAGCGCAGGAACAACCCGATTAAGTTCGACGATCGCATCGCGTTAGGTGGACTCCGGCTTGATCGACCTGCCTCCCCGACGTAAGACCACGCGATGACTTCACGCGCCGATACCGTTAGCCGCAACGCCCTGCTTGCTCGTTGCGAATCCATCTTGCAGGAAGAAGAAATCTTGCGCGAAGGCGGCGGTAAAGTCGGCCAGGATCGCCAACGCAAAATGGGACGCCTTCCCGCCCGAGAGCGCATCGCTTATCTGCTGGATCGCGACGCTAAATTTTTTGAGTTGGGACTCTGGGCTGCCTACAAAATGTACGAGCAATGGGGCAGCGTCCCGGCCGCCGGCGCGGTCGCTGGCATCGGAAACATTTCCGGGATTCCGTGCATGATCATCGCGAACGACGCCACCGTGAAGGCTGGCGCCTTCTTTCCCCAAACGGCGAAGAAGTTGATCCACGCGCAACGCATCGCTTTTGAATGCGCGCTCCCGCTCATTTACCTGGTCGATTCCTCCGGCGTCTTTCTCCCGATGCAGGATGAAATTTTTCCGGACGAAGACGATTTCGGTCGCATCTTCCGCAACAACTCCGTCATCTCAGCCGCCGGCATTCCGCAGTTCGCCGCCATCATGGGCAACTGCGTCGCAGGTGGCGCCTACCTGCCGGTGCTCTGCGACAAAATTCTCATGACCGAAGGCAGTGGGCTTTATCTTGCGGGACCGTCCCTGGTCAAAGCCGCCATCGGCCAAATCGTTGACACCGAAGAACTCGGCGGAGCGCACATGCACGCGGAAATCAGTGGTACCGTCGACTTTTACGAGAAGAACGATGAGGAATGTCTCAAGCGACTGTGTTCACTCGTTAGTCATTTGCCAGAAGCGGAAGCGACCAAAGACGACACCGCCGCCAAGAAAGCCAAACTGCCCGCCAAGGACCCCGACGCGCTTTACGACCTGATGAGCCTTGATGGCCAAAAGCAATATGACACGCGCGACATGCTGGCCTCGATTATCGATGCGGATTCGCTCGACGAATACAAAGCCGACTATGGCAAAACCCTCGTCACTGCTTATGCGAGGCTTGGCGGGCATTCCGTCGGGATCGTGGCCAACCAGCGTCACCAAGTGCGAACGAAGAAGGCGGGGATTCAGATGGGCGGCGTGATCTATTCCGATAGCGCCGACAAGGCTGCCCGCTTCGTGATGGATTGTAATCAAACCGGATTGCCAATCATTTTCTTCCAGGACGTCACCGGTTTCATGGTGGGACGGGACGCGGAGCAAAGCGGCATCATCCGCAGCGGCGCAAAGCTGGTAAACGCGGTCAGTAATTCCGTCGTGCCGAAGATTACGGTCGTAGTCGGCGGTTCCTTCGGCGCGGGCAACTACGCCCTTTGCGGCAAGGCCTACGATCCGCGTTTCATCATCGCATGGCCCAACGCGCGCTATGCCGTGATGGGCGCCGCGCAGGCATCGGACACGGTCTTTTCCGTCTTGAAACGATCGCGCGAACGCGGCGACAAGAAAGCTTCGCCCGAAGAACTCGAACAACTGCGCGCCAAAGTAAAAGAGACATACGAGGAACAGACCGACATTCGCTACGGCGCCGCGCGCGGCTGGGTCGACGCTATCATTCAACCGCGAGACACTCGCGACGTCCTTATTCGATTGTTAGGATTGGTCAGCCGGCCCGCGCCGACTGGCGCTCGCTTTCATATGGGCGTGGTGCAGACCTGAAGGGTGCTTGGCGCCGCTTACAATCGAGTCCGCTACACCTTCGTCAGCTCCTCAATCTCAGCATTCAGTCGAAAGACTTCTTGCAAGCGCCTCGCCATTGGAAAAGTCACCCCGCGACCTTCCAGCGCCTGCAACACTTCTTCAGTCGCAATATTTCCAACCAATTGGCTTTGCGCGAACGGGCAACCGCCGAGCCCGCCCAAGGCGGCGTCGAACCGCCGACAGCCGGCGTCAAAGGCCGTGACCACTTTGTCCGCTGCGCTTCCCGGCAAGCTGTGAAGATGCACGCCGAGGTCGAAGCGCGGCGATTCTCGAACAACCGCTCTCACGACTTCGCCAATTAAAGAGGACTCCGCGACACCGACCGTGTCGGCGACGGAAATCTCAGGCACGCCGCCCTCTCGCAGGCGACGAACGGCGTCGGCAAGTAACTGTGTCTTCCAAGCGTCCCCATAGGGATTGCCAAATGCCATCGAAACATACACGACCATTTTCAGACCGGCTTCGGCCGCTCGTGCCAGGATCCGTTGCAAGACCTCCCAATTCTCTTCCGGCGATTGGTTTTGGTTGCGCCGCAGGAAGGTCGGCGAAATCGAATACGGATAACCCAGGGTGCGAACCTTACCCGTTGCGATCGCGCGCTCCGCGCCTCTTTCATTCACGACAATGCCAATGATTTCAAGATCGTTAGGCACATCGAGCTGCGCCAGGACGTCCTCGCTATCCGCCATTTGCGGGACGGCTTTCGTCGAAACAAAGCTCACCGCATCGAGATGACGAAAGCCGGCCTCGATTAATCCGTTCAAATACCGAACCTTCAGCTCGGTGGGAACCAGCTTCGGCAACCCTTGCCAGGCATCGCGCGGACATTCGATTAATTTCACGTTTGGTTCAGCCATGGCGGATGGCTAGCGTATCGCCGATCTTCGACCAATTCGAATTCGCGACTATGCCTAACGTTCTCATCGAAACAAAAGACCGCATCACGACACTAATCCTGAACCGCCCCGAGCGCCGCAATGCTCTAACAATTGAGCTGCTCACTGAGCTCACGGGAGCAGTCGAGCGTGCGGGTACCGATCCTGCAACCCGCATTCTGATTCTGCGCGGCGCGGGCAAGGCATTTTGTGCCGGGCTCGATTTGGAGGAAACAACCGTGGTCGAGAAGGCGCATCACTCGGCCGAGATGGTGGCGAAGACGCTGCTCGCAATCAGTCAGACGCGTCTGATCACGATCGCGCAGATTCACGGCGCGGCCGTGGCCGGAGGCGCTGGCCTCATGTCGGCCTGCGATTTTGTTGTCGCGGCCGAGCGGACCAAAATTGGCTACCCGGAAACACGGCGTGGACTCGTGGCCGGTCTGGTCATGACCTTTCTCCGTCGACAAGTGCGCGAGCGGGATATTCGCGAGCTGCTTTTCACCGGCGACCTCATCGGCGCGGAGCGAGCGCGTGAGATTGGACTCGTCAACCGGGTTGTCCCGCCTAACGAACTGGAGAACGAGACACAGAAAATCGCCGGATCGATCCTGCAAAATGCGCCGGGGGCGCTCGCCAGTACAAAAGAATTAATCGAGGAACTATGGTCCTCCCCGGTAAGAAAGGACATCGAAGCAGCGCTGCGTCATCACATGGAAGCTCGCGAATCGGCCGAAGCGAAGGAAGGCATTGCTGCCTTTCTCGAGAAGCGGTTGCCGAATTGGAGCGAAGCCTGAGTCTTCTGCCGGCTTGCCGCTGTTATCGGAAAGCATTATCCGTTTTTGTGGCCATTGCCTCGATTCGCGAACTCAATCGCGCCTTTCCCTTTGCTCCCTACGAAATCCAGACGGCGAGCGATCAACGATTCAGGGTGCCGTACCGGGATTTCATTTTTGGTTCCCCGAAAGGGTGTTTCGTCGTTGTCGTCGGTACGCAGGAGTGTCCACATCATTTGGACTCGATCCTGATCGACGGGCTCACATTGCTGAATGGCGACTGCCACCGTCACAAAAGCTCCTGACCAGCGGCGATGAGAAACCTCCAGCTTCTCTGCCTGGTCCTGTTTGTGTCCTTTGGGCAGGCCTCGTTAGGTCAACCCGACACTTCTGCCGAGCTGGTTTTGATTAACGGCAACGTCTACACCATGAACGAGTCGGCGCCGCACGCCGAAGCGGTCGCGATGAAAGGAAAGCGGATTGTCTTTGTCGGCTCGAATGCAGAAGCGAAGAAATTTTCAGGGGACGCGACGCGAACGATCGACCTGAAAGGGGCAACGGTTCTCCCTGGCCTAGCAGATTCGCACTATCACATTCTGGGTGTTGGCGAACGACTGATCCGACTAAATCTCCAAGGCATCCAGAGCCGCCAGGCGTTTCTCGATAAGGTGAAGGACCGCGTGACACACACTGCGCCAGATAAGTGGGTTACCGGGCGCGGCTGGATCGAAACGTTCTGGCAACCGCCGACATTTCCGACCCGTGCAGAGTTGGACAAGATCGCGCCTAACAATCCCGTTTTTCTCGAGCGGGCGGATGGTCATGGCGCAGTTGCCAACAGCGCGGCGCTGCGTTTGGCGGGCATCGATGCCCGAACAAAAAATCCGTTCGGTGGCGAAATCGTGCGCGACAAAAAAAACGGCGAAGCCACTGGCATGCTACTCGATAACGCAATGGATCTGGTCGGGAATCAGATCCCGCCGGCGACACCCGAAGAAATGGAACGTGCTTTTTCTCTCGGGGTGGAGCGAACTCTTTCGTTAGGCCTGTGTGAAATTCAGAACCCCGGCAGCTCTCTCCTCGAGATGGAAATGATGCGAAAGCTTTGTGCCACGGGGAAAGTGAAGCTGCGTATTTATAACGCCGTCTGGGGTCCGGGCGCGCCCGCGCAATGGCTATTGAAGAACGGCCCGATTCTGAATGAGGACGAGCATCATTTTACCACCCGTACGATCAAGGTAATTTTCGACGGCTCGTTAGGCTCGCGCAGCGCCGCGTTGCTGAAGCCTTATTCTGACGCCCCCGACACTTCCGGCTTTCTCACTCAAAAAGAAGCTGATCTGCGTCCGATGTTCCAGGAAGCATTGCGGCGCGGCATTCAAGTAGAGACGCACGCCATAGGCGACCGTGCCAATCGCGCGATTCTTGATCTCTACGAAGAGGCGTTCAAAGCCGTTCCGCCTAACGAGCGTCAGATCGCCCAGCCCCGCTGGCGGGTCGAACACGCCCAGATTCTCACCCCTAACGATCTTCCGCGTTTTGCCAGCTTGGGCGTGATCGCTTCGATGCAGCCGTCACATGCGATCAGCGATTTATTCTTCGCGCCGCGCCGGCTCGGAATGGAACGGTTGGCCGGCTGCTATGCCTGGGAAAGTTTGCTCAAGAGCGGGGCAGTGATCGCGGCCGGTTCCGACGCGCCGGTGGAGGAGGGGAACCCATTGATCGAATTCTACGCCGCTGTTGCGCGCAAAAGTATCAACGGCTTCAGCGGGCCCGGCTGGCATCCGGAAGAAGCGGTCAGGCGTGATCAAGCGCTCAAAATGCTCACGCAATCGCCCGCCTACGCCGCCTTCGAAGAAAAGGAAAAAGGGTCGGTCGAACCTGGGAAGTTGGCCGACCTGACTGTCCTGTCGCAGGACATTATGAGAATCGATGAGCCCGCTATTTTGCACACGCATTGCCTCGCGACCGTAATCGGGGGCGAAATCGTCTATGACAGCGGCGAACTCAGTCCGAAGTAATCGCCCTGTTCGAGGTCCGATGCACTGTCATCGCACGGCGGGTCTACAATCACCCGACAAATAGGTGCGACAGAGCCTTGCCCCCCAATACGTTCGTTCGCTGATATACTGCCGCGAATGGGCAGCTTTTTCCGAGAGCTGAAAGATCGTCGAGTCTATCGCGTCGCGCTTGCCTACGGCGTGATCGCGTCCGGTCTCGTGCAAATCGGCGGAACGATTCTGCCCATCTTTCACGCCGCCGAATGGCTGCAGCAACTCTTCGTCATTTTCGTTGCGCTGGGATTTCCAGTCGCGCTAGTCCTGGCCTGGGCGTTCGACGTTACTGGCTCCGGGATCGAGCGTACGCCGCCCGCCACCGGCCTGCATATCTCTGGTCGCCGTTCCATTTTGGCGCTCGCTCTTTCTGGGACCTTGATCGCGGCCCTCGCCCTCGGCGCTTATTGGTTCTGGCATCCCTTGCGCAACGGCCTAACGAAAGAGCCTTCCGAAAAAAGCATCGCGGTTCTTCCTTTCGAGAATCGCAGCACGGAAAAAGAAAACGCCTTTTTCACCGATGGCGTGCAGGACCAGATCCTGACTGACCTCGCCAAAGTGGCCGACTTAAAGGTCATCAGTCACACCAGCGTTGAGCAATATAAAAGTGGCCTCGAACGCGACCTGCACCAGATCGGTCAGCAGCTCGGTGTCGCCTATCTTCTGCAAGGCTCCGTGCAGCGCGAGGGAAAGAAGCTGCGTATCAACGCCCAACTGGTCGACGCCAGGACTAACGAACAGCTCTGGGCTGAAACATACGATCGCGATCTCTCCGATGTCTTCGCGATCCAGAGCGAGATTGCGCAGAGCATCGTGAGCCAGTTGCAGGCCACGATTTCACCGCAGGAAAAGGCACGCATCGAAGAGCGACCGACACAGGATCTCGCCGCTTTCGATTTTTATCTCCAGGCCACCGTGCTCGTCGAGAGTTACCTCAACGCTTCCGACCCAAAGCAATCATTCTTCAAAGCAATCGAGTTACTTGACCGCGCAATCGCCCGTGATCCGAATTTTGTTCTTGCCTACGCGACCGCCGCGCGGGCCCACGCACTTCTCTATTTTCTCGATCTCGATCCGACGCCCGATCGCGCGACACGCTCCCTGGTCGGGGCGCAAACGGCTCTTCGTCTCGCGCCCCAATCCGCCGAAGCGCATCTGGCGATGGCCGATTTTTATTTTCGTTGCCGCCGCGATTTCGAACGAGCGAATGATGAGCTGGCTCTCGCCAAACCGGGCCTGCCCAACAGCACGACATTTCTTACTCTCTCCGGTTACATCGCGCGGCGTCAGGCACGTTGGATTGACGCAGAACGTGACTTCCGGCGAGCAGTGGAACTCGACCCACGCAACATCAATGCCCTGAATCTTCTCTCTGACACCTACGTGCTACTGCGGCGATTTGATGAAGCAATTGCTGTCTTTTCCCGCACCATCGCGGCGGGGCTCGATCTGCCGATTGTTCGTTACCGGCGGGAACTGATTCGTTTCGCGCAGACGGGAGAGGTGAGCGTTCTGCGGCAGGCGCTCGCACAGGCGCCGCCCGACCTCGACATTGGCGGAGGCGAAACCCCGGGACGAGTCATGGTAGCGATCATCGACCAAAACTATGACCGCGCCCGGAGCGAGTTGGCCGCTTCGCCACGGCAGACCTTCCAGGAGGTCGATTTCAGTTTTTATTATCCGCGGGTTTGGTATGAGGCAATCATCGCCCGCGCGGCGGGCGATGCAGCCAGGGCACAAAGGGCTTTCGACCAGGCGCGCACCTTCTTTACCCAACGCCTAACGATAAAGCCTAACGACGCTCGCACCCTCGCGGCCCTTGCGCAGGTCGACGCTGGCCTGGGGAAAAACGAGCAGGCAATCGCGGAAGCACGTCGCGCGGTTGAGTGGATGCCGGTGAGTCGCGATGCCTACGATGGCCCGCTCGTTTTGCAAGGCCTGGCGCAGGTCTACACCTGGACCCGACAGCCTGATCAAGCCTTGGCGATCTTGCGCGAACTCATGAAACAGCCAGGCTATTTAACTTATGGGTATTTGCGGGTCGATCCCGCCTGGGATCCGCTGCGCGCCGACCCGCGCTTCCCACAATTCGTGCAATCGTTCGCCCCGAAGTGAGCGTGATCAGGGTCGACTGGGTTCGCCTTTGGGGACCTTGGTTAGGGAAAGATATTCAGACTCCATCTACAAAAGGCCGAGTTGCACCGCATCAGGCGGCACGAGCTCGGCGAAGCGAACGCCGATGCCCATCAGCCGGATGCTTTTCCCGGTTCGACCGAACGCTTCCACGAGCAGGGTGCGATAATCGCCTAAGGACGGGGAAAGCCCCGCCCGCTCAACCGTGGTGCGCGTGAAATCGGCGAACTTCAGCTTCACGAAAATCTTCGTCACTGTCCGCGTCGTTTCCTTTTGCGCGAGATCAGCCATTAACTCCGCGTACAGTTCCTCCAACTTTTCTTCGCACCCTTGGAGGGTTTCGAGATTGATCGGAAACGTCTGCTCGGTGCTGAGCGATTTGCGCTCGCGATGCGGTTCGACCGGCCGTTCGTCGATTCCGCGGCAAAGATGGTAAAGCTCGCCGCCAAATTTGCCGAAAATGTTTTGCAATTCGAGACGCGAGTAATGCTGCAGGTCGCCGCAGGTGGCGATGCCCCGTTGCTGCAACTTTTGCTCCGTGACTGCGCCGATGCCCCAGATCTTGCGAACGGGAAGTGCGGACATGAATTCACCGATGTCGTCAGGCAGGACTTCGACCTGGCCGTTAGGCTTTTTCAGATCGCTCGCGATCTTGGCCACGAGCTTGTTGGGTCCAATACCGGCCGAGGCGGTCAGGCGGGTTTTGCGGAAGATGAGATCGCGGATGATCTGCGCGAGAGCGCCGGGCGCGCCGGGATGCGCCGTCACATCGAGATATGCTTCGTCGAGTGAGAGTGGTTCGACCAGATCGGTGAAACGATGAAGGACACCGCGAATGATGGCCGATTCTCGGCGATAAACATCGAAACGAGTCGGGAGGACAATCAACTTGGGACAACGTTGCAGCGCCATGAACGTCGGCATGGCAGAACGGACGCCAAACTTCCGCGCCTCATAGTTGCAGGTTGTGAGCACGCCACGCCGGTCACGGGCGCCGCCGACGCCGACCGGTTTGCCGCGCAGCTCCGGCCGATCGCGCACTTCGATCGCGGCATAGAAGCAATCCATATCGAGATGGATGATGGCGCGCGCTGGTGCGGAGCTCATTAGCGTGAAGCCTGGCGATTACTGTTCACAATAATCGAGCGTCGTTTTGCTGGCGAGACGCCTCCCGATTAGAAGCAACGCTTTTCGTTTGCTTCGGCCTGCCGCCCGTTAGCCTTCGAAAGGCGACGGCGGCTGCTCCAGTGCCGTTCTCAAAACCTCATCGACTGTTTCCACCGGAACAAACTGGATCTTCTCTTTTGCCTCCTCCGGAATGTCGACCAGATCCTTCTCGTTTCCCTTTGGTATGATCACGGTCGTGATGCCGGCGCGCATTGCGGCCAGGCTTTTCTCTTTCAGGCCTCCAATTGGGAGGACCAATCCGCGCAAAGTGATTTCGCCCGTCATGGCGACCTCGGAACGCACCGGTGTATTAGTGAAGAGCGACGCGAGCGCAGTGAACATTGCGACACCGGCTGACGGCCCATCCTTCGGGACCGCTCCCGCTGGCACGTGGACGTGGATGTCCATGTCGCGAAAATCTTCGGCGTTAACTGGTATGTGTCCGTCGCGACTCCGCACAAGGCTGAGCGCCGCCTGCATCGATTCCTTCATTACGTTTCCGATTTGTCCGGTGAGCGTGATGTTGCCTTTCCCGGGAAAACGCGTCGCTTCGATGTGTAATACTTCGCCCCCTGCCGGCGTATAGGCGAGTCCGGTCACAATCCCAGGTTTGTTGGCGGTCAGCTTTGTGTCATGGATGTAGCGCACCGGTCCCAGCATCTCGCCGACCAGCTCGGGCGTGACCGTCACATGATCTGTTTTGCCGCGCGCTACCCGTGCCGCGACGCCGCGAATAACCGCGCCGATCTGCCGCTCCAACTCGCGCACGCCGGCTTCGTGGGTGTAGTGATCGATTACCCTGACGAGGGCTTTTTCCTCCCACTCACATTGCTCCGGCTTAAGGCCATTCTCCTCCAGCTGTCGCTTAACGAGATAGCGTCGTGAGATTTCGAGCTTTTCTCGCGCCGTGTAGCCGGCGAGCGCAATCAGCTCCATTCGGTCGCGCATCGGTTCCGGCACGCCTTCGATGTAGTTTGCGGTTGCGATGAAGATGACTTGCGAAAGATCGAAAGGCACATCGAGATAACGATCGACGAAGGAGAAGTTCTGCCGCGGGTCCAGGACCTCGAGCAGCGCGCTCGCCGGATCCCCCCGGAAATCGGCACCGAGTTTATCGATCTCGTCCAGCATCATGACCGGGTTGCGCGTTCCTGCGCGGCGCAATTCCTGAATAATCCGTCCCGGCATGGAGCCGATGTAGGTGCGGCGATGACCTCGAATCTCCGCTTCATCGCGAATCCCGCCCAGGCTTAGCCTAACGAACTTTCTTCCCAGAGCATCAGCGATCGATTGGCCGAGACTTGTCTTCCCAACTCCAGGCGGACCAAGAAAACAAAGGATCGGCCCGTGCCCCTGCGGGTTCAGTTTTCGCACCGCGAGGTATTCGATCAGCCGCCGCTTCACTTTCTCCAGGTCGTAATGATCGCGATCGAGAATCTCCTGTGCCTTATCGAGATCGAGGTTGTCTTCGCTCATCTTCGACCATGGCAGCTCCGCAATCGTCTCGATGTAGGTGACAATGACGGAATAATCCGGGCTCGCCTGTGACAAATAATCGAGCCGGCGTAACTCGCGTTCGGCCTGTTCCATCACCGCTGGCGGCGGCTTTGCTTCTTCCAGTTTTTGACGCAGCCGCGTCCGCTGCTCCTCTGCGCCGCTGTCGTCTTCACCCAGCTCTTTTTGGATTGCCTTGACCTGCTCGCGCAGGTAAGCGCGACGTTGCGCGTCGGTGAATTGTGACTGCACATCCTGCTGCAATTTTTGCTGGATCTGCGCGATTTCGAGCTGCGAAGAAATACTCGCCTGCACGGTGCGCATCCGTTTTTCAAGATCGTTCTCTTCAAGAATTGCCTGCTTCTGCGCGAGACCGACGTTCAGATTAGGCGCGAGAAAATCTGTCAACTGCTCGGCGTCCTCAAGGCTAAGCACGATGGCGCGCGCTTGCTCCGGGACGTCCGGCGTAAGCTCAAGCAAGCTCGCCGCGGAATTGCGCAGATTGCGAAACTCCGCTTCGAACTCCTTTGTCGCCGGCGGCGGGAGAACATTGAGAGTCTCAACCTCGGCCCGAAGATATGGCGCAGTTTGAGTGATTTTTCGAATGGCAAATCGCCGCAAGCCCTGCGCGATGACGACGACGCGGTCATCCGCCTGGCGCAACAGTTTCAAAACCATCACTGCCGTTCCTACATGATAAAGATCGGCGACCTGCGGATCTTCCTTCTCCTCGTCGCGCTGCGTGACGAGGCCGATGATTTTGTTCTGCGGCAAAGTTTCGTTGAGCAACTGAATCGAAGCCGGCCGCTCTACGTTCAGCGGCGAGATGGTTCGCGGGAAAACGACAAAGCCGCGCACCGGCAAAATAGCGAGCGAAGTCGGAATCGCCGGGATTTCCGCCACCGCGCCGATTTGGGCCTGACCGATCGCAGGTGCGGGATTTTGACCGCCAGTTTGCAACGCATTAAGAGGTTCAGCGCTCATTTCGCGAAGGGCAGCTCAATCCAGAGAAACCCATTTCGTTGTTCGGCTCGTGCCTCTTCCACATCCACCGCCGCGGGCAGCTCCACCACGCGTTCAAACGGGCCGTAATCGATTTCGAATGCGATCATTTGCACCGCGCGTTCCTCCTCGCCGACTGGCTCCGGCGCCTCGCGTGTTCCGCGCAGGGTTAGACGACGCGCCTCCAGGGTCAGATCAACTTGTGTGCGCTCGACACCCGCCAGATCGACACAAATGCGCAAACCCTTTTCGCATTGGAAAGCGTTGATTGCGGGTCGCCAGTGATACGGCGCGAGTTGAGTAAACTGCAGTCGTGCCAGTTCGTAGGTCACATTGCCCAGCGTCTCGTGCAGCCAGCGAAGCTTGATTCCACGGATCGTGTTCATCCTTTTCAATCTAGACTACGCAACCGCGCAGTCATCTGCGCGGCAGGTTTTTCACAAAGCACAAGCAGCCGCGCGGGCCAATTCCTAAAAGGCTGAAAAGGAGAAGAGTGGGGTATCACCACAGGAAAAGACCGTGCAAGGTTGGTCGTGCTGAAAGAGGAAGATGCAATAAAGCAATTTGACTGACTAGTCAACAACGTCCAAATTTCTGCCATGCCGAGAAGCAGCGATGTGGAGGAGCGCTTGATGAACGCGGCCATGCTTCTGATCTGGATAAACAGCTATGGCTCAACCTCGGTGGACGCAATTTGCGAAAAGGCTGGCGCAAGAAAAGGAAGCTTTTATCACTTCTTCAAATCAAAATCGGAACTGGCGGTAAAAGCCCTGGAAGCAGATTGGCGTAATAAGAAGGCACGGATGGACGAGATTTTCTCGCCGACCGTGCCGCCTTTGGATCGTTTACGGCGTTATTTCCGGCATGTCTGCCAGGGACAGACGAAGGCTTACGGAGAATGCGGAGCGGTCCTCGGCTGTCCCTATTGCGCCATAGGTTGCGAGACCGGGACGCAGGACCGCGCGATCAGCAAACAAGTGCGAAAAATTTTCAGCGAAAACGAGCGCTATTTTGAATCGGCCATTCGAGACGCGGATGCCGAAGGAATGATTTCGGCGCCGAATGCAAAAGGCAAAGCCCGGATGTTGGTGGCCTACTTCCAAGGTTGCCTGACGAAAGCTCGGATCGAAAATAATGCCCAGCCATTGAAGAATCTGCTCGCCGGAGCAATGGAGTTGCTCGGAGCGCCACCTACGGGTATGCCCAAAAGTAAGCAGTGGTCACGTTGACGGAGTGGGCAAGGAAGCTGAATAGATGACCAGTCAAATCAAGAAGAGAAAGAATTGTGGAACGAAACGCTGGCAACAAGAGCGATTTTGTCAGCCTAACGAATTATGAATAATCAAAAAATTGCGTTAATCACCGGGGCCAACAAAGGCATCGGCTTCGAGACCGCCCGTCAACTCGGGCAACAGGGGATCACCGTTCTTCTTGGCGCCCGCGATCGGGAAAAGGGAGAACAGGCAGCGGAAAAGTTGCGGCGAGAGAAGATCGACGCGCACCCAATCGTCCTCGATGTAAGTAATCCCTCGAGCATCCAAACGGCCGCGACCGAGGTGGAGAAGAACTACGGTCGCCTCGATATTTTGATTAACAACGCGGGCGTGATGCTTGACGACCAAGCGAAAAAGCCGAGCGAACAATCGCTCGAGACCTGGCGTCGCACCTTCGACACCAACGTCTTCGGTCTCATCGCGACAACGCAGGCGTTTCTGCCTCTTCTCCGCAAGAGCGCGGCGGGACGGATCGTGAATCTGTCGAGCATTCTCGGCTCGATCACCCTGCACTCGACGCCGGGTTCGCCGATTTACGAGAGCAAAACCTATGCGTCGTACAACGTCTCGAAGTCGGCGGTGAACGCCTATACTGTGCAGCTCGCCTACGAACTCAAGGATAGCCCGATCACCGTAAACGCCGCGCATCCCGGCTGGGTGAAAACCGAGATGGGGGGGCAAGACGCGACCCTGGAATTGGAAGACGGCGCGAAAACGAGTGTTGCCCTGGCAACGTTAGGCGCGGATGGACCCAATGGCGCCTATATTCACATGGGCGAGACGTTGCCCTGGTAAATAATCAAGAAATGACCACTCTCCTCGACTCGAGACGAAAGCGTTTGCCCAGGCTGGTTCCCATCCTTGGCGGAGCTGGTCGGTCGTTAGGCGATTTTTCTCCTTCGTTAGGCGATGACCAACTACTCGATGCATATTCTCAAACCATCGCGGCGGTCGTTAGGCGGGTCGCGCCCAGCGTGGTCAACATCCGCGTCCAGAGCGGTGAGCGTGGTCCGGGTGGCGGCTCGGGATTCATTCTTTCGCCCGACGGATTCATCCTAACGAATAGCCACGTCGTGCACGGGGCGCGCGAGATTGAGGTCACCCTGCACGATGCTCGGGTTTATCCGGCGCAACTGATCGGAAGCGATCCCGAAACCGATCTCGCCGTCATTCGGATTGACGCGCCTGACGTGCAACAGGTCCGCCTGGCAGATTCTGCCCAAATTCAGGTGGGACAAATCGCCGTCGCACTCGGTTCGCCTTACGGATTTCAGCAGACCGTAACCGCCGGGATTGTCAGTGCACTGGGACGTTCCATGCGTTCGGAATCGGGGCGTTTGATGGACGAAATCATTCAGACCGATGCGGCTTTGAATCCGGGCAACTCCGGTGGGCCGCTGGTCAACAGCGCGGGCGAAGTCATCGGGGTGAACACGGCGGTTATTTTGCCGGCCCAGGGAATTTGTTTCGCGATCGCGAGCAACACGGCCAGGTTTGTCGCCGGCTGGCTGATTAAGGATGGCCGGATCCGCCGCAGCTCAATTGGGGTGGCAGGCCAGAACGTGCCACTGCATCCACGTGTGGTTCGATTTCACCGCTTGCCTAACGACAGCGGCGTTCAGGTTATGGAGGTCGAACCGCGAAGCCCGGCGGCGTTGGCCGGTTTACGCGCTGGCGACACCATCGTCGGCTTCAATGGGCAGCCGATTCCGAGTGTGGACACCCTGCATAAACAACTCGTTGCTTCCGTGATTGGCGTGCCCTCACCGCTCATGTTTCTCCGAGGAACTGAAAAACTTTTCTGCACCGTCGTCCCGCGAGAGCTTCCGTCGTTGGAGCCGCGATTAGACAGACGACAATTCAATCAAGAAAATCCATGAACGAACCTATCAACATTAACGAAGCCAGCTTCGAGAAAGCCGTCCTGCAATCGCCCGTGCCGACGGTGGTCGACTTTTGGGCCTCCTGGTGCGGCCCGTGCAAAATGATCGCGCCGGCTTTGGATGAGATCGCGCGCGAAAGCGACGGACGCTTTCGCATCACGAAAGTGAACATTGAGGATGAACCGGCACTCATGCAGCGCTTCGGCGTCCGCGCAGTCCCGACGCTGCTATTTTTTAACAAGGGCGAATTAAAGGAACAGCTCGTCGGTGGTCACCCGAAAAAAGCGATCCTCGATCGACTTAATAATTTAGCGTCCGCGGCCTAACGAATCACACCTTCCTGCCGGCCGTCGAAGGGAGAAAGCCGGGGGTTCGCGACAAATTGGGGGTTGCGGGGGCGGGATTTGAACCCGCGGCCTTCAGGTTATGAGCCTGACGAGCTACCAGGCTGCTCCACCCCGCGATCTTGAAGACTGCATTATGGCCGGTTTCGCGCCGCTTGCAACGGAGAAATTGGAACCGCGTACTGGCGGGCAAAACACTTGCCGGTCGCCGCTTCAGAGGCAAGATATACGCCCTTCACCGCGCCGAGGAGATTCCAGCGTAGCTCAGTGGTAGAGCGGTCGGCTGTTAACAGGGGCAGGGGAGATTCTCTCATTTTTTCCCACTCGCTCCGACGTGATCTTCAGAAGGAAATCGCGTTTTCCACTCGTTCCCTAACGACGCTTAAACGCTCTCAATTTTCAGCAGCAGTATCAGATTCGGTATCAGATCGCGTTCGCGAGCACCGCGCGCGCGCCCGCGCGTATTTGTGTAAAAATTGTCTCTTCCACCAGTTCGGTCAAAAATTCGATCGACAACCACCTAAGCCTCTCGATCGGACGCGAACCGGCGGCATTGTACATCGAGATGCCCGAGGGATAGCGTGCGACCTTTTCGGCCAGCTTTTTCGTGACGGTCTCGTTAGGCAATTTTTGTAGGCTAGTGCTGCCAATCTTGAGGGTGGTGTAGGCCAGGTGAGTCCAGATAAAGGCGGCGATACACCCAAACAGGCTGGCAAAAAATCCGCGCCGATCCGCAGAGTGGGTGCGGTTCTCTGGCACAAACGAGCCTTTTCACATCGCTACCGTCTTTGCTCAGAGACTAACTTCTGTCAGTATTAGCGCTTTCGATGACTGAAGCAGAATCCCATGTCGAGCTGAAGATATTTTTGATCGTGGCTCCCGTAACCCATCGGACAGCGGTCGAGCGGGAAAGGAAATGAAGGCGAAGAAAGCGGCCAGCCATTCGCTATTACGGGATTTTCGAACCGACAGCCGCATGCTGGTCTTGATTGGGCTGGCCATCCCGATTGGCGCGGTCAGTGCGATCGTGGCGAAGGCTCTTCTCTGGCTGATTGCGGAGCTGACCAATATCGTCTTTTTCCAACGCTTTTCCTCCGTTCTTCCCGACCTGCAAAATCATCATCTCGGAGCGTGGGTGATCGCGGCGCCCGTCGCGGGTGCATTGATTATCGGGCTCATGGCGCGTTACGGTTCGGAGAAGATTCGCGGCCACGGGATTCCCGAAGCTTTGGAGGCGATTCTGTTGGGCGGCAGTCTGGTCGAACCGAAGGTTGCGTTCCTTAAGCCAGTCTCGTCGGCTATCTCAATCGGAACGGGCGGGCCATTCGGGGCGGAAGGTCCAATCATCATGACAGGCGGTGCCTTCGGCTCTCTGATTGCGCAGTTGTTTCACCTCACAGCGGCCGAACGAAAAACGCTTCTTGTCGCTGGCGCTGCGGCTGGAATGGCAGCGGTCTTTTCTACCCCGATCGCGGCCGTCTTGCTCGCGGTCGAATTGCTTCTTTTCGAGTGGCGACCACGCAGCTTCGTTCCGGTGGCGGTCGCATCGGTTGTGGCCGCTCTTCTGCGAATACCCTTATTAGGCGCGGGGCCGATCTTTCCGGTCGCGCCTCATCCTGCGCTCACGGCCACAGTTGTTCTTTGGTCGGTCGCGATTGGTCTCCTGGTAGGGTTCGGTTCGGGCTTCCTGACGATTCTGGTTTACTGGTGCGAGGACCTTTTCCTCAAGGTGCCAATCCACTGGATGTGGTGGCCAGCGTTAGGCGCACTTTTCGTTGGCCTGGGTGGCTGGTTTGATCCTCGCGTTCTCGGAGTGGGCTATGGCTACATCGATGGGTTGCTCAATGGTCACATTCTTGGGGCGGCGGTTCTCTCGCTGCTTTGCCTGAAGGCCGTCGTCTGGTCGATTTCGTTAGGCTCCGGCACTTCAGGCGGTGTGCTTGCGCCGCTGCTCATCATCGGCGGCGCAATGGGAGTTTTCGTCGGGCAATGGGTGCCGGCCGGAGATCCTGGTCTTTGGGCAGCGGTCGCGATGGCCGGCATGATGGGCGGCACGATGCGCTCTCCTCTCACTGGGATGTTCTTCATGCTCGAGCTCACTGGCGACATCAACACGCTTCCCGCGCTTCTCTGTGGGTCAGTGGCGGCCTTAGCCGTAACCGTCTTGCTCATGCGCCGCTCGATCCTGACAGAAAAACTTGCCCGGCGTGGTCAACATATTGCCCGCGAATACAGCGTCGATTTCTTCGAGCTCATGCGCGTAGCGGACGTGATGGATCGAAATGCTCTCGTTTTGCCGGGGACCGTTCCGCTAACGCGCTATGCCGCTCAACTTGCCAAGGGTGATGTACTGGTTTGTCGGCATCAGGGAACATTGTTAGGCGACGAGGATGGTGAGCTCGCTGGTATTATCACACGCGGTGATGTTGTGCGTGCCCTCGAGCAAGCTGGAAATAGTTCGATGACCGTGGCCGAGGCGGGATCGCGCGACGTGGTCGTCACCTATCCGGATGAAACATTGCACGACGCGATTACAAAACTGCTTCGGCACGACATTGGCCGACTTGCGGTGGTAGAGCGGACGAGCCCGCGAAAGGTCGTCGGATATCTCGGGCGCGCCAGTATTCTGAGCGCGCTGCAGCGTTATCATCGGGAAGAAAACGTCCGGGAACGAGGAGCAAAGATCAGAAGCGCTAATCACGAAACAATGGGGTCCGTTCAAACCTGACAAACAG
Source organism: uncultured Verrucomicrobiae bacterium (assembly GCA_963786175.1). GTDB lineage: Bacteria > Verrucomicrobiota > Verrucomicrobiia > Chthoniobacterales > UBA10450 > JAICXG01. The sequence goes on along the minus strand of CAWAYD010000007.1, from coordinate 73,694 downwards.
ACGCCGGAAAACAGTTACGGTTGCTCCAGCTGTAGCGCCTCCGGATGGAATTTGTGCCAAGAGACTCAGAATCGCCGCGCAGGGAGAACGGGCCGAACAGCAGGACGCGACAATCAAAGAACTGACGAAGGAAATTGCGCGGTTGCAAACAGACCTAAAGACGCAGGCCGTGCAAATCCAAAAGGTTAGCGCTCAGGAGACAGGTGCGGTCCCCTTAGAGAGCTCGTTAGGAAATCCAAAAGGTTAGCGCTCAGGAGACAGGTGCGGTCCCCTTAGAGAGCTCGTTAGGTCTTCTCGCAGTAGATGGGACCGGCTTAGATGTGAAACCAGCGTTTTCACGTAACAAAAGTTCTTGCTGTCCATCGCGCTTCTACCAAGCATGTCGTTCATGAAAGCTGTTTCCCGGTTTATTCACAGTCGCTTCTCGGTTTCGCTCTTCGTCTCATTCGTGGGCGTGGTGGGTATCGCGCCGATGTGCGTGGCGAACGATCTATCGGCAGTCCACTTTCAGCGGGAGTCTCTCTCGCTGCCAGAGGGAACTTATTTCGATTCACAAGTTATCGACCTCAATGGCGACGGCAAGATGGACCTGGCTGTCCTAAACGACGGCGCTCTGTATGTCTTGCTGGGCGACGGAAGCGGAAATTTTTCATTACCCGTTCCATACAACCAAACCGGGTTCCAGACCGTGGTCGCATTCGGGGATTTTGACGGCGACGGCTTTCCCGACGCGGCGGTGGCGAATTTCCCTGGCATTAACATCCTCTTAAATAATGGCGCGGGTGGCTTTCCGACGTCAGTCTTCATCAACACAGGAGCCGAACCATCCGGCCTGGCCATCGCTGATTTCAACCTTGATGGCAACCTCGACCTGGCGGTGAGCGATTTTCAAGCGAACTCGATTTCCGTTCTCCTCGGAGATGGCAATGGCGGGTTCGTTTCTTCAATCATTGTCCCAGCCGGTGTCAGCCCCGGCGGTCTTGTTACGGCCGATTTCGATCATGACGGAGTGGCAGATTTGGCCGCCGCCGAATATGGCTCCATGGATCTCCGGATTTTCAAAGGCCTAGGTGATGGCACCTTCCAGACGGTCGCAAGCTATCCGCTTGGCGGCAACGCCAACGATGTGGTAAAGGCGGACTTCAATCGCGACCACAACGTGGACCTTGCGGTTGGTGTTTTTAACAGCAACGACCAGGTCGCGGTTTTCCTGGGAGATGGCCACGGCGGCTTTACCCAATCCGCTTCGGTAGCGGGATCCGCTCTTTATAACAGCTTGGCGACGGCGGATATTGATGGCAATAGGACACAGGACCTGGTCTTCTACAACGAAGGGAACGTTAATATGGCGCTCGGCCACGGTGACGGCACTTTTGGCGCGGTGCGGCAAATACATCTGGCCTTTTCGCACGGGTTTAACTATACCCTCTCGACTGGCGACCTAAATGGCGACGGCCGCACAGACATTTTTACGGCGCAAAGAGAGGGCCTGCTCCTCTTTAATACGCCGTAGGTTCGCAAAATGGTTCCGGGCACCGCCCTACTGGCTCCATTTACTCGCGCGACTCGTTCAGTTTCCGACATAGGTCTATATCGTGGCTGGTCTTGTGTATCGTTAAATGGTGGAATTTGCCGTCCGTTGGTCTCCTGATTGGCGACGTAAACGGCGACGGGGGAGTTGGAAAAAATGATGTCAGCAATATCCACGGACACCTGGGCGAACAAACTGATTCGACGAACTTCCGCGAAGACATCAACGCCGACGGCCGGATCAATAATCAGGATGTTCAGGAGGCGCGTGCGCATCGCGGCGAGTCACTGTAATAAGTCCGGAATACCGTTCGGACGGCCCTCGGATGAGTTCACTCTTTGGTCTTTAAGTATGCCGCTTCCAAAAGGCGAGGCTTGGTTTCCGCAACTTTAAAGTTAATCAACCGACCCTTGTACATGAAGAAACATCTTGTCCTATTCAGCGCGGCATTTCTTTTCGCGACGTTAAGCGCGGCCTTTGCCCAAACTCATGCCTATATCTGGGACGCAACCAATGGTCCGCGGGACCTAGGCAGTCTCGGCGGGGACAGCTTTGGCTATGCGATCAACGACAGCGGCAGCGTCGTGGGCGAATGGTTTCCGCCTCAACAATACCAGCATGGCTTTATCTGGACCGAAGCAACCGGAATGGTGGATCTGGGTATACCAGGCGGCGGCGACAGTAGCATCGCAGAGTGTCGTCCCACCGCGATCAACTCTGCTGGACACGTGGTGGGCTATGGCCGGCAAGTGGATGGACAGCAGGTGGCTTTCTTTTGGACTACGGATGATGGGTTTACCATTTTGGGCGATCTATCCAACCATTCGGACAACGGCAATACCGCCTACGCGATCAATGACCTCGATCAAGTCACGGGCAATCTCCTCATCGAGCGAAACAGCCTTTATCATGCCTATCTCTGGTCGCCGGGAATGGTGCATCCGCGCGACATCGGCGCGCTCGATGGCGAACAATATAGTCTGGGCAACGGCATTAATAACCATGCGGCTATCGTCGGCGGTTCTCTTTCCATTTTCGATAACCTCTGGCAGCCTATTACTTGGAAACGACGGACTGGTATGCGCTTGCTTGGAGCGATCGATGGCAGTGTTCTGGCATGGGCAACGGCGATCAACGATGCCGGGCAGGTCACTGGGCTCGACCAGACCGGCACGGCCGACCTGGCGTTTTACACCGATCGCACGACCGGCCTGAAGTTTCTCAAAGGATTAGGTGGCAACAGCACCTACGCTGTTGGCCTGAACCAGCAGGGGGTCATCGTCGGGGCTGCCAGAGATACAACTGACACACAGCACGCCGTCATGTGGTCCACGCCGACAAGCCGTCCAACAGGTCCTGCCGCTCGAGGTCGCCAGAGGCATTAACAACTTGGGTCAGGTGGTGGGAGACGGCCAGGCTACTGCCGGAGCACCGTAGTCATTGGAAAACAGGTTTCGTCCGTCGTTTCAGCGCGGCGCGGGAAGTGTCTGGGGCTAGGGCGTCGTAAGACTACAACCGTTGTTCCTTGTCAACGACTTGGACTTTCAATGATATTGGGCACCTACCCGGCCCCAAGCCGTTCGCGGAGCGCGATTAGCCTGGCACGCGTCGCTTCGTCGCATACAATGCCCACTTGGTTAGTGATATTAACAGGGGCAGGGGAGATTCTCTCATTTTTTCCTATTCGCTTCGACGTGATCTTCAGAAGGAAACCGCGTTTTCCACTCGTTCCCTAACGACGCTCAAACGCTCTCAAAGTTCAGCAGCAGTATCAGATTCGGTATCAGATCGCGTTTCGCGAGCTCCGCGCGCGCCCGCGCGTATTTGTGTGGAAATTGTCTCGCGCGCCCGCGGATCGCGCGCATGTGGAGAGGCGCATTTAATGCAGAAACTCTCTGCTCGCGCGCGCGCGTGGATAGGCGCATTTATCACGGAAACTCAAGGGATAGAAATTACGTCCGACTCTGTTAGATTGGCTTTGTTGAACAAAATTCGTCGCGAGATTCGCGCGGAAGCGATCAAGGTGCTTGAGCGGTTCGGCAAAGACGATTCGGTTGCCCTTCAAGTCGAAGCGTTGATTGGAAGCTTGGACGATACGCTTTCAGATGAGGTTATTTTGCAAGAATTACGCGCGATGAACAACGCTGACGGCCTTCCGTTTGTCGAGGTGTTTGCGAGCGTAGAATAAAGCGGCGGGGTGTTGGTCCTGATTGATTAGAATTCTAATAGCCCGTTTGCTCTTTCGGGTCCTAGCCGTCGGCATTGCGTGAGTGTGGCAAATTTGATAAGCATTTATTCGAAGGTCCAATAAACGCCGTCATCTTCGGTAAACGGATGTCCGTAATCATTCTTGTAGAGAAGAGCGGCGATTGCTTCGATTACATCTTGGGAAAACTCACGTTCGTAGTTCAATTGGTACCGATTGATCACCTGATCTCTCGGCTCCGCTGCGGAATTACGTTGTCGAATCGGTTTCCGAAATACGATTTCCATTAGTGCTGCAATTCGCGTTGCCGGAGCTGGCTCAGCTTGTTACAATCGCAACTGCTCCGAGCATCCGTGCTGAGCGATTTTTCCTCCTCATCGTGGAAAGCTCGCCGGGTGTTGGCGGATGCTCGGAGCACTTTAGCCAAGGTAAGCTGAAAGGGCGAGGCGCGGATTTCCGCAAGTTCCCCTCGCCATTTCCACTTAATGCATTGGCGAGGCACTGCTGGACATCACGAGCCTGGACCGTTTCTACCGGCTTGTCATTTTCCGAACCGGCGGAACATCGCTCTAAGAGACGTTCGTCCACCTCCGAGCAGATTAAGAGAATCACCCGACTCGTTGTAAGACTAGGTACACAATTGCGCCAAGTATCGCAGCACAGGGCAAAGTAATAATCCATGAGAGCACAATGCCCATCATGACTTTTGGATTCGCCTTCCCAGTTGTTAATCCAATCCCGAATAGCGAACCCACTGCAACATGAGTAGTTGAAACAGGCAGCCCGAAAAGGCTGGCGGCAATGACCAATATACCGGTGCAGAGATTGGAAGCAAAGCCCTGCCCGTGATTCATACCGGTAATCTTCTTGCTCATTGTCTCCGCGATTTTTACAGGATGCAGTAACCCGCCGATTGCCATCATCGCGCCAACAGCGAGGAAGCTCCACGAGATATTGAGCGCTCTTAGAATGAGCAGAACCGCGACGATCTTGGGCGTGTCGTTTAAAGCGCGTGCAAAGCATACCACACCTGCGCTGAGAAAATGCGCGCCGTCCATGATCTGCTGCGTATCGAAGCCGAGCATCGAGCCGCGGTAGCGTTCTTCGCAGGCGGCAGTCTCTGCGAACATGACACTATACTGCGGAATGATCGCTTGCCGGGCGACGGCGGACGATGGTTGCGGCATCACAAGAACCCGCTCTTCAGAGCCAATACAGGCGCACCATTCCTTCTGCACTCCCAGACGAAGGCGAACGGAACGCAGAAGAACGTAAAGAAGCGCAGCTAGTATAATCGCCAGCACGGGACTGAACAGAAGCGGGAGCAAAAATCCTTTCTGCAGCGCAGCAAAATTGACGGCGTGACCGACTGAGAGAAGTCCGCAACCGACCATTGCGCCAGTTAAAGCGTGGGTGGTCGAAATGGGAAAACCGATGACCGTGGCAAGGATCACAGTAAAGGCAGCTCCCGAGGCAACGGCGAGGAGGAAATAGTCCGACGCCACCAAGCTGTCGGGAACGAGACCTTTCCCGGAAAATCTCTTGAGCAAAGTTTGGGCAAGGAAAATTGAAGCAACCGACCCGGCGAGTTGGGCCGTCGTCGCCCATGTTAGGGCGGTGCGGTAACTACAAGTCTTGCTGCCGTAAAGGGAAGCCACGCCTTTGAAATTGTCGTTGGCCCCGTTGGAGTAAGCCAGAAAACAGGCAGCGAAAAAGAGCAACACGAAGGTCATATTGCTCCCTTATCCGAATCAGAAGATTACTTGGCAAGCTTTAGAAACCGACGTCGCTTCCTGCGTCGGTCTCAATAAGACAACGGGACGCCATTTGTATCGTTCCCTCGCGCGTAATTGTGGCAAAACTAAATGCCGTCGCTAATCGTGGCGCGAATGCCGAAGCCGCTTTGACCTTAGGGACCTGACGCGGAACGGGGCAAGCTCATAATTTCCACGCCGAATCAGTATTGAAATTACAAAGGGTTACCATCTTAAGATTATATTTTGGTAATGTTCCAGAGTTCGCTATACTCCCCGTGGGATTGGGAACGAACATCCGAGAAATGAAGCGTTCGGTTGTTTCGTCCGCCGATCGTGTATGTAAGTTAGTTAGAGATGGCGAGGGCGGCTGGCTTGCTCCCTCGCCATTTCCATTTCAGGGAACACTGCGCCCTCGGCAAATGCAGCGATGAGAATAATCAAGATCCTCCGGTCTAATAGGTTCAACGGCTGGACAGCATTCGAAGCGCCTGGAGGCGAGCCAACATTCCCAGACCCTAACGGCAAGCAGAATGCCTTCGTCTCGCTAGGTCCCTGTACCGCACGCAACGCGTCTTAGCCTTCAAACGCTATGCCTTCTATACACAGAGTAGTCCCGGAAAGACATATTCAGACAGTAATAAATGGGCTTTTCCATTTTGCGCCGTGTAGAAGCTTCGTCGATCTTTTGGAGTTTCGTTTTGCGCATTGCGGGGACCACTACACCTTGGCACAAGAGCTTGGCCGGCCAGAAATTTTTGATACCTGCATCCGCAACAGCTTTTCCGACAATACCGTTCAAGAGAAGATTGACGGTGCGTCGATAGCTTGCTGGACCACGCAACCCGAGCGCCCATTCATGTGGGAGATATATGGTCATTCAAGGGCAGCAATAATACTCACGTTAGACGAGAATTCCTTTGCGTTACACGTTAGACATTTGAAGGGCGATCGATGCGCGACCGGTCCCGTCAGATATGGTTTCGCGGGACCGTCAAGCGTTCGCCCGGAGTTCATAGCGGGTGCCGACAGAGCTGACTTGGACCACTTCGATTTGTTCTTTCACAAGCACGCATTCTACTCATTTGAAAAGGAGTTCCGCGCGGTCATCTTTGAACCTGGTCCAACGACTCTGCCGTTGATGGATGATTTAGTAATTTCCGTCACTTTGTCTCCTTGTGAGGAACTTCGTCCCGATTTGCTGGACGGTCTTCGCGCGCGTTTTGGAAACCGCGTTCGCGAGTCACGTTGGAACGGTTTGATTTGATATACCGCGTGAAAACGCTTGCTCAGGCGATCCCTCGCGGTCCCAATTTTCTGGACCGCCTATCGGATCTAGTATCAGATGACTGGCGACGGGGCCTCCCGTCGCGCGTAATTGTGGCAAAACTAAATGCCGCCGTTTCGCTTTTTTTTCGGCACGTTCACAGCCCGTTCGCGCGTAGCATGCACAAAACCGATGCAACCGCCGGATTTTTTAGGTCGCCGCGCGTGTTTCTGAGTGGTCCCGCGCGGCTTCCCGTTTCGATTGTGACCTAGCGTGCGCCGCGTCGCGGAACCCGTTGGCCGAACGTGGTGGATTTGTGCCGTTTGGCGTAAGACTTGGTAACGAATTTGCCTGTCTTTGCACTCTGGTAAACGGTTTTTTTCGGTGTCGCCATCTGTATCACCTCCTTTCAGGATACGTTCCGGTGAACGTGCTCGTTTTCGCAAACACAACATTGTTACAATTGGGTTACGAATCGAATCGAATCCTGTGGTAGCCAGCGGTAAATGCTCGCGTCTGAGAATGTGCTGGAAATAGCTGGGGCCGTCGTTTCCTGGCTGCGCGTCGCGGCAATTGCCATGCCAAACGAGACGAATCATGCCCCTCACAGATATTCACTGACTCATTTACTCGTCACTGGTTGCCTCGTTCGAGCAAACACTGATCCCAATTGAGGAGCCAATATTTCCGAGCGGGGCGCGGACTATTGTGAGCCAGGCGTAACACTCGGCACAAACGGGGCCGAGATCCGGGTCACCGAGGGTGCCGGGTTCAGAGTCGCAACAGCGGCAAAGCGGGCAGGGTTTAGACATTGGGTTCATGGGAGGATCCGAGGCATACTAGCTTTCCATCAATTTGGCGGCCAGGTCTCAATTTCTGCAGACGGTGCTTGCTCTCGTTAGGGAATCCGTTTTCTCGCCCCGTTGAGACGCCATCAACCCTCGCGGTTTTTCTCCTTTACATAGGGAAAAACTTCTGAGTAGGATCCAGCCTGTAAAAACCAGGCTCTCGATCATCCTAAGTCTTGCTTTAGTCATCCACGCTTACGCCGGCAGTGCGACCTGGAATCTCGATCCCGCCACCACAGCTTGGAACAATGCCACCAACTGGACGCCGGCTACTGTGCCCGATGGGCCGTCCGACGTAGCGACCTTCGGCTTTTCTAATTCCACTCGCGTCAACATCTTCCAATCAGTTGAGGTCAGCGAGATCGACTTTACGGCCGGAGCAAGCCCCTTCACCATTTTCGTGGGCCCGATCACGGCGACGCTGACGATTAGCGGTGCAGGGGTGAGCAATAGCTCCGGCATCCGGCAACACTTCGTAATCAGGGATAATAACAACGCGGCAGGAACGCTGATCTTCATGGGCTCGGCCACTGCGGGAGATGGAAACACTTACACCAACCATGGGAATACATTTGGCTTTGCCGGTGTGGCCTCAACTCTTTTTCATGACACTTCCAACGCGGGAACGAGTACGATTGTTAACACCGACCCGGGAGAGTCTTTCAAGGAGGGTGGCTTCACGGGTTTCTACGACCAGTCGAGCGCGGCCGGTAGCACGATTATCAATGAGGTCGCCCGCACAGGCAACATCCTCGACGCCTTCGGCACTGGGACTGAGTTTCACGACGGCTCCACGGCGGGCAATGCCATTCTTATCGCGAAGGGAAATACGGATGCATTTGGCGACGACGGAGCCGGAATCGGGTTCTTCGACGAATCCACGGCGGACCATGCGACCATAACGATCGAAGGCGGGGGCCCCGAGGCGGGCGGCGTGCATGGAGGGATTGGGTTCGAAGATAACTCCACTGCAGGCGATGCCAGGGTCACCATCCAAGGGGCGCAGGCGGGAGGAAACGACGCGGGTTCGGCTGGCTTCAGCGGCTCGGCCACGGCGGGTAACGCCGTCTTTGTCCTGGAGAATGGAGAAGGCGCCGGCGCCTTCGTGGATTTCGTCAATTCCAGCTCCGGCGGCCAGGCGGCCTTTACGGTTAACGGCAATGCGTTCCTGGACATATCATCGCATGATAATCCGGGGATGTTTGTGGGTTCACTCGCGGGCGACGGCACCGTGAAGATCGGCGGACTGGTTCTGACGGTGGGTACGAACAATCTGGATACGCAGTTCGCCGGCACGATCGACGACGGCACTAACTCTACCGGCACGCTGGAAAAGGTCGGTACGGGCAGGCTAACCTTGAGCGGTGCGAACACCTATGATGGTGGGACATCGGTGATTGCAGGCTCTCTGATTGTTACCAACACGACCGGTTCTGCGACCGGAACAGGACAGGTAAAATTATCTAACTCAACCCTGGGTGGCAGCGGGATTGTGGCCGGTCCGGTCACGATGTCGTTCGGAGGGCTTCTTAGCCCTGCCGTCAGAACAAACCATAAGGCTACGCTTACCATCCAACGCCATCTTACTCTGTCGTCCACCTCAACCTACAGTTACACGTTCAAAGCGAGAGAGAATCAGGCCAACACTGACCTCGTCATTGCTAATGGAGTAACAATCCAGCAGGCACTCTTGTCGCTAAGCGGCAATATCCAGGGCAGCCTGACACCTGGACTTACGCTGACCCTCATCAGCAACACGAGCGCTAATCCAATCAGCGGCACCTTCATTAACCTGCCCGATGGCGGAATCGTGATCGTGAATGGCGTTAACTTCCAAGCCAATTACGAAGGCGGCGACGGGAATGATCTTACTCTGACGGTGGCACCGTAGCTGCGGTCGCATGACACTGATCGAAATTCGTCCTTCAACGAAGTTCGGCGGCTCTTGCAAAGCATATGAGGCACCAGGCGTTGAGCCAGCGTTTCCCGGCCCTAACGGAAAGCAGAAGGCGATTGATTATGCGCGCAATTCACGTTTTGGCGGCTGTCGTGGCGAGATTCACGTCTTCGATGAGTCCGGCGAGAACATTGTCGAGAGAATCGCTGCAGATTGCGGGTCCGGGTATGGCCAGCCTTCAAGAGCGTCATTGGCCTAGCCGCCGGAGGTGTGAATGAAATGAGAAGAAACACTGAAACGAATACGCCGCCGCAGGGAGCAGCTGCCACAAAAGTAGCAGCAAGATACAAGGAGGCAATGAGCCGATGGGATCCAATTGCAAAATCCTATAGATGCGCACACCCAATCTGCACGCGGTACACACACGCGCCGGATTCGGACTATTGCTTTCCACATGATTCATTTAGTGGCGCATTAAAGCGATTAATTCTCCGACTAGGAAAATGGGCAAAGACATAGGAACTTCTTTCAGCGTTCCGGTCGCCAAGCCCCCTGAACAAAATACAGCTGTAAGCTCTGACATTAGGGGCGCATGCGGCGACGAAAGCAATCCCAACAAATAGCACGCAAAGGCTTGTGATGATCCGGCAGCGCGTTGCTGCTTTGGAACAGCTAGACCAGCGCTTCGGATCGCAAAGACCGCGTTTGCCCCTGGCCATGCCGAAGATTCCATAAGTGCGGCTAAAACGGTTTGGCGTTCGCGCTGAGGTATTATGCGGCGGTTGTGTTGAGCCTGCGCCGTGTGTCGTGTGTCCTCGTCGCAAACCACACCCATTTGGTTAGTGATATTAACTTCGGTTTGCGGCTTGCCGTCCCATCCGAATATACGAGCCGCCGCAAGGCAGATGTCCCGTAGCTGCGCGCTGCCGGAAATGTCTAGTGCTTCCTTTCCGGCAACTTACTGAGCGGCCTCGGAAGCCGGTCCTCGCGCGCGCGCGAGCGCGTTGAGTTTCCATTTACTTCGGAAACTCAGAGGTAATTTTGACACAATCACGCGCGCGAGGAACGACGCTAACGGCCTCCCGTTTGTGGAGGTGTTTGCGGGGCGTGGGATAAAGCGGCGGAGTGTTAGGCCTGATTGAGTAGAGAAAACCTACGTCGGCTTTTGGGTGTTTGCCCGCTCCTCAATCAATTTCTCCACCAAAAATACAAGCTGATTGACCGCCCCAAAAAGCACCTTGGTCGCTTCCTCTGGCGATATTGTGACACCCTCTAGAGTATTAAGCGAGCGCTTCATCGTCCGTAACGCTCGGTTTAGATCGTCCTCAGTCTGGTCCATTCCCGACGATCGTAATACAAACATTTCGGATTCAGCAATTGATTTAACGTTGCACACAAAGAATCGCGTTCTCATCTTTGGCCCAGGCGGAAAGGGTGAAGAAATTCACTTGGGACGCGCCATCTGCTGGCTAACCCTGCGTGATGCCAATAATGGCAGCATCAGCTGAAGCCGGCGATGCGAGCTTTTGGACCTCGGCACCGACGCCACCACGCTCTATCCGCACTGAGTTTACTGTGGCGTTAAGTGCTCCGGGCATCCGTACAACACCCGCATCCCTTTCGCTAGGTCGCGCAAAAACAGATGACCGGAGCGCTCACGATCCTATCGGGTTGGCTCAACGACGTCAATCTCTAATTACCACTGAGATCGTCGAAGTGTTTGAAGTGAAGTGCGGTTCGAAGTTCGGCCCTCCGCACTGATGAGCGCCACAAAGCAAGCTGCTGCTTCGAGCACGCCTCGATCCCTATCAGAGAGCCAATCTTGCCGAGCGTGGCGCGGACTCTAGCAGGCGTGGTGCGCTCCAGAATGCCTTGCACAGCGGTTTTCCTGAGTCCGGCATGGCCGACGCCGGTTCGCTTGCTCTTGTGCATGTAGCGAGCCTTTGCCCCGATATAGGTTTCGTCAGCCTCGCAAGTGCCGCTCATCTTGGAAATACTGCCGTTGTGCATGGCCAACCGAATCCGTTTGGCGCGGATGCACCGTTTTGCACTTCCAGAGTCCGGCGTTCGCAAGGAACGTCACTTTACTGGAACCGCAGGTCGGGCAAATCACGCCTTTCGGCCAGCGCACTCCCACAAAGAACTTCAGTGCGTTCTCAGAAGTAGGCACAGCGTTTGTCCTCCGCTAAAAGACACCTCCCGCAAGGTAGATACTTCCGTGTATCGATGTTTAGATCGTCTCTGTAATAGATGCCGAGGCACGAGCCGTCCGGTCGATAATTGGCGCAGTGCGCTTTAGCAGCTTGGATTGCCATCATCGCTGACCCTCCGCGAGAAAGCGATCAAGCTCGGCGACGGCTATCAATATGTGACGCAGTGCCCGGTTAGGCTTTATCAATCCGCGCTTGATTAGCCGTCGGAGCGTGATCTCACTTATTCCGCCCAGGTAAGCGCAGGCCGCTTTCAGTTTTAGTCCGCCTGGGGGATATGGTTGTCTTTGATTTTCGTTAGGTTGTGATCGCATTGGCGACCACCGTTATAAGCAGCTTGAAAGTGCTGATCAGGCACTTCAGGCACATTTGTGCTTTCTTCCTATGAAGAACAACAGGCGCTTAGATCCTAACCCATGTTCACGGCTCGCCGAATTGCCCTTTCAGAAAGCGGGCAAATCATCATGAGGTCGCGAATGTTCCAGTCGTCCATCCAGAGGTCGGATAACACGGACCTCCGCACGCGACAGCTTGCATCAGTTTTATGTCTTTTCGGGAAAACAATTTCCTCAAGCGCGCCATCGTGCTTTTCGCAGAGTGCTAATATGTGCCTCCATTTAGCTGCGCCGCGATCTCGCTCGTAGAGGAAGCTCATGATACTGCGCTCAAGCGCACAATGTTCCCCGGCTCATCAATTGTCATTAACTGCGCCATTCGGAGCGAGTGCACAGGGTTAACATGCGAATACGTATCCAGGATCAACTTCCCGCCGTCCCGATGGCCTTGCCATTCGGCAATCACTTTTACGTCCACTCCGTTTTCGATTGCCCGAGTAATGAACATCCGGCGGAATGAGCGGTGGCCGTAATTCGGCAATCCTAAGCGCCTGCAAGCCCCAGAAATCGCTTTCTTGGCGTCTTTGATGCGAAACACCCGTCCATTGTTCTCGGCGCTCCTACGCGCCTTTAGGCGTTCAAGGAGCGGCCGCACCTGCGGATACATAGGGATTGCGAACCCTGTGCGCGTCTTATGTCGAAAAGTAATGAGCCGGCCGCGGTCGAAATCAACATCATGCCAGGTGAGTGCGCTTGCCTCCGCTTGGCCCAGTCCAGCGAGTCCGATGAACTCAACAAAATCTGCGCTCTCCTCCGCGTCAGCATTGAACGGCTGACTACGAATATCCTGTACGATTGCTTGGAACTCTTCCCACGACGGAGTAAGCCGAATCGGTTTTTCTCGCTTGAGATACTTCAGATGCGCGGACGGATTCTCGGAAATTATGCGGTCACGTACTGCGAACTCGAAGAGCGCACGCAGGAGCTGGATGTACGCATTAAAGTGTGAGCGACCGACGCGCTTCGACTGTTTCGCCAACCATGCGTCGCAATGCGATGGCTTAATAGCGGAAACGGAGTGTTCCTCGCCTTCCGGCCATTCATCCTTTAGACGCGCCAGAATGCCGTTCTTCGCTTTGAGCGAGCTGCGGGATAGCTGACTCAACGTGTTCGCGTATTTATCGCAGAGTGCGCCGACCGTGATTTTTCCCGCTTTGTTATCGATCTTGGATTTCGACGCGCGAAAATCGCGCAGGCGACGGTCTGCTAGCTTGCGGTCGCTGGTTTCAAGCGAATCGCGAAACAGCTTGCCGTTAATGCGGACGTGGGCAAAGTAGGTGCCCGATACCGAGGATCTGTAGAGACCTGTCGCGACTTTTTTTAGAATCACATCGGATCTCAACTGGTTCTGTTGTAATCGCATGCAATCAGAGTGCCAGTATCAGATTTCAGTATCAACAACAAAATTCGAGCGGTTGCATTTAGTGTGCAAGTGCTTGATAACATGGATTTAATCCAGCGTAGCTCAGTGGTAGAGCGGTCGGCTGTTAACCGATTGGTCGTAGGTTCGAATCCTACCGCTGGAGCCATTTCCAAACCTCTGAAATCGGCCTCTCTAGAGGGAAAAAGCGCCTTTCTCGCCGCTCCTCATTGTTCCTGAAAGTAACGCATTGTAACGCATTTTGCTGGCAATTCACGTTACACTCGCGTTACAGTGGCGGGCATGAGAAAGCCAATCGTCAGCAAGACCAGGCACCCACGTTACAAATGGCGCGTGTTCTTCAGCGACAACGGCGGGCGCAAGAGTCGATTCTTTGTCACCAAGACAGAAGGGCAGACGTTCGCGCGGCAGAAAGAGGCGGAGCACGCCAACCACGGTGCGAAGCTCGCTTCCATGCCGGGCGCGTTGCGTGCCGAGGCACTGCGCTGCGCAAAAAAGTTGGCCGCGGTAGACGCCACGATCACCGAGGCGACGGAGTTTTTCATGCGGCACGCCAAGCCGAGCGGCGGCACGCGCACAGTGACCGCTGCCGTTGCCGACTTCTTGACGGCAAAGGCGAAGGCCGGGCGAAGGCCGGTATATCTGAGAATTCAGAAATCAATTCTCGAAAACTTTGGCCGCACGTTTGGCGAGCGTGCGCTCCATGAGATCGGCAGCAGTGAGATTGCAGCTTGGCTCGAATCGCAGGAATGGGCTTTGCGCACGCGGAAGAATGTTCAACGCGATTTGCACGGCTGGTTTTCATTCTGCGCACGGAACGGCTTTTGCACGGCGAACCCGCTTGACCGTCTCGAGCTTCCGCAGTTCGACGAACCCGCACCGGGCATCTTGACGGTGAACCAGGCAAGCGCGCTGCTTTCCAGCGCGGAGCCGGACATCGTGCCGTATCTTGCCATCGGTCTTTTCGCCGGTCTGCGCAGGGCTGAGATCGAAAAGCTGGATTGGAGCGAGATCGACCTCGCTGAGGGCACGATTGAAGTAAAGAGCCACAAGGCCAAGACCCGAGCACGGCGCATCGTGGAGTTGAGCGAGAACCTTGTGGCGTGGCTTAGACCGCTGGCGAAACGCACCGGGCCGGTGACACCGCAAGCAGCGCGGGCGTTTCTGGATCGCGCCAGAAATGCCGCGGGCATCAAGAAGTGGCCGCGCAATGCGGCGCGCCATTCGTTCGCCTCTTACCACTTGGCCGCGCACAAAAACGCAGCGGCCACGGCGTTGCAGCTCGGGCATTACAACACGAACCAGCTTTTCGCCAGCTACCGCGAATTGGTGAAGCCCAAAGACGCCGCGCGTTACTGGAAGATTGCGCCATCGGTGGAAGCCGCGGCGAAGATCGTGGCGCTGTCATGAAGACCGCGAAGCCAATCGAGCGCACGTTGTTGGAGCGCAATCTTGAGATCCTGGAATTTTATTGCAACGACAGGGTTAACTCCGATCATCGCTTGTCGCATTCCTCCATGCGCTTCATGGGTTCGCTCTTTACGCACGGGTTTTTAGGTTCTTTCGACCTCGGTTTTTGGCCGACGCACGGGTTACTGCGGCAGATTCAGGCCGACGTGACTGTTCTCGCAGAGCGTAGCGGGGTCGGCCATGGTTTCCCGCCTTGGAAAACATTTAAGCGAGTGAACAGGCTGTATCCAAAACTGCGGCTCAAAGAGCGTGTGGATAGACTGATTATTCGCGCGCGCGCCATGGTCCCTGATGAATCTGAGTTGAGCGAAGCCGTGTGGTCGGCACAAGCAGACGGCGCAATGGCTCAATGTGAGTGGCGCGACCGGGTCATGGAGCCAGAGAAGTTCGCCGAGTTATTACAGGCCCATCAGCAGGCACTCAGAGCCTGCTGGATGGCTGAGACGCTTGTAGGATGGCTTGTAGAGATCGGACATCCGAGGGCGAAGGATTTCGGTTGCACCGAAGACATTCGCAAATCTTGGAAGCGCAGGAAGGGAAGGGCCAGGACGCGCTCTTGCCGCCAGCGCAAAAAAACTCTGCAAAAATAGGTTACACTCACACGAGGGAAAGCCTTCCTCGCACCATAGGGCAGATTCTGCAGAAAAGCGTTACAAGGCGCTAAACGCGTCTTATAGCATGCGACTGCGTGGGAGTGTGCTCGTAGGCTTCGGTATGATTCGAAGCCAATTGGTAAGGCTTAACGGCCTGAGCGCAGAGATCGGCGTGCCAGTGCGAACGATTCAGACCTGGATTCACCAGAGGAAAATCCCATTCCTCAAGGTCGGACATCGCATGATTTTTTTTGATCCGCAAAAAGTCCGCGCGGCGCTCGAGAAGTTCGAAGTTCGCAGCGTGAGCTAAGGGCCATGAGCACGAAACCTCACCGC
Source organism: uncultured Verrucomicrobiae bacterium (assembly GCA_963786175.1). Lineage (GTDB taxonomy): Bacteria > Verrucomicrobiota > Verrucomicrobiia > Chthoniobacterales > UBA10450 > JAICXG01. Next base: position 57,806 of record CAWAYD010000007.1, on the reverse strand, counting down.
AAGGTGGAGACGGCGGGCAAGACCTAACACCAAGAAAAAAAGCCGGTCCCGCGCTGCCAAGTTTGGGAACGACTTTTGTGAATCGAGAACGGTGAAAGCTTTACAGAAGGTCGAAGCAAATGGCAACGGCGATCATCCGCCGACTCCCGCGAGGGTGGCCCATCTTCGTGGCTTGCTTGGCCTGGATGCGCTCATGCTGCCGTGGCCGCGTGGCTCGAAAGGCACAAAAAAGAAGTGGGGCCACCGCACGCTTGGCCAGATGCGAGACGCCGACTATCTGCGCGAGTTGGACGCAGGAAACATCGGCGTTGCACTTGGCAGAAAATCAAATGGCCTGTGCTCGATCGACTTCGACTCCGACGAATGGATGGAACGATTTCTCAAAGCGAATCCCGCTTTGCAAATCACGCTCCGCACTCGTGGCGCCAGAGGCGGACAAGTCTGGGTGCGGATCAATGGCGACTATCCAGCAAGTTTTTCCATCAAGACCCTGCCAATGGCAGAGCACCCGAAAGGCGAACATGTTGGAGAGTGGAGAGCGAACGGAAGTCAGACCATTATCAGCGGCGCGCACCCGAGCGGTCGGGAGTATTCTTTCATCGTTGAAGCCGAGTCGGTGCGTATCGCGTTTGCGGACATCGTGTGGCCTGAAGGTCTGCGTTCGCCAAAAGCAAAGCTGACCATTGCACACAGCCACACAGCTCTCTCATGCTCTCACAAGCTCTCTCATGTCGTATGCGTTGAGGGTGTCTTGGTTGACGTTTCAGACTTCATTCCAACGGAGAGACACCAGAGCGACAGCCTGCTTTGGGCAATGGCCGGACGCATGAGGACATTCGAGAAACACGAAGGCCGAGCGACAACGAACGCAGAGAAAACGGCGATATTCAAAGCCTGGTGGGAGCATTCGGAAGATTACGTTGACCCGGCGATGGATTATTACGCTTACCTCACGAAATGGCGTGGCGATTGTGAGCGGCGAAAGTTTGCCGACGATGAAACGGCACTCGCGGCGGCATGGAGATTGGCACAAAGCGAGCCGCTGCCAGCCGACGCTCTTGCCGACTATGAACCGCCGATGCACGAAAAGATGCAGCTACTTGTCGCGCTCTGCTTTCAGCTTCAGCGCATCAACAATCCGCACCCGTTTTATCTTGGCTCACGCGATGCGGAGCCGTTGCTCGAAACTCCGCAGAGGACGGTGGCTTATTGGCTTGAAAGTCTCGCGGCTGAGGACGGGCCTTTCCGCATCTTGAAAAAAGTTAGCGTCGGAAGCTTCGCCACCCGGCGCACGAACGAGTGGCACTACCAGAGCACGCTGGAAAAACGGAACACTACATGAGCGCGGAACACCACAGTTATACAACGCGGAAACAACCGGGCGGCATCACTGGCAAGGGATTCGTCAAAGGCGATGCGCGCCTAAACCGCAAAGGCCGGCCGCGCTCGTTCGACGAGCTCCGCAAACTGGCGCAATCGATCGCGCACGAGGAATTAAAGGATAATAACGGCAACGTTTTAACGGTCGCCGACGCCATCCTCCGTTCATGGGCAAGGAGCAAACAGCCGTCCCTGCAAATAGCTTTCATAGAATACGCCTACGGTTCGCCACCTTCCAAGATCGAAACATCCGGACCGGACGGCAAAGTGCTAAAGCCAATGGTTATCCAGATCGTCAAAACGGCTCCAGTTTCCGCTGATCGTTTCAATTAAAATGACGGCCGGCCCATGCATCCGGGTCCAAATTACGAAACGAGCCAAGTGTCTCTCGTTTCTAGTTCTCCCCTCAGGGCGTCAGCGGAAAGTCGATAGCGCGCTCGGGATGGAGATTTTCGTTACTAACTAAAAGCAGCGTTATCTTCCTTGCCCTCGTGATTCTTTTGTATCGGTCAACTTCAAATGAGCGGCTATAGTTATACATGCAGAATCTCAGCGAGCTTCTGTTTCAGTAGCGTTTTCCGCTCCTCAAAAAACCCTTGGAAGTTTTCCAAGGACAGGGCGCAATCGGGAATAAAGTGCTTGGCACAAAAATCGGCTCGGGCGGGCTTGCCAGCGCAAGTCTTCTTCAACCAGTTTTCAAACTCAGAATCGCTTTTCTCCTGATTGGGGATGCCTTCCAACAGTTGGAGATTCGGCAGCCTATCCATCGATTCCATGTAGAAATCCACGTCCCCTTCTGGGATACCGCGTTTTGCCAGTTTAGTTCGGGTGAAGAGGCTGCGAGCGAAGATGTGGTCAATGTGGAATTTGTTCCGATAATCCAGCGTCGGATACAGCAGCGAAAGCGTGGAGAAGGTGTAACCCTGGCCATACCGCGATAGCACCAGATTCTCTATGTCGTCTTCGGTCACTTGCAGCGACTTGGTCGTGCCTCTGAATTTATCTTTGATTTCATCCAGCGGGAATGTGCCCTTTTGCTTGCGAAGGATCTGACGGATTGGGAGCAGCACGGTGTCAGGATGGCCTCCGAAAGCCCGCTTCACCAACGAAAGGATGAGCCAGAGCCGCACAACCTCACGGTCTTCCCTGAACTTGTTGGCCTCAACATAGTTGTTCGGGATTTCTTTTTTCAGCAGGTAGTAAGCGATTGGGATGACAGCATTGTTAGAGGTCAACCGATCCCGATTGTAGCCGAATGATGAAATCAAAGTGACCGCATGCCGCAGCGCGGAAGCGATGTCATCCCACTCGTTCTCGATTTTCAGCATGTTCGACTTGTTGAAGTTGTCTACTTTGAAGGCGATCTCATTGAAATCGCCAAGGACCAGACAGCTTTTCAAGATGAAATCCTTGTCGAAATTGAACCCGCTCCCGATCGCATTCAGTTCGTCCACAAAGCCGTTGATTTCCTCGCGCGCATCCAACTGCTTCCATTGAGCCGTGGCGATGGACAGCAAAAGGTCTGAGTAGCTGAGGATCGTTCCCCCGCTATTGACCCGGATGAAAATGTTCAGGACCTTGTCCAGGCTTTGGTCCTTCTCCAAGAAATAGTTGATCACCCGTGACTCATGAACAACTGACCACAGCTTGAATAGCGTCTCATTCGCAAATTCCGCCTGTTCCCCAGGGCGGTTCATCAGTTTGTTCTGAATCAGGAATTTGTTCACCCCCGCCTGGTTTTTGATGTCCAAAATATCGCCGACTTGAAACCAGAAGGTGTCTTGCTGCGATTCCTTTTCTTCGTCCGTCAGAAAGGCGAAGTTGTAAATCATGTCTCCTTCATCATTATTGGCCAAGGCGAGCAGACTCAGGTAAAGCCGACGTTTGGGAAAGGCGTTGGGATTGTCCCGACGTTTTCGTAATTCCTTATAGGCATATGAGCCCTTCAAGCCCAAGTAGAGAGAGGTCAGTCGCTGCTGTCCGTCGAGAATACCGGTCACATCGTCCCGCCCGCTGACATTGGCCTTGCGATTGTGACTGTTATCGCGCTCGTGATATTCCCGCATGAACTCGTAGAACTGAAAATTGTCCGCATTCTTCCGCTCCACATGCCAGAACAGAAACGAGCCAATGGGGTAATCACGCAGCAATGAATCAAACAGCCGCTCAATTTGTTCGACATTCCAAACCACCTCGCGCTGGATCGCAGGCAATAGGTATCGCTTCTGGTCAATGTTCTCGAGCGCCTCTTTGACAGTAATCGGTGTTTGAAATGCCATAATAATTTCCTCTGCTTAGTGTTTCACGCCAGTCGCTTGGGTTAGGTCTTGGTTGACACAACGTCGGGCGGTCTTTGGCTGCTCGACAACGCGTGAAAATCAAGCGTGCGGTCGGCGATATCCGCGAGCATAAACGCCACCTCCTGCGCCGCTCTCGCGACTAAGGCAGAAAGAGCTGCGATAAGGAAGCCCGCCAAAGTGAAATACCAAGCCCGGGGCAAGAACGCCAGCGAGATAAGTGCTTCAAGTAGCGCGATCACGTAAGCCAAAGCAACGCAAAAGTTGATGAGGCCGCGAAATGCTGGATATGCCGAATTGAGGCGCGTTCGATGAACGTGTGATTCTTTTTGTTGATTCATAAATGCGACCTACAGCAGTGCAGAGGATAGAAACTAACCAGACGAAAGTGAGCGACGGCCACCGAGAGCGAGCGAAACCGCAGCGAATAAGTTGCAGCCATGCAGATCGTGAACGCGTAGCGGGTGGCCGCTCGCTCCACCGCCTGGGGAAGCCGTTTCAAAGGCTGCACGAGGCGATTCTGCCGAATCATTCGGCAGGTGTGAAGCGGAATTGTTTGGGGTGCCCCGCTCGACGCTCGTTGGAAATCCGAGTTGTTGACGCCGCGGCCATCAATACCGAGTCGCCGAAGCAAGGTCTGGCGAATCGCGCCAATCACAATTAACTCGGGATTATCCTTTAACGAAACATGGTGTCGTGTAAACACGCTCTGTGGAGCTATTACCTAAGCCAAGAGTCACTCCCAAGCGATTGATCAGAGAATTTTTCTGGGCGCGCCTGCGGTGGGCGGCTAACGGAGGGCCAGGAGCCGTATGTGGATGGGCCTCACTCGCCGCCGGGGCGATCGTATCACTTATCGCTGTATGTTGGCCGAACTGGGCGAAGCAGCACGTTTCAGAGCGGATAAGCCTTTTAGTGCAAGGTGTGATTCCGGTTGCGGCAGGCGCTAGCGTATTGCTGATTCGTTGGATAATTTCGCCCTTTTTCGTCTATAAGCGTCTCAAGTATGAGATCGCCACAAAAGAGGAACTGTTAAGCGACAGAGCTAAACGGAGAGAACTCTTGGCTAATCTAGGACGAAAGCTAGATGTAGTGCAAAAGATGGTTCGCGTGTGTAATGACACGGAGTCTCAACCGCCAACGGAAAATGTGCGCAACTGGGAACTAGACACTTGCATCTATCTACGGGAACATTTGGGCGAAGCCGCTGAGAGTTGCTTCACGAGCGAGGTTGGCGTTCCACCTGCGCCGGAATGCAGGTTTACGGAGAACAGATCTGACTTACTAAGAACCCTTCATTATAGATCTCATCAGCTGCAGAAAATATTTGATTCCATCATATCTAATCCAGATGCTTTTCAGTAGACGCCTCAAATGAACCTTGACTGCCGCTCGCCATCCAATCTTGAATGCTCGCTGGTGATGTTCAGTGGGATTGTGGTCTGCCATCGTGAATTCGATTTGGGTTTGGGTAGCGACGCCTAACGAGACCAAGATGAGCGACGGCGGATTAGACCGCGCGTCGCCGGAAGTAGAAGTGTGGCGGTCATCTCAAAAGTGGGCGCAGAACGGTTCGCGGTCAGCTTCCGTCGCTTGGTTAGGGCGGTAGCGGACGACGAGGGAGTAAATGCGTCAGCTTTGGAGCCTGCTTGCCGTTAACGAACCCATCTGCCTCCGGCGCGGGTGGTCTTCCGCCGTTTACTTCGGTGTGACGAAGATCTCGGCTTCGGCGACGATCTGCTCGTTGGCGATGCCGCCGGCGACGAGGACGCTGCCGTCGAGCAGGGTGGTCGCGGTGTGGGCGAAGCGGGGATGCTCGAGGGTGGTGGCGAGCAGGTGCCAGCGGCCGACGATTGGCTCGAACTCCTCGATGCTGGCGAGCGCTTCCACGCCGTCATCGCTGCCGCCGACGGCGTAGACGTTCCCGTTGGGCAGGAGATTGGCGGTGAAGTAAACGCGCGGTACGACCAGCGGATGGGTCAAGGTCCAGACATTAGCGGCTGGGTCGAAGGCCTCGCAGATCCGGGTGACGCTGCGGTCCCTTACCTTGTTGACGAAGCCGCCAGCGGCGAGCACGCGACCGTCCGCGAGGCGCAGCTGTTCGTGTTGGTCGCGGCCGCGGTTGATCCGGGCCGTTTGCCTCCAAGTGCCGGTGGCGGGATCGTAGGTCTCGGTGTCGAAGCGTTCCTCCCCCGCGACGCCGAGATCCCCCCCGGCGAGGAGGACGCGGCCGTCCTCCAGGCGGGTCATCTCATAGGAAGGGCGGCCGACAATCAAGTCGCCGGTGTCGGTCCACTTGCCGATGGCGGGATTAAAGACCTCGCAGTATCTGTCTTTCTGGGGGGGGCCGCCGGCGACGAGGACCTGGCCGTCGGGGAGGAGGGCGAGCTTCGGCGACTCGCGCGTGATGAGCATCGGGCCGGCCTGGAGCCACTTTCCGGTGGCGGGGTTGTAAACTTCGGATGACTTCAGCGGGAACCCGGCGTCCCCCACGCCGCCGGCGACCAGGACTCGACCGTCGGCGAGCAGAATTGCGGCGTGGTTCTCCCGGGCTTCGTGCATTGTTCCCGTCGCCGTCCAGGAGTTGGACGCGGGGTCGTAAATCTCGCAAGTGGCCGTCGTCGGGAAGTCAGCGCCCATCTGGGTGAAACCTCCCGCCACCAGGACGCGGCCATCGGACAGCAGGGTGCCGGTGTGGTTGTAGCGCGGGACGATCATCGTGCCGGCGGAGCCGGCGCTGGCCGGTTGGGGCAGCCAGGCGGTGAAGGCGAGAGCGACCGCGGCGAGAGCGAGGCGGAAGCTGTGGCCGCCGGGAGTTGGTGAGGAATGACGGGGCATGGTCGCGGAGATTACCGGATCGGCGGTGGGAAATCAATCCCGGAACGGGCGGCGCGATATGCAGCCCGCCTCATCCTGCTTTGAAATCCTCGAACTCTCTTTGGGTGGCAGCGGTCAAGAGCCGACTTGGGCTCAGCATGGGGTCGGCTTCATAATCTCGCTCTCCCTAGCCGGCGCCGCTTTACCAGCCATTCGCCTCTCTTGCCCAACGATCCGTCGGCAAGAACATACGGCAGCGAACCGGTTCGCGGCGCCCCTAGCAGTTTTTGACTTGCAATCACTCGAAAGCCGTTATGTTCATTCGCACATGCGCCGCCAAGTATCCGCAGAGACGTGCTCGCTTCCTGTTTTCGCGCCAAACGCGGGCACGAGCGCAACCTCTGAGAAGCGCAGTTATACAATGTCGAAACAGAGCAGCCGAACACGCGGGCTCAGGCCATTCGTTAAAGGCGATCCGCGGATCAACCGTAAAGGCCGGCCGCGCAGCTACGACGAGCTTCGGAAACTCGCCCAAGCCATCGCGCACGAGACAACAACCGACAATCAAGGCAACGAGATCACGACGGCTGTCGCTATCCTCCGTTCATGGGCAAGGAGCAAACAGCCGTCCCTGCAAATAGCCTTCATAGAATACGCCTACGGTTCGCCACCTTCCAAGATCGAAACATCCGGACCAGACGGCAAAGCGCTAAAGCCAATGGTTATCCAGGTCGTCACACCGGCGCCAGTTTCCCCTGATCGCTTCAATTAAAATGACATCCGGCCCCTTGTCTGCCGCGCCTTAGCAGCAATTCGCCCCAGCGACTCAAACGGCAAAGGCCATTTAAGCGTCCGCGGATTGTAGAGATCCTCATGTCGGACCAGTCTGCGCGAGTTGCTACGCCGAATTGATCCACGCGCGCATCGCACTGCAAAAGATTGGCCCCAAAGCCGGCATTGGCGATTGCGAAAAGAAAATCCCTCAACGGTGGTCCGACTAACCATCGGGATTCGCTGCAACCAGCGGCCTAGTCCAAGTTTCGACACGCCCGCTGCTTCGCACATATGGAAATTATTTGGAAACTTCGCGTCTCGGTTCTCGTAGTAGATTGGTAAAGATGAGCTTATGAAAACAACAACGATCAAACGACAGTCCGCCCAGTATCTCTTGCTCGCCGCGCTTGGTGCGGCGATGAGTCTAACGTTCGGCATGTCTACCGCTCGGGGTGAACTGCTTTTCTCCGACAGTTTCCAATATCCTGCTGGGCCTCTTTCGGGTGATGGTCCGCCCTCCGGTAGTCCTCCCGGACAGAGTGGATGGACCGCGTTCGCGGGCGCAAACCCGCAGGTTGTTCCGCTCGGCCTAAGCTCCCGGCACGTTTTCTCTGCTGGGGGTGCGACAACCTTCAGCGATATCGGAACGTTTGGAGACGAGGCGGTTGCGAATCTCGCGATCGTTCATAAGGGGGTTGTGTGGATCGGCTTTCTGATACAGAACCTGAACGCGGGCACTTCAGGTTACGCGGTCCTGGGGATCGGCGACTCCTTTTCCGGCTATGGCCTGATCGCCAACACAGGTGCTTACGGAATAGATAACAACAACGGGCAGAAGGCGCTGACGGCTTTCTCGCCGGGCACGACGGCGGACTGGCTGGTGGTGAAAATCGATTTTCGAACCTTGGTGCAAAGTCTGTGGGTTAATCCACCCCCTCATGCGACCGAACTGCCGCCGCCGGATGCAACGTTGGGGGTGCCATTTTTTAGCATCGGTCAGATCCGAATCAATGTGGGCAATAACAACGGCGCCTACGCCTTTGATGAAGTGCGGATCGCCACCACCTTCAAGGAGGTTCTAAGAGGGCAGTAGGCCCGCCGGGAGGACGCAAGGGTCTATTACATACCTCGACTAAAGTTGTCTTGCCCACCCGAGCGCAAACGCCTGATCGCCGTGGCCACCGGCGAAAGCCGCTAGAAGTGCCAGCAACTCTCAAACTCCCCCTCGGATGATCCCTGGTTGCAGGCGGAGCTGGAGCTAGATGAAGAAACATGGAGTTAAAACTATGAAAACATTGCATTGCCTGGTTGCTGGACTTCGTCCGGCCAGCTCGATTTTTGCGCGGCGGATTGCGTTCCCGCTGCTGTTTCTCGGTGCGGGGTTGACGCTCGTGCGCCCTTGTGAGGGCGCTCCGTTTGCTTTTGTAGCGACCGGCAGCCTGCACGCCGCACGCCAGGGCCACACGGCGACGTTGCTGCCCAACGGCAAGGTGCTCGTCGCAGGAGGCACTGACAGTGGCTACCTTTCTTTCAAGACCGCGGAGCTTTACGAGCGAGCGCCTCGTTAGGCACGCGGCCCGCAGGTCAAGACAAAGGTCGTAGCGTCGACTGGTATCGGCGAACACGGTTGAAATCGGCGGAAGTGTTCTGATTTCTGGTCTGAATTAGGCATTTTCTCACCAGCGCGAAGCACACCGTCGGACCGATGTTCACAACTTCGTTGGAGGATCCGACGCTGCCTTGTTGGCTATTAAGCCGTAGCGGTGCGGGCTAAGCGGAATTGTCTCTCGACAACAATTGGGTTATGTGCGCACTTAATTCAAGGGAACGCCACAATGAGCAGCAAGGCAGCAACAACAATGAGCGGTCGGTCAGGCAAGCCTCGCAGGATCGTCGCCGGGGCGGTAAAGTCCGACAAGATCCGCTACATGAGCCACACCAAGGCACAGAGCGCTGGCAAATGGGCCGTGAAGAAATACGCTAGCGCGTTTCGGGCTCTCGCTAAATAAAGTCCGCCCGGGTGGATTCCGTCCCGCTGTTTGTTTCAGTTGAGGACGTTTTAGAATATCACGCCGAGCAAATTTACGCCTTCGGTGGAGTCGATGGCGTTCGGGATCGCGCGTTGCTCGAATCTGCGGTCAGCGCTCCGCTGAATTCTTATCTGTATGACGAAAGCGCCAATGTTTTCGACCTCGCGGCAACGTATGCATTTCACATCTCGCAGAACCAGCCGTTTTTCGATGGCAATAAGCGGACGGCGCTCCAATGCGCCCTTGGTTTTCTAAGAGGCAACGGTTACCAGGTGGAAACGTCCGCAGAGAATATCACTGCCTGGATGATGAGGCTGGCGACTGGGCGAATGAGCAAGGATGAATTATCCGACACACTGCGGGGTTATTCAGTCCGAAGACATGGCCTAACAGAATGGATTAGGCGAGCATTTCTTGGAGGATAACGCGCCGAAAGCACCCCAACTAATGGGCGAAGTTTAGGCGTTTGACGACGGCGGGGTCTTTTTCGCAGCATCATCGCGGACGCCCAATGATTTGATTTACTTCTGTCCTTGTCCCCGTGATCACGATTCGTCCTGAGCTGCAAAGCGGTCGCCGGCCCTCATATTCCTGCGAGATGCCGATAGTTGAGCAACGCTTCACAGATCACGCACAGGTTTGGCGGCCGCTTTTCGGTCAGCAGGCGCGTCATCGGTCGTTCCGCCGCCTTTTTGTTACCCGCTGCATCGAGAAGGGGATCGACATCCGGACGATTGCAGAATTTCAAGGCCACCGCGACGGAGGCAAACTCATCCTCCAAACGTATTCGCATGTTCGCCCCGTTCACTCGCAGCGGATGGCAGCCTTGCTAACGCTCGACGAGCCGCAGAACGTGATTCCGATTTCCGCGCAAGCGGAAGCGAGTTAAAGCGGCGGTCTTGTTGCGGTTGACACGTCGTCCTGAAATCAGGACAACGGTCGGAGTTACCACGCAACTAGCAGAGCCACTGACGGGTGAAGTCAGGACAAAGGAAAGAGTTATGAAAAGAAGCGAAGACATGAGCCACATATTGCAGACGCCAGAGGAGTGCTTGCTGCACGCGAAGGTCATGGAAGGCCGTGGCCGACATGATCTGGCAGCGGCCGCTTACAGGCGAGCGTTCCACCTAAAGGCCATGAAAAGCGGCGTTAGCACGGGCGTTGAGCGAGAGTTCTGGGCCGGGATTTATGCTTACGAGCACGCGAAGGCTAAGCGACTAAACGTAAAGTCTTACCGCGCAAACCGTATCCATCAAATGATCAACCGATGGGGCATCAAGGAAACCGTCGAGCGCACGGTAAGGCGCAAAGGCGACTCGGTCGGATACCGGGACCTGATCGCACTAGGCCTCAAAGACATGAGCTTCGAAGCCGTTGTGCTACGGCATCCGAAGGAGTTTTCGGACGAGGCTGTAGCGATATCCAAGGCAGTTCAGGCAGCACATTGAAGTAGTCATATTCGCTCGGGCGACACCTTATTGAGGCGCGATTTGGCTGGTCGTCGGACCCGCCCGCATTCTTGGGCACGATGTGGTCGGCCACGCTGCCCATGTATGTGTCGAGATCGGTAAGCAAGTCCTTGCCGCAATACGCGCAACGCCCATCAAACTCTCTAAAACAGGCGGTCCCAGTCGACGGCCATACAGGGAAGTCTGCCCTAAAAGGCTGCACGATGGCAAGTTCGTTCCGGTGTTCAATCCCCCCGATCCGGGTCCTTCCGATCGTTCTGCTCTATGCGGGCGCGTAGAGCCCCAAAGTTCGTGTAGGAACAGCACGTTTGATTTACCATGTCCGGTCCGCTTCGGCTTGTCGCGCCACGAATGAAAACGCTCGGCAAGACGGCGGGAAAAAGCGGACATTGGGAGTCGCCGCTCGAAACGCACAAAGCAGTCGCCAACGATGGCGAGATCATTCAGTATTACGTAAGAAGCCACAGCGTTTTAAGGCACAAAGCGGTCAAAAGACGAAACCTGGCGGGTGAAGCCGGAATGAAAGGAGAACCAAATGGAAAAAGTAATGGCAAAGGATGGAGACCGCACAATCAAGCTCTCGATCAAATTCAGGACCGATCTGCTCGCGTCCAAAACGCCCGGTGAAATCATTCGCAAGCACGCGTGGGATGCTGGCATCGTGAACGTAGTCGCCAATCCGTCGCACGGAATCAAAGCTGTGCTCGACGAGCGGATGTGCTTCAACTCGATGGCTGAACTTCCAGCCGTAATCGAGAAGACGCTGACCCAAATGGGCGTTACGCTTCATCACGACCGCAAGTCGCGGAAGCTATTCAAGCCAACCCCCAAGCCATTGAAGGATCAATGAACGCGTGGGACCCGACGCCAGTCGCTACTGTCGCGCAATTCGAAGATGGTTTGATCAGGATGCGCGACAACTACGGAATCCCATCTTACGGGCTTGAAATCTTCAAAGCTTTCGCAGCTGCATCCGGGCACACGCTGACGCAGCAGACGTTGGCGAACGCGCTTGGCTGTAAGGACGCCTACGCAAACCGCTCGATTGGCAACTTGTCGCACACTCTTGCAGATGCGATGCACTTCACGCCGACCAGTCACTATGGGCCGGGCGACCCGCGCTGGTGGCCGCTGATCGCTTACAGCGGCAGCGAAGTCGAAGATCAATGGACGCTGCGTCCTGAGCTATTACAAGCGCTCAGGAATTTGCGCTGGGTCAAACAATAGACAATTCCCCCGGATTTCCGAGATTGCCTGCGCCACGCGAGGGCCGGGACCGCTTCCGCAGTTTTATAATCCGGTTTATAACGCTTTAGCGGCATAGTTGCCCTTGAATGAGAACGATTGAAGTGCGCCCATACCGCGGCGGCTGGCAGGTCTTTGAAGGGCCGGGCGTCGAACCGTTCTACGTCGGCCCGAATGCGAAAGAGAAGGCGATCAGCTACGCGACGGAACGATTAAAATTCAGCGGCGGCGAGGCCCGCGTTCTCGATGGAGCCGAGGCCGTCGAGCGCGTGGTCACTGGGAGTTAAGATTCCGTAGCCTTCAACAGCTTCGAAAGGTTGAGCAGAAGCTCCCGACGGCCATCCGGCGACTCGACTTGTCCGGCTTTTTTTTCGGTGATTCGCTCGATCGCAGCTCTAAGTTCGGAACCGTAATCGGACTTAACCAAAGCCCATTCGCGCTGCAATGCCGCAACGTCGGAGTTGAACTGGTTCGCCGTCGCCCTTGGATTTTCGTTTTCCGTCCTAGATTTCCAATGTGCGACGAAGGCGATAAAGAGCCGTTTCCGACCGCGCCTTTCGCGACCCCCAAGCCAACCAGTGAGCGACAATCGCTCCGCTGACACTCCCGCCGAGAAAACCGGTGAGCAGACTGTAAAGAAGTCTCCAATCGATGTTCACGTAATCGCGGCCCGCCAAGTTGCGAACGCGAGCCTAGTCGGACGTGAAATTCGCGGTCAAGACAAAGCATAATTTGTCGAAAGGGTGTTGTGACCGCAGCCAGCGCCCTCCGGCGATTTCTAGGGCCATTTCCGGCGCCCAGAAAAAGCAGAGGGAATGCGGCCCGCCGCACAAGAATCAAAGAAAGCCGACAGAAGCTCATCTCACTTTTTGATTGTAGCCACCATACGAGGAGCAGGACCTTGCGCCCTAAGTTGATCGCTCACCTTCTGGATCTGCGCGGCTTGGGCTTTAAGGGCGACGGTGAGGGCCGCAATCGCTTTCTGCTGCTCAGCGTTGGCCGATTGTTGCTGCGCCACGTCAGACCTTAGCTGTGCGATCGTCGCATCCTGTTCTTGGCCCTTGTGTGCCTGTTGCTCAACCTTGCGATGTTCCTTGAGGAACTCGTTAAGCAGCATCGCGTTCACCGCTTCGTAGCGAACGGAATAAGGCTTGCCATCGCTATCTCTGGCCACTAGCTCGGGATCAACCTTCTCCACTTGCTCGGCGACCAGCCCAAACTGCGGAATCGACTGCGGGTCCAATTCCTTTTTGTAGCGGAAAGTAACCGGCTTGAGCGCGAGAATCGCTTCGCTCGCCTTGTCCATCGGCTTGGTGGCATCCTTGAAACGCTCCGAGGAGACGACCGTGCCGAGGTGACCGTTGGTATCGATAATGACACCTACGCCTCCGGCCACCGTCACTCCGTTTATCCCTGCGATATAGGTATTGGTCTGAGTTCCGGATATGCCAATACGAACGGTCGCGGATTCGGCCGCTACCCCGGCGCTGCCAATGTCAATGTTGTTGCTGCCCGTGGTAAGGGAGAAGCCGGCGCCCGAGCCGATCGCGATGTTGCTCGAGCCAGTAGTGTTCTCAAACAGTGCCGCGTTCCCGACCGCCGTATTCTCGCCGCCGGTGGTAGTGTTATAAAGCGCCGCTTGGCCATTAGCCGTATTGGCCGTGCCCGTACTATGGTTTAGCGACTGGTAACCGGTTGCCGTGTTGCTGCCCCCGGTAGTGTTGCTTAGGAGGGCTTGGTAGCCGTTCGCCGTATTGCCTGATCCGCTCGTATTCTTGTTCAGCGATTGATAACCCGTAGCCGTGTTATTACTTGCCGTGTTTTTATAAAGTGCCCCGCGACCACTGGCGGTGTTGAAACTCCCGGTCGTGTTGGAATACAGCGCGTCGTAGCCACTCGCCGTATTGGAGCCTCCCGTCGTGTTTGCGAGAAGCGCTTGGTAGCCAGTTGCGGTGTTATTACTCCCGCTACAGGATCCCAGCACGTCATAGCCAATCCCCGTGTTATTATTCCCGCTAAAGTTCACACCCAAAGCGTTTACCCCTATTGCGGTATTGGCGGTTCCTGTCAGGTTGTTACCGAGCGCCCCGCCCCCCACTCCGGTGTTAACTTGGCCCGTGGTGTTACTGAAAAGGACTTCATATCCGACCGCAGTGTTGCCTAGGCCCGTGGTGTTACTACCCAATGCCCCGAAACCAACGGCGGCGCTCTGAAAACCACTCGTATTATTCACGAAAGCACCAATGCCGATGGCTGTGTTATCTGTATCGCAAATCTGCGGACATTGTGCTTGCGCGTAAGTCGCAATGGCGTAGAAGGCGATACCACTAATAACGTTTAGCATGTTTGTGATTTTCATATGAGTTCTCTTGTTAATGTTTGATGTTATTGGTTATCGCTTAGTTCGGCTGGTATTGATGGTTTGATTTTGATCTTAAGGAACAACCGTCAGCGTCAGATCATTCCCATCGCCGCCAGATCTTTCCATGGGTCAAGATCGAGCCATCAGCTAGGTTGGCAAAGATACCGCTAATTGGATTTGTCGAAGTGTTACTGATGATGGTGAAGACCTTGCCCACATTGAGCGGCTTGTTTCCGACAAGACCAAAGGCAAACTGCGCCCCATTTTCGATCACAACTCCATTAGCGATCACCTGGTCGGCTCTGCCTCTCTTGGTATTGAGCAGGCAGGCGTAGTCGCCGTCGGCCTTGTAAACGTTGCGCCGCTTCAGCTCGGCGAAGAAATTGTCGATTTTCACGGATTAGCGTTGGCCAATTTTTGAAACCGCGGATCCTTTCTGATGCGGTCGTAGATTGGATCGTTGCGCAAATACGCGGGCGTGATTGCGCCGGCGTAGTTCTCGTGCACCACGGAGTCGAGCAGTGGAAGCACGCGGTCAGCATCGCCCATCTGGGCGTAGGCACTTGCGATGTTTTCGTTCGCGATTGGATAGGTCCATTTGTCGAAGCGCCGCATCGCGCGGAGCTGGTCGCCGATCAGCTCCACTTGATCGCGCCGCCCCAAGCATGCTTGAACTTGCATCAATTGTTCGAGAACAATAATGCCGCCCTCATTTGCTTCGCGAAGTTTAGTCAGTCTCTGTTCTGCTTCATGCAGCAACGGCTCGGCCGCCGCGCGATCGCCTTTTGCGAGCTGTATAAGTCCAAGCGCGGCGCGATCAATGGCGCTGAATAGCACCGGTTCGTTGCCTGATTCGTGCATCGCGTTAATCCGGCGAATCGCTTCGTCGTAATCGCGGCGGTCTAGAATTATGTTAAGCAGAATACCAAAGCCGTCGTCGCCTGGCCCAAATTTTACATTGCGCAGCATTTCCCAGCTTTTCTCTACGTCGCCTTCGGCCAGGTGCGTTTCGGCTTTAGACGCGATGATATTGGCGTCGTTTGGTGAAATCGCCAGAGCCCGGTCAAGCATGGCACGCGCTTGATCCATATCGCGCAGACCGCGGTAGCTGCGGGACAGGCTTACCCAGACGTTGACGTTCAGTGGGTCGAGTTCAGCCTCGCGTTTCTGCAATACGATTGTTTCATCGAGTTTTCCCTGACGCCGTTTCACCAGCGCGGTCGCGCCGATGAACTTCGCGTCGTTCGGTGCGACAGCCCTCGCGCGATCGAGCCAGCGCAGTGCTTCGTCGTAATTTTTCTCGACGTAGTAAAAATACAAACCCATCGAGCCCTGTGCGTCGGCCGAATCGGGGGCAAGACGCAATGCCGTGTCCGCGGCGCTGTGTGCGCGCTCTTTCTGCGCGGGATTTTCTTCGGGAAAGAAATAGCGGATTGATTCCCTCGCCGCTAGCCATGCCCATGCTTGTGCGAAGTGCGGATCGAGTTGCACGGCTTCGCGCAAGAGGTCACGCATGCGTGCGCTGTCGGCGTCGGACTGCGAATTATTCAACGCGATCGCGCGCAAATACGTCTCATAGGCTTGCGAGTTATCAGTTCCGCGCGCGTTGATCGCGGCCTTTTCCTTGCCGGTCAGCTTCGCTGCCAGCTTGCTCGCAATCTTCTCGGCGATGTCGCTCTCAACCTGAAAGGTGTCGAGTAACTTTCGATCGTAGGTTTCCGCCCATAGATGTGCATCGTTCGACGCATTGATCAATTGCACATTTACGCGGACCTGGTTATTCGCCTTCTGCACGCTCCCTTCGACAATGTGCGCCACGCCAAGTTGCTTTGCGATTTGGGGAAGATTGTCCGGCGTGCTTTTGAAATGTTGTGTCGACGTGCGCGAAATCACTTTCAGGTCAGCGACTTTGGCCAAGCGTGTGAGAATTTCATCCTGCACTCCTTCGCAGAAGTAAGCGTTGTCGGGATCGCGACTGAGATTGTCGAACGGCAGCACCGCGATCGATTTGGCGCTGATGATAGACTTTGACTCGCTGGGCGCGGCGCCGGCCACAAGCGCCTCGCGCCTGGGAGTGAGAACAAATTTGTCGAAGGCAAAATAGCCAAGCGCCAAGGCCATGACCACGATGATCATGCGGTCCATTCGTCGCCCGGTTTGCGGTGCGATCGACTGCTCGAGCGGCACCTCCGCGTCGCGCTTCAGTCCTTCGGGCGTCAGCTCGAAGATCCAGCTAAAGATTAGCGCCGGGACGAAACCGATCGCCAGCAAAACGACGATGGTGCGAGGAAGCCACTCGGGTGTCCCGAACATTGGCAGCACTGTTCCGGCCACTTGCACGACCAGCCATGCGCCGACGAGATAGAGTCCCGCCAGGCGGATGACATTGCGCCGCTTCAGCTCGGCGAAGAAGGAGCGCGATTGCATTGCCCGGTTGATAGCGGTATTCGCCTTCGGTTGCGATAAATCTCTGCGGCGAGCCTCCCAAAGCGCGGACGCTGCCTTGAAATTTGCCGCCGCAGCCATCCCGTCTCGCGCCAAAGGCGGCTGAGATGCAATTCAGAAAACCGGCGTTAGGGGCGAAGGGTTGGCAGTCTTTCAATGGCGCCACGGAGCGTTTCGATCTCGTGATGGGTGTAGTGAGTTTCCGGCACAGCCTAACGAGCACCATGACGAACGCGGGTTCCTTTGATCCGCGCGTCCGATCCATATAACTTACCGTGAACCTTTCGGCGCTTGCGAGACGACGATTTTTTCGAAGCGCGGATCGCCGCGGAGCGGGTCCCATAAGGGGTGCAGACCCGCGGAAATCAGCCGGAAAACTCGCGAAAAGGCGTTACAAATGCGTTACTGCGAAGCCTCTACAGAGTAAAACGTTAGGTTCGAATCCTACCGCTGGAGCCTGTTGCAACGTCGGTGGTCTTGTTTGGATCTGGGCGCGGGTTGCGTTTCCACTGCGGCGCGCGTTCACTCTTTGGTGACTCGTCAACCACCCGCGACCTCAGGCCGCATTCTGGTCGGCACGGCAAGTTGGTCCGATCCAGGCTTTGTCGAACGGTGGTATCCGCCGAAGATGCCGGCGACGGAACGGTTGCCTTGGTACGCGCGGCACTTCGAGTTGGTGGAGGTGAATTCGAGTTTCTACGCGGTCCCCGACCGTAGAATGGTCGAGCGCTGGTGCCGCAGCACGCCGTCCGACTTTGTTTTCGATGTCAAACTGCACAAACTCCTTTCGCGTCACACGGCAAACGTGACGTCGCTTCCGCCATCCTTGCAAAAAGCGGCGAAGAGCGATGGCAAAGGGAAGGTGACGCTTACCCCGAAAGTCGAAGGCTCGCTGATCGATGAGATGATAGCCGCGGTGGAGCCCATGCGTGAGGCGAAGAAATTCGGCGCCTTTCTTCTCCAACTGTCGCCGGCTTTCTCGCCGCGTAAACATGAGCTGGCGGAATTGGACGAATTGCTCGGGCGATTGAGCTCATTAGGGCTGGTCGTTGAGCTGCGAAACCGCAACTGGATACTGGATGAACAATTGGAGAAAACGCTCGCGTTTTTTCAAAAGCGCCAGACGACGCTTGTCCTGGTGGACGCGCCTAACGACAAACATTTTACCATCATGCCAAGCGATCTGAATTGTGTCACGCAGCCCGGGCTGGCCTACCTGCGTCTGCACGGACGCAACCCGCAAGCCTATGTGCGAGGCAAGACCGTCGCCGAACGTTTCTACTACGATTACAACGACGAAGAGGTTGACCAGATCGCGGAGCGGGCGAAGAAATTGGCCGGCGAAGCAAAACAAATCCACGTGATATTCAACAATAACGCGCTCGATTTTGCGCCCCACGCCGCCTTGCGTTTGCGCAAGGCACTTGGCCAAATCGTGCGTCCGCCCGCGCGCCAGGTGGAGTTGTTTCGTTAGGCGAATCGATCGTGGAAGAGCCTGCAACGAAGCCAAGTTCGTGGAAGCGCTTTCGCGACTGGTTGAGCCACATTCACTTTCGTCTCGTCATGATTGACGACACGCCGCACTCAATCGCACTCGGAGTGGCGATTGGGATCTTTTTTGGCTTCACGCCGCTCTGGAGTCTGAAGACGCTTCTCTCCATCGCAGTGGCCTGGATCTGCAAAAGCAACAAGATCGCCGCGGCGATCAGCGTGCAGTTGCATGACCTCATCCTGCCGTTCATGCCCGCGATCTATCTCTGGGAGTACAAGATTGGCTTCTGGGCATTGCACGGGTATCTGCCCCGCAAGGTCCGTCTCCACGGCTTCGCCTTAAGGGATTATTTTCACTGGGAAATGTTCTTCTCCCTCGGCCGGCCGCTGCTAATTGGTTCGATCATCATCGGTTTGCCATCCGCGGCGGTTGTTTATTTCATTTGTCGTGGCCTGGTCACGAGCCATCGCGCTTCACGCTGAGCTGGAAATTTACGCCCTCGGCGGCACAGGAGTTGCATCAAGGGACGCAGGAGCAGGTTGTCGGCCTAACGACGACGACCGCTCTACGACAACGATCATGAAATCTCTCACCGTCCTTGCCTGCAGCCTGCTGCTCTGTTCCTGCGCCGATATGGTGGTCACACGGACGTATGATACCAGTAGCCACACCACCGCTGAGGTCGACGCGAAGGACGTCGGTTCACAAGCCGGCATTCGCTACGAAATCAATTGCGGTATCGGAGCAGCCCATCCGAGAGCGATTTATATTCGACCTTTTTGCATCGATCGCGGGACCTTTCGTGGCGATGAGGCCGACTCCGAGGGCGAAATGCCCATCCGGAAGGAGCTGACTCCAATCCAGTTCGCGGGCGATTTGAAGGAGGAACTCAGCAAGCTCGCTCCGGCACGGATCATCCAGCCCAATGAAATGCCGAGGATCGGCTGGCTAGTGGAAGGAGAATTCACGCTCGTGGACGGCGGCAATCCGAGCGACCGTTCCGTCTATGGGTATTTTGGCTTGGGACGTTCCCATCTCGCTCTCCATGTGCGAGTGACCGACGTGGAAGTGCATCGCGTGGTCTACGAGTTTGACCTCGCGGGCGGCAGCAACTTTCAAGGCCACGCCGGAACTTTACGGGCCAGCGGTTTCGGAAAGGCGACGCCGTTCGACCTGCGAAATGCGGCCGAGCGCATCATGCTGGTTCTGAGTCCGGATCCTTTCCGCTACGGTGCGCGCTCCTCGGTCACTTTGCGATAACTACGCGGGTCGTTGGGCAAAGTGAACCGCCCGATTGCGTTTGCCAAGCCAACGGGTCCAGTTAACGTGCAAACGTTCTTCGGTGCCGTGATCATGTTTCCTCGTAAAGTCGCGCTTTACACACTCTTTTTAATTTCTGCGCTTGGCACTACGCCACAGCTGCGGGCCGCAGCGGCCGCGATTACGATCGATGCGCATTCCGGCTACGTTCTCGACAGATTTGGCGACGATAAAAAGCGTCAGGTCGGCAGCCTGACGAAAATCGCTACGGCCATGGTGGTGCTCGATTGGTCGACCAAACAGCATGGCGATCTCGCCCAAGTCGCGACCATTCCTCCCCAGGCGTTCGCTCAAACTTCCACCAACGCCATCGGGTTCCAGCCGGGCGACACGATCACGCTACGAGACCTTCTTTATGCCGCCCTCGTTCAGTCCGATAACATTGCGGCCTATACCCTGGCCGACCACGTCGGGCGCGTCTTGGAAAGGGAAATGCCGCCCACGGGTGAAGCGGCCCGCGGCACGCCGGCGGATTATGTCGTGAGGCAAATGAACGCTCTCGCGCAGCATCTTGGGATGACACGGACGCGCTTTCTCAACCCGAGCGGAATCGATTTAAAGGAGAAACCTTTCTCGACCGCGGCGGATATCGCTCGCCTGACGAGATACGCCATGAACAGCGCCGGCTTTCGCTTTTATGTCTCGCAAAAGACACGCGAAATCGAATTTGGGCGTGGCGCCACCCGCCAGCGTTATCTCCTGCGCAACACCAATGAGCTTCTGGGCCAGAACAACATTGATGGAGTTAAGACCGGGACTACGCCACGAGCCGGAGATTGCCTCGTGTTGTCAGCCGCTCAGACGTCCGAGGTCGTGCAACAGGGGACTACGACTTATGTGACTCCGCGGCGATTGATTGTTGTTGTGCTCGGCAGCCAGAATCGTTTCGCTGAAGGCGAGGCGATGCTCGCACGTGGCTGGGCACTTCTCGATCGCTGGGCGGCAGCGGGGCGACCGATGGATCCTAAGCAAACTCTTGGCGGCCCTAACGAATAATAAGGCCGCGAGTCAGTGCCGAGCAGCGGCAGCAATTTGCGGTTGCGAAGAGCGGACTTCGCCTCCAGCCAATTCAGCCTTGCAAGAGTAACTCTGACACCCGCTCAAGCGAAAGCTCATCCAATTGCCTAACGACTAAATTCGCCGCTCGCAGTTCCTCGGCCGCATGGGTGGTAGTTACTGCTATTACTTTCATCCCGGCAGCGTGTCCGGCTTCGATCCCGACATAGGCGTCCTCGAAAACAAGGCAACGCTGCGGCTCCAGTTTCAGCCGTTCAGCAGCTTTAAGGAAAACTTCCGGGTCCGGTTTTCCCTGGGAAACGTCCTCCGCCGAAACGATCGCGTCGAAGGCCGTTTCCAAACCGATACGGTGCAGCACGGCCTCGATATTGGCGCGTTCCGTCGAGGAAGCAACGGCGCAAGGCAGCCCTGCCTCATGAAGTCGGTGCAACCATTCGACCACGCCGGGCAAGGGCTGGATATCGCTCTTTGCCACTAACTCGCGGTAAAGCGCCTCTTTTCGCTTGGCCAGGCCTGCAACCTCCTCCGGCTCCGTCGCCCAATGATGAATCGTGGCGATGATTTGCGCACTCTTCATTCCAAAACCGCGGATAAAACTCTCCGGAGAAATGGACGTCCCAAGCTGGCTGGCGAGTTGATGCCAGCTTTGCTCGTGCAGCCTGGCCGAGTCGATAATAACGCCGTCCCAATCGAAGATCGCGCCGAAGGACGGCCGCACCGAATGGCTCACGGCAGGCGCTGCAAAGCCGGCAAACCGTAATTTGTTTGCAAAGCCTCCACCTCGGCGGCGACTTCGTCGACACTTAGCTCGAGTTGCTTCGGATCGTCTATCGTCTCGATAACGTGAAAGCCGTTCACCGGCTTCTTGACCGCTTCGGCCAGGTCGCCTAGCGAGTGAATCTCCATTCCGTTCACCTTCTTAACCACCAGATAGCTGAAATCGTCGTATCCGAGCGTGCCATTGGCAGGCAGGACCTGGCTTAGGATGACAACTTTGCGATGACCCTCGGGAAACAGTTCGGATTGAAACTTGTCGAGATAAACGAAGTCCTGCGGTGCATCCTTCTGCCAGTTTGCGCCCCATTCCTTGAGATACTGCCTTGTTAACTCCTGAAAGATAAGCCCACCCAGGACATAATAGGAAGGCGCTTCATCAATATTGTACGGTGGAACGACGTAGTCATCTTCGGAACGATGTTCCAAAGTGACGTTCAGGGTCAGCGGTTTTTCGCCACGCGTGACATGCAACGGGACCGTGTCTCCCACATATACCTTGGCCGTCAGCAGGTTCCCAAAACCAAGTTTGCCATAAAGTGGGTCGACGTAGTTACCGTTTTGGTCGATCTCATGGTTTTCGACCGCCGTAATAATGTCGCCGGCTTGCAAGCCAGCCTTAGCCGCAGGTTGACCTGCTTCTACATTCGTCACATAAACGCCGCCCGAGTTCGTCTTTTGCCCCGCATACTCGCGCAGCTCCGGATCCCGTGTCGGAAAAAAGGTGATGCCTAACGATGGAAAGCCCTGGTACTTAGGACTGCTCGCGTCTTTCAGGAAATGGGCGATGATCGGCGCCGGGATCGCATCCATCACCTGGGTGCGAGGATCGAAGCGCAGGAGCAGCGCAGCCAGCTTGTTATTCTTCACCAGCGGCACGGTGTAACTATTATCCCGATATTGCATCGGAATGCTCAAACGATAAGTCAGGAAATCAGCCACGTCCGCCGGATAGCGTGTAATGCCAATCGTCGTCACGATTCCTTCCGTCACGACGGGTGCTCCCGTTGCCTCCAACTGCCAGGCAGAAAGCTTGTCGCCGACCACGGTGTCGAGCGCCAGATCGAGCGGCTGTAAACCTTTAAGAAAGTTTTTATCGTTGGGTTCGATCAAGGCGAGGTTGGCTTCGTAATCGACCACCACTACGGCAGCCGCGCTCTTTTCTCCCGTTTCGGCACGCTCCAGCTCGACGTAATTCTGGTTTGCAATCAGGTCGGCCGTGATAAGCACGCGATCATGCGCCAGGACAGCTCCGAGCGCGCGCTTGGAAAAGGGCGCCTTCTTTTGCCACGGTCGAAAGTAATCGTAAGGCTGCCCGGTTACATTCACCCGGACCAGAGATAGCTCTTTGGCCTGGACGGCGCTCTTCGCTTCCGGCGCCAGCTTCGTGGTCGCGATCGCCGGCTTTTTGGCCTGGCCTAACGAGCCGGTGGCAAGAAGGACACTGAGAACTAGTGCAATTGTGCGCATGGTCTTAAATCTTATCCTCGGCCGCGACCACCGGTTTGGGCGGGGGCTGCTCATCGAGATTTTGTTCGACCAGCACATTGTAGCGGGTTTTGATTCGCTCCCGTGCCGCCTCCACCTTCTTTGCATCAAGCACGAGCGGCGGGTCGTCCCCGATCATCTTAATAACAAAGCGATCGGTTGGTTGTTCGAAAGCGTGCGCCAGGTCCTGAAGAGTTCCGATTTTCTTTCCGTTGATCTCGTCCACGATATCGTTACGGAAAGCCATGAGATAAGTATTAATCGGGTCCGGAAGGATATTGGTGAGGATGACGACCTCCGGGTGTTGAAGATATAACTGGTCGGTCACAAAGAAGTCGAAGAAATGCCGCACCCGTAAATCGCTGATCCGATAGGCTTCGAGCAGGTCGAGCGACATCGGCTGAAAGAGCAGGCCGCCGTATAAGACATAACGCGGCCGGATGTCATAGCTATGTCCCTGCATAAAGTAAGGGGCGACTGTTCCGAGAGTAATATCCAGGCTCATGGGTTGCTTATTGCGCAGAAGATCAAGTTTCACCGTGTCACCCTTAAACTTGCGCTCGACGACTTCGGGCATCTGTACTCGTTCTCCCTCGTATTCGACAAAAGCGTCGCTCGCGATCGGATGACCATCGATCGCCAGGAGGACATCTCCCTGCTGAAGGAGTTTTCCACACGGTCCGGCCTGAATCACCGTCGCGACCAGCACCCCGCGATCGTCGTCCTTCAGGCCGAGGTAATGCCGCTGCGCCGGATTCTGAAGTTTCGACCAGGTAATGCCGAGATCGACATAGCGATCATAATGACCATCCTGGATATCCTTAAGGAAGCGCCGAATAACCGGCGTCGGTATCATGTAGGCAACACCCTGTGCGACATCCCCGCTGTAACCCTGAAAGGCAACTCCGACGACTTTGCCGCTTTGTAAGACTGGTCCGCCGCTATTCCCGGGATTGATTTGCGCGCTGATCTGGATGGCAAGGTGTGAATCGATCGCCGAGTGAGTGTAAAGGTTAAAGTCGATCCGCGACACAATACCGGTCGTGACTGACATGCGCTCGCCGCCGATCGGATAACCATAGGCCGAAACGACCGACTCCAGCGCCGGGATACCGCCGAAATCGAGCGGCTTCATGTTTTTCCAGAAGTTGGCGTTTGCCACCTCGAGCAGTGCGAGGTCGCAATCGTGCGCCACGAATCGCACCGTGGCGGGATATTTGTTCGGGTCGCCCTCGCGTTCGACGGTGAGGTAGCGGCTGTTGCTCACCACGTGGGCGTTGGTCAGGATGCGATGGCCATCGATGACAAATCCGGCGCCCACGCCGCGGCCTATCGAGCCGGAATTCCACGGCGCGCGATAATCGGGTTCCACCTCGGTCGAAGTGATGCGGAGAAGGCTTTCCTGGACGGGGGAGCGAGGTTGCGCCTCAACGTGGAGCGCGAACACGAAGACCAGGGCGCAGATGAAAAAGCGAATTCGATGCATGAGAAAAAGAGCCGGAAGATCAAGCAGAAGAGTGCCGCTGTAAAACGCCAATCCATGCCTTAGATGGCCGAGACGGAAAAATGTTCAGAAGCAATTTGTTTCAAAGTGCGCGCCGAATGCCCGAGGCGAGGAGGAATGAGCTTTCACCGCTCAATTTCGTTAGGCCAAGAGCACGCCGCGAAATGACAACTCGACAGACGAGAGAGTGCTACGTCGTCATCGGCTCATGAAAATTAAGCCTTTGTCGGCACTTCGCCTGCACCAGCCTGGACGGCGAGTTTGGCTTGAACCAAGAGCACAAGCTGGATTGCACCCAGGGATAACTCTCACCCCGACTAATGACACTTGTGCAAATCCGATCGCCGGGATCTTTTAGCAGTTTGCCGATGCCAGGCAATTACCGCACCCGCAATAGCCTCCACGCCAGCAACGAAGGTTGCGATGGGTACGATCTGATTTTGAGGGTCGTTCCCTGGCTAGATTCCGGCGTGAAGAAGTAAGTCTCCCACGACCTTTTCCGCTTCGAAGACCTCGCAGGCAACGGCGCGGGCGGCGCGGCTGTGTTTCTTATAGTCAGCGTTGATTTCGCGCACGGCTTCGGCGATTTCGCCTAACGAGTTAAAGGCGAACAGGCCGCCTTCATTGCCGTAGTGGTCGGTGAAGCCGGTTTGCTGAGTGATGACGGGCCGCCCGGCCGCGAGGTAACAGGCACTGCGATCGCTGAACCAGCCGGTGTGCAGTCGCACGTATTGATCTTTCGCAACCGTGAACTCGCCTTTGGAACGCCGGATGTAATCGCGATAGCTCCAGTAATCGATGCTCATCTCGTGCGGACTTTGGAAACGCCAGTTGTTTTGCAGGAAACGGCCACGGGTCTTTTGATCTTTGATATCGGTGGTCAGCTCGAAAGCCTCACCCGATTTTTTTGGAGCGGCCACAAAGCGGAGGAACTCGCGCGACTTACTCCAGAGATATTTTTCGCCGCGCCACTCGATGTCTTTCAGGCCGCTGGTAGACCAATTAGCGATGGAGGTAAAGAGAGCGGTCGCTTGGGGAGCGCGATGGGTCTTCCAAAGATCGGTTGCCACGGGCTGACGGGTGGGAAGCCAGCGAAGGTTGTGCAGAGGCACCGGGAAGCGGTCGGTGCCGACGTTTTCGCCAAAGGTGAAAAGGGCGCGATGCTGCTCGAGATAGTCAATGGTCGAACGAGTGCGTTTATCCACCTTGATCTGCTCGACGCCCGGATCGCTCTCGACGTAAAGGATACGATCGCTCTGGCGCAGGTCGTCGTTGAATTCCTGGGTGCCGCAAACATTGAGAATGGCCTCGGCCTCACGATAGAGTTGTCTTATTTTCGTTAGGCGAAGGCCGGCAGTGGGTTTCTCATCGAGATAGCGCGCGCAATAACCCCAGCGACGCTCGAATCCAAATTCACCCGCCAACTGGGCCAGGATCTGGGCAGCATAAGTGTAGTCATTGCTCAGTTCGAAGGTCTGCGGGTTATATGGCAAGCGAGCAGAATCTTCGATGTAGTAAACATCGTGCCCAAGGCGTTGCAGGCCGACGATGTAATGGATGTGCTGCCAGATGACGCCTGCGATCGGCATCGAGCCCATGAAACCCATGACAATGACCCGCTTGCGTTTCATGCGACCGGTTTTGACCAAGGATTCCACCGGCGAGACAAATAGGAAGGCAGACTAACGATCGCTCCTCCGCGGCCTTCGATCGTCCGGATCATCCGTCTCATTCGTCGCTCAAAGATGCTTGACGACGACAGCCGGATTACCCGCGACGACGGTGTCGGCCGAGACGCTTTTTGAGACGACCGAGCCGGCCGCGACAACGGAGTTATCTCCAATTGTTACTCCTTTAAGGATGACGGCGTTCATTCCAATCCAAACATTATCGCCGATGCGCACCGGTGCGGTTCGGATGGGCGGACGCGGCGGGCGCTCCTTGTAATAGGGCGCGAGGGCGAGGGCGTCGCGCCGGCGCTCGGCCGGATCGAGCGGGTGAAAATCGGAATCAGCGATCCCGACATTCCAGGAGATGAGACAATAGCTGCCGATCTCGATGAGTTCGTCCGCCATGACGAGCGCGCCGTTCATGAGCGTGAAGTCGCCGACCCTGCAGCGGCCATTCCTGCCGATGGCAAAGGAGCAACCGGCATAACAGGAAACGTAGTCGCCTAACGAGACTGCATCTTCATGCTGGCTGCGCAAGAAACGAAAGATTTGCGCTGTTTCGCAATAGAAGCCGGCTCCGAAATGCACGTTAGGCGGGATCGGTTCCTTCCACCAATCGCCTTCCACGTGGCGGTCGTCATTTACGTTGCTCATTTCGTTTGATAATTGCCGGCGGCGTAGAGTCTGGCATAGGCGCCGCCGTGCGCCACCAGCTCGCCACCGCGACCTTGCTCAACGATGCGACCGTGCTCGAGGACAACGATTTGATCAACACCATGAACAGTCGCGAGACGGTGGGTGACGATAAGCGTGGTGCGGCCATGCATCAGGTCTTTGATTGTTTCCATGATGGCAGCCTCGGTAGTGGGATCGAGTGCCGAGGTGGGTTCATCGAGGAGAAGAATAGGCGCATTCTTGAGAAAGGCGCGCGCGATGCCGATGCGCTGACGCTGACCCACGCTGAGGTGACCGCCGCGTTCGCCGACTGAGCTCTCGTATCCGTTAGGCAAACGGTTGATAAATTCCTCGGCCTGCGCCCGCCGGGCCGCTTCGCGGATCTCTTGCTCGCTCGCGTCCGGTCGGCCATAGGCGATGTTCTCGCGGATTGTGGTCGAAAAGAGAAGCGTGTCCTGCAGCACGATCGCGATTTGGGCGCGAAGTGATTTCTTGGTGATGGTGCGCACGTCACGTCCATCCAGCCTAACGACTCCGGCGTTCGGATCGTAAAAGCGCGGCACCAGACTGAGCAGCGTGCTCTTGCCGGCGCCGGTACCACCGACGAGCGCAACGATTTGACTCGGCGCGATATGCAGATTGACGTCGTGCAGGACCGGCTGACTTTCATCATAGGCAAAGCTGACCTGCGTAAAGTCGATTGCTGCCTGGGTGCCAGAGATCGAGACCGCATCAGGGGAATCGCGCACGTCGTCCTCCCGATCAAGCACTTCAAAGCAACGGCGCGCGCCGGCGGTGGCGCCTTCCATCGCCCAGGCCGTGTAAGTGAGTTCCTGCAGCGGCTGGTAAAGCATGACGAGGTAGTTACTGAAAACGATCAGCGACCCGAGCGTCAGCGCCCCAGAGAGAACGTGCAGGGTTCCGAGGTAATACATCGCCGCCGTCCCCGCCCCGACCAGAGAGGTAATGACAAGCGCGCTCTTTAGGTTCGTTAGGGTTAACCGCAGGTTGGCGAGCAAACTCTGGTGTGCGCGCTGTTGAAACTGCGAGACCTCGAAATCCTCCCGCCCAAAAGCGTGCACCATTCGGATCGATGCTAACCCTTCCTGTGCTTGCGTGAGGACTGCGCTCTCGCGTTCCTGGATGAAGGTGGATTCGGTGCGGATTCGTTCCGCAAAAAAGTAAATCGCGGCGACGATCAGCGGCACAATACCTAACGACAGCAATGTCAGTTGCCAGTCGAACCGCAACATGATGGCGAAGATCCCGATCAGGGTTGCAATCGAGCCAAAGATGTTGGTGAACCCTTTGTTGTAAACCGTCTGGACTGACTGCGAGTCGTAGGCCACCCGAAAACTGGAGTCGGCTGAGCGGCGCGTGTCGTGAAATTTAAGGGAAAGCCGCTGCAGGTGAGAGTAAAGGTCGGTCCGGATTTCTAACAAAGCCTGCAATCCGACCTTAACGAAGATGTAATTGGTCACCAGATTGAGAATTCCCCATACTAGCTGCAACCCGACCACAGCCAGACAGACCGGGACGATGTAACGGTGCCAATCCGAATGCGTCGCCCGAAAGGCGGAGTGGGTGGGAATGATTTGATCGACGATGAATTTAAAAGGCCAGGGCTTGAGCAGATTTACACCGGTGGTGGCGAGCGAGAGCACGAGGCCGATGACGGTGGACCCGAGAAACGGCCGGTAGTAGCGAAGCACGCGCCGGTAAATCATAACGGGATTGCGATTGCCAAAGGTCGATTTGCGATGGAACTACCGGCGAATATTTATGGGCCCAGCCTGAGTCAAGCTGAGGCTAGTCTGAAATAAGAAATCGGGAATTGGAAGTTCTCCTATGCATCATTTAATTGAAATTTGGTTTGGCTGGGTTTTACACGGCGGTTATCTCGGGATCATTTTGCTTATGGCAATGGAAAGTTCGATTATTCCAGTGCCGAGCGAGATCGTGATCCCGCCTGCGGCGTTTCTCGCCGCCCAGGGAAATTTGAGCTTCGCTGGCGTTATCCTGGCCGGTACTCTTGGATCATATCTTGGGGCGGCGCTGAGCTACTGGGTCTCGCTCATGGTCGGCCGGCCTTTCATTCTCCGCTTCGGAAAATATTTTTTCATCTCCGCTGACAAGTTCGAACGCGCCGAAATCTGGCTGCAACGCTACGAAGCGGGTGGCGTCTTTTTTGCACGATTGCTGCCGGTGATTCGCCATCTCATTTCAATCCCGGCCGGGATCGTGCGGATGAACTTTTGGATCTTCAGTATCGTGACCATCGCCGGCTCCGCCATCTGGTGTTCGGTATTGGCTTATCTCGGCATGCAGGCTTTTGAAAAGCAGCCCGACCTGATTCGAAATCCCGACGGGCTGATGAACTTGATGAAGACACAATCCCACTGGGTCGTGCTTTTCATCGCCGTCCTGGCGATTCTTTACCTGGTCGTTCTGCGGCTCACGGCCAAGCGGCCGCAAGCGGCTCCCGATTTCGCTTCGTAATCATGTGCGACGAAACTGCCGGCCCTGTGTCTATTTATTACACACGTGTCACCTCCACGACAGAAACGACACGCCTCTGTGGGACCTTGGTTGAACATTTGCAAGGCGAAATGATCTAACCTTTTAGATGGCATCCAAATTGCTAAATAAATTTAGCTTCTTATGAAAAAGAACACTCAGATCCTAAAAACCCGACCGAAACTTTCACTTGGAGATCTCATCCTTGCCGTGAGTTCCTGCACGAAGAACACGAAGGAAACTGTCGCCGCAGTGGCGGATCTTCTCGGCAGTGGCCAGGTTCGCGTGGAGAACAACGGTCGCCTTACCCGCGCCCGGGTCTGCTAAAAATTTTCCCGATAACGGAGTCTCTGCGTCGCTCAGGTGGGATGCCTGCCTGGGCGACGTTTCTTTTTTGAGGAATCGCTTTGCCGGTCGCGGCGCCTTTTCTATCTTCCTGCGGTGATTGATCGTTATTCCCGCGCGCCGATGCGCAAGCTATGGTCCGAGCAGCACAAGTTCGAGATTTGGCTCGAGATCGAGATTTTGGCTTGCGAAGCAATGGCCGAGCTAGGCCAGATTCCGCAGGCCGATGCGGAGGAAATTCGCAAGCGCGCCCGGTTCTCCATTCCTGAAATCCAGGAGATCGAGCGGCGGACTAATCACGACGTAATTGCCTTTCTTGAGAACGTCGCTTCTTCGGTCGGACCAGCGGCGCGCTGGATTCACCAGGGGCTAACTTCCTCCGATATTCTCGACACCACGCTCGCCGTGCAGATGGTCGAGGCGGGCAAAATTCTGCTCGACGATCTGCGCCAATTGCGGGCGACGATCGGCCGGCGCGCACGGCGATTCAAAATGACTCCGATGATCGGCCGCAGCCACGGCATCCACGCAGAACCGATCACATTTGGACTCAAGCTCGCGCTCATGTTCGACGAATTTGGCCGTGCGGAGGAGCGGCTCGCACAAACGCTTGAGCGAGTGCGGGTGGGTAAGTTAAGTGGCGCGGTGGGCACGCATGCGCACCTTGATCCCCGGATCGAGCAATACGTCTGCGGCAAGCTGGACCTGCAACCAGCCAAGCTCTCAACCCAAATCATCCAACGCGATCGACACGCGGAATTTTCCACCACCCTCGCGCTCATCGCCTCTAGTATAGACCGGTGGGCCACCGAGCTGCGGCATTTACAACGCACCGAAGTGCTTGAGGCCGAGGAATACTTCAGTGCGGGACAAAAAGGCAGCTCCGCCATGCCGCACAAACGCAACCCGATTACTGCCGAACGCCTGAGCGGTCTGGCACGCGTCGTTAGAGGAAATGCTCTGGCCGCGCTGGAAAATGTCGCTCTCTGGCACGAGCGAGATATCAGCCATTCCAGCGCCGAACGGATCATCCTGCCCGACTCCTGCACGTTGATCGATTACATGCTCGATAAACTGCGCGATCTGATCGACAACCTGCTTGTCTATCCGGAAAACATGGAGCGCAATCTGCGCCTAACGAAAGGTCTCTACCACAGCCAATCCATTCTCCTCGCGCTGACTCGTGCCGGCGCCGAGCGCAAGATCGCCTACGAAGCAGTCCAGCGCGCCGCGATGAAGACTTGGCAGGGCGAGCAGTCGTTCGCGGAAAACGCGAAGCACGAACACGAGATCACTGCCTTGTTGTCCCCGGAAGAAATCGACCGGCTTTGTTCGCTCGAGATTCACTTTCGGCATGTTGACGAGACTTTTCGCGCTCTCGGGTTGGAATAGTCGCAGCCGCGTTTTGCCGAACACGCGGCGTCGTTAGGCGAATCACCGCACAATCGTTGTCATGGGAGCGTCAGCCGGCGTTGGACGGGCTATGATGCAGGCCTTCAATATTTGCGAGCCCGTGGACGCCAAAGAGGATTACTCCTCACACGGCTCGTTCGACCATCGCGCCCACCAACTCGGCACCAGAACCTTTGGCAAGCATGTACCGTAACTGGATTTGCGGCGGTCGGACAAAGAATAGGTTGAAGCGCCAGGCGCTCGATTAGCCTGACGACTTCGGAGATTCTTGGATCACGTGTTCCATATTCCTCGTTAGGCAGAATCGCGATGACCCGTGCGGAGCAGACTTGTTCCTGCGGCCGACTGCGCTTATCAAGGCTCCTCATGGCGCACGACCTCGTCACCAAACCTCCTCCGGAAGGACTCGAAGGATTCCGCCATCGCGGCCGTGAAGTGACGCGACTTGAAGGTTTCAGCGATGCCGTTTTTGGTTTTGCTCTCACCCTCCTCGTCGTCTCGCTCGATGTGCCGAAGAGTTTTGATGCCCTCCTCAACACCATGCGGGGCTTTCCAGCGTTCGCCGTTTGCTTCGGCCTTCTTGTGCTCATCTGGAACAGTCACTACAAGTTTTGCCGCCGCTACGGACTTGATGACGGCTTTACCCGCTTTCTCACCTGTGTCCTGCTCTTTCTTGTTCTCTTCTACGTCTATCCGCTAAAGTTTCTCTTCAACTTCAGCTTCAACGGGCTCGCCGGCGGCACTGGGCCTGCCACGTCGGCGATCACAAACCAACAGGCGTCGATGCTTCTCGTCATTTACGGCCTCGGCTTCGCCGCCGTTTATCTCGCTCTGCTTTTTCTCTACCTCCATGCCTATCATCTGCGCGCCGCACTCGATCTTTCACTGCTCGAACAGCTCGATACCCGCTTTGCCATCTACCGCATGGGTTCTCTCGTTGGCGTCGGTCTATTTGCGGCTGCGGCAGCCTGGTGGAACTGGTTCGGCGGATGGGGCGGACTCCTCTATCTGACGCTTTTTCCCATCCTGCGCTTCATGCGTATCTGGCAAAGTCGGCTGCGCGCGCCGTTGCTCATTCGTTAGGCGAAAATAAGGACCAATCCGCCGTTGCGTTGCCGAGGACCTGTCGCAATATCTCCGAGCCAAAGACAATCTGAGTGAAGAAGACGTTTTATTTAACGACAGCAATCGATTACACGAACGGACCGCCGCACATCGGCCACGCTTACGAAAAAGTGCTGGCCGATGTCATCGCGCGCTATCAGCGGCTGAGGACGGACGAAAAGGGTGAGCGAGAAAAGGTTTATTTCCTGACTGGCGTCGACCAGCACGGACAGAAAGTGCAGCAATCGGCTGAGAAGGCCGGCATCTCGCCGCAGCAGTTCGTCGACGATCTCACGGTGAAGTTCAAAGCGCTCTGGCAAAAGCTGGAAGTGCAATATGACGGTTGGGCGGCGACAACCGAACCGCTGCACAAACACTGCGTACAGGGCATGCTGCAACGTCTTTACGACGAAGGCCAGATCTACAAGGACAAACAGGAGGGTTATTACAGTATTCGCCAGGAACAATTCCTGACCGACAAAGAGCGCGGCTCCGATGGTGAGTTTGGCCCGGAGTGGGGGCAGGTCGAGCATCGCGTAGAGGAGAACTACTATTTCCGGCTCGCCCAACACAAGGACTGGCTCCTCGATTACCTGCGCAAGACTCCCGATTGTGTAACTCCCAACTTCCGCCAGACCGAACTCATTAACGCGGTCGAGAAGCTAAGTGGCGACCTTTGCATTTCTCGTCCCAAATCGCGACTGAGTTGGGGCATTGAGTTACCTTTTGACCGCGATTATGTTAACTACGTTTGGTTCGATGCTCTCACTAACTACATCAGCTTTATAGGATACGACTCAGTAAAAGATTTTGCCGGCCAGCCTGACGAGTTTAGGGAGAAATGGCCCGCACTGCATATCATCGGCAAGGACATTCTGATCCCGGCGCATGGCATCTACTGGCCGATTATGCTCCACGCCCTCGGTTTCCCCGACGAACAAATGCCCAAATTCGTCGTTCACGGGTGGTGGAACGTAAGCGGCGCCAAAATGAGCAAGTCTCTGGGTAATGTTATCGATCCTGACGAGCTCGCAGATAAGTACGGCGCCGAAGCGCTGCGCTACTATTTGATGACTGATATGGTGATTGGGAAGGACGCGGATTTCCTGCCTTACCGTATTATCGAACGATACAACAGTGACCTCGCAAACTCGTTGGGTAACCTGCTGAATCGAACACTCAATATGGCGGCCCGCTATCCGGAGAGTAAGTTACGGCGTGGCAGCCGCGGGGATGATGCTATCACCCTCAACCTTGTAAAGGCATACCGCGATCTGGCTGAAGATGTCGCGATGAGTGGCACAATGGATACAGCGATCAGAATTGCGGACAAAGCTAACTTACACATTGAGCAGACGTCTCCTTGGAAAATGATGAAGGAAGGACGTAGTCAGGAAGTTGGCGAGATTCTGTACGATCTCGCCGAGCGCCTTCGCATTATCGCGATTCTCATTTCGCCAGTTCTTCCCCAGGCCGCTCAGGGCATCTTCGACCAACTCAATTGGAAAATGGAGCTAAGTGGAAAAGAAGAGCGCTTCTCGTTAGGCGAAGCGGAGTGGGGGATATTACCTGATGGTCATGTCGCTGGTAAGCCGAAGCCCCTTTTTCCAAGGATAGAACCCGTCGCCGCGGAATCTTGAGGATCCGCCGTGGCCTACAACGGCCTACAACCCGGGCAAACTTCCGATTCGTTCGCTGAATTACGTAACAGCCTCGTTACGATTGCGGGCTGGCTAAAACCCCAATTTTTCTTTACTTGACGAACAGCCAATCGCTTATGAAAACGCAATTTTTCCCGGCTGGCGTCGGGCTGGCCGCTGCAGCTTTGCTTAGCTTCAGCCCCGCTCTCCGTGCGGAGACGGTGACTGTCTACGTTGGGATGGATAATGGTGGCGCCGAGGATATGGTCAAGATGAACGGATACGGATACATGCCCGGTCTTTTCTTTTCGCCTGCGATGGTTTCCATCAAAGCAGGCGATACCGTGGAATGGGTTTGGAGCGCTGGTCCTCACAGTACGACTTCGGGCACGCCGGGAAAACCTTCTGGCTTATGGGATTCGGGAGTAAAGAGCGTTGGTAGTACTTTCACGCGTCAATTTACCACCGTCGGAACCTTTTCCTACTACTGCAGCGTTCACGGTCTTTGCTGCGGCATGACTGGGTCCGTGACTGTGACTGCTGCCACACCGACGCCCACACCGACACCTACGCCGAACCCGACAGTTCCAGCGCGGCCGCTCAACATATCGACCCGAATCCAGGTGGAGACCGGCGATCAGGTCCTGATCGGAGGTTTCATCGTTACCGGCACGAGTCCAAAACGCCTGATCTTGCGTGCGATCGGGCCTTCATTGGCCGGTTCAGGAATTGCGAATCCTCTGGCTGACCCAGTCCTCGAGCTGCATGCGAGCGATCAATCTCTTATTACCAGCAACGACAATTGGAAGGATTCGGATGAGGCTAACATTACCGCCACAGGGTTGGCTCCCACAAACCTGCTCGAATCCGCAATTGTCGAGACACTCGATCCTGGGAGTTACACGGCAGTCGTAAGTGGCAAGAATGGGGAAACCGGTATCGGCTTGGTGGAGGTATACGACCTGGATCAATCGGATGATTCGCAGCTGGCGAATATCAGCACGCGCGCATCAGTGCAGACCGATAACAACGTCATGATTGGTGGCTTTATCCTGGGCGGCGGCGGCGCTAAGAGCACAGTTCTCATCCGGGCCTTGGGACCTTCGCTGACGCAGTTTGGAATTACCGGTGCGTTGTCCGATCCGACCTTGGAGTTGCACGACGGCAACGGGGCGCTCATTGGCACCAACAATGACTGGAAAGACACTCAGCAGACCGAAATCGAGGCGACCGGCCTCCAGCCGTCGAACGACTCCGAGTCAGCCTTGCTCGAGACACTTGGCCCGGCGGCTTATACCGCGATTGTGATGGGTCAAGGCGGGGTTACCGGGGTTGGGTTAGTGGAAGTCTACAGACTACAGTAAAATACGAACGAGAGTTAATAATCCCACCCATTCGTGTGGCAAACCGCAGCGAGAGTGACGCCGCCAACCTGCATCAGCCTTTATGCTCGTTAGGCCAATTCGGTCGCGTTATCTATCGAGCAGCCGTCTTCGCGGCTGAGCCATTGTTTCGGCGGCCGCTTGCCGACCCATCCGCCGGGCTCCGTAGTAGGAGCCGATGACCACCGCGGCCGCGATCGCCTGCGCGGTCAAAGTTTCTACGGTCGGAAAAATGGCAAACCACATTCCCATCCACGGTCGAATCACAGTCTCGAGCATCGGGGTCGGTGTGGCAGAGATCCAATGAGCCAGCTGCATCTCCTGCGCTTGCTCGCCAACCATGACGAGCAGCACTCCTCCAAGAAGCACGCCGGTCGTGATAAGCATCTGGCGGTAGGGAAGCCGGCGTTGCAAACCGAAAGTGATGACCGCTACCATTCCGGAGAGAATCAAGCCGACGAGCGCACCCTCCAGCACAACGGCGGTGCCGAATTTCAACCGATAACTTTGAAGAAAGAGCACGACCTCAAAGCCTTCGCGATAAAGCGAAGTGAAACCGAGCAGGATCAAGCCCCACCATAGGCGGCGTCGCGTCTTATCATCGTTAGGCGACTCCGCCAGGAGGTTCTTCTTCCGGCGATTGTGCGCCCGGATCCAGCCACCCCAATAAATCTTGTGAAAGAACCAGTTCATGATTACCACCAAGACAACGACCGCGAGCAAGCCGGTCGCCGCCTGCAGGTCGAGTGCGGGCACGCTCTCCGTCAGTTGCTGCATGACGCCGACAGCGATGAACCAGGTGATTAACGTCCCGGCAAAACCCAAGCCAGCGCCAAGCGCGATCGGCCGGCGATGAATCGCCGTGCTGCCCGTCATGCTGGCCGTCAGCGCCGCAAGCACGAGAATGCATTCGAGTCCTTCGCGAAAAACGAGCACTCCGATATCGAGGAATGCCATCGTCGGACTCGTCGATGGATGCTCGGGATCTGGCGCGCCATGGGCCTTCACGCCCTGCCAGATCAAGACGCCAAGAACGCACAGCACGCAGACCAGCGCACCGAGCCCCAAGGCTGTGCGCAGGAGTGGGCTCAAACGTCTCCGTCCCGTCCGAGCGGGCGACGCTTCGACGAAGCTGGCAGCCGCCGTCATCCCTTTCACGACTTTCACGCTAGGATGAATGTGACACGGCTGCTGCTGGTGTGTTGCGATTTTTTAGCGGTGAATTGCACTGTCCCCGGTGAGTTGGTGCGGCCTTATCGCTTGGTCGGAGGATCGATTGCTTCCTCCGAAGTTACTGCAAACAATCTTCCAGCGCAGCCGGTTCGTGGCGCAGAGCGGCGAGCGCTTCGCCGGCGAAATGGAGCGAGCCTGTGATGAGGATCGGCGCCGGATCGCGCCGCGCTTCGTCCCATGCTTCGAGGAAGGACGCTGCGGTCGCCGCGGGAAAGCCAGGCCGGTGATCGAGCAGCATAAGGCGTAGTTCCTCCGGCGGCAGCGCTCGCTCACTTCGGATCGCGGGAAGGAGCGCGCGTTGCATAATTGGCTCGAGTGCCCGGCATATTCCTTCTACTTCCTTATCCAGTAAGACGGCCAGAATGACGGTGGCGCGGCGATCGCCGAAGATTTCCCGCCAGGTCTCGGCGAGAATCCGCGCCCCGGCCGGGTTGTGCGCACCGTCAATGATCGTGCGCTCATCCCAGCGCTGAAACCGGGCCGGCCAGACGACGTTCGCCAGGCCGCGCTCGATTGCCGAGTCATCGACGGCGATGCCCGCGGTGTGGAGGGCAGAAATGGCGAGGGCGGCGTTCTCGCACTGATGTGCTCCGGCGAGGGCGACGGGAAAACGGTGGAAGGGTTGCCTAACGACATCCAGCGGCGCCTCGCATTCAGCCGCCCGCCGGCGAATCACCTCTTCAGCTTCCCCGGCTTGTCGCGCAGAAACAACCGGCACATGCGATTTGATGATGCCGGCTTTCTCGAAAGCAATTTCCGTAAGGCTGTTGCCGAGCCATTTTTGGTGATCGAGGTCGATCGGAGTGAGAACGGAAACGATTGGCTGGGTGGCGTTCGTGGCGTCGAGTCGACCACCCATGCCGGTTTCAAGAACGACGATTTCGACCTGGCGGTTGCGAAAGTGATCGAGAGCGTGCGCCGTGACTATTTCGAAAAATGTCGGATGAGGATTCCACTCCGAGATCAGCTCGCGAATTTTCGTTAGGCCAAGGGCCGCTTCGTCTTCGGAAATCATTTCGCCATCAACCCGAATGCGCTCGCGAAACGTGACGAGATGCGGCGAAGTAAAGAGTCCGGTGCGATAACCGGCGGCGCGACAGATCGAATCGAGCAGAGCGCAGGTCGAACCTTTGCCGTTGGTCCCGGCGACATGGATGATCTTCTCGTTAGGCGCGGGAACCTCGAGCGCAGCGAAGAGACGGCGGACGTTATCGAGCCCGAGCTTGATTCCGAAACGCTGCGTGCTGAAAAGCCATCGCAGCGTTTCCTGGTAGGTGTAGGACGGTCCGATGGCCTTTTCGGCTTTCAATGCCCCTCGGAGAAGTAGGCGAGCAACTGGGTGAGCTGCCCTCGCAGGTCGCGCCGATGCACGATCATATCGATCAGTCCATGCTCTTCGAGAAACTCTGCCGTTTGGAACCCTTCCGGTAAATCCTGATGAGTTGTCTCCTTAATCACGCGCGGCCCGGCAAAACCAACCATGGCTTTTGGCTCCGCAATGATGACGTCGCCTAACGACGCGAAACTTGCCATCACTCCTGCGGTCGTCGGGTTGGTCAGGATGGAAATAAATGGAAGCTTTTGTTCGGCGTGGAGGGCGAGCGCGCCGCTCGTTTTCGCCATTTGCATGAGGGAAAGCATTCCTTCGTACATTCGTGCCCCGCCGGAGGCCGCGATAATGATGACTGCGCAACGCTGCCCGGTTGCAAACTCGATCGCGCGCGTGATGCGTTCGCCCGCAACGGAGCCCATCGTGGCGGCGAGAAAGCTAAAATCCATCACCGCGAGCGAAACCTTGTAACCCTCAATCAGCCCATGACCGCTCACGACTGCATCGGTCAGACCTGTGGTATCCTGATATTTCCGCAAGCGATCCTTGTAGCTGGCCTGGCCTTGGAACTTAAGCGTATCGATCGATGTGAGCCCGGAATCCATTTCGACGAAGGTGTCCTTATCGCAAAGATTCGCGATCCGATCCTTGGCAGAGATGGCGAAATGATAATCGCAGCGCGGACAGACTCGGTCGTTGTCGTTCAACTTGATTTCGTGCACCACCTCTCCGCAATCCGGACATTTTTGCCAGAGGCCCTGCGGCATCTCGCGTTTGCGATTGCTGTCTGTTCGTAATGACGGCTTTTTAAAAATGGCCATGATTTAGCCCCGAGCGGCGGTGACGGCGCGGACGGAACGCGCGCCGGCTTTCTTTAGAACCGAGGCGCATTCGCTCAGAGTCGAGCCAGTCGTCAGGACATCGTCCACCAAAAGCATTCGCAAACCTTGCACGTCGCAGCCGCGGCGTAAACGGAACGCGCCTCTTAGATTTTCCATCCGCTCGTTACGATCGAACTGCGTTTGTGTGGTGGTGTAGCGAATGCGATTGAGCACGTTGCCTAACGACAAACTGCGCGATCGAGACAGCTCGCGTGCGAGTAGCTCGGCTTGATTGAACCCACGTTCACGTTTGCGCGCGGGATGTAGCGGCACGGGAACAACAAGGTCGAAGCGCCGTCCCGCCAGTCGCGAATCGGCGAGTGCTTCTTCAAGCCAACAACCGAGCAGGCGACGCAGATGAAGTCGGCGGTTGTATTTAAAATCGTGGACAATTTCTCGCACAACGCCGCGGCTCCGATAGAGCGAAACAGCGCAGTCGAAATGCAGGACGCGGCCTTCGCAATTCGCGCAGGTGAAAATATCATCAATCGCGCCCGCGAAAGGCTGCGAACACCTGGCGCAAAACGGCGACGCGATCCGCGGTACCGCATCAAGGCAGGAACGACAAAGTATTTCGTGAGGAGCGATCGGCGCCCGACACGCTTCGCAGGCCGCCGGATAAATCAGACTAACGAGTCCGCGAAATGGATTGCGGAGCACGAGAGTGGACATAACTCACCCAGCCGCGCACGAAAGCCCAGCTGGCGAGCGCGAGAATAAGAGGCGCTATTCCAACGAGCAAGTCTTTCCCTAACCAGGGAAGCGCGAGAACCTCGCGATGTGCGGCTTTGCTAAAGAGTCCATTGGTGAAAATCCAGCCGGCATGCAACCCAATCGGCAGCCAAAGCGACCGGGTCTTAATACGCGCATCCGCCAGAATGCAGCCGATCGCGAACAGGGTCAGGAAACCTGCGACAAGCAGGACCGGATCGGCAAATTGCCAGAAAGAATGTGCGATCGAAACAAAGCCCGAGAACCAGTGGACTGATTCGTTAGGCGAAGTGTATTCGGGAGCTTTAAGGAAATGAATGATGGAAAAGAGAGCGGAAGTCATGATGACCGCGCCGAGTCGAGAGCCGTTGCGCAAAAGCAGACCCAGAAGAAGTCCGCGAAAAAACGCTTCCTCCAAAATCGGCACCACGCTGGCGGCCAGGCAAACCGACGGCATCTTCGACCAGAGAAAGGCGTGTCGCAGCGAGTAGATGTGTAAGGCAATCAGGATTGCGCCGCAGCAGAGCAGGGGAACTGCAGCGATGACAAACCCTGCGGCGACGTCGGCACCAGCGCGCCGATTTCTCTCGAGACCAAGATCGTTCCAGCCACGCAGCCGGAGCGAACGCCAGAGCGGCCAAAGCAGAACGAGCGCAGCCACGAGAAGCGCACGGTGAAAATAACTTTCAAAGTCGAACCCAGAGAGAAAAGGAATATTTCTGCCCGCGAAAAAGAGGAGGGGAGCCGCGAGGGCTCCGAGCACCACGACGCCGCCAAGGTAAAGCAGGAGTCTGGCCGCGTCTTTCAAGGGTGCTAATGTAAGGAGCCGACGCTATGCGCAGTCAACATATATGGACCACGCGGGAGGAGAACGGGCGAAAACGCGAGGTGCGCGTGACGAAGTTCGGTGGCCAATGGAAATTCCAGGCAAAGTTTCGCGACGAAGACGAATGGACTTACTATGACCTCCCTTTGCTGGAAGATCTACGCGAGTTGCGCGAGGTACTTTTCCGTAAATATCAGCGTCGGCGCGCCTCGGCCGAGGATGTCGCCTCGGTTGAAAAACTGTTGCGCGAAGCTGTCAGCAATTACCCGTAAGTCGAAACTTGCTTAGATGCTGGTGAACTGGCTTTTACCTATAATTATTACGTCAAAAAAGTCCCATCTCTTTCCAGTATTGGCGTGACACCAAACCATGGCTCGCGGCATCCGGCTTGATCAGGCACTAGTTCAACGCGGCTACTTCACCAGCCGCCATCAGGCGCAAGCTGCCATCATGGCCGGGGAAGTGACCATCGATGGCCGGCTGGCCGAAAAATCCTCTCATCCCGTCCGGGTGGAAGCGCTAATCTCCGTTGCGGAGCGCAGTCGCTTTGTGGGACGCGGTGGCTTGAAACTCGAAAGCGCGCTCGGGCATTTCCAGATCGATTGTTGTGACAAAGTCGCCCTCGACATCGGAGCGTCGACCGGAGGATTCACCGATTGCCTCTTACAAAACGGAGCGCGTACCGTCTTCGCGGTCGACGTGGGTCACGGCCAGCTCGCTTGGAAAATTCGTCAGGACCCGCGCGTCGCGGTGTTGGAGAAAATGAACGCGCGCCACCTCTCGCCGAGGGAAATCCCGGAACCGATCGATCTGTGTACGATCGATGTTTCGTTTATCTCGCTGACTTTGATCTTGCCGAATGCCTTCGAGTTGCTAACTGCAGACGGTGTGATCCTTGCCTTGATCAAACCACAATTCGAGTTAGCTAAGGCCGATGTGAACCGGGGTGGAGTTGTACGCGACCCGGCATTGCACCACAAGGCGCAGGAGAAGGTGCGTGATTTCGCTCAAGCGATGGGCGCTCAAATCGATGGGCTCGCTCCTTCCGCCATCACCGGCACCGAGGGCAACCAGGAATTCTTTATATGTCTCCGCAAACCATCGGCCTGATCGCGAACACCGCCAAGACCGGTGCCAGGGAGTTGATCGGCCAGCTCCAGGCGGCGTTCGATAGGGCAGGCGTCACCACGCTGATGGAAAAGGAAACCGCTGCGCTGATTGGCACGAAATCGGGCCTGACCATCGCGCAGGTATCCGATGCGGCTGATCTGCTCGTCGTGCTCGGCGGCGACGGCACCATTTTACAGGTGGTAAGCTGTCTGCACGAGATCAAGCCCATCCTGGGAATCAACATTGGCTCACTTGGTTTCCTGACTTGCGTGAGCTCCTCCGATTATCGCGAGGCGGTCGAATCGATCGTGGGCGGCCAGATTTCTCTTAGCGATCGAGTGCTGCTCGCGGTTGACATTACGCGCGATGGGGCACGCACTGCCGCGACGTTGGCACTCAACGACGCCGTCATTAGCCGCGGCGAAGTATCGCGTCTCATTCGTTTGCGTACTCGCGTCAATGGGGAAGCACTGACCGAATTCAATGCCGATGGCCTGGTGATTGCGACTCCAACCGGCTCGACCGCCTATTCGCTTTCCGCAGGTGGTCCAATCCTCGCACCTAAGTCAGGCGTCTTTGTCATCACGCCAATTTGTCCTCACGTCCTGACGAACCGTTCGCTGATCGTCGAAGATAGCTCAGTGATCGAAGTGGAACCCGGCGAACCGGATTATCCGATTTATCTCACGATCGATGGGCGCAGTCCGGTCCCGCTCGAGTTCGGTTCGGTTGTGCGCATTCGGCGCTCGGAAAAAATCCTGCCTCTGGCCGTCCTGCCGCAGATGTCGTTCTTCAGTGTTGTAAGACAGAAGCTGAAGTGGAGCGGAAGCACGATCTAAGATGTCGGCAAATGCCAGGAGCCGGGAGAACCTGCTCGTGACTTTCGCAAAATATTCCCAGTCCGGATTTAATTGACCCGACCAGACATCCTCCTGCCGAGAATGAGATTTAGGCTAACAATGATTTTCAGGTCGAGTAACTGCTAACTAGAAGAGTCGTGAATCGGACCTTCTCAACGATTGCTGCCTTTATGAGCAACGAGTTACAAAGTCTGGCAAGGAGCACTTTAAAAGATTGCCCGTAGTCACTCTGGCTGGGTTACTTCGAGTGCCAGGCCACCTGGGTTAGAGTTGACAGTTCCTTGGAGCAGCGCATCGAGTCGGTTGAGATCTATGGGCTTTACCAAGTGGTACGCAAAGCCGCCTGCGCGGCTGCGCTGAATGTCATCGGCCATTCCAAAACCGGTCAAGGCGATGCCGAACACTGGCCTCTTAGAATGCAGGCGTTGCATCAGCTCGACACCGCTGCCGTCGGGCAAACCGATATCGCTCACCAGCACGTCGAAATGCTCCTGGGTCGCTAACTCCATTGCGTTCGCAATCGTAAATGCTGGCAGTACTTCGTAACCTTTACGCCGAAGCAGCTGGGTGAGTGATCGATTGGTATCTTCGTGGTCCTCGACTAATAGAATACGAAGCGACTTACGCTCGGCGGGAACTGATGTCCTGTCGATGGAGGGTTCCGGTGTTTGGCGGCTGGAAAGCGGAAACACGGCCGTAAAGGTGGCGCCGTGGCTCAGGCCGGGGCTTGCAGCGGCAATCGTTCCGTTATGCGCCTCTACCAGTGCCTTGCTGATCGCAAGTCCGAGGCCAAGCCCGCCCTGTCGTACCCATTCGCCTTGCTCGAAGGCATTAAAAATTTTGCGCAGTGACTTCGGGGCGATCCCGCAACCGGTGTCTGTTACCTCGACCACAAGGTCGTCTTGGTTATTGGCGGTTCGGATGGTGAGCCGGCCACTGTCCGGCGTGAACTTGACTGCGTTCTTGATCAGGTTCCAAAAGACCTGTTGCAGACGTGCTGGGTCAGCTTGGATGTGGACGCGATCGGCTTCCAGCTTCAATTCGAGCGCAATGCGCTTTTGAACGATTCCTGATTGGCAGATTTCAAGAGCGTTTCGCAGTAACACGTGTGCATTCACGATTTCCAGACTGAGCTGCATCTTACCCTTGCGGATACGGGTCAC
Source organism: uncultured Verrucomicrobiae bacterium (assembly GCA_963786175.1). GTDB lineage: Bacteria > Verrucomicrobiota > Verrucomicrobiia > Chthoniobacterales > UBA10450 > JAICXG01. Next base: position 14,532 of record CAWAYD010000007.1, on the reverse strand, counting down.
GTCCAGCAGGTCGTCGATCAGTCTTGCTTCGAGCTCGACGTTGCGTCGAATCATCTCGAGAGAGGTCCGTACGTCCGGCGGTAAGATATGGTCTTCCATTGCCAGGAGTGAGGTCAGGACGGGCGTGAGAGGAGTGCGCAGTTCATGACTCAGCATTGCAAGGAAATGATCTTTCGCGAGGTTCGCCCGCTCCGCGTCCGTTCGCGCTTCTTGTGCGGCCTTGTAGAGACGTCCGTTCTCCAGCGCGAGGGCGGCGCGTTGTGCGAGCTCTTCCGCCATCGACAGCTGGATTTCGTCGCACGCACGCTCCGCCGTCATGCTAAACATTAAAAGCACGCCGAGCGCGCGATCCATTGTTTGGATCGGCACCACCGAACATGAGTCCGGTGCCAGCGAACGGACGAAATCGCGATCTTCGGTCCTCGTGAAAAGCTTGTTCAGGTCGCCACTCGCCAAATCGCAGCAGGTGACAGGCTTTCCTGTTTCCCACACGTTCTCCGCCGCTTTTCGAGCAGCGTCACTTCCCGGAAATTCGCTGCACACTCGCTCGAGCGCGGGATCGTCGGCCAGCGGAGTGTGCGCGATCGCTACCCGCCGAAGTGCCTTTTTGTCATCGCTCGCAAAAATGACACAGAAGTCTGCCAGCTTCGGCACGACAAGATCGGCAAGATTTTGAAAAGTCTGCCGCATTTCCAGCGAGCTTGCGAGAATGTTGCTTGCTTCGGCTAGGAACGCAGCCCGGTCGTGGCGCCGTTCAACCTCGGCGCGCGCCGCCTGGTCCTGCAGATATTTCGAGCGTTCTTCGGCCTGTCTTTTGACCTGCTCGGTCTTTTTATAGAGATCGACAAAAACAGCAATCTTTGCCCGCAGAATCTCCGGAATGACCGGCGTTAGAATGTAATCGACTGCGCCTAACGAGTAACCGCGGGAAACATGCGTTTCTGTGTCGTTGACCGCGCTGATGAAGATGATCGGGGTCGTTTCGGAGCGCAGGCGCCGGCGGATCATTGATGCGGTCTCAAAGCCATCCATCCCCGGCATATTGACGTCGAGCAGAATGACGGCGAAGTCCTCCCGCAGTAGACACCGCAAGGCTTCAAAGCCTGACCGTGCCTGAACGAAGTTCTGGTTCAGCTCCCCGAGCATCGCCTCATACGCGAGGAGCTTGTCGGGACGGTCGTCGACGATCAGGATATTGACCTTATCGTCTACGCCCTCGACCGAATTCGGCAGGGAGCCCATGGCCTATCGATGCAGCCAACTTCGTAGCAAACTCAGCAGCGGCTCTGTATCGACCGGCTTTGAAATGTAATCGCTCGCGCCAGCTTCGATGCATTTCTCGCGGTCGCCTTTCATTGCCTTGGCGGTCAGCGCGATGATCGGCATCGAGGCGAAGCCGTACATGGAGCGGATCGCTCGCATCGTCTCGTAGCCGTCCATTTCCGGCAGCATGATATCCATCAGAATCAGATCGATACCCTCAGTCTCATGCAATTGACGGATGGCTTCTTTACCAGTCTCGGCGACTACCACCTGCATCTTGTAGCGCTCTAGCATGCTCGTCATCGCAAAGATGTTCCGAACATCGTCATCTACGATCAGCACCTTTTTGCCGGCGAGGATCACACCCGGATTGTGAAGTCGTTGCAGGATTTCGCGTTTCTCCGCTGGCAAACGGGCGGCGTTTCGATGGAGCCAAAGGGCAGTTTGGTCGAAAAGGCGTTCTGGGCTGCGCACATCCTTCACGATTGTAGTTTGTGCGACGCGGTTCAACTTCTCTTCTTCTTCGGGTGTAAGATCCTTCCCGGTGTAGACAATGATCGGCACATGGGGTTGCTCTTCCCGAACCTTGTCGATCAGCTCGAAACCCGACATATCAGGGAGCATTAGATCGAGCACCACGCAGTCAAAGTGCTCTTCACGCAATTGATTGAGCGCCTCGTGTGCATTCGCTGCCTCGCTAATGTGAGCGGTTTCATTCCCGATTAGATCGCGAATATTGTTCCGTTGCGTCTCATCATCTTCGATCACAAGCAGCTTTTTCGCCTCGACCGTCTGCATTCGATGGATGGTGGCGAAGGTCTCGTCAATCTCCCGCTGCTCAACCGGTTTGGTTAAGAATCGCAGCGCGCCCAGCTTCAGTGCGTTCTCCGGCTGTTGGCTAACCGAAATAACAAAGACTGGGACATGCCGGGTGCTCAAGTCGCTCTTCAAACGATTGAGCACCTTCCACCCATCGATGTCTGGAAGGCTTAGGTCGAGTAAGACCCCTGCCGGAGCAAACTCCCGAACCAATTCAAGCCCAGTCGCGCCCCGCGGCGTCGCCATCACCTTGAATCCTTTTTCATGCGCCATATCCGCTAGCCATTGAGCGAACTCATGATCGTCCTCAATCACCACAACCACCTTATCGCCTGGACCGATATTGCCGCGATCATCAGAGACGGCAAACGCAGCGAAGCTTTCCGTTTGGGCCGCTTCCAGAGTCGGCAAATCTTCCTTCACCGCGAAAGTGCGGGGAACGACCTGCAACTTCGCTGGTGTAACGCTATAACTCTGTGGGAGGAAGAGTGTGAAAGTGCTCCCGCGTCCTTCGTGGCTCTCCACACGAATCTCGCCCCCCAACACCCGGGCCAATTCCCGGCTGATTGCGAGACCGAGCCCAGTCCCGCCATACTTGCGACTCGTGCTGCCATCTGCTTGTTGGAAGGCCTCGAAGATCGTTCCCTGTTTGTCAGCTGGAATACCGATTCCACTATCCGTGACCGCAAGGGCAAGCACAGAAGCCGCGCGATTCAGCGGGCCCTGACCTTCGCTCCATCCTGTTGTGGCCGGAGTAATACTGAGGCCGACATAGCCGCGCTCTGTAAACTTGAATGCGTTTGAAAGCAGGTTCTTGAGCACTTGCTCAAGCCGCTGCGCATCAGTAAAGATCGCGGGAGGAAGACCTGGGTCGAGGACCATCGTGAAGTTTAGGCCCTTATCTTCCGCAATGTGCCGGAACGTTCGTTCCATGCTTTCGCGCAGTTCCTCGAAATGCAGCTCGCCGAGGTCGAGTATGACTGTGCCCGACTCGATTTTCGAGAGGTCGAGAATGTCGTTGATTAGCTTCAGCAAGTCCTTGCCCGAGCCATGAATTGTGCGCGCGAATTCGACCTGCTTTGGCTGGAGATTGCCCTCTGGATTCGACGCGAGCTGATCGGCGAGGATGAGAAGACTATTTAATGGCGTGCGTAACTCGTGCGACATATTTGCAAGGAACTCACTCTTATAGCGTGACGTAATTGAGAGTTGTTGAGCCTTGCCCTCGAGTGCCTGACGAGCCTGTTCGACTTCGCGATTCTTCCTTTCAACTTCTTCGTTTTGCTCGAAGAGTTGTCGCGCTTTTTCTTCCAGCTCCTGGTTTGTTTGCTGAAGTTCCTGCTGCCGGTTTTGTAGTTCGCCGGCTAGCGACTGCGATTGTTTGAGCAGATCTTCGGTCAGCGTGTTCGCCTCGATCGTGTTCAAAACGATGCCAATGCTTTCAGTAAGCTGATCCAGAAACGCCTGGTGTGTAGGATTGAATGTCTCGATCGAGGATAACTCCATCACAGCTTTGACCTGGCCCTCAAAAAGGATAGGCAACACGACGATGTTCTTCGGTGGAGCCTCACCCAGGCCGGAACTTACCTGGACATAGTCTTGTGGAACATTAGTCAGAAGGATGCGCTCCTTCTCAAGCGCGGCCTGACCCACCAGGCCTTCGCCTAGCTTGAAGCGATTGTTTACACCCTTGCGCTCGCGATAAGCGTAACTCGCAAGCAGCTTGAGCTCGGGCTCCTCCGGGGAGCCATTCATGATATAGAATACGCCCTGTTGAGCAGAAACAACGGGAGCTAACTCGGAAAGAATCATTCGACCAACCGTTAACAGGTCCTTCTGGCCTTGTAGCATCCGGGTGAACTTCGCCAGGTTGGTCTTCAACCAGTCCTGTTCGTTGTTCCGCGAGGTCGTGTCGCGAAGATTGCCGATCATCTCGTTGATGTTGTCTTTCACAAACGCGACTTCGCCGCGCGCATCGACTTGAATCGACCGCGTCAGGTCACCCTTCGTGACTGCGGTTGCGACGTCGGCAATAGCTCGGAGCTGAGTCGTTAGGTTTGCCGCCAACTGATTCACGTTGTCAGTTAAGTCACGCCATGTGCCAGCCGCGCCCGGAACATTAGCTTGCCCGCCGAGTTTCCCTTCCACTCCCACTTCGCGAGCAACCGTAGTCACCTGGTCCGCGAAGGTTGCAAGAGTATCAGTCATGCTATTGATCGTGTCGGCCAACGCTGCGATCTCGCCTTTCGCTTCCACGAGCAACTTCCGTTTCAAATCGCCGTTCGCGACCGCGGTCACGACTTTCGCGATTCCGCGCACCTGATCGGTCAGGTTACCGGCCATGAAATTCACGCTGTCAGTCAGGTCTTTCCAGGTTCCGCCAACACCTTTCACGACTGCCTGGCCACCGAGCTTTCCTTCCGTACCCACTTCGCGCGCCACTCGGGTTACTTCCGATGCGAACGAGTTTAACTGATCGACCATCGTGTTGACGGTGTTCTTCAACTCGAGAATCTCACCTTTAACGTCGACGGTGATCTTCTTGGAAAGGTCGCCACTCGCGACCGCGGTTGTAACGGCCGCGATGTTGCGCACCTGGGTAGTGAGATTGGAGGCCATGAAGTTCACCGAATCGGTCAGGTCCTTCCAGGTTCCGGAAACGCCTTCTACTCGCGCCTGGCCGCCTAGCGCACCTTCCGAACCAACTTCGCGAGCCACGCGCGTCACTTCCGATGCGAAGGAACGGAGTTGATCGACCATCGTGTTAATCGTGTCTTTCAACTCCAAAATCTCACCCCGCACATCAACCGTGATTTTCTTGGACAAGTCGCCGTTTGCGACCGCGGTGGTGACTTCGGCGATGTTGCGCACCTGGCCGGTCAGATTGCCGGCCATCGAATTCACCGAATCAGTCAGGTCCTTCCAAGTGCCGGCAACGCCCCGCACTTCTGCCTGGCCACCGAGCTTGCCTTCGGTGCCGACTTCGCGCGCCACGCGGGTTACTTCCGCCGCGAAGGAACTGAGTTGATCTACCATTGTGTTGATCGTGTCTTTCAGTTCCAGGATCTCGCCCTTCACATCGACCGTGATCTTTTTCGAGAGATCGCCGTTTGCGACCGCGGTGGTGACTTCGGCGATGTTGCGCACCTGGCCGGTCAGATTGCCGGCCATAAAGTTCACGCTATCGGTCAGGTCTTTCCATGTCCCGGCCACACCACGCACATCAGCTTGTCCGCCGAGCTTTCCTTCGGTGCCGACTTCGCGCGCCACGCGGGTTACTTCTGCTGCGAAGGAACTGAGCTGATCCACCATCGTGTTGATCGTGTCTTTCAGTTCCAAGATCTCGCCCTTCACATCGACCGTGATCTTTTTCGAAAGGTCACCTCGCGCGACCGCAGTTGTTACTTCTGCGATGTTGCGGACCTGCGCCGTCAGGTTACCGGCCATCGAGTTTACCGAATCGGTCAGGTCTTTCCATGTGCCAGCCACACCTTTCACGTCCGCCTGGCCGCCCAGTTCGCCCTCTGACCCCACCTCGCGCGCCACACGCGTCACCTCGGACGCGAAAGAACTCAACTGATCGACCATCGTGTTGACGGTGTTTTTCAACTCCAGGATTTCGCCCTTTACATCGACCGTGATTTTCTTAGAGAGATCGCCGTTCGCGACCGCCGTCGTAACGAGCGCGATGTTACGGACCTGAGCGGTCAAGTTACCTGCCATGAAATTCACGGAATCGGTGAGGTTCTTCCACGTCCCGGAAACCCCGCGCACTTCCGCCTGACCGCCGAGAATTCCTTCCGAGCCAACCTCGCTCGCCACTCGGGTGACTTCCGACGCGAATGAGCCGAGGCGATCAACGAGTGTGTTGATCGTATTCTTCATCTCCAAAATCTCGCCCCGCACATCGACCGTGATCTTGCGCGAGAGATCTCCGTTCGCGATTGCGGTCGTGACTTCCGCGATGTTACGCACCTGGCCAGTCAGGTTACCGGCCATCATGTTCACGTTGTCGGTCAGATCTTTCCAGGTTCCCGCGACCCCTGGGACATCCGCCTGGCCACCGAGCTTGCCTTCCGAGCCCACCTCGCGAGCAACACGAGTAACTTCCGATGCAAACGCACGGAGCTGATCGACCATCGTGTTAATGGTGTCTTTCAGTTCCAGGATCTCACCGCGCACATCGACGGTGATCTTCTTCGACAGATCGCCATTCGCGACCGCCGTCGTGACTTCGGCGATGTTGCGCACCTGGCCAGTCAGGTTGCCGGCCATCGAGTTCACCGAATCGGTCAGATCCTTCCAAGTGCCAGCCACACCCTTAACATCGGCTTGACCGCCGAGTTTCCCTTCTGTTCCGACCTCGCGCGCGACGCGAGTAACCTCCGACGCGAACGAGCTGAGCTGATCCACCATCGTGTTGATGGTGTTCTTAAGTTCCAAAATTTCGCCTTTTACATCGACCGTGATTTTTTTCGAAAGATCACCGGTTGCGACCGCAGTCGTCACCTCGGCGATATTGCGCACCTGGCCCGTCAGGTTGCGCGCCATGAAGTTCACCGAATCGGTCAGGTCCTTCCAGGTTCCCGAAACACCTTCAACCCTGGCTTGCCCGCCGAGCTTTCCTTCCGAGCCCACTTCGCGGGCGACGCGTGTCACTTCCGAGGCAAACGAGCGCAGCTGATCTACCATCACGTTCACCGTATCCTTCAGCTCAAGGAACTCGCCTTTGACATCGACAGTGATTTTCTTCGTGAGATCACCATTGGCGACGGCAGTCGTAACGGTGGCAATGTTACGCACCTGCGCCGTCAAGTTGCCGGCCATCAAATTCACATTCTCAGTCAGGTCCTTCCACGTCCCGGCTACGCCTTTTACCTTCGCCTGGCCGCCGAGTTTCCCTTCCGTGCCGACCTCACGCGCAACGCGCGTAACCTCTGAAGCGAAAGCGCCGAGCTGGTCTACCATGGTGTTCACCGTCTTTGCCGTCCGAAGAAACTCCCCCTGCAACGGACGCCCATCCATCTCGATCTCCATGACCTTGGAGAGGTCTCCTTTGGCCACCGCGCCAATCACACGTGCCATTTCGCTGGTTGGATTTACGAGGTCGCCAATCAGGGCGTTAACGGAACCGATCGATTCCGCCCAACAATTCGAAACATCACCAATCGACGCCCTTTGAGAAATCCGTCCCTCCTTGCCAACGACCCGGCTGATTCGGTCCAACTCAAGGGTCATCCGCTGATTCAACGCGATAACGTCGTTAAAGGTGTCTGCCACTTTCCCGGCAACGCCGGTCCAATCATCCGGCAACCGCACCGAGAAGTCGCCACGCTTGAATGCGGTCAGAGCCGCAAGGATCTGTCTTGTGTCCAACGGCTCTTGGTTCACGTCTGAACCATTTTCACGGAGTTCTAGCACTGCAGAGGAGCGCTTTTTCATATGGCAAGGTCGAAGTGGCTGCTGGTTTCGGCCGGACGTTGGCCGTGGCGTAGAGGTTCGTGCACGAGGGGCTTATGGGATGCCTCAATTTCCCCGCTCGAAGCAGAATTCCCCGGATTGCATGGCACCGCGGAAGGGGAGATCTCTTCTTTCGTAGTAAGGGGTGGGGCGCTCCGCCGACGCCACCCAGTCGGCATTCGGTTGTTCGCGCGAGCAGAAGCGGGTTCGTTGCGTGTTACCACAGTCCGGAAATTGGGTGATATCATATCCCTCTTGCGGAGAAAGCAACTGCCCTGCCAGCTTATCAGAGCAAATCGTGCTCTCTGGCGGACCAAGGCTGCGGGTTGGGGGAGGTTGTTCTTCTTCGTCAGGCCATCGTAAGACGAAAGTGGCGAGAGTTAGCGTTTATTATCTTGGCTTAGTCCAAAGGCAAGTCCGAGGTAGCTGAACGCAACCGATCGCGTACTAGCTAGGACTTGCGGAGCTGTTGCTGAGGCTCTGCGAAACGCAATTGCAGGTTAGCCGGAGATTTGTCCCATTTTGTGGGGTTGCAAACTACTGATCTCTCTGATCCGTCCAGCCAGCTCTTTTTTCCCAATATCGGACAAAAGCTTGACAACCGACCTTCATTTGCCCTTACTCGCCAACTCGCACTCGGTTCAAAGCGAACTGATTGTAAAACACCCGAGGTAACAAACAAATGAAGGCCAAATCACACTCTCAATCCGGTTTTTTCACCCTACGATTCCTGGCTGGATTGAGTTTGTGCGTGACAGGGCTGGGGCTGGCCGTCTTCGCCTTCCAGCAGCCGGCTGAGCGCGACACGCAAACAGCGGAGAACCCGGCGCGCGATATTCCGACGCTGGCTGAAAACCCGCAAGAGGAAGGGGCTGATCTCGGCCGATTGGAACAATACTGGAGCGATCGCCTGACCTATCCAACGGGTAAGTTTGACCCGACGTGGGTGCGCCAGGCTGCGAACCAGGATGCGCTCGTATCGCGAGCCGTCCCAGCGGGCCACTTTTCAATAACCGAAGGCAATACGAACGGAGTGACGCTTAGCACGACAAACTTTACGGCTCTCGGCCCTAAGCCCGCGCGCATGACTGGCTGCAGCGGCTGCTTCGACTACACGACCACTGAGGGCCGCATTAATGACATCGTCTTTGACCCAACGACTACGACCAATGGCAGCATCGTTGCCTTCGCCGGCAGTGTCGGCGGCGGCGTTTGGAAAACCACTAACTGCTGTAGCGCGGCAACCACTTGGAGCGCGGTCACTGATGATCCTCTCATTTCCACCATCGCCATCGACACCTTAACGATCGATCCTAACAATCATAGCACTGTCTACGCCGGCACAGGCGACATGAACTATGGCTCTTTTTCCATGGGCAGTCAGGGTATCTTAAAGTCCACCAATTCCGGCAACACCTGGACAGTCCTGGGCGCCGATGTTTTTGGTGTGTCCTATACGGAGCCACCCGGTCAATTTCCGCAATACAACGCGGTAGGAAAGGTGCGAGTTGACCCTAACAATAGTAATAACGTCGTGGCTGGGACGAAAAAGGGCCTCTATATCTCCCGTGATGCGGGTGTCTCCTGGACGCAGTGCGGGACGAATCCCTTCACCACGCAACGCCAGGACATCACTGGCCTTGAGTTATCCAACGTCGGCGGGACGACACGCATTATCGCCGCAGTCGGCACCCGCGGTTTTCCCACCACGGTCCAATACGACCTCGGGCTGAATGGTGCGAATGGGATCTACAGTGCCACCATGTCGGCCAGCGGCTGCCCGACTTTTACTTCCATCGCCAGTAACACGAATGGCTTTGTCTTCGGCACTTCCGTAAGTGGTAGCCCCTATACCACCGGCGCAAACATGAACGCCGGCAGCGGCGTCCCTTGTAACTATCCGGTCACCGGCGGCACTGCTACTTTTTGCGGCGGCGCCAGTCCCCCCGCGGGCGGCGCCGATAATCTCGGTCGCATCGACATCGCTGTGGCTCCCAGCAACCCTAGTGTTATCTATGCGCAGGTGGGCTCAATCGACTGGAACACTTCCAGCGGTTGCGGCAGCACGACCGGTTGTCAGCTTGGCGCATGGGTCTCGAACAATGGCGGGATCTCGTGGACATTCATGGCCGGCTCTGCCGGCGGTTCGCTCGCCGCCTGCGCCGGCTCCGGTCCAGGCTCCGGTTCTGTCGGCGGTGGTGACTATCCGCAGAACTGGTACGATCAAGGAATCGAGGTCGATCCGAACAATCCGGATCGCGTCTTCTTTGATACCTTCGATATCTGGCTTGCCAGCCGTACCGGCACCGCATGGTATGACACCAGTTGCGGTTACACCGGCGTTTCGCCCAAGCCCGTTCACGTGGACCAGCACGCCCTCGCTTTCCTGCCTCACTCGTCCGACATCCTGCTAGTGGGCAACGATGGCGGCATTCACGGGACGATCAACGCTAGCGTCGCCACCCTCAACACGGCCAGGCCTACTTGGTTTAATGCTGACACAGGTTTGAATACGATTGAGTTCTACTCCGGCGACATCAGCGGCAACTTCGCCACCGCCAGTTCGCCACAGGCTAACGGCGGCGCGCAGGACAACGGTTCCATGTCGGTTACTTTTGCGGGTAGCCCAACCGGCCCGGTGCAATGGCAGCTAGGTAAAGGCGGCGACGGGTTCTACGCTCGGATCGATCCTGTAGGCACGGGTTCCAGTCTGCGCTATTGGCAGGGTAACAACGGCGGTGCTCTTAACCGCTGCATCTCCAATTGCTCGGCGTCCGGCGCCGCTTGGACGTCCTGGAGCGGCGGCTGGGGCGGCGACCAGCAGTCGTTCGTTCTTCCCTACGACCTTTTCCACGGCGGCATTGCCGGAGGAGACGATTGCGGACCCGCCGGCGCTACGACCGGCTGCGGCCATCTGGTTGCTGGCACGACCCGCGTTTGGGAGACGATCAACGGCGCCACAAACAGTAACAGCTGGTACATTACGGATAACCCTCCCGGCGGATCCTCGGGCCCTAACCTTTGCAAGGGTACACTCGGAAATCGCTCCTTCATCAACCAGGTCAAGTATTCGCCTAAGTATCAGACTGTCGCGATTGTCGGCACGAATGACGGCAACGTCCAGATTGGCTTCAATCTCGGAACCGGGGTTGCGTCCCAGGCTAACTGGGTGAATGTCACCGGCGCTAACTCCGTTCTGCCAAACCGCCCGGTTCTCGGAATCGCCCTCGATCCTACCGTCCTGGCCGCGAATCTGCCGGTGGGATATGCAGCCGTCGGTGGTTTCAACGCCAACACGCCAGCCACCCCTGGCCATCTTTTTCAGGTCACTTGTGCCAGCACCTGTGGCTCGTTTACATGGTTAGATAAGACTGGCAACCTGCCAGATATCCCGGCGGACTCAGTCATTGTGAATCCGAATGACCCAAGCCAGGTCTACGCCGGGACCGACTGGGGTGTCTACTTCACCAACGACATCACGGCGACGCATCCCGTCTGGTCGCGTTTCGAGAATGGACTGCCTCACGCGATGGTGTGGGACATGCAGATCGATCGCGGCGCGACCACGCTCTCGGTCTGGACGCGCAGTCGCGGCGCTTATGTTTGGCCGCTGCCCACCGCCGCCTTGACGCTGACCGGTGCTTCATCGCGGCTAACTCATGGCACTGCGGGTGACTTCGATATCGACATGCCGCTCACCGGCACGTCGGGAGTTGAAGACCGTTCCTCGAGCACTTATACCGCTGTCTTTACTTTCGATAGTCCGGTCACCTCCGGCGAAGTGACGGTCTTGAGCGGGACCGCAACAGTTGGAGCAATTACCTTTAGTGGCAATGAAATGCGCGCCCAGCTAACCGGTGTGACGAACGCCGAGATTGTAACTTTGCACACGGAAAACATCAACGGGGATGGACAATCCCATGGCGACGTTCCATTTGGTTTCCTCACCGGCGATGTCAATGGCAGTCGCGTAGTTGACAAGCCTGACCTTGATGAGGTCTCAGCCGATAGGGGACAAGTAGTTACTTCGGCCAACTTCCGCGTTGATCTCAACTTGAGCGGGAGGATTGACAAACAGGACAACCAAATAGTTATGGCCAACAAGCGCAACCGCCTTCCATAACGGAGTTAAAGGAAGTCGCTTTCCCTCCTAGGAAGGGTGGAACCCAAGCACCCGGTTGGTCGACTTCAGGTAGGACAATCAAAGGCTCAGGGCGTTGAGGGGGTAGCAGTAATCCCGCGATCCCCAAGGTGCCAACACCAATTACGCGACTAACTCCAAGGTTCGCCAGCCTTAGAACCAGCAGTGCCTTCTGGCTCCTGACGTTCTCCTTCCTATGTTAAAGCCAAGGCAAGGCCATTCGTTAGGCGTAAACTTTATTCCGTTCGTAAGAGTTTTGCAGGATCCACAGCGAGAGCGCGCAAAACTGGAATCGCCGATGCTGCAAGGCCGAGAAATGCCATTGTTAGTACGACGGCAACGAGGACAATGGGATCGCGAGGATTCGCCTGATATACAATTCGACCAAGAAAACGGCTGGCGAAGATACTCCAGACAAGTCCCAAGAATGACCCCATGGCAAGTAGCGCAAATGGCCGGCCCACGGCGGTATTAATGACGTGTCGTTGACGCGCGCCTAACGCCACGCGGATACCAATTTCCTTCATTCGCCGGCTCACATTGTAGGCAGCCGTGCCTAAGAGTCCTGTTAATGCAACCATCGCCGCCAGCACGCCCATGGCACCGAGCCCAATCGTTGCCGCTCGCGCTGGGAATAGGGGACCCGCCAGCGCATCCTGCCAACCTTGCACCGTGATCGGGGCATTCGGCTCGATGGCGTTCAAAGCGCGTTGGATCGCAGGTGCCATCTCACTTCCCGGGCGATTCGATCGCACTACGAAAACGGTCCTGGCCCGCTCGTCTTGTGAAAGCGGCAAATAGACGACTGGCTGAGGAGGCTCTTGTATCTCGAGATATTTCCCGTCCTCCGCGACGCCAACTACTTCTCTCAGGTTGCCCAAGAAAATAAATCGTTGTCCAATTGACGGAATGTCGCCCCACAGTTTTCGTGCGAAGGTCTCGTTCACCACCGCCACATACGGCGTCTGGAGGGTATCTCTCCACGAAACGTCACGGCCGCTCACCAGCCGAGTTCGCGCCGCCTCGAAATAGCCCGGCGAGATCGTCAAACCAAGCGGCATCAGCACAGAATTCTTGAGCGCGAATTCTGTTGTCCCTGGAGTGAAAACAGGAATACCACGTAGGCCGCCCGTAAAGGGTGGTGTGCTCAGCGTCCCAGCCTCCGTCACGCCGGGAATACTTCGCAAAGCGTCGATCATCGCTCTCTTTTTTTCGAGTGGCGCGTCGCCTTGTGGTTCAACTTCGCTGAGATCAATCTCAGCCAGCATCGCGTCCTTCGACTGAAACCCGAGCGGCGTGTGTAGAACGTGCACCATCCCACGCACGGCGACAATGCAGCTCGTAACCATTAGGGTGCAAATCGTGATCTGGGCGCCCAAGAGCAGATCGTGCGACGTAAAGCGACGCAGAAATATCGAACCCATTGGTCCGCTCTTCATTGCCTGCAGTGGACTGCTTCGCCTAACCAGCCGCGCGGGAACCATTCCAAATAGCAATCCGCTGACGAGAGTTAAGACCAAAGCCACCAAATAGACCGACGCGTCTACGCTGACTGCTATGTGACTAAAGGGCGAGTTTGAGAGGAAGCTCGGCAGAGAGCCCCGATCCAGCAGATGAAGGAGACTCGCGGCAATCAGCAGCGCGGCAGTTCCGCTTAAGAGCGACACAATCAACGCTTCAGTCAACAATTGCCGCACAAGGCGCCAGCGACTTGCTCCCAGGGCTACACGTACTGCGAGTTCACGGTTGCGGTCGGCTGCGCGCGCCGCAAATAGTGTCGCCAGGTTCGCGCATGCCGCCGTTAATACCAATAGCGCGAGCGCGGTCACACCATACAAAGAATCGCGAACGAGATCGCCGGTGTCAGCATAGAGGCCTGGACGAACCAACCGCAGCGATAATCCAGTATCGGTCTGTGGATATTCCTTCGCCAGTTGCACCGCAATCGATGTCAGATTGTCCGCAGCCTGTTGTGGTGTCACGCCCGGCTTAAGCCGGCCCAGTACAGTTAAAGGTCTACGTGCCCGATTGCGCAGGTATTCCGAATCGAAGTAGTTGACGATTGGTATGAAATAGTCCGGCCAGACGAATCGCTCTGTCCCATGAAACAGAGGTGGCGTGATGCCCAATACCGTGAACGAATCTTTATTCAGCCGAACCGTCATCCCGATTACACGCGGATCGGCATTGAACGCGCTTCTCCAAAGACTATCGCTTAGCACGATATAAGGCGCTGAGTTTGCGCCACGCTCGTCACCCGCTTGAATTAAACGCCCAGCTTGCGGTTGGACACCAAGCATTTCGAAGTAGTTGCCGGTAACGGCGTAGCCCGACACACTTCTCGCATTGTTCTCCGAATGCAGCGTCGCCGAACAATATCCGTCAAATCCCGCGATAGCGGCGAATGTCGTGTTTCGCCGCTGATAGTCTTCAAACGCAGGGTAGGAAGTTGTCAGGGCCTTAAAGTTCGTCCACGGGCCGACCCGAAGCTGGTAGAGATTTTTCGGATCGCTCACATCGAGTGCCCGCAATAGGACAGCGTTTACGAGTCCGAAGACGACGACGTTTACCCCGATGCCCAACGTCAAAGTAACAAAAGCTACGACGGTAAACGCGGGCGACTTCCATAGCACGCGTAGCGCGTAGCGAATGTCCAGTATCAGGTCCTTCATGAATCGTTTCGGCGACAACAACTCAGAATTTCGGGTTCGATTCTAGTATAAAATATAAAGGGGCTGGAACTTGGGGAGCAGGCCGGGTGACGGAGACAAGCTCCTATCGCAAAATGAAGCTATTTCCCGCTTTTCCTCGCTCCGCTATGGAAGGCGGTTGCGCTTGTTGGCCGAAAC
>CAWAYD010000006.1:0-391805 GCA_963786175.1 uncultured Verrucomicrobiae bacterium | reverse complement strand
GCCAGACGCGATCCACTTCGCGATACGGGAAATGGACGGCCTGGTTCCTCTTCCGGGAAGCGGCAGCGGCCTAACGACCGCGCTTGATTCATCCATTTCGCTCTGTGAAGCAAATCCGAAACCGACTCGCCTTGCCGGCATTCGTGCTGTTAAAGTCTCCGCGACTCGAAGTCGCACAGCTCACAATTAACTCTTCCAAAGCTTATGACCACGACTCTGCATCGCCTGCGTTCTTTTTTTTCCATCGCCCTCTGCCTAACGACCCCAGCCGCGTTTGCCCTCAGCCCTTCACCCTCACCTTCGGTTTCGCCTCCGCAGAGCGTAGCAGGAGTTGATGCACCGAAGTATGATCCGCACGTGCCCAAAGCGGAGAAGTCACTCGCCATTTTGATTCTCGGTGGAACCGGTTTTACCGGGCCATTCCAGGTGAAATATGCCTTGGCGCGCGGGCACAAGGTAACGGTGTTCAATCGCGGCAAAACGCATCCCGGCGTCCTTCCCGATGGGGTAGAACAGCTGACTGGAGATCGTAACACAGGCGACGAGGGCGCGCTCAAGGGCCGCAAGTGGGATGTGGTAATCGACAATCCAACCATGCTGCCGAAATGGGTTCGCGACGTCGGCCAAATCCTCCATGGCAACGTCGAGCGCTATATCTTTATCTCCACCATTTCAGTCTACGGCGATGTCCCGAAGCCCGGGCTCGACGAAACCGCCCCGCTCGTCAAGTACGACGGCAAAGACGCGATGAAGGAAACGCGCGAAACGGTGATCGCTTCCAAGTTTGCTCTCTATGGGCCACTCAAGGCACTCTCGGAAAAAGAGGCAGAGAAATGGTTTCCCGGAAAGACGTGCATCATCCGGCCAGGCTTGATCGTCGGTCCAGGGGATGAGACAGATCGGTTTACCTATTGGCCGTGGCGGATGGCGCGCGGGGGCGACGTTCTTGCCCCGGGCCAGCCGAACGATCCGGTGCAATTCATCGACGCGCGCGACCTGGCCGAGTGGACAATTCGCATGGCGGAACAAGGAGCTAACGGCACTTACAATGCGACGGGTCCCGCAACACCTCTCTCGGTTGGCAGAATGCTCGAGGAGATCAAAAAAGGACTCGGATCAAACGCGAGTTTTACCTGGGCGCCGGCGGATTTTCTCGAGAAGCAAAAGGTCGCGCCCTGGTCCGATATGCCGGTGTGGGTGCCTCCGACTGGAGAGGATGGCGGGCTGGGAGCGGTGAGCATCAAGCGAGCACTCGACAATGGGTTGACTTTTCGTCCACTGGCTGAAACGGCGCGGGACACACTTACCTGGCTTCGTGCACAGCCCAAGGAGCGTCAGGAGAAACTAAAAGCCGGCCTCACACCGGAGCGGGAGGCTGAAGTCCTCGCCGCCTGGCACCAGAATAGAAAATAGCCTTCTGGCCTAGTTAGCCAAGAAGCCCGACCTCCGAGCTATGAATCGCGTGCTTCCGCTCTTCCGCAAAATGGTGGATGTGCGGCCTAACGAAATGCGAGCCCTCTGGCTCGGGTTTGTTTTTCATTTTCTGATCCTGACCGGCTACTACATCATGCGCCCGATTCGGGACAGCATCGCGGCCAGCAACCGGTTGGAAACGTTGCCCTGGATGTTTACCGCCACGCTGGCGGCAATGTTGGTCGCCAATGTCCTCTTTGCCGCAGTGGTGGCCCGCATGTCGCGCCGAAAATTCATCCCTCTGGCCTACGGATTTTTCATTTTCAATCTCGCGCTTTTCTTTTTACTGATGCGCAGTTCTCCCCCTGACGAACAAGTCTGGATTGGCCGGGCCCTGTATGTCTGGGTCAGTGTCTTCAATCTTTTTAATACCGCGATCTTTTGGGCCTTCATGACCGACCTGTTTACGGTCGAACAAGGCAAGCGTCTCTATGGCTTTATTGCCGTCGGCGGGTCGCTTGGCGCGATTCTCGGGGCTTACCTAACGAAGCACTATGTTGGCGAGATTGGGCCGGCAAATCTGCTCGCGGTGTCCGCCGTCATGTTCGCCATCGCTGGTTCTCTGGTTCGGTTCTTTCCCAGCAACTTTGCGACTCACACGGAGGCGCTTCGGACACAAGAGGAACCGATCGGCGGATCCGTGTGGTCCGGCATCACTCACATTGGCCGCTCGCCTTACCTTTTGGGGCTGGCTGGCTCGATGCTCTTCTACACGATCACTTCTACGTGGGCCTATTTTCAACAATCTGATCTTGCGCGCGAAGCCCTGAGAAACAGCGCAGAACGGACCGTCTTTCTGGCCAATCTCGAAATCTGGGTCAACAGCATCACGGTCATGATCCAAATCTTTTTCACCGGCCGACTTCTCAAATGGTTTGGCGTCGGAGTCACGCTCGTCGCGATGCCGCTCTTGAGCACGGTCGGTTTCGCCGCGATGGGCATTGCGCCGAGCCTGGCCTTATTGGCCGTTTTTCAAGTTGCACGCCGCGCGGCCGCATACGCGTTGCTGCGTCCTTCGCGGGAGATTCTCTTCACCGTTCTGCGCCGGGAAGACAAGTATAAGGTGAAGGGCATAACCGACACCTTGGGATATCGCACCGGAGACCAGATCGGTGCGTGGTCCTATGGCGGTCTGCATGCGCTCGGGCTAGGACTCTCGAGCATCAGTTTCGTTGCCGTTCCGGTTGCGGTCGGCTGGTGCGCACTGAGTATCTGGTTAGGGAAAAAACAGGCGTCGCTCGCGAATAGGCAGGCTGAGTAACGACCTTCGGCTACGCTTTGTCCCCTTCGCTTAGTCGTCGTCCGGTCCTGGCGATGAAGACATCTTCCAAAGTTGGCTTAGCCAAAGTGACCGAGTCGATCTCGCCCGGAAACGCTTGCACCAGACGGGTTATAAAAGCCGAGCCATCCGGTTGTTCGATCCGCACTTCGTCGTTTAGGACGTTGACTTCCACGCCTAACGAACGCGCAACTTTTTCGCCTAACGATGTCGCATCCCGGGAACGTGCACTGACTACGTCGCCTCCGATTTCCGCTCGCAATTGCTCGGGCGCGCCCGAGGCCACGATCCTGCCATGATCGATGATTGCCACCCGGTCGCAGCGCTCGGCTTCCTCCATGAGATGAGTCGTAAGAAGGATACTCACGGCTTGTTGATCGCGCAGACGATAGAGAGTTTGCCAAAGATCGATCCGGGCACCGGGATCGAGTCCGGTGGAAGGTTCGTCGAGCAGGAGCAGCTCAGGGGAATGGAGGAGGCTTTTTGCGATTTCGACCCTGCGTTGCAAACCACCCGAGAGCGTTTCAACCAGATCGTCGCGACGATCGCACAGATTGAACTCGAGAAGGAGATGTTCGATTCGCTCGCGCAACGCGGCGCCGGCCATGCCGTAGAGACGGCCCTGATGGCTAAGGTTTTCGTGGACTTTCAACTTCTTGTCGAGACTGGGCGCCTGAAACACAACTCCAAGCCGGGAACGCAGCACTCCGGTGTCGCGCAATAAGTCGAGTCCAAGAATTGAGGCCGAGCCGCTTGTTGGCCTAACGAGTGTAGAGAGAATGCGAAAAAGCGTGGTCTTGCCGCCACCGTTCGGCCCGAGAAGACCGAAAATTTCGCGCGGCATGACCTGGAGGGAAACGCGATCGAGGGCAACGCGTTCACCATAGCGATGAGTCAGTTCGCTCGTCTTAAGGGCGGGTACAGCTACATCCGTGACCTGCATGGAGGGCACGATACCGGGAAGTACGCCTCGCGCACGTCGGCGCGCCGGCCCAGCGACTCTCTACCGTTTTCGTTGGGCGTCTTTTAGGTAAGTCCGCGCTTGGTGGAGAGGTTTGTGTTGCCGCGCCCTGTCAGGCCTTCCTTCTTTTGCGCGCCGCCGCGGGGATCCTTACGCGTGCTCAGATCGCGCATGCCTGACGTTTGTTTGCGAGCGGTTTTCTTTGACTTGGCTGCCATAGAGACTCCTTGTTTTGGTTTGTCGCCTAGAAACTCCTTCTGGCACGCGTGCGTCAATCACAAAGTGCAGGGCGCTGAGCGCGCTTTACATGGCGAAGCCAAAGTGCAAGTTCGCCGATGCCTAACCTCGCCACCTGGATTCGCCGCCGCGACGAGCAATGGTTTCGCCCTTTCTTTAGGGATTATCCGGCGATCAAGGTGCAAAACACGGCGCGGCGTCAGGTGGATCTTAACCGAATCGACGCGCTCCTTCTCACAGGCGGCGCCGATATCGGCCAGCGATATCTTCATCAACCGGTGCCTGACCCATCCCTCCTGGAGAAGTCAAACCTGCGGCGCGACAAATGGGAATTTGCGGCAGTGAAAATCGCGCTCGAGCGAGGCCTGCCGATTTTCGGAATTTGCAAAGGCATGCAACTGCTCAACGTCGCGCTTGGCGGCACGCTGCGGCTGGATATTTCCGGGCATAATCTTCCCGAGCAAAAGCAGCACGACCTACAGCCATTGCGTAATGATCGCTCGGCTTCGCACCGCTTCGCGAAGGTTAATAGCTCGCATCATCAGGCGATTGATCGACTTGGGGACGGCTGCGTCGTCGAGGCCTGGTGCGCGACAGATGACGTGATTGAACAAATGCGGCTCACCGATCGTCCCTTTGGCCTCGCCGTCCAATATCATCCCGAGCGCGGGACGATATATGGTGAGTTGTTCGACGATTTCCTCGGGCGTTTGGAAAAGAAGTCAGACTGAGAAAGCACTGAGCTTCCGCGCTACAAGAGCCTTCGCCTAACGACGTGGCCCGGAATAAATACAACGTGCCGTGGGCGTCTCGTGGATCGCGATTTCGCAAAGACCTGGCAGTTGTGGCGCGAGCTTTTCCCAAAACCAGGCGGCCATGTTCTCAATCGTCGGGTTTTCCAACCCTGGAACTTCATTTAGGTAAGCATGATCGAGTTGCCTAACGAGCGGCTTCATTGCTCCGCTGATCTCGGCGTGATCGTAAACCCAACCGCTCGACGGATCGACCTCACCTTCGACTGAAATCTCCACTTTGAAGCTGTGCCCGTGCATCCGGCGACACTTATGCCCTTCGGGTGCGCAAGGCAGCGTCTGGGCGGATTCGAAATTGAAGTCCTTTGTCAGGCGAGCGCGCATCGGGCCCAAAATGGCATTAGAGGCCGCGACTGTCATCCAGCGTCCTGCCTTTTGGCGGAGCTGATTTGCCGCGGACCGAACCAAGCAACTCGAAGCCAAGATTAAAACGAGACCTGCGATTCGCACTCGCGCGGCGGCTGACTAGCTTTCCGCCGCAGATGGGCTCGAGCATCACCGAAACACATCTCACCCAAAGCGAATCGCATCCCGAGAAGGTGGGCGCGAAATCAACCGTGCTCGTCGTTCTCTTCGCGATCAGTTTTTCCCACCTGCTCAACGACACGATTCAATCGCTCATCCCGGCGATTTATCCTCTCCTCAAGACCAGCTTCCACCTGAGCTTTGTGCAAGTAGGGCTGATTACGCTCGCTTTCCAGATGACTGCCTCGATCCTGCAACCCTTCATCGGCCTTTTCACCGATCGCCGTCCGCAACCCTACTCGCTCGCCTGGGGAATGGGATTCACCTTGGGCGGCCTGATCCTCCTCTCGCGCGCCACGCACTACGGAATGGTAGTGGGCGCCGCCGCCCTGGTCGGAATGGGTTCTTCGGTTTTCCATCCGGAATCTTCCCGCGTCGCCTATCTTGCCTCCGGCGGGCGGACGGGGTTCGCACAATCGCTTTTCCAAGTTGGTGGGAACGCCGGGAGTTCGTTAGGCCCGCTTCTTGCCGCGCTCATTGTTGTCCCGCACGGTCAGGGAAGCGTCATCTGGTTCGCGCTGATTGCGCTTCTCGGCATTGGCATACTCAGCTGGGTCGGCCGTTGGTACGGGCAACACCTCGCGGAAGTCAGTCGCCGGCAAGAGAATCCCGCCGCTCCGGCGAAACCGCTCGATCGCCGAGTTTGGTCCGCGCTGGTCATTCTGGGGTTGCTGATTTTCTCCAAGTACTTCTATCTCGCCAGCCTGACGAACTACTACACCTTTTATCTGATCTGGAAGTTCCATCTTTCAGTTCAGGGCGCGCAGTTTCACTTATTCCTTTTCCTTTTCGCGGTCGCGCTCGGAACAATTCTCGGCGGTCCGATCGGTGATCGCTATGGACGCAAACTGGTCATTTGGGTTTCAATTCTTGGCGTCGCGCCTTTCACAATTGCACTCCCGCATGCCAATCTTTTCTGGACCGGGACGCTCACGGTGGTCATCGGAGTTATCCTCGCTTCCGCTTTCTCCGCCATCCTGGTTTACGCGCAGGAATTGGTTCCGGGCAAACTTGGGCTCATCGCGGGATTGTTTTTCGGTCTCGCTTTTGGAATCGCGGGGATCGGTTCCGCGGTTCTGGGAAAACTGGCCGACTACACGAGCATTGAATACGTCTTCCAAGTCTGCTCTTTCCTTCCGCTCATCGGATTGCTGACGGCCTTCTTGCCTGAGTTGAGAAAGCGCGCCTAACGAACAATCGCGCTTCCGCCGGTACACGTCATTCCGTTTCGGGAATCATCGCCCGACGCGCTGCAGCCAGCGGCGCATCCTTTTGCAAAACGACCGCGTTGTCATTCCGTTTCACCCCGAGCTTTCGCCAAAGCTCGTCGAGATTGACCGGATGCGGCGCGGCCCGCATCTGCGCGTAGAGATCCTGTAAAACCGTCGTCTTTGTGGCCACATCTCCGACCCGGAACGCCCGCTCCAATTCCCAATCGTCTGAGATGGAACCGCCTGCCTCGAGAATCCCGCGCAACGCGTCGCGCAAACCCTTCGCGTTCGCCGTGCGTCGATGAATTTCGATATCGGCCAGAAAATAAAAGAGGGCACCGCCCCAATAAGTGCGTCCCCACGTGTGAGTGAAGTCGAGCCCGCGATCGCCGTCGTTAGGTAAACCCTGCGGAAGATCGCGCAGCAGATCAGACCAAACTTGTTCCGCACGCAGGTTGCCGATCATTACGCGCGCGATCGGCTCGACATATGTCGCCAAACCTTCCTCAGCCCAATGGTGCTCCTCGGCTACGCTTGGAAACGCGAGGTGCACCATTTCATGCGTCAGCATCCAGTCGGAATAAAAGCGCGCGGCGCTGGTGGCGCGGCCAACGCGGATGGTGATGAAGCCGCCTTCGCTGTTACCAAAGGTTTTGCCCGAATCGACGCGGTCGCCCTCGTCGAGATCGACCCGCACAACTACGTGCGAGACCGGATAACGACCGAAGTATTTCGTCACCGCCTCCGCCGCGCTCTTGACCCAGGACATAACCCGGGCCTCAAAATCCGCGGAAGTCTTAACCGAAAAATTGACGTCAATCTTGCCGCCGCCGACCTCCAAACGTGTTGCCCTTGCCGACGAAGCTGCGAAGACGAGAAACGCGATAAGCAGAAAGCGATTCATCGATCTTCCCGGTACCCTTTTCCACCCGGCAACTCTTTAGTCGGCGCGAGCAAAAATTGACTCGTTAGGCGCCTGTACTCCTTCCAATCGTGAGACACGTTGGCCATGGAAGAGCGGACTAGCTGCGGGCAGGGAATATTGTCCTGACTACAACGTATTCAGACTCGACAAGGTTTTAACGCGAGGGCTCGTAGTCGTCGGGATGCGCTTCCGAAGAGTGGGAAGGAGGCTGCTCGCCGCCGACGGCAGGAGCGCTGGGGCGCGTGCCTTCCGGCCGACGCTCATGATCTCTTCCACGGCCACTTCTCCCGCGACCGCCACGGCGATCGCCTCGATCATGCCGATGTTCGCCGCCTTCGTTAGACCGGTACTCTCCTACTCGTTCCCCATGTTCTTGGTTTTCGACATCGCTCATCGGCGCTCCGGTCTCCACTTCACCGCGTTCCTTCAACGCCGCTTTCCGTGAAAGTTTCACCCGGCCTTTGTCGTCGATCCCGATGCATTTCACCCAAATCATCTCTCCAATTTTGGCCACGTCCTCCACGCGACGGACGCGGAAGTCGGCCAGCTCGGAGATGTGGACAAGGCCATCCTTCCCTGGGAAAACTTCGACGAAGGCGCCGAATTCTTTGATCGAAACAACACGGCCGTGGTACGTCTCGCCGATTTCGATTTCCTTGGTCATCCCGCCAATGATTTCCTTCGCACGGGCCATCGATTCGCCACTCGTCGCGTAGATGTGCACGGAGCCGTCATCCTCAATATTAATTTCCGCGCCGGTCTCGGCCACGATGCCCTTGATTGTCTTGCCGCCCGGTCCGATGAGGGCACCGATCTTCTCGGGATTGATCTTGATCGTCTCAATACGCGGCGCGTATTTGCTCAACTCAGGCCGCGGCTCGGCGAGCGTGCCCGCCATGATGTCGAGAATCTTGCCGCGCGCGTCACGGGCGCGATAGATTGCTTCGCTCAGGATTTTGTGACTGATGCCCGGCAACTTCAGGTCGAGCTGAAAACCGGTCACGCCGGTTCGCGTTCCGCAAAGTTTGAAATCCATGTCACCGAAATGATCTTCGGCACCGATGATGTCGGTTAGCAGGTTGTAGCGTTTCAGATTTCCTGCCTCATCATTTTCTGTGACAAGACCGACGGAAATGCCGGCAACCGGCGTCTTCACCGGAACGCCAGCATCCATGAGCGCGAGCATGCCGGAACAAACGCTCGCCATCGATGTCGAGCCGTTGGATTCCATCACCTCGCTCGTGATGCGGATGGCGTAACGGAAGCTATCCTCGTTAGGCACAACTGGCTCGACGGAACGCTCCGCGAGCGCACCATGGCCGATTTCGCGCCGGCTGGCGCCACCAAAACGGCCAGTCTCGCCGACACTAAAGGGCGGGAAGTTGTAGTGCAAAATGAAGCGCTTCGACTGCACGCCGCCACCGTAAGCGTCGATCATCTGCGCTTCTTCGATCGGCGCCAAAGTTGCGAGCGCCAAAGCCTGAGTCTCGCCGCGTTGAAAGATCGCCGAACCGTGCGCGCGCGGTAGGACGCCGACCTCGCAGCTGATTGGACGCAAGTCCTCGTAACCGCGACCGTCAACGCGCTTTTGTTTGTCGAGGATATTGGAGCGAAACGACTTCTTCTGGATGTAATCAAAAGCCTGGTTCATGTCGAACGGCTCGGCCTCGGGAAATTTTTCCAGGACCGCGTTCCGGACTTCCTCGCGCAGCCCGTCGACCGCTTTGCTGCGGGCAACTTTACCCTCGGTATAAAGGGCAGCCTCAATCCGATCGCCCGCCACGCGATCAGCGATCTCGAGCATCTCGGGATTCACCTTCATGAGCGGCATCTCGCGCTTCGGCTTGCCAACCTGGGTCGCCAGCTCTTTCTGAATCCGGATCATTTCCCTGGCGTGTCCGTGCGCGAATTCGAGCGAACGCACAAAGTCCTCTTCCGTCAGCTCGTTGGCCGCGCCCTCGATCATGATGATGTCGTTCTCCGTGCCGACATAAATCAGATCAAGATCACTCTGCACCCGTTCGCTGTGGGTTGGATTGGCGACAAATTCGCCGTTCACGCGACCGACACGCACCGCGCCGATTGGCCCACTAAATGGAATGTCGGAGACGCAAAGCGCGGCAGAAGCGCCGTTGATCGCGAGGATGTCGGGATCGTTTTCGCCGTCGGCACTGAGCAGAATCGAGATAATCTGCGTGTCATAAAAGTAGCCTGAGGGAAAGAGCGGGCGGAGCGGCCGATCGGTCATGCGCGCGGTGAGCGTTTCCTTTTCCGTCGGCCGACCTTCGCGCTTGAAGTAGCCGCCGGGGAATTTGCCGACCGCCGCCGCTTTCTCGCGGTAATCGACCGTGAGTGGGAAGAAGTCCTGTCCTGGCTTTACGGCGGTGGCGGAAACGGCGCTCGTCAGAACAATCGTTTCGCCGCAACTGACAATAACGGAGCCGTCGGCGAGCTTGGCAATTTTGCCGGTTTCAATGGTGATTTCTTTGGACCCGATTTGGGTCGTGACCTTGGTTTGCATGTTTGGATTCCTGGTAATGCGAAATCCAGGCCGGTCACCCTGATTGTAGGTTTTAGATCCGACGACTGACGAAGCTAAAACCTATACTCAAGGTGCACGAACGGCCTGGTCGCCGGTTGTGATTTTTGATTTTCGAGAACGGCCGGGAGCGGCGCGCGACGAACGCGAGTAACGCCAGGATTATTTCCGCAGGTTCAACTTCTCGATCACCTGCTTATAACGGTCGTTTTTTGTCCGGCTGAGGTAATCGAGCAGGCTGCGGCGCGTGGCGACCATCTTGAGAAGACCGCGACGCGAGGAATGATCCTTCGCGTGACTCTTGAGGTGTTCCGTCAGCTGAGCGATGCGGCGGGTCAGACGTGCAACCTGCACGTCGGCGCTGCCGGTATCGCCCTCATGAAGCTGGAACTCCTTCATATCCATTGTGTCACTGCTTTCTGCCATAAACGAAGTCGCCATTTTAAGTGATGTTGGCGGATTGGCAAGTGGACCGGTCGGCTCTCGGCAGGATGAGACCTCGTCGCCGCCCTACATTCTTTTTCGCCGCTGATAAAAGCGATAACGCTCGAGAATCGATTCGACGTATTTTTTCGTGCCGGGAAAATCGATATTCCGCTGAAACTCGTGGGCCGAAATAGGTTTGGCTCCATCCCCGCCCGCCCAACGATGCGCTCGACTTGCTCCGGCATTGTACTCCGCGAGCGCAAACGGGGTAGGATCCTTCGCCCAGGGCCAGTGCGACATCGCGTGACGGAGATACCACGAACCCGCTTCGAGATTGGTTTTCGGATCGAACAACTCTTCCATCTGAAAATTTGTGATCCGTTTTTCCTCTGCCCATTCGCGCGCGGCAATTTCACTTACTTGCATGAGTCCACGCTCGCCCGCACTGCCGAGTTTTTGCGGGTCGAACCGACTCTCGCGCCAGGCGACTGCCTTCACCAACATCGGGTCGAGGCGGTTTGCTGCCGCCGCCGCCTGGATGAGCGGGTCGTATTGCTGGAAACGCGCCGGACTCAGCCACTCATAGAGCGTGTAAAACGGATCGCCAGATTGCCAGGCCAGATACGCAATCCCAACCGTTGCGGCGAGAAAGAGGCAGATGGCGAACTTGAAAAAAAATCTCATTTAAGAATAACGCCCCAGCACAGGCATCCGACCCGCGGATAGCCCGGGCATCTCGCTGCCGAACGGTTTGAGCTCAAGCTGTCGCCGGCGTCCAGCTGTACGCCGCCGCTGGATAAGTTCGCCACTGCACGGAGAATCACGGGCAAACCAATTCACGCCCAGAGGGCGTGAGCAATCAAAAATGTCCGCCTTCGTCCGTGTCATCGTCGATCGCTCGATCCGCCGCGAGTTGGATTATGCCGTGCCGGAGCCGTTGCGCGATCGAATCGCCATCGGTTCACGCGTCCGGATTCCGTTTCGCGACAAGTCACTCCTCGCCACCGTCGTCGCGACACTCGACGAAAGTTCGATAGAAGGCATCAAGCCGATCGAATCATTGTTAGGCGAAAAGCCGGTCCTCAGCCCAAACCTGATCGAGCTCGCTCGCTGGATGGCAAACTATTACTGCTGCCCGATCGAGACCGTCATGCGGAGCGTGCTGCCGCAGGTGATCCGCAAAGCAGAGGTCAGCTGGAAAAAGCAGCTTTTTGTTAGGCTGACGCGCGCGCCGACCGAAGATGAACTCAACGGATTGCAGAAGCGTGCTCCGCGCCAGGCCGAATTGCTGGAGGTAATCATGCAATTGTCCGCGCCCGTGGCCGCGGCCGACCTTTTGCACCAGACCTCGCTTGATAACACCACGCTTCACGCGCTCGTAAAAAGAGGCTTCGTCGAGCTGCAGAAGAAAGCGATCGAGCGCGACCCGCATGGCGCCGAGGAATTCATCGCCGATGCCGACCTAATTCTAAACGAAGAGCAAACCGTCGCTCTCAAGTTGATCGCCAGCGCACTCGAGAATCCCGAATTGCATTTGCCCATCCTGCTTCACGGCATCACCGGCAGCGGCAAGACCGAGATTTACCTGCAAGCCATCCGCGATACCCTCGCCCGCGGTAAGACCGCGATCGTCCTCGTCCCCGAAATTTCTCTCACACCCCAAACTGTCGAGCGTTTCAAGAGCCGCTTCGCCGACCGCAGCGCGAGCGTTTCGTCCGCCGGCTCAACTCCCACTTCCGCGATCGTTGCAGTCCTCCACAGTCACCTCTCCGAAGGTGAGCGCCACGACGAATGGCACAAGCTCCATTCTGGCCGCGCCAGGATCGTGATTGGCGCCCGCAGCGCCATCTTTGCGCCGCTCGAAAATCTCGGCCTCATCGTCGTGGATGAAGAACACGAAACCTCCTATAAACAAGAGGAAGCCCCGCGCTATCAGGCCCGGGACGTCGCAGTCGTTAGGGCAAAGATCGAGAAATGCGCCATTGTCCTTGGTAGCGCGACGCCTTCCTTCGAGAGTTATTTTAACGTCCAGCGCGGGAAGTATGCGCTAACCTCCCTCACGCAGCGTGTTGACCAATGCCAGATGCCAGTCATCCGCATCGTGGATCTGCGTCAGGAACGTCGGAAGTCGAAAATCGCCGCCATTCTTTCCGAAAAGCTGCGAAGCGCGATGGAAGATCGCCTAACGAAAAAAGAACAAACCATCCTCTTTCTCAACCGTCGTGGTTTTTCTACTTCGCTCCTTTGCAGTCATTGTGGCAAAGCGCGGGACTGCCCAAACTGCAGCGTCGCGCTTACCTTCCATCGCGCCAATGCCCGGCTCAGCTGCCATCTTTGCGGACATAGTGCCGCCGTCCCTAAACGCTGCCCTGAATGCGGCCAGGACGCATTGATCTACTCCGGTTTCGGCACGGAGAAAGTTGAAGCCAACGTTGCCACTCTATTCCCGAAAGCCGTCGTCAGACGCATGGACGCTGATTCCATGTCCCGTAAGGATGCCTATCGCGAAGTTCTGCATGCCTTCCGCATCGGCAAGATCGACATCCTTGTCGGCACCCAGATGATCGCGAAAGGTCTGCACTTTCCGAATGTTACCCTGGTCGGAATCATTAATGCTGATTTAGCTTTGCACTTACCTGACTTTCGCGCTGGCGAACGTACCTTCCAACTCCTGACCCAGGTGGCTGGTCGAGCCGGCCGCGGCGAAGCTCCCGGCGAAGTCTTTGTTCAGACCTACACTCCTTTCTCGCCTTCCATCCAATTCGCCCGTCACCACGATTACGCTGGTTTCTTCGAACAGGAACTGGCCTTCCGCGAACAGTGTCATTTTCCGCCTGCGACTCACGCGGTTCTTATCACGGTCCGGTCCGAAGCGGACACTCACGCCAGCTTCTCCGCCGAAACGCTCGCCCGCCGGCTGCGGGAAGCTTTGCCTAACGAATATAGCATCGGCGACCCAGCGCCGGCGCCCTTGGAAAAACTGCAGGGGCACTACCGCTTCCATATCCTTCTCCGGGGTGACGCCATCATGCGCCTAAGTCGACTTATCCGCGAGACGCTCGACAAACTTCCGTTTCCCGAAGACGTCGCTGTCGCGGTGGATGTTGATCCCTACCAATTATTGTAGCAGCCAAACGCTCGCTAAGCTCGTACTCGGAGATTCTGATATCGAGGTGTTACCGGGCAACGGAGATGAGACCTTTGCCGCGCACCTCCCTGGGCTGCACCCCTCGCCCGTGGACCTGGCTCCGCTGATTTTAACGGCGAAGGAAGAGCGGACCTCGTAACGGTCAACTTTAGTAGCGGAGGCGCGACGGTTTTCGCGAGTGCTCCCTGCGATCCGTAGCGCCTCGCGTTGACGCAACATAAAGAAGGACACATCGCGAATTCGGGTACTTAGTTCCATCCGTTTCTTTTTTCTGCTGGAAAATCGCGCCTAACGGGTGACTTATTCCCACTTTGGGTAGCGCATCCGAACAATCTGTCGTGGCGCATAGCGCCGTCTTTAAGAAGGAGCTCGGCCTGCGCGATCTCGTTCTGACGCAAATCGTATTTGTCGTCGGGACGTCGTGGGTCGGCACCGCGGCAAAGCTCGGACCGTCCCAGGGCGCCTACTGGCTGTTGGCCATCCTTCTTTTCTATGTGCCGCTTGCGGCCACGGTCATCTATCTCAATCGCCTGATGCCATTGGAAGGCGGTCTCTATCAATGGGCCAAGTTCGGGTTCAACGATTTCGCCGGGTTCATGGTTGCTTGGAATCTTTGGCTCCTCGGCATCGTGGTGATGGCGGGCACCGGTCTCGTCATCGCTACTCAGCTGAACTATGCAATTGGCGATCGTGCGGCCTGGATGCCGGCTAGCCGGCTGTTCGTCTCAGGGCTGAATGGCGCGCTCGTCGCTCTCATCATCATGGTCACGATTCGCGGTCTAAGTCTCGGCAAATGGGTGCATAACGTCGGAGCCATACTCATGCTCGTGACTTATCTGGTCCTTATCGCGACGCCCTTCGTTAGCCGCGCCATGGGGAAACTGCCGGAATATCATCCTCTGGAATGGGAGTTACCACCGCCCACACTCTTTGCCCTCAATATCTTTAGCAAAATGGCGCTCGGCGCGCTCAGCGGGTTTGAATATGTCGCTATCCTCGCAGGAGAAGCGCGAGTGCCGGCGCGCAACGTTGGCCGATCGGTCATTATCGCCGCGCCGATCATCGCGCTTATGTTTATTCTCGGGACGAGCGCGGTCATGGCTTATGTGAAGTTCTCGGAGTTGGATTTGATCGGCCCTGTCCCCCAGGCGCTAAGTATTGCCACGCGTGAGTTTGGCGCGGGAGGCTGGATGACGTCGTTGGTCATTCTCATGCTTGCCGGGCGATCGATTGCATTGCTCAGTATTTATTTCACCGGCAACACGCGCCTTCCTATGGTGGCGGGTTGGGACCGGCTCTTGCCGCAATGGTTTACCCGGCTGGATGCGCGCTATAAGACGCCTCTTAACTCGATTCTGTTCGTGGGCGCTGTCACTCTGGCATTCGCCGTCGCGAGCCAAATTGGAGTAGGTCAGCAGGAAGCCTTTCAGCTGATTGATAACGCCGCCGGGATCTTCTATGCGATTGCCTATCTGATTCTATTCGCGATTCCAATCTTCGGTCTTAGGAAGCACGGAACTCGCGTGCCGTTTTGGTTAAGATTTGCAGCGGCCATCGGCGCGGCAACGACGCTCCTTTATATCGCTCTCACTGTCTTTCCCATCGTCGACGTGGTTAACGCCGCGTCCTTTGCCGCCAAGATCATCTTCGTGACTGTCGTCGCGAATCTGCTCGGCTGCCTTACCTATTTCCTTGGCAAGCGCCAACGGAATTCACACTAATACCAGCCCGGTGGTCGAGGTGCTAATTTAATGGCTCGAACCCAGCAAACATTTCTTCAGTTTCCGGGACCGTCTTGAGCGGCACGCAATCGCAAACGGCAAAGAACTTTTCCCACATCGCCAACACATTGGGATTGTGGTGAGCGGCGTCGATTGCCTCGCGCGATTTCCATTCGGAGACTTCGATGATCGTGCCGTCGCGTGCCTTTACCATCGTTGACTCGCGGTCGGTCACGAGCCCTTCCCGCCGCAGAGTCGGCACACGATTGAGGATCAGTTGCAAAGTCTCTTCCGCTTTGCCCGGCTTTGGCCGATAAGCCACGATGACGACGACGCCTTTCATAAGAATGGATCTTACGGCGGAAGGATGAGAGAAGAAAAGTGAAAAGCGCAAGGCAGAAGTGCAAGACATTAGCAAGCCTTTCGCTTCGACGGCTAACCGTTTGAAAAGCGACGTTGCTTTGAAAAAGACAGACGCAAAGTCGACTCCATGGACGAACGAGATGGTAAAACAACGTCACTCAACTTGGGAGTTATCGTTATTCCAATGGCCAGATCGATGAATGAGAAACAGGGTAGGTTCAGCACCTGGATGAGTCTGTTTCGGCAGACCTTTACCGAGTGGCTGGAGGACAAGGCGCCGCAGCTCGGCGCGTCGCTCGCCTACTACACCGTGTTTTCCCTTGCTCCGCTGGTGATCGTGCTGCTTGCCGTCATCGGATTGATCTTTCGTCATGACCCCGCCGGCGCCTGGCAGCGGATAACCGAGCAGATGAGTTATTTTTTGGATAAGAGCGCCGTGGAGACGGTGAGAAACATCGCCGCCCAGTCTTCACAGGGAAACAAGAGTGTCATTGCGACGGTTATTGGAATAGCTCTGGCTCTTTTTGGTGCCAGCGGTGTATTCGGACAGTTACAGGATGCGCTCAATACCATTTGGGAGGTCAAGCCGAAGCCGGGCGCCGGGATTCTCGGATTTCTCCACACGCGGTTTCTTTCCTTCGCCATGGTCGCGGGAGTTTGTTTCCTCCTTTTGGTGTCACTCATTATCGAGAGCTTACTCAAAGGATTTAGCCATTATGTTCAAAGCGTCTTGCCGGGTGGCATCGTGCTCGCCCTGACCGTTTATTTCATTTTCGACCTGGGAGTGGTGACCCTGCTTTTCGCTGTCATTTTCAAGTACCTACCCGATGCCAGGGTGCGCTGGCGCGATGTCTGGTTCGGAGGGTTCATCACCGCGATTCTGTTTGCCGTGGGCAAATGGGCCCTCGGCCTCTACCTCGGCAGCGGCAGTGCCGCCTCGGCCTATGGCGCGGCTAGCTCTTTGATTACACTCCTACTCTGGGTCTATTATTCCTCGCAGATCCTTCTCTTCGGCGCTGAGTTCACCCAGGTCTGGGCCAACCGTTTCGGCGGCAAAGTAACCCCCAACGAGCAAGCCGTCCGCGTTGAGACAAGAGAAGTGACGACTGTTTAGCGCATTTCACCGCTGCTCTCGGCTTACATTTTTCACCCGGTGAGGCGACGAGAGCCAGATTCGCCCTGGAAAAAGCTTTGACAAAGACTTCACCACGGGCGCAAAACTTCCGCGAACCAAATTCCGCCTATGAAAAAAACGAACCTGCAATGGCTCTTGAGCGCAGTGCTCTTCAGCTCCTGCGCACACATACCGACGGCCAATGTGCCGTTGTCGTATGCCAAGTTGGACACCGGTTATTTGAACTCTGGTATCTACGATCTCGGGCAGGTATTTGTCTGGGATCGGGATCAGAAAACACTGACTGCGCTGACGCCGCTGAAGATTTCGGAAAATCTGAGGGAACGTGGATCACGGGTCGCGCAACAGAAAACAAGCCTTTCTACGGGAACGGACATCGAGTTAGCCGGAACTTTTCCACAGACTGCATCGGTCGACGTAAAAGGCGCGATTACGAGAAACACAACGACCGAGCTGGATAATGTAGCCTGGGAAAGGACTGACGCGGAAGAAGTACTGAACCTGGATAACAAAGCTACGCGCGAGTGGCGGAAGCGTCTGGCTCGCGATTATTCGGGAGACAACTTTCGCTTTGTGGTCATCAACCGCATTTTGCGTGGTGACAAGGTCGACGTGGGATTCAAGAGTTCGACCGGCGGCTCCGCCGGGGCGAATGTCATCCAACTGCCGGGCACTAACTTCAAGTTTGCCGTAACTTATAACGGGGAGAACTCATTTACTCAGTCGGGCAACGACGTGCCTTTGGTCCTGCAAGTGTCGCTGTTCAAGCTAAGTGGGTCGTCCGATGACTTGCGATTCGTCCCATTGACAGGCGTCGAGGCGACCGGGTTTAACTTTCAGCAAGCCATTAAGTCAGCTCGCTAGGTTCTAGAGTCTTAGTCGGCACAGGAAAACTCCTTGAGATCGTCGCGACGGTTGCCTGACGCTCGCTACGTCGATCTCTATGGCATTGAAACGGCTGGCGCCACAACTCCCGCTCGCCTTCGATATCTCAGTAAGACTGGGAGCGCGACCAGCAACGCGAGGACCGCCGCCGAGCGTCGTGTTGGCTACGCGGATCGGCTCGGCAGGCATGCTTGGAATTCGATAAGCCTTCGCCGCCCGAAAGTCGGCCTGTCTTGGACCTTGATCGTTTGGGACCGTCTGGAGGTCATTGTTTGGACGGCTTCAGGCCCTAGCAGGGTCGTCGGTTGCGACCGGCTCGGAGTCAGTTGATCGATTCCCAGGACTGACTGAGATCGTGTTCCGTAAACGATCCAGCAACGGCACCTGGGCGGGATTAATCTTTTGGCGTGCCAGAGCGTCGGGAAACCACTCCGCGCGATCGATCTCAGGAAAGGTCTGTCGTTTACCCGAGCGCGGCGGCCATTCCAGTTCAAAAGTGTTGGAGCGAATTGTGAAATCGGCGGGCAGCTCGCCCTCGAAAGCCCAGGCATAAACCGTCTTTCCACCCTTTTGCCGAACCCAGCCTAACGAGACCAGGTCTGCTGGAGGCTCGAAGCCAACCTCCTCGATAAATTCGATTCGAGCACGAGCAGGCAGCTCTTCATCCGGGAGTGCTTCACCCTTGGGAATGGTCCAGGCGCCTTCGTCTTTCCGAGCAAAGAACGGTCCTCCCGGATGCACGAGGAAGAATTCGAGATTATCGCCCGTTCGGCGAAACATGAGCAGGCCGGCGCTGACTGGCAAACTCATCGATCGACCTATATTCGTTAGGCGATCAGGTGACAACGACACCGTTCCAAAAGGCTACTCGATCCTTGATGTTGGCCGCGGCTTCCGACGGTTCCGGATAGTACCAGGCCGCGCCTTCGTTCGTCGCGCCATTCACAACAATATCGTAGTAACTAGCCTCGCCTTTCCACGGACAATGAGTGTGCTGGGTGCTTTCGCGAAAGTATTCGCGCTGGAGTGAGTCAGGCGGAAAATAATGGTTGCCTTCCACGACGACCGTGTCGTCGCTTTCCGCCAAGGTGGCGCCTTGCCAGGTTGCTTTCATAGGTCATGAACCTCGCGCGATCTCGTGCACGCCGTCAATTAATCGTTCCACTTCCTCGGTGCCGGTGTAACAGGCACACCCGGCGCGAACCACGCCATCCGGTTCCAGTCCCAGCCGCTGGATAACGGTTTTGGCATAGAAGTCACCGTCGGAAACGAAAATCCCTTCGGCGGCCAAATCCTCCGCCACCTTCCGTGGTGGAATCTTTCCCACCGTGAAGGCAACCGTGGGCGTCCGCGGTTCGTCAGGCGACGGTCCGTGGATCCTGACTCCCTCGATGGCGCCGAGCCCATTCCATAATTGCCTGACAAGATCTGATCCCTGCTTGTGCAACTGCTGAAAAGCCGCGCCTAAACGCGCACGGCGACTCTCCCCGTCGGCAAGCGAAGCCAGGAAATCGACCGCGGCGGCGGCGCCAGCGATGCCCTCATGATTTTGCGTACCGGTTTCGGCACGTTCCGGAGCGTCGTTAGGCGCGGGCGCCAGTTTCGGGAAATCGAGCTCGGCAAGAAGTCGCTCTCGACCAAAGAGAATACCGAGATGCGGTCCGTAAAATTTATAGGCGGAACAGGCGAGGAAATCGCAATCCATCGTCTGGACATCGACCAGCTGGTGGGGTGCGGAATGCACGGCATCGACGAAAAGCTGGGCTCCGATAGCATGCGCCATTTCGGCGGCGCGCCGGACTTCGGTAATGGTGCCAAGCGCATTTGAGGCCGCACCGAGCGCAACCAGCTTTGTCCGCCGATTCAGCTGCCGCTCGAGATCGCTCCAGTCGAGCTGGCCCGTCTCGGGAATCATGCGCGCTACGCGAATCGTTAGGCCTCGTTCCTTTTCCAAGGCGCGCCAGGGCGCCACGTTGGCGTGGTGATCGAGTTCGGTAATGACAATTTCGTCCGTCGATCCCCAACCGCGGCCGAGGGCGCGAGCGAGGTGAAAGGTGAGCGTGGTCATATTGGCGCCAAAGACGACCTCGTTAGGCGAGGCGTTCAGGAAATCGGCCAGGGCACTTCGCGCTTCGGCGATAATCGCATCCGTTTCCTGACTGCTCGGAAACGACCAATGCGTGTTGGCGTTGTGATAGAGAAGATAATCCGACATCGCCTGGGCCACGGCAGATGGGACTTGTGTGCCGCCGGGCCCGTCGAAATAGGCGACTGGTCGACCCTCGTGTGTGCGCTGGAGCGCAGGAAAATGCCACTTTAGTTTCTTGAGATCGATCTGCGACGCCGTGCCAGCTTGATGAAGCATCAGGCTACGTGGCGCAAAACAGGAGACCCGGCAACCGCCGCGAAGAATGCGGCGGCTCTCCCTCCAGAAGGCATAACCGGAGGTTGCTTTCAGAAATTGGGCGTTGTAAAAAGGCGGCTCCGCGATAATCACAACCGCACCAACCGACCATGGCCGCCGCAAACGATCTCCGCAAAGGAATGGCAATAAAATACAACGGGAACACCGCCATTGTTGTCGAAGTGCATCATCGCACCCCGGGAAATTTACGCGCCTTTGTCCAGGCAATCATTCGCTACATCAACACCGGCAAGAGTGCCGACGTGCGCTTCGGCTCCACCGATAAAGTGGAGCTGGTCGACATCTCACGCAGCACGCTCGAGTTCAGTTACAAGGATAATACCGGATATCATTTCATGGATCCGCAGACCTATGAGACGATTAGCTTGCAGGACAGCCTGTTGACCAACGCGAAGGATTATCTCGTGGAAAATTTGCCGGTCGAAGTGCTCTTTACTGAGGGTCGGCCGGTCCAGGTGGAGTTGCCGGCCTCAGTGCAACTGAAAGTCGTGGAAGCGCCCGAAGGCGTGCGCGGAGACACCGCCAGCAACGTGACCAAACCCGCCCTGCTCGAAACCGGGAAAACGGTTAACGTCCCGCTTTTCATCAACGAAGGCGAAACGGTGAAGATCGATACCCGTACCGGCGCCTACATGGGACGCGCCTAACGAATGGCGCAACGCCGCCGCACCCGGCAGCCGGCCAGGCGTCGTCCACCGACGCGCAGCCGTGTGAAGGTGGCTTCCTATAGCGTCCCAAGCCGGCGCGCAACGGCTCTCTCCGCCGGGCTGATGGTTCCGACGAAGTGGGTCAAATTTATTATCGCGCTTTTCCTCCTCCCGATCTGCGCAATTCTGAGCCAGACTTTCTTTACTTCCTTCGCTCGCGCCACGGTCACGGAACGGCTTTGGGCGGGCGACGAGTTCTGGTTCTTTTCGTTAGGTGCGGTCTTATGGTTGATCGCCTTCTTCGGTCTGCCGCGACCAATTCTTCTCTACGTTTTCGGGCACGAACTGACGCACGCTCTTTGGGTTTGGATGATGGGAGGACGGGTTAGCCGCTTTAAAGTCGGCCGTGAAGGCGGACACATTCTGACCGATAAGAATAACTTTCTCATCGCGCTCGCTCCTTACTTCTTTCCGCTCTACAGCATCCTGGTTCTCGCAATCTACGGCGCGCTGAATTTGTTCCTCAATGCGCAGCCTTACGGCCACTTACTCTACGCGCTTGTCGGGATCACCTGGGCGTTTCATTTCACCTTCACTTGCTGGATGATCCCCAAGAATCAAACCGATCTGAGCGATCACGGGACGTTCTTTTCACTCGTCATCATCTATTTGATCAACCTGGTGTTGCTCGCGGCCATGCTCATCATTGCCTCGCCCCATATCACTTTCGCGAGCTTCGGCGCAGATGTGGTGCGCAATATCGCAAGTTTCTCTCATGCCATGGTCGAGTTTTGTGAACGCTTCAGCCACGGCGGATGAACTTGGATCGAACGATTTCTCCTAACTACTCAAGACTGCAAAAGGCAGACGCGCGAATGCTGCAGCCAGTGGCAAAAGAACGCCGGTGTTGATCACTTCGCCCGTAAAAATATTTCGGCCCACAAAATCGGGCGCGACCTGTACCGTCGTGTCGCCCCAGGCCTGACCAATTGGCGGAAACCCGATCTTCGAGGTCAATCGCGGCGCCAGAACCACGAGCGATTTTCCCTGGTGTTCGCGCACGAAGGCAATGCAGCAATCGGCAAATTGACCGCTTGGGATGATCGGCTCATAGCTCCCGTGCTGGAAGAGGCCGGGGTTCTCGCGTCGCAAATTCAGCAGGCGCTGGGTGAGGAACAACTTGATCCGCCCGTCGCGCCAGTGATCTAACAGCTCTTCCGGTTTCGCTTTGCCTAACGAGTCGAGCATTTCGCGTCGCGTCGCGTAATCGACCGGCCGGCGATTATCGGGGTCGACCAGGCTGAAATCCCAGATTTCGTTACCCTGATAGATATCCGGCACGCCAGGTGCGGCGAGCTTGAGCAAGGTTTGCGAGAGCGAGTTCATCGCGCCAGCCCGCGCCACTTCTTCCGCCAGCGGGATGAAGCTGTCGAGAAAACGGTTCTTCGGCGAGGGATCGAGAATTCGGGCAATAAAATCCGCGACCGCTGAATCCCACAAATCGTTAGGCTGGACCCAGCTCGTATTCAGTTTGGCTTCCTTCAGCGCTTTGGCCATGTAATCCTGAATTCGCCTAACGAAGACGCTCCGAGCCTCGTCGTTTAACTCGCGGAACCGTGCGAGCGGCCAGGCGCCAAGCAAGGTTTGGTATAGGAGATATTCTTCGTTGCCGCTCGGCGCTTCGTTTTCGTGGATCGATTTTTTCCAGCGTTTGTTGAGCGTGCGCCATCTGCTTAACGCCCGTCGCCACTCCTCCGGTATCTCCGAGAGCACGGCCATGCGCGCGCGCACGTCTTCGCTCCGTTTCGTGTCGTGCGTCGTCGTGGCGAGAAGAGAAGAGGGCCACTTCTGTTGCCGCTCGAGATTGCGGCGGTGAAAATTCTCGATCGTCAGGCCAAAGCGTTGCGGTTCACCGCCGACTTCGTTCAGGGCCGCGAGCCGGTTGTAAATGTAAAAGGTGGTATCCTCCCAGCCCTTCGCCATGATCGGTCCGGTGGTTTGCTGAAACTTGAGGACGAAATCGACATGTTCGGCCCGCGCTGCCTGGTCGAGGTTTTCCGGAAAACGAAAGAGCAGAATGTCGCGCAAAAAGTCGAAGACCGATGCTTCCAGGGCCGGGTTGCGCCGTTTCGCCGCCGTGATCGCGCGTTCGATGACGGAGCGATCGATGTCGCTGATCGGCCGGTGCGGCGCGATGTAAGTGCGATAAACGGGGAAGCAGGCAATCGTTTCCTGCACCGCGAGGGTGAGAGCGTCGAGGGTGTAATCGCGATACCAACGGTTTTTCTCCGAGATTCGGTCGAACATCGCGCCAAGGACGTTGATGTCATTGGCGAGCGAGAGGCGCATAACCAGCCGCTTCTTGGCGTAAACGAGATGGCCGAAATGCAAATTATGCCCAATGAATTTGTGAAAAGTGGTCGTGATTGCGCGCTCCGCGCCGCTGTCCACCAAAACGCCGATGACGTCGTTCATGAAATCGTAACCGGTCGTGCCGTGCACCGGCCAATCGCGGCGCAATTCTTCGTCACCGCTGAGGATTTTCTCCGCCAGGAGGTAAGTGGCGCGACGGTCGACCGGCAAATCCATCTGGAGCGCCCGCGCCACCCGCTGCTGTAACTTCTCGAAATATTCGTTAGGCAAATAAAGCCCGTCCGGATGATCGATTCGCAGTCCGCTGACCGCGCCGCTGGCGACTAATTTGAGGACGAGGCGGTGCGCCGCCGCGAAGACCTCCGGGACTTCCATCCGGATGGCGGCGAGATCGTTGATATCGAAGAAGCGCCGGTAGTTGATCTCTTCCGCGGCCACTCGCCAGAAAGCCAGCCTGTAGGCCTGTTCGCTCAGAAGCGCGTCAAGCGCGTCGAAGCTGCGCGAATCGCCTGGATTGCCATTGATGGTCGTTAGGGCTTTCTCGACCGCTTCCTGCACGAGCGGTGCTTCCTGGCAGCGTCGATCGAGACGGCGTTTGATAACTTCTTTCTCGCGCGCGCGTTCCGCGATCCGTTCCCGGTCGCACTCCGTGCGGCGCGGCAAATATTCCAGAGCAGTCAGAATGCTTTGCAGCTCGGCAAAGAAATCTTCGTTCTTGTGGGCCGCCAGCCGATCAAGCGCGATCTGCAGAATGTGACGATAGGTCCCGGGAGCGATCGGGAATTCATGCTCGAAATAGCGCAGAAAAAAACGGCCGGCATCGTAATGCACCTTCAGTTCTCCGCGCTCCAGAACGCGGCCATATTGATCGCCCAGAATGGGAATCAAAACCTTGTCGCGCAGACCCGACTTGAGCGGCTGCCAATCGATATCGAAGTAGGCGGCGTAAGGGGAGCTCGGGCCGTTCTCGAGCACGTCCGCCCACCAAAGGTTTTGCGGCTCGGCAATGCCCATGTGGTTAGGCACGAAATCCAGCAACTGGCCCATCTCGTGTGCGTGCAGCTCGGCCACCCAGGCATCGTATTCCTCCCGCGTGCCGACGGCAGCGTTGAGCTTGTTGTGGTCAGTAATGTCGTAGCCGTGCAGGCTTTCAGCGCCCGCCTGAAAATAAGGCGAGGCGTAGCAATCGCTCACCCCCAACGAATGCAGATAAGGCACGATCTGGCGTGCCTGCACGAAGGTAAAATGGCGGTTGAATTGTAGCCGGTAGGTGGCGGTGGGAATACGAGGACGCGGCGTACTCACTGGACGGCGAATCTAAGGACGAATCAAACTTTGAACAGGGCCCTCCACGAAAGGCGGCACCGTTTACATCTTCTCGGGAACGCCGATGCCTAACAATTGCAAACCGCACTGCAGGATGCGCGCCGTCAGTTCGCAAAGCGCAAGACGAGTCGCTCGCGCCGGCTCGTCGGCTTTCAAAACCGGGCACGCTTCGTAAAAAGCATGGAAGAGGTTGGCTAGCTCAAAGAGATAGTTGGCCAGAAGATTGGGACGGAAATCGTTCAAAACCTGTGGCGCGATTTCGGCGAATTGGGTCAGCCGCTTTGCCAGGGCCAACTCGGTCGGCTCGCGCAGATCCAATTCGTCGGGCGGACAAAATTCTCCGCCGGCTTTGCGAAAGATCGATCGAATACGGACGTAGGCGTTTTGCAGATAGGGCGCGGTGTTGCCTTGCAGCGCCAACATGCGATCCCAGGAGAAAACGTAGTCCGTCATTCGATATTGCGAGAGATCGGCGTATTTCACCGCGCCGATGCCGATGGTTTGCGCGATGGCGCGTTTTTCGTCAGGCGGCAAATCCGGATTCTTTTCTGCGACAATTTTCTCCGCGCGCCCGATCGCTTCGTCGAGCAGTTCGCGCAGGGGCACATTGTCGCCCGAGCGCGTCTTCATGAGTTTGCGGTCTTCGCCCAGAATGCTGCCGTGGGTGATGTGGCGGAAGTCGGCGGTGTAACCTTCGCGCCGCGCGATCTCAAAGATTTGTTTGAAATGCAGTTGTTGCGGCGCTCCGGTCACAATCCAGACCGTGTCGGCACCGAGGTCGTTAAGCCGATAATCGATCGTCGCGATATCGGTCGTAGCGTA
Organism: uncultured Verrucomicrobiae bacterium; assembly: GCA_963786175.1. Lineage (GTDB taxonomy): Bacteria > Verrucomicrobiota > Verrucomicrobiia > Chthoniobacterales > UBA10450 > JAICXG01. The sequence continues at coordinate 366,572 of CAWAYD010000006.1, read as the reverse complement.
ATTATAACCACCGTCGCTCTTCTGGATAATGGCTGGCCGATCAGCCAGTTCAGGAATGTCGCGGAAGAAAACGCAGACGGCTCCTTCACTGATCTCCGCGAGACCGGACTTGCGCAAACGCTCGACAACCCCGGGCAGACGATCGTTGTAGAAGCTTTCCCCCCTTTGGATGTCGTAATGGATGTCGAGGATTTCGTAGGCGGAATCGAATTCCTTCATGGAAAGGGCGACACACTCCCGCCAGATGCGCAGATTTTGCTCTTCGCCGTTTTGCAGCCTGACGAGTTCCTGGCGGCAGGCTTCACGCACGGCTTCGTCCGCTTTTCCAAGTTCGTTTGTCTCTTTGTAAATCCGAACCAGCTCCGCGATCGGGTCGTACGCCAGCGCTTCGCGGTTGAGGAGATGTTTCCAACCGTAGATCACCATTCCAAACTGCGTGCCCCAGTCGCCGATGTGATTGTCACGAATGACGTTGTGACCGAGGAAGCGGGCGATGCGCGCAAGCGCGTCCCCCAGGACAGTGCTGCGGATATGACCGACGTGCATCGGCTTGGCCACGTTAGGCGAACCGAAATCGACCACGATGCGATGAGGCGTTTCCACCAGCGGGACGCCGAGCCGCTCGTCGAAAAGAAGTTGTGCGACCCGCTGCGCCACCACCTCGCGTTTAAGGGTGAAGTTGATGAATCCCGCACCGGCGACGGAAGGTGGCTCAGACCACGCGGAGACGTCGAGACGCTCGATGATTTGTTGCGCCAGCTTTCTCGGATTTTCCCCGCGCTGTTTTGCAAGGACGAGCGCGGTGTTGCTTTGGTAATCACCAAAACGCGCGTCGGTCGCGGGCACAACTTCACCGGCTCCGGGCAACCCACTCGCGCGGAGGGCGGAGGCGAGTGCGCTGGTAAGTAAAGCCTGAAAGGTTTGCATGCGAGGCGTGACAAAACTATGCCAGCCTAAGAGGGTGTCACGTGGAGGGCAAAAGTCGCACCTCAACAGAAAGCACTACTTCGGGGTGCGCTCTTCGAAGATGGCGAGGATTTGCTCTCGTGTGCCGGCCGCGCCGAGCTGTTCGCGCACGGAACGATCGTTCAGGAATTTAGCGATCGAAGCGAGGGTACGAAGATGAGTTTGAAATTGGTTCTTTGGCACAATGAAGAGGACGACGAACCTGACCGGCGCATTGTCCAGGGCATCGAACTCGATCCCCTCCAAGGAGCGCCCAAAAGCCGCCACGACTTCTTCGACAGCCTCCGACGAGGCGTGCGGAATGGCGATGCCGAAGCCGATGCCGGTGCTCATCGTTTCCTCGCGCTGTTTGAGGGCGGCGAGGATGCTGTCGCGGTTCGCCGGATTGATGCGCGTTTGCCTAACGAGGAGATCGATTAATTCGATGATCGCCGGCCAACGTTCGGTCGCCTGCATTTCCGGGATGATCTGCTCGGCAGTAAGAAGGCTGGCCAAAGACATGCGAAGGTTCCCGAGTGGAGCGAAAGTTTAGCGTCCGCTTTTGCGATGACAAGCGGGAATGGGACGCAGTCGTTCGGAGGTCGGTAAGGCGGACGTCCGTCACGCACGGTGGGGGTGCTCTTTCCGCGACCCTCCCGTTCGTCTCCGGCAACATTCGCACTTTCTATGGTGGAGGCGATTGGGTAAACGCCGGCCAGGGGTTTATCGGCTTCAAATTTAACACCCGGGGCCGGGACGCAATCCGGGCGACGCGATCAAGACCGCGCAAGAGAGCAATAACCCAAACGATCTTGTGCAAGCTCCAACCTTCGATTCGTTAGGCGGCCTTGCCCTCGGTCGCCCCGGCGTGGAAGGGCGCAATCAACGAGCGATGGCTCCCGCAAACCAACAGGCCGGGTAGAACTGGGCTCGAAGTGTGCCGCAATCCGCGCACAAAAGCGGCCGCGCCTCGTTAGGCATTCAAGTTTATATCCGGACGACAGTAAGTTCCGGTCGACAATTGAACCGAATCGGCAGCATGTAAGTGCCAGTGCCGACATTGACATAAAGTGGCCCGCCTAACGACTCAAAGAACCCAGTTTGGTAACGTCCGACTCCATAGGGCAAAACGGGCGCGCCATAAAATGGAATTCGCACCTGACCGCCGTGCGAGTGACCGGCGAGAATCAGATCGTAGCGGCGACCTTCGAGTCGATCGGCCTGAATGGGATAATGAATCAGCAACAAACGGCGTGAGGCGCGCGCTTCATTCAAGGCGTGGACTCCGCGAAGTCCCATCCCGACAATTTCCAGGTCAAAGTGTGGCAGTAGAGCGCTGCGATCCTCCAACCATGCGCCGCCGGTGGCGGCGAAAGCCCTTTCGTATTCGCGAAAGCTGAACTGGCTGTTGTAATCCCAGTTACCGGGACAGCCGTAAACGGGATGATTGATTTGCCGAATGAAATCGAGCGCAGGCGGCGCGTAGCGCCCGTCTTCCACCAGGTCGCCAGTGAAGCAGACGAAGTCGGGGGCGAGATGATTGATCGCGCCCACCACTTCCGCCGTAAATTCGGCGTCGCCCTTGTAATGCAAGTCACTGAACTGGACGAAGCGACAAGTCGATTGCGGATGCAAATCGAAATGAGTGACGCGCAGCCATCTTGGTTCGGCGTAGCGCGCGTCCAGGCCCGCCGCTGTCGGCAACGCGAGGAGGCCGAGCCCAATAAACTGACGCCGGCTAATCTTTCTCACCGCCTCCAAGGTTCAATCTTGAGCCGGCTCAACTCGAAAAGGAGAGCAGGCTCATGAGCGCTTTTCCTTCACTCGTTAGGCGAGCACTGCTCCCGTGCCCGGTGATCACGTCGCGAGTGAGGTAATGCGCGTCTACCGGGCTCGGCTTCATCCAGGAAAGCTCCGCCGCAGTCACCGAGCGGGCGCTGGGAGTTAACCGCACCGGCACACCCGAGCGCGTAAACGAAACCTCCCACGATGGAGGCTTCTCGTTAGGCGACCCCGTTATCATCCAGGGATAACGCTGCGGCAACTCAAAATGAGGTGAATTCGGGACGATCACTTTGTAGAAAACTTCCTCCCGCCCGAGAAAGGCCGGAATGCTGAGAGTTGGATCCTTGCGCAGCGCGAGGATGAGCCGGGGTAAATCAATCCCGGCGAGGTTGATCCCGTTGTAAATGCCATGGTGATTGGCTTCGTTAGGAAAGGAGGCGGCGTGCCAACTTTCGAAATTGCTGCTCAGTAACAGATTCAACTCCACGTGCACGTGCGAGCGTTCGCGGTCGATCCCGGTGCCGGTGTGTCCCATGACTCCTAGCTTTGCACCCTCGTTCACCTTCTCGCCTTTCTCGACCTCGATCGTTCTCAGGTGAGCATAAAGACTGTAATAGGGGCAATCGCCCCAGCGATGTTCGACCACGAGATAACGCCCGTAATTGGAAGCGCCCGGGATCTGACTGGTGTAAACGACGTGGCCATCCGCGATCGCACGGACGTCATCGAGCGGTTCGCCATGAACGTCCCGGTGCACCGGGCGAACATCCATCCCCTCGTGAAAGCGCGTATAGACCGTTTCCCCATCCAACTCTCGCGGATCGCGCACAAAGCCGTATTGACCGCCCTGCCACGGATAAGAAATCGCACCATGCCAGTTTCGTTCGACGACTTGATAGAAGGCGGCACCGTCTCCGCGCAGCAAGGCCGTATTCTCTGTCGGCAGACTGAGATGAATCAGCCCATCGTCTCCGCGCGTTAAAGCTATCACGGCAAAATAGAGGAGCCCGGCGGCGCAAACACGAGGGCTCATCTTCGATCTCCCAAATTTTTCCAATCGTTGCTCATGAGCCTGTCGTCGTCATTGTCAGGCCACCAGACAAGATGGCATCCCGGTCCGCCGCCGATCCGTTGGACGCGATTGACCGGATGCGCCAGCGCGAACAGTCTCCCCATTCCGATTCGATAAAGGGTTTGACAGTTTTTGCAACGTTTGAACTCTTTGAGGCGAATGAGACTAATCTCAGTTTTGACCACGCTCATTTTATTTGCCTCCATCAGCGCAGTTCCCGCGCAGGAGCAAAAGGGCAGCTGGCTTAATCATGTTTTTCATCCGTTTCACAGCGGAGAAAAATATCCCGTCTATAAGAACAAAAGGCTCAACGGTCTGGTTCTGAGCGTGGAGCTGCCTAACGAACCGGTAAAACTCTCCGAGATGCGACAATTGTCGGTCCGGGTGCTTCTCGCCAACCGCGGCCCGAAAGCTGTCGAACTGAATTTTCCGAGTGAGCAACGGATCGAGATTCTGCTCCACGATTCCGCCGGCCGTGTCGTGACCCGGTGGTCGGAGAATCGCGCTTTCGAAGACAAAGCAGCCAACCTGCTGATCAACCCCGACGAGCATGTCGAATACTCGGAAACGATTGCGACCCGCGAGCTAAGTCCCGGAAAAGTGTTCACCGTCGAGGTAACAGTTCCAGCCTATCCGGAATTGGACGCGCAACGCAAATCGATCGCCGCGCCGTAAGAGGCGAACGGGTCAGGCGAGATGTGTAAGGCAATATTTACCGCCGGACGATTCAAGGTCCGAATTTGATGAAACTTTTTTCCGACTATCATCTCCACCCGCAAGGTCATCGGCTTCAGACTTATACTCAGGAGTTACTTCAGCCATGGGCGGATCATGCGCGGGAGATCGGACTGCGCGACTTTGCGCTCACGGATCACGATCGTTATCACGAAGGCGTCGATTTTGACCAGATCGAACGCTTACGCACGGCGAATCCCGATTTGAAGATTCGCGCGGGCATTGAGTTAGACAATGACCCGAAAAACTCTGCGGCCGGTCGCGCCTGGGTGGAAAGGAATTGGGAGCGGCTCGATTTCGTTCTCGGTTCAGTCCATTTCCTGGAGGGCGACTGGGCATTCGATCATGCGGGCGAGGAGGCCGAGTTTGCCCGGCGCGATATCGATCAGGTTTATTCCGATTATTACGAACGGATTCGTAACATGATCGAGAGCGGGCTGGTCGATTGCATGGCGCATCTCGATCTGGTGAAGATCTTTGGGTTTCGTCCCACACAGAATTTCGATCAGCTGCTCGACGCGGTCCTTTCTGAAATTCACGAAGTCGATCTCGCGCTCGAGTTATCGACCGCCGGCTGGCGGAAACCGGTAAATGAAATTTATCCAAGCGAAGAAATCATCCGGCGCGCGATGAAAAAGGGAATTCCATTCACCACCGCATCCGATGGTCACTCACACGTGCAGCAGGGAGAAAACTTCGAGCGTCTCGCGCAAAAGATGGGCGAACTCGGGATTCGCGAGGTGGCGATTTACGAGCGGCACCAGCGGCGGATGGTTGCGTTGTAGTTTCCGGCAACAGCTTCTTTTCTACTGCGCCGCACTGATTGGAACGGCAGCCGCTTCGCCTAACGACAAGGTTTTCACGGATGTCGTTAGGCAGGCGAAGGAAATCTCGAGAACGCCATGGCAATCTGGCGAGATCGAGCCGCCTGAGCCTGTCCAGCAGCTCAACTACGACTCCTACCGCATCATCACCTTTCGGCGCGAAGAGGGACTTTGGTTTGGCCAGCCGAGTCGCTTCCAGGTGCAGTTTTTTCACCCCGGCTATATCTACAAGCAGCCGGTCGCGATCTACGAAGTTGACCACGGCGAATCGCGGCCGGTCAGGTTCAGCCCGAAGTTTTTTCGCTACCATCAACTGGACGCAGTCGCCTCCGCCATTTCCGGCGACGAAAAACTTGGCTTCGCCGGTTTTCGTCTGCTTTATCCGCTCGACCACGACCAGCCGGTCGATGAAGTGATTTCTTTCATCGGTTCAAGCTATTTCCGCGCTCTGGCGGCCGGACAGGTCTACGGCATCTCCGCCCGCGGACTCGCAATCGACACGGCGGAGAATTTGCCCGAAGAATTTCCCACCTTTCGCGCCTTCTGGCTCTGTAAACCATCGCCGAACGCGCGTGAAATGCAGTTCTTTGCCCTGCTCGACAGCCAGAGCCTGAGCGGCGCTTATCGCTTCCTTATCCGGCCCGGCGCCGAGACGGTTATCGAGATCGAAAACCACCTTTTTTTTCGTAAGCCGGTGCAGGTGCTGGGCCTGGCGCCGCTCACCAGCATGTTTTGGCGGGACGAAAACGACCCGCGCCCGCCTAACGACAAGCGCCCCGAGGTGCATGACTCCGACACGCTGCTCATTAGAACCGCCGCCGGCAAAAGCGAGGTGCTGGCTTTGCAGCAGGTCGATCACGTCACGACGCACTTGTTTCCGGAGGTCAATCCGAAAGGTTTCGGCCTTCTCCAACGCGATCGCGACTCCGCGCATTATCGCGATAACGAGGCGAAATATTCCCGCCGTCCAAGCGTGATGGTTGAGTCGTTAGGCGAGTGGGGCGCGGGCAAAATGCATCTCCTGCAACTTCCAAATGCGAACGAATATAGTGACAACGTCGTTGCCTTTTGGGAGCCGGAGAAAAAGCCCGCCGCCGGTGATGAGCTTGAGTTCAAATATCGCCTTCGCTGGTTTACACGAGAATCGAATAAACAGTAAATCCGTCTCGTCCGATCAACACCCACGGATGAACCACGAAACCATAGACTATAGCCCCGACGGATGGAGCGAAGCGCAACAGCGTGCAGAGACTTACTTGCACGCTCTCCACGGCGAGTTTGGTCCTGCCCAGCGCGAGCTACTGGTTCGCGCGCTGCAACGCGCCCGCGAGCAAGAAGAGAATGTTGCGAGTCATCCCGTTACCCTCGTGATGCAAGCGCTCTTCGCGATTCTGCCGAAGGAAACGACCGCAACCATCGCCATGGCACCTCCCATCCAGCGCGCCGCCATGCTTCCGGAAAAGGTCGAATTCCCGCTCCACGAAGGTTTGCGTCGTCTTTTCCACACCCAACTTCTTCCGTTCGCTGGAGCCAACTAGTCAGGTACGATGGAAGATTTGCCTGGCTCCGCCGCGGAGCAAGTTCTCGATTTTTCCGATGTCGCGCAATGGACGCGGGTCATCCCGCAGACGCGTCATCATCACCATCGCCTCGCGTTCGCGGTCCTCATCGGGCTGCTCACCCTCCTCGCTGGCACTTTTGAGTGGAGCTTGCTCGCCGTGGAAGGCTGGTCACCGGTTAACCTCCTACTCTTTACCCTGTTCCTCCTGCTTTTCACGTACGTCGCAATCGGGTTTTCGCAGGCCTTCTTTGGCTTTCTCATCCTAAGCGATCGGAAACCGGCGCAAGCCTCGGACAACCTCACCACCGAGGGAAATTTCTCGCGTTTGCCGACGACGGCGATCGTCGTCCCGATCTCCAACGAAGATGTCGACGCTGTCTTCGGTCGTTTGCGAGTCATGCACGATGCGCTGCATTCGTTAGGCGCAATCGACCGTTTTCAATTTTTCGTCCTGAGCGATTCCACTGACGAAGAAAAAGCGCACACAGAAAAACTGGCCTGGGCCCGGATGGCCGCGCAGTGCGGACCCGATCGGATTTTCTATCGCCGGCGCAAACTGCCGCTCCATCGCAAGAGCGGGAATATCGCCGATTTCTGTCGACGCTGGGGCAGCCAGTATCGCTACATGATCTGCCTCGATGCCGACAGTCTGATGAGCGCAGGCACCCTGGTCGAACTCGTTAGGCGAATGGAAGCCAATCATCGCATCGGGATTCTCCAAACCGTGCCGCAGGCCATCAATGGCCTGACGATCTGGGGCCGACTACAGCAATTTGCCATGTCGCTTTACGGTCCAATCTTCGCCGCCGGCGCCCGCTTTTGGCAGCAGGAAGAAAGTAACTTCTGGGGCCACAACGCCATCATCCGTCTCGCGCCGTTCATGCAGCATTGTGCACTGCCCGAACTGCCAGGACGAAGCTCGATCGGATCCCGACCGATGAGCCATGATTTCGTCGAAGCCGCCCTCATGCATCGCGCCGGCTGGGAGGTGCATCTGGCGGAGGATCTCGGCGGCAGCTACGAAGAGACACCGCCAACTGTGGTCGAGCACCTGAAACGCGATCGCCGTTGGTGCCAGGGCAACCTGCAACATTGGCCGCTCGTCCTTGCCCGCGGCTTTAAGCCGATAACGCGCTTCCATTTTCTGCACGGCATTTTCTCTTTCCTCGCTTCGCCACTTCTCGTTCTCGTTCTCGTTCTCGGCTTCGTGAAAAACCTGACTGTCACGCCTTTCAGTAACGGTCTCTTCGCCGACGCCGCCCGCGCGCAAATTGCCTTTCTTCTTTTTGGATTCACCATGCTCCTGCTCCTCCTGCCGAAGTTGCTCGCTCTCACACTGGCTTTACGACGCGGGCGCGCTCGTGAATTCGGGGGCGCCGGCAAAATGATCGTGAGCACGCTCCTCGAGATGATCATCTCGATCCTGATTGCGCCCGTTTTCCTCTTCTTCCACGCGAAATTCGTCCTCTTTAGCTGGCTGGGAAAAAAGGTTGAGTGGAATGCACAAGAGCGCCGCTGCGCGCAAGGTATCGGGTGGCGTGAAGCCTGGGTAGTGTTTGGCCTAACGACCATAGCAGGCGTGATCGTCGGCCTTATCGGCTGGTGGCTCACCCCCGGCTATCTTCTCTGGCTCCTTCCGATTATTCTCGGCTGGCTGATGGCGGTTCCACTCACGGCCTTGGTCGGCAGTGCAAAACTCGGCGGCAGCCTGCGAAAAGCCGGCTACTTTATTGTCCCAATCGAGCTGGTACCGCCTGCTGAAGTCACGGATCTCCAACAGGCTTTGGCTCGTCCTTGCCGGCCTAACGACTATAGGAAGGCAACGGTGCTAGATCCGGTGCTCCACCACGCGTCTTCCGCCTGGATGAATGACGAAATCGCTCAGCTTCATCGGCACATCTGGAGCACTCCCATCGACAACCTGACGCCGGCCTGGCGGCGCGAGCTAGGCGACTTCCTTCTTTCGGCATAGCTGCCGGGACAAGACTTATAGGCCAAGCCCACTTAGGCCGGGCAGATTCATCCCGCCGGTCAACTTCGACATTTCCGAGCCGGCCATCTCTTTGCCTTTGGCGATGGCTTGTTGCACGCCACTCAGGATCAGGTCTTCCAAAATTTCCACGTCCTCAGGGTCGACGACTTCTTTCGCGATCTTGATCGAGAGGATGTCTCCAGCACCATTGGCCACCACCGTGATCCGCCCGCCGCCCGTGACGACTTCGACGGTTTTTTCTTCAAGCTCGGCCTGCGTCTTTGCCATCTGCTCCTGCATCTTCTGCGCTTGCTTCATTAACTTGTTGATATTCATCGCTCTTTTACTCGTTAGGTCAGTTGGTGACAGATTTGATCTCGCCCTTAAAGATTTCCAGGGCTTCCTGAATAAGCGGATCGTCTCGAAAGGAATCGATGGAATCGTCAGGCCGATTCTTCCCCGGCTCCGCTTCCAACCTCTTCTCGGGCACGGATAGGCCTTCCACGATATTCAGGTCCAGCTTCCAATCGCCGCTTGTAACTTCTTTCAAGAGCTCTTCGAGGAAAGTGCGATTTTTGGGTCGAGCAAGTGCTTCCATCGCGCTCTTACTGGCCGGGGCGAAGCCAAGGCGAAGGATGCGGTCCTGTGTCCCGCGAAAGTGCGCATTCTCGAGCCACGGCTTGATCAAAGGTCGGCGGGATCCGGCCAGTTGAACAACTGTGGACCAGACTGCGCTCATATCCTCGTTAGGCGCGGTGGCGGGCTTTTCTTGTGCTGCTGAAGCCGGCTGCGCCAGCGAGGCCTTTGCCGGCAGTCTTGGCGGAGGCGAAGCGGGCCCACCGCGATTGCGCAAGGCCGATAAATTTTCGATCACCTCATCCAGCGTAACCTGATTCAGTGTTTGGATCGCTTTGATAACCGCGACTTCAAAATGCAGCTTCTTGTTAGGCACCCATTTCATTCGACTCTCGGCTTCGGCGAATTGCTCGATCAACTCGAGGAGCCGGCCGGTCTCGATCAGGCCGGCCTCTTCGCCCAACGACGATTGCCGCTCGGAGGCAGTTTCAGCGGAAAGAGCGTCCGGTTTTACCTTGTAGACGAGCAGATCGCGCAGGTAAGCAATCAGATCACTCATCAGCCTCATCATCTCTTTGCCCGCTGCCGTTTGCTCCTCGAGCAGAGCAAGCGCCTCCGACGTTTCGCCGCGGAGAATCCTGGTCGTAAAATTCGCCACCGTCTGTTCGCTCGTGAAACCAAAGACATTCAGCACATCGCTCTCTGCGATCGTTTCCCCGCAAAAAGCCACCAGCTGATCGAGCATCGATTCCGCGTCGCGTAATCCACCATCCGCCCCGCGCGCGATCGCGTGCGCCGCAGCGGACTCGAGTTTCACCTTCTCTTTCTTCGCGATGAATTGGAGATGGTCGGCGATCAGGTTCGTCGGAATACGATGGAGATCGAACCGCTGGCAGCGACTCAGGATCGTGGGCAAAACCTTTTGCGGCTCAGTCGTCGCAAAAATAAACTTCACGTGTTCGGGCGGTTCTTCGAGTGTTTTCAGCAGGGCATTAAACGCCTGCGGAGAGAGCATGTGCACTTCGTCGATGATATAGATCTTGTAACGCGCCTTAGCCGGAGCGTAGCGGACGTTGTCACGCAGTTCGCGCACCTGTTCGACGCCGTTGTTGCTCGCACCATCGATCTCCAGCACATCAAGGCTGTTGCCGCCGGCAATTTCCTTGCAGTTGTCGCAGACGCCGCATGGCGTGGTCGTCGGCCCATGAATGCAATTGAGTGCCTTGGCCAAAATCCGGGCGCTTGAGGTTTTTCCAATCCCGCGCGGACCGACAAACAGATAGGCATGCGCGAGCCGGTTCTGCTCGACGGCATTCTTGAGCGTGCGCACAACATGCCCCTGCCCGACGAGATCATCGAAGGTTTGGGGACGGTATTTTCGAGCAAAAACCTGATAGCTCACACGCGCAATCTAGTGCCTCCGCCAAGTGGCGAAAACAGAATTTCAAAACGCCTTACGTTGCATCCAGGCTAAGGCCGCGGAGTAATCCGTAGACATCACTGGCTCTGATCGCACCGGGCGATATCGCGAGGCGATCGGCGATGATGACAGGGTGATCTTCCGCGCGCTCTGGAATCCGGCCGTGAGAGCCTTTCACCAGGGTCGCGTCGAGAGGGATGACTTCGAGTAATCCGCGCAGGCCGAGCTTTTTCCTGAGGAGAAACGCCCCGACCCGGGCCGCGGGAAATTTGATCGCCGGATCGATAAACAGCTCGACCGGGTCGTAGCCGATCTTGCGATGGATTTCGACCGTGCGCGCAAAGTCGGGCGCGACCCTATCGTCCAGCCAATAGTAATAGTTAAACCAACTGCGCGCGTCGGCGATGGCCACCAGATCGCCGGTGCGCGGATGATTAATGCCTAGCGACGCCTGTTCGGTGCGATCAAGCACGGTTTCCACGCCCGCTTCCGAGCGAAGAACGGACCGGACGTCCTCAAGGAGCGACGCCTCGTTCACGTAAACATGCGCAATCTGGTGATCGGCCACGGCGAAAACCTTGCTCGCGCCACAATCGACCATCTCCAGTCCCAGCTCGTCCTTGATCGCAATCCAGCCGCGCTTCCGAAAAACGCGATTGAGCGAAATCGGATGATCGACCGGAGTGATGCCGTATTCGGAAACGATGACAAGCTGGACTTCGCGTTGCTCGAAGAAGGCAATGAGATCGCCTAATAAATCGTCGAGTAATAGTAAGTCGGTCGCAATCCCAGGGTCGTCAGGCCCGATCTTTTGCAGGTTGTAATCGAGATGCGGGAGATAAACGAGACTGAGCGTCGGCTGATAACGTTCCTCGATCCATTTCGCTGACTCCGCGATCCAGCGGGAGGACTTGATGCCGGCGCCAGGTCCCCAAAAACTGGTGAAGGGAAATTCGCCGAGATCTTTCTTGATCGCGAACCGGATATCGAAGGGCGCAGTGTAAACGTCGAAGACCTTGCGTCCGTCCGCCGGATACATCGGTCGCGGCGTAATGGAGTAGTCGGCAGTGGAATACATGTTGTACCACCAGAAAAGCTTCGCGCAGGTGAAGCCCGGAACCTTTTCGCGCAGCTCTTCCCAGAGCTTTCGTCCACTTACGAGATGATTCGATTGTTTCCAGAAATGGACTTCCGCCAGGTCGCGATCGTACCAACCGTTGCCGACGATGCCGTGTTCCGCGGGCGTGCGACCGGTAAGATAAGTGGATTGCGCCGTGCAGGTGACGGCCGGGAACGCCGGCACGATCGTGCGCAGATCTTTTCCGCGGGCAAACTCACGCAGACGCGGCATTCGCTCGATCAGCGGAGTCGTTAGGCCAACAACATCGAGAACCGCGGTCCGTTTCATCCCGCGGCGATGAGGGCGCGATCGCGTTCGCGCAATTCTTCGATCGCCCGCGCGACCAGCGCACGGGACATTTCGTGCACTTCAAACCCACGACCGATTCCCTTCAGGAGGGTGATCGTCAGGTCTCCGCCGAGGTGTTCCCGAAATTCATCCAGGCCAGCGAGGAGCGTGTCGAGGTCGCGCATCTCGGGTGTGAAAAAAGGAAATCCAAGCTCTTGCAGCAAGGCCAGGATACGCGTCGCGTCGGATGGATCCAGATGCCCCGCCTCGCGTGAGTAGGTGACGTCGAGCGCGATCCCAATCGCGACCGCTTCGCCGTGGCCAAGTCGAAAAGAGGAGAGCTGTTCGAGCTTGTGCGCCGCCCAGTGCCCAAAGTCGAGTGGTCGGGCCGAGCCACGCTCAAACGGATCGCCGCTTTCCGCGATGTGTTTTACATGCAGCTCGGCGCATCGCCTAACGAGTCGCTGGATCGCCGCCGGCTCGAAACGATTCAACGCCCTGGCCAGGCGCTCGATCTCGAAAAAGAACCCGGCGTCGCGAATCAATCCGACCTTTATCGCCTCGATGTAACCGGCTGTTTTCTCAGAGGGCGACAGGGTTTCGAGGAAGCGGCTATCGTTAACCACTGCAAACGGCGGCGCGAAAGTACCGATGAAGTTTTTTTTGCCGAAAGCATTGATCGCGTTTTTCACTCCGACTCCGCCATCAGCCTGGCTGAGCGTGGTCGTAGGCAGCCGGATCAGACGCACGCCGCGATGCGCAGTTGCAGCGGCAAAACCGACGACATCGAGGAGCGCGCCACCTCCGATCGCGATCACGAACGAATGCCGCGAAAGTTTGTATCGCTCGATCAACCCGCAGACCTCGTTCACGGCCATGGGTTGATTCTTCAAGGCTTCGCCCCCGGGCAACATGATTGGGGGACAAACCAAATCGACATTCGATTGTGCGAGGTAATTGCCGAGATCGTCGACCATCGACGGGCTCGCGGTGAAGACTGCCTCGTCGAGAACGACGAGCACGCGTTCGCGTCGTTCACCGCCTTCGCGCAGCACCTCGCACAGGAGCTCGTTGTCCGAATCAAAGACGCCTTCGGTAAAATAAACCCGAAACCTGAAGGGAACGGCGAACTCGCAGGTGATGGCGTCTTCCCTTTTCATCTTGGTCAGGTGGCGGGAACGTAACGTTGAAAGAGCACGGCCGCACCGAAAAGACCGGCGAAAACGATCCACGGGAGCAGGGAAACCGGCGACACGGCCAGAAGATCGACCAGCACAATGCCGGCGAGAAGCGCCGCCACGCCGCGGCCGACATTTTCTTTCCCGACCGCCAAGGCGCGCCAGATCCAAAGGAGCAACGGCACCGCGCAGATCAGCGTGAGCCAGGCAAAGCGGAAAGCGAGAGCAACCAGGACCGGCGCGAAAAGGAACGTTAGCCAAACCGTCGAAGTGCGCGCGACCCGGCTTTCGCCGCGAGCGAGATAACTCAATCCAACGACATAAAGAGCGAGACCGATAGCAAAACCGAACGCTCGTGTCGTCAGGCCGAGAACGCCGGCCGCCGCGGCCATGAGATAAAGAAGGAACCGACAGGTCGCCATTAACAGAGGCGCCCAGGCGATCCGTTTGTGCAGAAAATCATAGGCGGCGATCACGATGACCAGAATGACTCCAAAAAGCAGAACGTTAGGCGCGAGTGCCAGAGCAAGAAGCAAAGCGGCGATGAATAGAACAAGGGCCGCGAAGCCAACCTGCTCGCGCGTTACCTGACCGGCAACGATCGGACGTTCGCGTTTGTATTCACGATCGAAGCCGACATCACAGAAGTCGTTGAGAAACATCCCGCCCGTGTAGAAAAGGCTTCCCGTCAGGCAAACGAGAAACACCGTTGCCAATGAATTCCATCCGCCGAGCCAGCAGCCGGCGATGCAGTTCGACCAGACAGTGGGCAGATTAGAAGCTCGGGCGAGGACGAGCCAGGGACGCAGTTTTCCGGGCTTGGTCATGCCAGGTTCCGCTCGCGCAGCCGTGCCAGAGTCCATTCGTATTCGCGGATCAACTGATTCGTTAGGCTGGCGCTTCGCAGCGAATCGGGCAGCACCTGCCAGGTGTAGGTTTCCATCTCGAGATGGGAACAGGCACCTGGATTCGCCGCCAGCCAATCAAGCACGCCGGCAACATGATCGCTCGTCGTCGAGAGCGGCTCATCCACCTCCGCATAAAGCGGCACGTGAAAGTGAATGCGCCACTCTTCGGCCGAATCGTTAGTCCCGAGCGCGATCGGCAAATCCTTGTAGCGATGCAGACTGCCATCAGACGAGCGCGCGATGACCTGGTGCAGGTAAATGTCGTCCGCGAACGCCTGCAGCCGCGCGGTGGACTCGATCGTCGGCACGCAACGCAGCGCTGAACTGAGATGCAACTTGCTGATCCGAATCCCGGCGGAGTGAAGCGCGCGCAGGCTTTCGATCGCACTTTCGTACTCGACCGCGAAGTGACAGGCATCGTAGTTCACGCCCAGGTGTTCGTTAGGCAACTCTTCGAAGAAACGCAGAGTTTCCTCGGTGTTCTCGAAGAGTCCAAGCGGCTCCGGCTCCAATCCCAGATGCAGCTTGCAGCCGTGTTTCTCGGAAAGTCGCGAAATATGGTTGTCGCAATGTCGTAGATTTTGCCGAATTGCTTCGACCTGGTCTTCGCCCGCGATGAATTCCTTGAACGAGCCCGGCACCGTGCTCACACTGCCTTCCACTTCGTTAGGCAAAAGCGCCGCGAGAATGTCGAAAAGGCGTTTCGTGTAATCGAGCCGTTCCTGCGTCGTCCAATCCGGAAGATAAACCTGCTCCTTCACCCGGCCGCCATGGAATTTGCCGAAAGGAAATCCGTTGATCGTAAAGACATAGCAGTCGTGCGTTTCCAGCCATTTACGAAATTGGTCGAGAGCTCGCGGCTCGATCAGCTCGCGAGAAGCCTGGTCGCTCAGGCGCAAACCGATTCCAAACGAGTCGTTGGGCGCGATCGCCGTCCGGACCGGCAGGGTGAATTGCTCGAGGGCGCGAAGGGTTTCACTCCAGGTTTCGCCCGGATGAACATTGGTAGAATAAGCGAGGTGATGACCCGCGCGCAGCTTCATGCGGGCGACGGTTCAGGAGAGTTTGAAGACCGAGCTTTGTCCCAGGAACCGACAGGGATTGCGATAAATAAGGAAATCGATTGCATCTTCGCCATGGCCGCGTTTGCGCATTTCGAGGGCGGTTTTTGGCACCGCCAGTGGATCACTCGCACCCCAGTCACAGGCACAATTCAGCCAGAGGCGATCGCTTCCGTAACGCTCCACCATGTCGATGGCACGCGAAGGCGTGCATTTTGATTGCGGGTAAAGCGTAATCCCCGCCCAAAAGCCGGACTCCAAGACGACCGGCGCGGTGTGTTCCTCAACGTGATCGATGAGGACGCGACCAGGATCAATGCGTGAATCATTTTTCAGCACGTCGATAATGAGACGCGTGCCTTTGAGCTTGTCTTCGAGATGCGGCGTGTGGACAAGGACCAGGCGGTTGAGCCGCGCCGCGAGGTCGACATGCTTTTCCAGGACGCTGATCTCGTTGCGGCTGTTTTTGTTCAACCCAATCTCTCCAATCCCGAGAACGTTAGGCCGATCGATGAACTCCGGAATGATGGCGAGAACTTCGTCAGCCAGCTTCGTGTCTTCCGATTCCTTCGGATTGATACAAAGCCAGCAGAAGTGTGGGAGCAGGAAATTGGCGGCACGCTTTGGCTCATGCTCGGTGAGTTGCGTGAAATAGCTGCGAAAACCTTCGACCGAGTTGCGATCAAAACCCGCCCAGAATGCCGGCTCGCAAACCGCGCGACAACCCGCTGTCGACATCGCGACGTAATCGTCGGTCACACGGCTCACCATGTGGGCGTGCGGTTCGATGTAACGCATCAGCCCTTGAACTGCGGCCAGGCGCCGGTTGCGCCCTTCGTCGTAGCTTTTGCGAGCGGCTCCATCGTCGGATCGCTCAAGGTTGTGAGGACAGCTTTTGCCTTATCCGGTTCGGCAGCGCTCAAGTGTTGGAGCGCGGCGCGAAAGGCATGG
This sequence comes from uncultured Verrucomicrobiae bacterium, assembly GCA_963786175.1. GTDB lineage: Bacteria > Verrucomicrobiota > Verrucomicrobiia > Chthoniobacterales > UBA10450 > JAICXG01. The sequence continues at coordinate 350,176 of CAWAYD010000006.1, read as the reverse complement.
AGACGAAAATCATCCTCGCCGCTGCTCCGTTCCACACGATCGAGGAAGGCGGCGAGATCGATCAGCTTCGAGCGCGCTTCCAAAAAATAAAGATTCAGAACTTCGTCGCGCCTCATCATTAGAGTCGTTCGGCAAGGAGCGCGCCGGTTTGCATGAGCAGATCGCATTCTTGCGGCGTGAAGTCGTAAGCCACCGGCTTGGCGACGCCGAGCGTGCCCTTGAGTTGGCCCCGAGAATCCAGGACAGGCGCGGCAATTGAGCCCTCCATCCTGGTATCGCGCGCTCCTTGCCTAACGACGCCCGAACTGTCGGTCTGCAAGTTGCAAACCTGTACCGGTTCGCGGCGTTCGGCAGCGATTCCGGCCATGCCTTTTCCAATTGGAATCCGTTTGATCTTATCGAGGACAATTTCAGGAATTCCGCGCTGAGCTTCGAGCATCAAGAGGCCTGATGCCTGATCGAGCAGGTGCACTGTGCCAGTCGTGCAATCCAAACGCCGCAGGAGCAGATCGAGCACCTCGGGAAGGACGGTCCGCGGCGACTCACCCCGGTCCAAAGTCGCTTTCACCTCCTCGAGCAGATCGAGCCCGGCCATTAGGGCTTACCTATCATCAGTCCAACGCAGCCGCAAACTGTTGTCCGGAGGCTTTGTCCGTTCTCGGCCTCCTGTTTTTCGGGAGCGCCGTTTTCGTCGAAGGTTAGAGCGTTTACATCGATCGTCTTCTGCAGAAGTATGGCAAGGCGGTGGCGTCACTCTGAGTTATGAAAATCCGGACGTTAACTTGTCTCTGGGCCTGCGCTCTCGTGGCACAGGCTGGCGAAACACCACAGCCCAAACCGGTCACGCCAAAGATGAGAGCCGTCGTCCTGCATCGATATGGCGGGCCCGAGGTGCTTGAGTTCGAGGAAACACTCCGTCCCGAACCCAAGGACGATGAGGCGCTGATCCGTATCGTGGCTGCCTCCGTAAATCCGGTCGATGTCGCAATTCGCTCTGGAAAATATGCCGAGTATTTCCACACCTCACTCCCCCTGATTCCGGGGATGGACGCGGCCGGCATCGTGGAGAAAACCGGAACGAGCTTTACGAAACTCAAAGCGGGCGATCCGGTCTATGCTTTCTTCACCTTGCACAGCGAAGGCGGTTATGCCGAATTCGCGGTCGCGAAGGAAAATGAAGTCTCACTCAAACCTTCGTCGTTGACTTATGAACAGGCAGCCGCGGTGCCGGCGGTAGGTTCAACCGCCTGGCAGGCATTGGTTGATACCGCACACTTACAAGCCGGTCAGACACTGCTGATCCATGGCGGCTCGGGCGGTGTAGGTCATATCGCGATTCAAATCGCCAAGGCACTCGGCGCGCGCGTGATCGCGACCGCTTCGACCGAGAATCAGGCATTCTTGAAAACCCTCGGAGCCGATCAGACGATCGACTATACAAAGACACGGTTCGAAGATGTGGCAAAGGATGTTGACGTAGTCTTGGACGCGGTCGGCGGTGACACTCTTACTCGATCCTACAGCGTCGTGAAGAAAGGCGGCATCATCGTCACGATTGCCGGTGAGCCGGATGAAGCCGCACTTACCGCGCACTCCATTCGCGGCGTCTCGATCTCTGCATCGCCAAAGAGTGAGACGTTTGCCGCACTTACCCGCCTGATTGAGGATAAGAAACTAACTCCGATTGTCACTCAGGTCTTTCCCATTGCGCAAGCCGCCAAAGCTCAGGAGCAAATTGCGACTCGACATACCCGCGGGAAAATTGTCCTTCGCGTCGAACCCGACAAGAAACCCTTACCGTGAGATCTATACTCGTTAGTCTACTACTTTTGCCCGGCTTACTTTTGGCACGGGAGCCGCAATCTCCGGCGCCGGTCAAACCAGCCGTGCGGGCCCGTGACCTGGGCGTTCCATTCGACGGCACGCCCGGCAAGCTCAATGCCATCACCGACGTCGCAGGAGTTGAGGTTGGTTACACCACCTTGATCAGCGGCGAAGGAAAACTTATCCCGGGTAAAGGCCCGGTGCGCACGGGTGTGACCGCAATCGTGCCACGTGGCCATGATTCACTCGACGATCCTGTTTACGCCGGTTACTTCAGTCTCAACGGTAATGGCGAAATGACCGGCACGGCATGGATCGAGGAGAGCGGTTTTCTGGAAGGACCCATCGTTCTAACGAATACTCACAGTGTAGGAGTTACACGCGACGCTGTCATTGCCTGGCGAATCAAACAAGGTGGCGCGGATAAGACTGGCTACTGGTGGAGCTTGCCTGTCGTAGCCGAGACCTGGGACGGCTGGCTCAACGATACCAATGGGTTTCATGTCACGCCCGCGGATGTCGCACACGCGCTCGACAGCGCGCACAACGGACCAATTGAGGAAGGAAGTGTCGGCGGCGGCACGGGGATGATTTGTTATGAGTTTAAGGGCGGAAACGGGACGGCGTCGCGCGTTGTTCCAGCCGAGGGCACGGCGGATTCGAAACGGAGTTACACTGTAGGTGCTTTTGTGCAGGCTAACTGCGGGCGGCGACCTCAGCTCACGATCGCCGGCGTTCCCGTGGGCAGAGAAATTCCCGGTTTCGTTTATCCAAAAGAGACAGGCTCGATCATCATCGTTATCGCCACCGATGCGCCGCTCTTACCCGGACAATTGAAGCGACTCGCTCGTCGCGCCAGTCTTGGTCTGGCGCGCACCGGGAGCGTTTCGGGCAATGGCTCCGGTGATTTGTTTCTCGCCTTTTCCACGGCCAATCGCGGCGCGGCGGATCCTGCGCAGCCAACGCACACCGTGGAAACCGTGCCTAACGATAGAATGGATCCTCTTTTCGATGCCACCGTGCAAACAGTGGAGGAAGCGATCGTCAACGCTCTGGTCGACAATCAGACCATGGTTGGACGTGACGACCATCGTGTCGAAGCGCTGCCGCATGACAAACTCCGCGACCTGCTGCGGAAATATCACCGCAGCGCGCCTTAACCTGCGCAGAGCTCAAAGACCACGAATAAGGTCGTGCTCCTGATAAATCACTCGGCGCCCGCTGACTCGAAACCACACCGTGGGCCAAGCGGTCATCAGTGATGACTCAAAGCCTCGTGCGGATTCGATAGAAGGAGCTCGACTCAGCGCTCCTATTCCGATGCCCACTCCACCTTGCCGGTGTCGAGATTGTAGACGGCAGAAATGATGCGGACCTCTTTCGCGAGATCACCGAGCTCGGCATCATGCCGAATCTTTTCCGCCATCAATCGAGCGTTCTCGGCCACTGCCAGCGTCGTGGCATCTCCACTTTTGCCTTTGCTCGCCTTCACTGCCGGCTGGATATCACGCACCAGAGAGCCGATGTGACCTGGCGCTGTCGCGCTGGCCATGGCAGCCGTAACGGCACCGCATTTTGTATGACCAAGAACAACGATAAGACGCGTGCCAAGATGCTCCACGGCGTATTCGATGCTTCCCAAAGCGTGGTCATCAACCAGATTACCAGCAGTGCGAACAACGAACAGGTCACCGATGGTTTGATCGAAGATAATCTCGGGAGAGGTACGAGAGTCGGCGCACCCGAGAACGACGGCAAAAGGATGCTGCCCGTCGGCCGTTTCGGCGCGCTTGGCGGCGACCGGCTTGCCGGCGGAGGTGGTGCTGCTGGCGAAACGGGCGTTGCCTTCCTTAAGTTTAGTGAGTGCGGCGTTCGGGTCGGCCGGCGCAGCGTCATGTCCAGCGGCAGTTCCTTCTGTCATAAGGCTAAACAAACAAAGAAACATACTAAGTGCGAGTTTGAAATGCAGTGTCATTTGAGGGTCAGACTACCGACATCGAAGAAGGTCCATGAATAGGACCTTAGGCTTAGGCCACGATGGGCCGCGTTCCAGCGTGATGAACTCAATGTGTCGTCCCGCCGCCACTCAGAACGAGGTCGCAGCCATGGGAAAAGACGCGACTGTCAGAACGCCCCTTTAAATGGTATCGATACAAGGTTCGAACCTGTGACCCCCTATCGCGTCAACATGCCGTTCTCGGCGTGCAGCTCGATTGGATTGATCGAAAGGGCAGAACTCAATTTGCCGATTTTGATATCGTTGCTGATTACGGCGGGTCTCCCCCAAGAGTGCCGACGGAAATCGGAGGTAAAATCCGGCAGATGACCCGCGCTGGAAGCCCCTAATGACCTGATGGTGGGGGTTGCTCGGGAGAAACGACCTCTTCAGGTACTGAGCTAGCCGGATTGATTATGTTAGCGATTGATCGGCGCGATTACCTGCGGCGCCCCGAATTCATGTGCCGGAAAACACGGCTCTCCAATGCAGTTATGCAGCATGGGCGCCGCTTGGAAGAGAGCGTTGACGATTTTGTCGGCCATCGACGGACTCCGGGCAACTGCTGCGTCGACAATGCCCTGAACCCAGTCGCACGGCATATCTTCTCGCCGCCGCCCGGTTACCGCTGCAACAACGATTCTGTCGGCGAGATCAGGGCGAGCTCTCACGGCTGTGCCTACAAGGTCGGAAGTCTCATTCTGGGGGTAACGCACCACCAGCGTCCTGAACGCCTGCACAAATTGCTCGGGGCTCGCCAGTTCGATGCTGCTGGCCCCGGCCGCTGCGAGCGCGTGAGCCAGTTCAGCAGCGCCCGTTCCTGCCGCGGCTCGGCGCTGATTCTGAATGGCCACATTGATGTAGGATGTGCTCGGCAATTGCCGAAAATCAGTGACAAGAGGTGAAGTGAGCTGCTGTTGAAGATCCACCTCAACCGGGTTCTCCAATCTCATGGCGACCGGATCGTAAACCACTTTTTGACCGGCCACGACCAGCATGCATTGATCCACGCTGTCTACAAGAACCCGAGCGGTTCCTTCAAGCACTACAAATTCGACCACTCCGCTCGGGAGGACATTTCCCACGACGGTTGTACCGGTGATTGCTGCCGTAACGGGGCCCATCTTGACCGTTGCTCCGCCAGCATGCTTTGGCACATAAAGCAAAAATTGTCCGCTGCCCAGCTCGATCGTCCGCCCGCCCCCGATCTTGTAAATAGCATGCTCGCCCAGGCGCGTAATTGTTGCGTCCTTGAACGTCAGCTCGCTTCTGGATTGGGTCCCGGTCTTCACGGCGTTGCCCTGGCGAACAGTCTCGTTCACCGCCGCCGGACGCGCAGCCGCGCCTGATGGCACCACTTGAACGTCCCGCACGACTTGAGTCACCTTCGCTTCCTGGAGATCGGCGGCAGTGACCTGACTCGGGAGCCAGATCGCACACGCAAATGCAAGCAACACGGTCAGCGAAATTAGCCGCGGTGGGGTGGTCATGGCCGTATTCATATTAAATCCTGTAGCACTTGTTAAGCCGTTTCTTTGTGAAGCCTCTTGAAGGGTTCGAACCACGTTTAGAATTCCTCAAATTGTTGAAGCGTTCCGGCTCCAAGGCTGCGCGCATCGTTACCCATTGCGACGAGCACCTGAGCGTCGCACTCCGCTACTTCAGCTATGCCATCGGAAGGGCCAAGCAGCAAGTGCAGATACGCATCCTGATTTGCCGAGCGATTTCCGGGCGATAGCTTGGGCTTAAGCCGTATGCCCCGCTGCCAGAGCAATACAATCGCTCTGTATAGGCTTTCCGGTTTTCCAGCGCGATTTTAGAGGTCGAGACCTTCCATGTTTGCGACGCGCCGGGACGGGCGACGTTGCTACGGAAGAATGTTGAGAAGCCTCCCACCGCCGCAACCGCACGAAATGTCGCCGAGGGACCCCTGAGGCTTACTTATCCGGGAGGCTTTCAACAAGCACTTGTTCTTCGGGAAGAAGCTGCTCGCGCTTGAGCTGCGCTGCTTCGGTCTTGGCGTTTTCCAGATTCGCGGTAGCAGCTAAAATGGCAGCATGCACGGCCAGTGCCGAACCTGAGACTTCATCCTGCTTGACCTGTAGATCGGAATATACCCTGAGCGCGTCTTCGGCGCGTTCCTGCCGCAGCCGCGCCAGCGCCAGGAGCGTCCGATGCGGCAGACTGTGCGGCTCGCGCTCGATTAGTTTCTCCGCGAGTTTCTCGATAGCCGCCGCCTGGCGTCTCGTTTCCGGCGACGCAGGAGAACAAAGCAGCAACCGCGTGTAGGCCTCGTCGTTTTGAATCGCGGGATCGTCAGGCCACAGCGCAAGCATATTTGCCAGGACTGCATGTATTTTTTTTGTGTCGCGGCTCGCCTGCGCCAGCCGCAGCCGGCCATCCTGCGCCATGCGCAACTTAGGCGACACCGCCGCCGCGCCATTATAGGCGGCCTCGGCGATTTCAGTGTCATTATTTTGCTCGGCGTATTGGGCGAGTGTTATTAACTTTCGCGCGTCGCCCTGGGCGGCCTCGAGCGCGCGCTTCCAATTGTTTGCCGAGGCGGTTTGTTCGCCGAGTTGGCTGTTGCAACGTGCCAGATACATGGCCTCTAGAAACGGCTCGAGCGGGAATCGTCCGCTCCGGAGCAGTTGTTCGATTTCGTTCCATCGGCCAAGTCCACCGAGTGCGTCGAGGTGTTGTAGAAAAAGGTCGCGCGATTGCATTGCTTTCTCGAGCGGAATGCTGTCGATCGCGCGTTGATACTCGCCTTTGGAATTCAGCCACCTCGCAAGGTCGAGGCGATCAACCGGATCGGAGTCTTTCCAATCGGCAATTGCGCCCGCGGTCAGCTGCTCGCGCTGTGTCGCATCGGCATGGATGCGCAGATCGAACGCGAGAAGCTTATGCTTTGCTCTGGCGAGCGGATGGTTTTCGAGCGCGGAAGCGAGACGCCCGGCCTCGCTCCTGATCGAATCGCTTGAATCAACGGGAGTGGAGAGCGTGTCTTGCGCCACAACTACAAGCGCGTCGAGCGAGGTCGCGGTTTTCCCCCCGGCTAGTTTTCTCAGGCGCGTAAGAGCATTTGCCCGCTCGCTCGGGTTGTTGGCGGCAAGCGAGAGTTGCAGCAGCGTTGCCCGGAACTGTTCGCTTTCTGTCGCGCGCGAATCCGCCACAATTTTCGCCAGATAAAGTTTTGCTTCGTTCGGCAGATTTTTCTGGATCGCCAGTTGCGCTGCGAGCAGCCAATCGCCCGGTTCGGCGTTTGAGCCGATCAGCTCGCGCACTGTAGTATCGGCCAGCGCCATGTCACCGGCGATGATCGCGATCATCGCTTCGTCGCGCACGTCCAGCCGCGTGAGTGAAGTTTTTCTGGAGAGTTCTTTCCAGAAATCGAGCGCCTCGATCGAATGCGAGCGCGTAAGGAAACGCGCCACGGCGCGCAGCGCCTCCGGTTCATCGGGGCTCAGTTGGTACGCAGCCATCGCTTCCGAGCGCGCGTCAGCTCCATTGCTCTTTATTGATGAAGGCGAATGCCTTCTGAGCATGGCGTCGCGCCTGCCATGCTCTAATTGCATGGGCAGCGGGTCGCGTACCGAAAACGCCGAAAAGAATTGCAAGCACGGCCACGAGAGACCCGATCACGATGATGCGTCGCTTGCGACGCGCCAGTTGTGCGTCCTCAGGCGTGATGATGAAGTCCTGGTCCTCCATTTAGGTGCGCCAGTATCGCCCTAGCAGCTGGGAAAACCCGGAGAAGAGGGTAGTTTCCTTCTTCCGTTCAAGAGCCAACCGCACAACGCCGCGCTATCAATTTCCGCAGTCTGCGGCGCTGCGTGAAAGCGAGCCCGGCGATCCCCAGCGCACCGCTGATCCATGTGCTCGGCTCGGGGCTTCTCAATCTTTGATCGCAAAGGAGGCGGAGTGAGTTGCAGAGATCGCGAGTCAGAAATCGGTCGTCAACACTCTGCCACCGCGCATCCATTCGGCGACGGATAAGAAGTCAGTGTCAGAGAGAATTCCAACATCTAACTCGTCCGATTTCGACAAGGAAGGAAACGAACTGAACAAGTGTACGAAACCTGTGAGACAGCGGGAGGAAAGCTTGGTTTCCCCTGTGATGTTGCGTTCAAGAGCCAACCGCACAACGCCGCGCTATCAACTTCCGCAGTCTGCGGCGCTGCGTGAAAGCGAGCCCAGCGATCCCAAGCGCACCGCCTATCCATGTGCTCGGTTCGGAACCGCGCTCACCACCGTGAGCACAACGTCGTTGCCAGTGCCTCCGACGTAACTGACCGAGAAAACGGTACCGTTGCTGCCCACCACGGTGCCCCCTTGGGGGATCCCGGCAAACGTGCCGAAGATGGCGCCCACGGGGACTTTGTTCAAAATGGTAAAGGTCTGTCCGAGCGACAATGTCGTGCCGACTGTGACCACAAGATTGCTATTCAAAATAAAAACTCCTCCTGTGGTCACCTGGATTTGGTCAAAGGTGCCAACGGTAGTGCCGTTGATATCAACTCGAAAATTGGCGGTCGGCGATAGTGTGAGCGTGCCGGTGCTGAAGAGTTCCAGTGTTATTGACCGCCATTGCCAGGTGCAACACTTGCTCCTTCAAAGACTGTGACCGGGCCGCTGATTATGCCAGTTCCGCCAAGTGTCGTGCCGCTACCGGTAACGGCGACTGGACCCGTGCCGGTGCCCGAACCAGCTGTGTTGTTCACGAGAAGGGTTCCCCCGATCACGGCTGTTCCACCGCTGTAGGCATTATTCCCGGTAAGAGTTAACGTGCCGCTGCCGTCCTTAACAAGGTCTGAAACGCTGCCCATACCGCTAACAAAGCCTGAGATACGCGTATCTCCGGTGCCGTTCACCGTAACGGCATTACCACCGAGATCTACGCTCCCATTAACGGTGAAAAGATTACCGGAGTTGTTTGTCCAAGCCTGACTATTGGTGATCGATAGATTGGCAGCGATCGTCAGCGTGAAAGCATTGGGGTTATCGACCAGGACGCCGGTACCGAGAATACCCTGGCCAGTGATGAAAAAGGTCCCGCTGCTCGCGGTGATAGCGACGTTTTGAGCGACACCTGTCGTCATTGACAGAGTGCCGACACTAGTACCTCCGGTGATAATGGGCTGATTGGTGAATGCTCTGTTGAAGACGGCGGTATCGGCGGCGCCTGGCGGACCCGCAGGGCTCCAGTTAGTGGACGTACTCCATATCCTGCTGGTGGCGCCGGTCCAGGAAAAGAGAGCATCCACCTGAAAAGGCTGAGACCCACCGGGCTCACCGTCAGGAGCGGCATCTAAAGCCAGGGTGGGATATTCAGAATCCCTATAATCTGTCGAGCCGGCATTTGCTCGCGGAACGAGAGCGGTCGGCAGCAGCAACGCTCCCACCAGAACCAGGAACAAACCAAACGGCAAACTGTGCCGCTGACGTCTCGTAGATGTTCGCATGTGTCCGCCCAAGCCCCGAGGATTACGCTCTTGTAACAATTCCCCGGGGACACGGCCAAGGCATTTAAGATTTTTTTGAGAGTATTCCAGTCGGGACAGATACCTCGCCGGTGATCGCTGCTGCTGCTCACGTGCGTTGAGTTGGAATTCGAACTCAACCTCAGCACGCCAGCGCGAACCGCAATGAGCTTTTGTCAAATTGTTGAAGCGTTTAAGCGTTGAGGTAAGCGTTTTCCTTATCGTAATATCGGAGTGATCAGTGCACGTTCTTCGGGCAGAAGCGGTTTGGCTCCAAGGATGCGCGCGTCGTTTCGGGCGCCTTCTTCGTAGCCGTTTGCCGCCAGGATTGCCGCGCGCACCGCGAGCGGGCCCGGCGGCTCGACGCCGGTTACCCGCAGATCACGGATTGCCGCCAATGCCTCCTTGTTCCGACCAAGGCGAAGACGCGCCAAGCCAAGTGTTGCCCGCGCTAACCAGTTGCGCGGCTCCATTCTGACAAGCACGTCGGCATCGCGTTCCGCCGCTTCAGCGACGCCATCCGAAGCGCCGAGCAGCAATTGCAGATACGCATCCTGATTGTGGGCTGCAGCGTCATCGGGCCACAGCTGAGCGATTTCCGCCGCGATAGTTTGCGCTTGAGCCGTATGCCCCGCTGCCAGAGCAATGCGCAATCGTCCTGTGTAGGCTTCCCGGTTTTTTGGCACGATCTTGATAGCTTCAGAATAGGCGGCGTTGGCGATATCATCGACAGAGTTTTGCTCGGCGTACGTTGCGAGAGCCATCAATTTCTCCGCAGTGTTCGCGACCTTCAAAGCACGCTGCCATTCATTGCTTGCCGCAGTTGCTGAGGCGAGGTGCGCCTGTGCGATGGCAAGGTACATGTGCTGGGTCATCGGGTCGATTGGAGCGCGTTCGCTTATCAACAGCTCTTTGATGTCACTCCAGCGCTGGAGCGCCGCGAGCGCGTTGATGTATTGCAGAAAAAAGTCCTGGCGCTGTAGCGCACGAGCCTGCGGCAATACTTCCAGTGTTTTCGCAGGCCGGCCAATCTTGTTCAGCCAGGCGACCAGCGCGACGAGAGTCTCATCGGCGAGTTGCGCGCTTCCTTCGTAGATTTCTGCCGGATGCGCTGCATTTCCGAACCGCTCAACAGCATCGGCAACGTATTGATCTGTCAGGCTTGGATCCTGCCGGGCACGAACCTCAATCGCCAGGAGCTTGTGGTAAGGCCGGGCATCAGGATGATTCTCCAGCGCATTCGCCACCTCCGTCAGGCTCATCGTCGCTCTGTCTGAAGCGGGCTGCGGCGTAGGGCGAAGCTCCAGAGAAAATTTGTCGCCCAATTCCGTCGCAGATGTTGGTTGAGACCGGGAGTCCACGGAACCCTGGAGGCGCCGGACCACCACCTTCGCCTATGGCTGCAAACGCGCCAGCGGAAGCCGCCGGTGCTGGAGTTGCAGGATTCGGAGGAGGCGTCGAAGCAGTTTCGAGTGAAAGGGACGCGTTGCCAGTGAGTGGGGTCATGGGCCGCAGTCGCCTTTTCCTGTGCGAGCAGAGCGAGCGCGTCGAGCGACGCCGGGTTCTTTGGATCGCGCGCCACAGCTTCGATTTGTTGCCACGCGCTGGCGTATGGCGGCGAATAGGGGCTCGTGACCGAGAGAACGAGCGTTGCAGCCGAGAGAATATCATACGGTTTTGTGCGCTTATCGGCAAGCACGCGTTCGGCATAATCGAGTGCTAGTACCGGGTCGCTCTGCCGAGCACTGACCTGACCGGCCAGCAGGATATCGTGAGGTTCCGGCCCGGTGCGTTGTGCCAGCAATATTTCAACCTGCTGGGCGGCGATGGGTGTGTCCCCCACATCCAGCGCGGCACCCACGAAATCGCGGCGATCTTCGAGCGTTAGACGGTGCGCCTCGTCCACTTTCTTCCACCAATCCAGTGCCGCTGCCCATTGGCCTGTGCGCGACGCGACCCGCGCAATGGCGCGCCACGATTGCGGTTCACTGGGACGCAGGAAGTACGCGTCGCGTGCTTTGGAAACGGCCTCGGCCCATTTCCTTTGGTCGATTAGAGCGAACGCCTCTCGCGCGACGCGACGTGACTGCCAGACCTCGATCGCTCCGCCGATTGACGGTGCAGCGAAGTAGACTCCCACCCCAAGCACGCACACCCCGAGCGTGCCAAGAAAGATCCATCGCCGAATGCGCCGTGCCCGAATTTCTTCGGGTGGAGTCAGGTCGAGATCGCCGTTCTTTGCGACGGGACGTGACGGCTTTGTAGCCACGGGCGACGTTTACTATGGCGTTACTCCGGACGCAATGCAGAGGCGGTGTTATGCGCGCGACACGCGTGCGACAACGCGAACAGCTGATCTGCTCAGGTGTGCCGAAAGCGTATCGGATCGAATCAATCGCCGCCGCTGATGCCAGCACAAGCCAAGAACGCCCAGCAGCCCGCCCGCGACAGTCGCTGGCTCTGGAACGATCGTGCCCTCAATCCGGATATTATCGACGACGTTTTGGAGATCGTTGCCGTTTGATTGTCCCCCGGTTAGCACGATTCGGACGATGAGCAATGGCGCATTATTGGCCGCGGCGGGAAGCGGAACACTCACTATTATTGTGCCGGAGGGTGGAACAATCACTGAACCGGCCTGCGTGAAATTCGCTCCTCCATTAGTGCTGAACTGAACGGCTGCACCATTGAAGCCGTTCCCTTGGGCGTTAATCGCGAAGCTCACGGTCATGTTGGAAAAGAGCGCCTGCGCCGAGTTGAGATTAATATCAAAACTAGCAGGGCTATTCGCCGCGCTACTACTGGAGACCCAGCGCAAGAAGGGAGGGGTCCGGGTCGCCAGGAAACTTGTTCTGGGTCCCCGTAGAGGAAATGGTCTGCATATTGGCGGGCGAGTAAGTGGTGGTGATTGGCCTATCCCCATTGGGAGACCCAACCCCAAAGAATGCGATGTTCCCCTCCGAGGTAAAATCCGGCGGGCCACCGGACGTAGAATCTTCAAAATTATAATAAGCTATCAGTTGCGCTTTCGCGCCCGGGGCGAAAGCGGACATCAGCAGCAACGTGCCTGCCAGAACGAGGAGCGAACGAAACGGCAAACCGTGCCGTCGACATGTCTTAAATATTCGCATGTTTCCTCCCAAGCCCGGAAGAACGCCGTTTGTAACAGTTCCCGCTGAAATGGCAAGGTTTTTTGGATTTCTTGGGGGAACCATTTTGGTAGGGGCGGTTCAGTCCAAACCGCCCTCAGGCGAGTAAGGTCAATCGCCCCGACCTTGCACGAAAACGACCTCGCGGGTCAAATCGCGCAGACGCGATTCGGCCTCCGCTGAAGAGACCGATTCGTTGCTGACGAATATCGCTTCGATGACCTGCTGTCCCAAATGGCGGCGTCCCTCCAACACTGTGCGAAGACGCTCTGTCCGCGTCCATTCGGAACGGCCTCCGATCATGCTTGGCAGACTCGTCGCGGCCGGCGCGGAACTCTCCGCAGCGCGGTCTTCCGATAAACAATAAAATGCGTGCGCTGTCTGCGGCGCGGAATCTCCGAACGCGCGCTGAAATTCGAAATGCCGAAATGGTAACTCAAACGCGCCGCTCACCGGATAATTCCGTACCCCGTCGTCCGCCACCTGGGTCCAGCCGCTTGCAGGCAAACAAACATCCGGACGGTGCAGGTTCGCCAGAAGCGCGCTGCTTCGGCCGGGGTTCCAGCGAAAAACGAACAGATAACAGGCGACCGCATTCGGCCGCAGCTGGTTCGCTTGCGTCCCGGAAGTTTTGGCGGGCGGGGAACTTTCGGAGGTCGGAGACGGCGTCAGCATCCAGGCAGCACTTTGGCCCTCGTCGAAACGGAGGACACTGCGAATTTCCGGGTCGATCCTTAGTTTTTGAAAGTTCGGGGCCTTTTCGGGCCATTGCACGCCCCAACGGGTGCCGCTGACAAGATTGGTTTCGTGAGCGCGATACCATGCGGCGGTTCCAATCTCTACAAACAGGAGCCAGCACAGTGCCGCTCCCAAATAGAAAGCCGGGAACGGTAGCGGCAGCCGCGCCAGCTGCGATTGCTTTCTGGCAGGCGACACGCCTGCCACCACAGGGTGTGAGAGCTTTTTCCGCCCGAGCAAATAGGCGAGTCCCATCGTGCTGAGGAAAACCAGAGCGACGATGGTGTAACCGGCAACATCGTGCCACCGGCTGACCTCTGAAATATTTTCCGTTGCTGCAATCGTTACCAGAAAAACTGCGCGCAGAAAATTGGCGAACAGCGCGATCATCATCGAGCCGGCAACGAGCGTGACGCGGCGCAAGGCCGAAAGCCGTTTCAGCTCGCCGAACAGCAAGCCGATCATTAATGACGTCTGCAACGAACGGATGCCGCTGCACGCTTCGTTTACGCCTACGAGTCCAGTGCTGACACGAATCAGGTTACCCTCGACTTGCGCAGGAATTCCAAGAAGCATCGCTGTTTCCGCGGCAACGTGAGCGACTGCGCGCATCAGCCCCTGGATAATAGGAACTTCCAGCAGCGTTGGCCATGGCACTGCAACGAAGATGAAAGCGACCGGAAAAGCGAAATGACGGACCCACCGTCGGCCCCCAATGCACCAGAGATACAGGAGAGTCAGCGTCGCGACCGAGGCGGCGTGGATCCAGGCGAGCGGGCGCCATTCCGGGTTCGCAATTTCAAAGAGACGGACCGGTAGAAGGAGAAAGAGCGAAACAATCGCGACTGCCGAAACGATCAACGTCCGACTTCTAACCTCTGACTTCTGACCTCCGACGTCTAGCGGTGGCCGGTCCTGCCACCGAAGCCAGAAAAGGTAGACGGCGAAAAAAGGAACAAACCAGCCGAAGTTGTATTGTTGGTTAACGGACCATTCGCCGCTCAGTTGTTGGCAAAGGCCCAACCAGAGCGCGGTCAACAACAAGAAACTCAGCACCAGGGTCGCCGAAAATTGCGGGGTCGACGAGAGCGGAGTTTCAGTTGGCTTGTGACCGATTGCCGGAAGTTGCACGGAGTAACAGCTTATTAAGTTCAGCAGCAAAGCGAACTGATTTCCGGTCCGTAACGTGGCGCGATACGGCAGTGATCGATTCGCGCGTCAGGATGCGGAGGCGGAATTCATTATCGGCTTGCCGTTATGTTGGACGAGCACTGACTGCGCGATGAATTTCTTCCAGAATTTCTCGCAAACTGTAGCGAAATTTCCAGGTGGGATAGTGTTCCTGGAACTTCCCCACATCGCTGATCCACCAGATATGATCGCCGATCCGGTTCGTCTCTTCGTAGCTCCAGGTTAGTTTGCGTCCGCCAATTTCTTCACACAAATCGATCGCTTCGAGCATCGAACAGTTGCTGTGCCGGCTGCCTCCAATGTTATACACTTCTCCGGTGCGCGGCGCGCGAACGAATTCCACAAATGCTTCGACCAGGTCGAAGCTGTGAATGTTATCACGCACCTGTTTGCCCTTGTATCCGAAAACGCGGTAGGGCCTGCCACTCACCGTACAGATCATCAGGTAAGAAAGGAACCCGTGCAGCTCCGTGCCCGCGTGCGCCGGCCCGGTAAGGCAGCCGCCGCGAAAAGAGACAGTCGGCATTCCAAAATAACGTCCATACTCCTGCACTAAAAGATCGGCTGCGGCTTTGGATACCCCGAAGAGCGAGTGCTTAGTGCAGTCGATGCTCATCGTTTCTGAGACTCCCTGTTCATACTCATGCCCTGGCTCGATTTCCCACCGCGTCGGCAATTCCTGCAGTGGCAACCGGTTCGGCGTGTCGCCGTAAACTTTGTTTGTCGAAGTAAAAACAAACGGCGCCTCTGGAGAAAATATTCTAGCTGCTTCGAGCAGGTTCAGGGTGCCATTTGCATTAACGGTAAAATCAGTTTGAGGATCGCCGGCTGCCCAATCATGTGATGGTTGTGCGGCCGTATGCACAATCGCATCGATTTTTCCTGAATAGCTCTTGAACAGCTCGGCAACGGCGGAGGCGTCCCGAATGTCGAGGTCATGATGATCATAGCCACGGACGTTGCCGATGAGGTTATCACGCGTCTTCTTCGTCGATGCCTCTGCGCCAAAGAATCTTGCGCGCATGTCGTTGTCGATTCCAACAACATGCGCCCCTTCTTTTGCGAACCGCTTTACGCTCTGCGAACCAATCAATCCCGCAGCTCCTGTAACGATGATTGTACGCATTTACTCGACTGTAATCCTTGACCTGATCTGCCTGAGAATCCCGGTCACATCAGATTGCGAATTGGAGCCCGATGCAATCCTTTGATTGCAGATCCTGGCCTCTGCCCTTGCGAAAAGGTTAACGTGCCAAAGTGGATCTGTTCGAACATCACACGCATCAAAGGGAATCAACCCACGCGTTCTAACGAGCGCCAGCTCAATATTGAAGCTCGGGAGCATTTGGACAAGTGCTTCGCAGCGTTACGGAACACCGGTAATCTTTGACGCCTGAGTTTTTCCCGCAGATAATTGGCGATGTCTCTGCATTGCGAGATGATGCGATGCGCCCATTTCCTTGAACGTGTAACTCGGAGCCGCCTTGTCCCGGCTTATTCATAACGTTTCCGACCTGATTCGTCGCGTCCTGTTTCTGGCGCGACCGTACGGCAGGGCGAAGCTGGCCGGAGTTTTTTCGCTCTCCCTTGCGCAGGCCCTCTTTCAAGTCATCGGGATCACGTCGATTTTTCCATTTTTGGCAATCGCCGCCGATCCCGAGCGCATCCGCCGGTCTCATTTCGGGACACGTTTCCTGGAGCTGTTTCCGCCGATGGAAAATCGGGAACTCCTTCTGGTAGCCGGAGTGATCGCGATCGCTGCCCTCTTCGCATCCAATGTTGTCAATCTGGTGGCCGAGTACGCTCGCACTCGTTATGCCCAAAACTTTGCTCACTGGTTGCGAGTCCGGCTCCTGCGGCGAATGGCGTCGCAGCCATACACCTATTTTCTTCAGCGCAACTCCGGCGATCTCCTCAAGAAAATTCTTGGCGACGTGGTGAATTATACCGTCGGAGTGCTCCTCCCTTTACTGGACAGCGTCGCGCGGGGGCTCACCGCAGTGCTTCTGTTAACCACGGTGTTTTTGGTTCAGCCGGTGATTGCTCTGTCGGCGGCAATCGTGCTGGGCGGATTTTATGTGATCATTTTTCGAGTCCTGGCGCGTAAGCGTCGAGAGGTGGACGAAAATCTAAGAACACATCTCGCCGGCTTATTCCGCGAAGCCCATCAGATGCTCGGAGGCATTAAACCGGTGAAAGTCCATCGTGCCGAAGAACATTTTCTCGCTCGGTTTGCCCGCCATTCTGCGGTGGTCGCGCAGATGAATGCGCGTGTGCCGGTTTTCTCCAACAGCGCACGTTACCTTGTGGAACCGCTCGCTTTCGGCGGTCTCGTTGTTGCTGTGTTGGTGCTGGCAGTGAAAGGACGCGATTTCTCTGATATCCTTCCGAATCTCGGCGTGATGGCGCTGGCAGGTTATCGGCTGCTGCCTTCAGTCCAGTTGCTTTACAGTCAACTAACTCAGGTCAGCTCCATGCGTCACGCGGTGGACGAAGTGTATGACGAATTTGTTGCCGCGGAGACTGACCGGTCTATCGCGCCGACTATAAGTAGCAACGCTCTCGCCCCGGCCAGGCCACTTTCCTGGAAAGACGCCATCACTGTGCGCGAGGTCAGTTTTCGTTATCCCGGCGCATTGCGGCCGGCGGTGGAGGGACTTTGTCTCAGCATCTCCAAAAATACTTCCCTCGGTGTGACCGGTCCGACCGGTTCGGGAAAATCAACCTTGGTTGACCTGTTGCTCGGCCTCTACCAGCCAACGGCAGGCGAGATTCTGATCGATGGCCGGCCGCTTACACCTGCGGTAGTGCCTTCGTGGCAGGCCACGATCGGTTACGTTCCACAGGACATTTTTCTTATCGACGATACGATCGCGCGCAACGTCGCCTTTGGCCTGGCGGACCATGAGATCGATCCTGCGCGCCTGCGGGAAGCTTGCGCCATGGCGCAGATACTCGAATTCATCGAAGGCGAATTGCCAGATGGCTTCGATACCAACACCGGCGAACGCGGCATTCGTCTCTCCGGCGGCCAACGCCAGCGGATCGGTCTTGCTCGCGCGCTTTACCATCGTCCGTCGCTGTTAGTCTTGGACGAAGCAACCAGTGCACTGGATATCGCTACAGAAGCAAGGTTGCTTGAAGCGTTGCGCAGTCTTGCGGGTAAGCTCACGATGGTTGTGGCCGCTCACCGCCTCAGTGCCGTGGCGAATTGCGACCAACTGATTGATCTGAGTAACGAAGTAACCACGCTGGCGGAGACATCAAAATGACTGTGATCCATGCAAGTTGACTCCAAGCGAGTTACAGAGCTGTATGGTGAGGCGTATTTCGACGAAATCGCGGAAGCCTCGTTCGAGTTCAGCCAGAGTTATAGTGCCGTACATAATGGAGTTGTTGGCACCAAAGTCTGTTCTGGACGTTGGCTGCGCGGAAGGTAAATGGCTTTCCGTTTTTCAGGCCGCGGGATCGTGGACTATCTTGGAATCGATGCCAATTATGTGGGTCCAAACCGACTGAAGATTCAACAGAACAAGTTTGTCGTGACCAACCTCGAGTCCGGGTTTTCATTAGATCGACGGTTTGATCTCGCGGTTTGTCTGGAAGTTGCCGAACTTGTCGAGGCGGCTTTCGCCGTTGTCGATCTTCCATGGCAGAAATATGTGAAGCATGATCCAGCGTTTGATCGACCGACAGAACCGGCCCGGCTCGTCGGTTGCTCGGACAAGATTCGCAAGATACTTGGCTGGAAACCTAGAGGGACTTTTCGAGAGCTTGTCTAGGAAATGGTCGAGATGGAGCTCGACGCTATCGATTCCAATCAATCAGATGAATAGAGGGACAACTGAACCCTGTTGGTGCTGTAATGCGATGAGTAACTACTATGAGACCGCCAATGTACCTTGGGCGGCATAAGGTGCGATACTACTGTTGTCCTGCCTGCGGGTTTATCCAAACGGAGTCGCCATTTTGGCTACAGCAAAGCTACAAAACTCCGATGACTTCATACGACCTTGGCGGTATCTCCCGTCCAACATTGAACTCCGTTCTCACCAAGGCAGTTGTAAATTGGTTCTTCGATGCGGGCGGGCATTTTCTGGACTTTGGCGGTGGATACGGAGTCTTCACTCGGTGGATGCGCGACGAAGGTTATGACTTTTTCCATCATGATCGGCACTGTCCGAATCTTTTTGTGCCCGGGCATGAAGCTGACATTAGCGGGTCGGTCCGATATGAGCTCGCAACGGCTTTCGAAGTGTTCGAGCATATGGTGGAGCCGACAAAAACTGTCGCTCACCTGTTGTCGATAACCGATTCTATCTTGTTTTCCACTGAACTGTTGCCGATCCCAGCTCCGCCGATTACCGATTGGTGGTATTACGGCCCGGAGCATGGCCAGCACATCGCGTTCTTTACCCGCATGGCGCTCCAGCAGCTTGCTGCGCGTTTCAAAGCAAATTACTACACGAATGGCGGTTCTATCCACTTAATTTCCCGGCGGCACATTTCGGAAAAGGTGTTTCGGCTGGTGTTACACCCCAAGGTACGGCTGTTGATCAACCGTTTTTACCGCCGCAGGTCTTTATTGGAGAACGATTTCGCTGTTGCCATGCGACAAGCGAAGGAAGCGGCTGAACAACTAACGCGATCTTCCACGCCCACTCGACCGATCTGTCCTCAATAGCTACTCAAAATTCGGAGAAGTCTCAAGGCGCCGCCGCTTGATTCAATTGCCTCTCGAGACGCTCAACCGCCGAGTTCACAGACCATTTTTCCTCGACGATCCGCGGTCCGTTCTTGCTAAGTTGGGCTGTTAGCTCTTTATCTTGGGCGAGTCGGTGGATTGCGTGCGCCATGGCTTGTGGCTGATGCTGCACGAGCAAGCCGTTTACGCCATCTATGATGACCTCTCTTACGCCGCCTTCGGCGACCGCTACTACAGGTAAGCCGCAAGCGTTTGCTTCCAAGGCCGCGAGTCCGAACGGCTCTAAGCGAGGGGCGTACACCATCGCGGCGGCACGATTAAGAATCTCTACCAACTCGCTATCATCGATACTCCTTCGAGCGTCAAAGGTCACTTCGTGTGATTTTGCTAAGCTGCGCATTTCTTCATAATATCCGTCCGAACCCCTGTTAGCGATCCACACGAGGCGTGGTCGAGGAGGCGCGCTTTGGGAGACCGCCTTGATGATAAACTCCACATTCTTATGTGGACTCAGCTCGCCCACGCTGACGACAAAGTTCTCTCTCCCGTATTGGTGGTTCACAAATAACTGCGTGTCCACACCCAGATAGCAAACCGTGGAATCCAACCCGTACGCGCGCAAAAGGCTCTCGCGGCTGAAGTAAGAATTTACGAGAATGAGATCAAAGGCACTGGCGTTGAGCCGCTCGTCTCTAGCTAAGATGCGGAATTGTTGGGTACGTATCAGATCGCCAAGAAACCAGCGTAGGTACGAGCGGGGGTGCATCCAGGGCCGATTTACCGCGGGAATTGCAACCCATGGCAAGCCGCCTCCCCCTGCCTCGTATAGCCAGCGGTTAGGCTCCTGCAAGTAGAGCACCTTCTTTGTGTTAACGTAACGGGCAATTGAGGAGACGGCGTGAATAATTGAGGAATTGGCAAACAAAACGTCGAAGCCGCCGCGGTTGATTTCATCCGCGCACCTCTGGCAGTGTTCATCGAGCGCCTTCGCTTGGCGCAGCTCATCTCCGTGCAATTCTCGCAACAATGGCCTAGTCGCCACAAACTTGTTTCGCTTGGGAACGTCGATAGGCACTACATGTTCTGTTATGAACTTGCTTAAGGGCAGATAGGTCCGATCGCTGGTTGACGGACACCACGCTTCGACCGAGTGCCCTTTCTCTGCCAGACCACGGACATGATAATAAAGTACGCGCTTGCCGCCGCCACTAGGTAGGTTGTGCCAAACCGCAATCCTCATCTTTGCGCCTTCCGCCGCGGACTCTTTAGCTAATACTGAAATTGCGTCGCCACAGAGGTCCGAATGCGCCTCTTCGACTTGGCGCTTAATCCCACCTTTAGCTTCATCTCGAATTTCCGTATTCTCTTCGCCTTTCGAACGCAAGGATCAGGTCCTGATAACTCAGAAATGTCTCTCTCCCACACCACGCGCCGTAATAAATCGGTTCCTTGATTTCCAAGTTGTATTTGTCATAAACCGCTCGGACAAAATCTTCCTCATAACCCGTAACGGCTTCGGGATCGCTTGGATTGGCCACCCAGCAGGAACCGAGGCTGATGTTTAGATCAACCGCGCTCTTATTGGAGCGCATCAGCGCAACCGACCTTTCATTCAGCAAGAAAAAACTGATCAGACAGCGGCCGCCCGTCTTCAAGACTCGCGCCACTTCGCAAAGATAGTGCTCCACGTCTTCGGCTAGCATGTGAGTGAACACTGAGCAGAGCATGGCAAAATCAAAAGACTCGTCCGCGAAAGGAAATCTATATTCAGAGGCTTTGTACCTTCCGGTTGGATTGTAGTGCTGGTTGCGGACATCTATAAGTTGAAATTTGAAGCGGGGATACTTGCGGGTAATTCGTTCGGTACACCAATGAATACCAGCCTCAACAATATCGAGACCTTCATAGCTGCCCTCGTCATTTAGATAGTCCGTCAATAGAAATGTCTTTCTTCCAGTGCCGCAACCAACATCAAGCATCCTCTCATAAGGCTTGAGATCGCAGATCTCCGTGTAGTAGCGAAAAAATTCTTCCCCGTTTGATTTAAACTCTTCAAATCCGAATGGTCCGTCGTGCATCAACTCCAATGGCGGGATTAGCGAGGCGTAGTGCCCGAATAACTTGGCTAGGAAAAGCCTGTGGCGAACGTAGTTATAGGTCCCACGAAATTTAGGCCGCAACGGTTTGGGTATCAATGCTCTGATCATCTATACATTACCTGGATCTCGGCGTCTTATACCCCTTGGTGATTCCTGCCTACGTCAATGCGGGCCACCACGAGCCAACAGACTCAAGCATCTCCTGAAGCTGTGCCTTTGCCATACGCAGTTTTCCTAGACGGTGGGTCACGATCGAACCTTTCCGAGCAGAGCAACATGCGCACGGCTGTCACTCGTGGCCCTATGTTTTTTCTTTGCTTGGTGAGGCACGCCAGTCCAACTATAATTGGGTTGCAAAATGTCGTCAAAAAGGCTGCATCCTGCCAGTAGTCTTAAACCTCCGGCAATCCGCGTATTACCGGCCGAGAACTGCCGACCTTTCTGGTCGGTGATGATTCCCACGTACAATCCGCGCCACGAGTATTTAAAGGAGACTTTACTGAGCGTTTTGCAACAGGACCCCGGGCCTGAACAGATGCAGGTCGAGGCGGTGGATGATTGTTCCACCGGAATGGACGTGGCCGCCCTGGTCAAGGCCATTGCCGGCGAGCGGGTCCAATTTTCTCGAACCCCCAGGAATCTGGGTTTGGCTGGCTGCTGGAACGCCTGCATCGAACGTTCGCGAGGCCAATGGGTGCATATTTTGCATCAGGATGACTGGGTGCTGCCGGGGTTTTATTCCCGGCTTGAAGCGCTAATCAAAATGGTTCAAGGAATCGATGCCGCTTTTGCCCGCTATCTACATGCGGATGCCGACGGACACTGGACTTCAATTGGTCCGCTGGTAAGGAGGAATACTGGCGAATTTAGAGATTTCGACATTTGGACTGCGACGTGGGTGCCCATGCAATGCGCGGCGGTGGTAGTGAAGCGCTCAACCTATGAGAAACTTGGCGGCTATCGCAACGACGTTCCCTATGCATTGGATTGGGAGATGTGGTGTCGGATCGCCGCTTCAGGGCGGTGGGGTTATGTGGCACAGCCGGGGGCTGTTTACCGGGAACATGATCAGTCTGAAACCACGCGCCTTCGCAAGTCCGGCGAAGCCCATCAGGCCCTTTTCGAAGGCGGGCAGATAGCTCGGTCGCACTTTTCAAGCGAACTCCAAACCCAGACGAATCTTGGATTCAGAAATGCATTTGTTAATAATGTTTTGGGCGACGCCATTGCGTTGTATGTGGAGGGCAACCTTAAAGATGCCGAACGATTACTGGATTCCTTTCATAGTGAAGCTGTGAAATCAAACCGGCGCTGGGGTTGGCTCTGGCTTCGGCTGCGCGTGAAGATCAAACCATTAAGGCAACTGTTTGGCCACGCCTAAATTTAAGACACCGTATCATCTTTTTTTTTGATGACCTTCTACGAAGAGCTATTGCAAAGTTGCCCGCCCCTATCCGGAAGAGCGTTTGGTGAAAAGGAGGATGGCTACGACGCCCGCCTGGCCCAGGCTAGCCTCTTGTCGGAATTGATGCGTAGCCGTAGGCCCTTTTGCTTTTTGCGTGTGGGGGACATGGAACTCGCCTATCTGCTTGCTGAACAGCACAAGCAGCTCGACAGAATTGAGTTTCGAGACGGACCGATGTCGGGAACACAGGCGTACTGTAACCCAGGCTTGAGCGCAAAACACGCGCAGCGGTTACGCAGGGCGTACGAGCAGGCTGAGTATGTGGACTTCCACGAGAAGAATTGGCCAAATGAGCATTTGGTGCCTCGTTTGGCTCTCAAGATGGCAACAGGTTCTTGTCGGAATCCGACAAAAGAGGCGTCGCTTGTGTTTCTCTCGTGGACTGAGAAGGAGTTTAAACCATACTGCCAGGGACGCAGGATTGGATTTGCAGCCGCCGAGGCGCGGTTGCTGGAACTCCTTTCAAATACGCCTGAGTTTAAGCAAGCGGCTGCGGATTATTGGCCGGAGAGAGCAGAGATCTTTTATCACCAACTTCGCGATGATGGACGCAATCTGGACGCTAACCTGGACTTGGTGAAAGAGGATCTGCGAGGCTTCGTTCAGAAACATCGAGTTGATACTCTTTTTTTGTCGTTGGGAGGCGGCGCTAAGATTCTGGGATACGAACTGTCCCGCGAACTGGGAATTTGTTGCTTCGACTTTGGCGCGATGATCCGCGCCTTGACGTACAGCGGCTGCGACGGAAACCGGGTTTCACGCTCTCCGCACTCTCCATTTCTCTTTCGCATTCCCTTCGGGGTTTACATGAATATCCTTGAACAAGCTATGCCGAATCTCGCTCCCGCCCAGTTGCTGGCCAAAGCCCACAGCCAGCTCCTACTGGAAGTGATGAAAAAAGAAATCGGCTGGACGTTTGTGTCTTTGGAGTTCGATTTCAGTTCGGAAAACGTCTCTGCTTTCCGCGCGGAATTCCAAGAGTACCGTCAGCGTTATCGCAGGTTGTTTAACTCATCTTCGGAAACAAAAATGGAGCGGGCTGGCTTTCTTCACTTTTGCGGCTCTCACGGACTGACATTGGAGGGACGATTGTTTCTGCTGGTTTTCAGGATCAAAGGAATGATACGGCGCTGTGTCCCTGGATTTTTGTGTAGACGTAGCGTATTGGGCAAGGGGACGCCGTTATCCAGTGACGCTGCTACATGACGGCCAAAACGCGGGATTCTGCCGGTAAGCATTGTGCCCCCAAAAAACGATTGCGGGGTGCGCATTGTCATGCGCCGGCAATTGGTGGCGCGCTCTCCGTTTGAATTGCACATTGCCAGCAGCGGAGAGTTTGCGGACGACCTTGTTATGCGCACACTGCTGCGGCCACCATGCCTTATTCATTGAATCGCAGATCACACATCTGATCGCATGACCGTCGTGAATAGAGCGAAGCAGTTTGGGCGCGATCTTACAGCGCGTGCAATCGCACCAGTGCTACGCCGATTGGCACATGATCCAACCTACTTTGAACTGTGGGAAAGTTATGGCTTTCATGTTACCGGCAGTCACTTCTACCAGCCAATTCCCGACACGGGCGGTTTGCCACCTTCGCTTTGGGATCGCGTTAGTGACCTGCCCGGCATTGATATGCGGGAAGAACAGCAAAAGCAACTTCTCTCAGACATCGTCGCTAGATTTAAGGATGAGTTTAAAGCTATACCAGAGAGAGCTTCGACACCGGAGTTTCGTTATTATCTGGGGAACACTGCCTTCGAGGCGGTGGACGCGGAAATGCTGTTCGGACTAATTCGGCTATTCAAGCCACGGCGCATATACGAAGTCGGGTCCGGCTTCTCGACACTCCTTGCTGCTGATGCGTTGCGTCGCAACCGCGCGGATGGATATTCATGCCGTTTCATTGCTATCGAACCGTACCCGTCTGGGGAGCTGCAAGCCAGGCTTCCATCCGCCGTTGAGCTGTGGCGCCTACCTATTCAGGATGTTTCGCTCGATGAGTTTCAGTCGCTTGGCGAAAACGATATTCTGTTCATTGACTCCTCGCATGTATGTAAAATCGGTAGTGACGTGCAATTCCTGTTTCTAGAGGTCTTCCCGCGCATCCGGCCAGGAGTTGTCGTGCACGTCCACGATATCTTCACACCTGGGGAATACCCAAAGCATTGGGTGCTTGATTGGCACCGATTCTGGAATGAGCAGTACCTTTTGCAGACATTTCTTAGCTTTAATGCGGCCTTCGAAGTGCTCTGGGCCGGCCAGTGGATGCATATGAACCATCCGGATCTACTCATGAAGGCCTTTCCTTCCTACAGAGCTGGTGTGTCGCCTGGTAGCTTTTGGTTTCGACGGACTCGCTAAACGGAGAGGTGGGCATGTCGTTATCCCGTTACCAGGCTGGACATAAACGATGATCAGGTTGCCCAGTAGCGATTCACAAAAGATCGGGCTGTCGTGGAAAGTGGCCAAACACTCGTTAGCGTTGAGGGGCCACAATCGGGGACGGCCTTTTGAAAACTGCCGGATGGACAGCCGTTACGAGAGTAATCTGGGTTCAGAAACACGACAGCTCTGGTAGTTCTCGATGACAGCAAAACATCGCGTTCTGCTCGTAAGCATTGTGCCTCCTAAAAATGATTGCGGTGTGCGCATCGTCATGCACCGGCAATTGGTCGAGCGTAATCCATTTGAATTGCACGTTGCCAGCAACGCGGACTTTGATGAACGGCCTTCTCGTACATACAACGCTGCGACTGCCGTATCTCATCTATCGATTGAGAAAGAGCAGGTTCGGTCCACGGCTGGCCCCCTGGATCACCGACTACGAAAATTTCATCTGGCCGCTGACAGCCAACGAAGCCTTGGAGGACGCGGTGCAAAGCTTCCGGCCGCGAAGTGATTCTCACCCTTGCCGAGTGTGGCTTGTCTAACCTTGCTCGCAAGACGGCGCAACGTCACCGACTGCCGCTGGCAGGACTCTTTCTCGACTGGTTCCCGGTGATGAAAGGTCATTACGGTCACAAATGGACGCAGCGCAATCCTGAGCCGCCGTTATCGCGAACTGTACGCCGCTTGCGATCTGGCGTTTTGCACCAGCGACGGTATGCAGGAGAAGCTCGGGCCGCATCCGAACAGCCACGTCATTTACCCGATGCCCGGCAGACATCCTGTTCCGGAAAAGCTCTGGCCTCCGCGCACTGCAAAATTTCGTGTGGTTTACGTAGGCTCGGTGGAAAATTTCTATGGCCGGATGCTTTGCTCGCTGATCGAAAGGATTGAAGCCACGAACGATTTGGAAATTATCGTAGTCGGGCCAAATGCCGACTGGCCAAAGGAACTCCTTGAGCGCGCCCGAGCAAATGGCACCTATCTTGGCTTCAAACCACCGGAAGAAGCTGCTGAGGTGCTGGCCAGCGCCGACGCGTTGCTATCAGTGATGAGCTTCGAGAAAGAACACGAACTTTTCATGCGCACCAGCTTCACCACCAAGTTCCTCGATTACGTTGCATTCGGAAAACCGGTGATTCTTTGGGGGCCGGGGTACTGCGGGCCGGTTCGCGTAGCTCGAGAACACGGCGGTGCCGCAGTTATCAGCAGCGAGGACCCCGGAGCAGTAGTATCTCTTTGCCGCGAAATTGCGGCAGACAAGGCGTTGAATGAGAAGCTCTCAAAAGAAGCGCTGCAACTTCATCAGACCTTATTTAATCCTGACAGATTACAGGCGATTTTCGTCCGTGAGATTGAAAGACTCGTAGCAACTGGTGCGAAGTAATGAAGTCCGTTTGTTTGGCGATTCTGAATTACAACGGCAGAAAGCATTTGGAGCATTTGCTGCCTACGGCTTGCGTGGCTTCCGAGAAATTTTCCGGCACTTGTACGGTTGTAGTCCTCGACAACCAAAGCACGGACGACGATGTGGCCTGGATTGAACGCGAATTTCCCACGGTCGAGGTAGTCGTCGCGCCGAAAAACGATTTTCTCTTTTCGTATAACTGGCTCGCGCCGAAAAGGAGCGAAGAAATCCTCGTGCTTCTGAATAACGATTTGAAAGTGGCCCATGATTTCATCACTCCGCTCGTAGGGCATTTTGAATCGGCCAACGTTTTTTCTGTTTCGGCGCGGAGCTATGATTGGAGTGGAACGGCGGTTACAAGTGGTCCGGCTCGCCTCAAGTTTAACAACGGCTTTTATAGCTGGAAATTTGATACCCAGCATCAAAGGACGTGTTACACCCTGTTTACCTCTGGTGGCTTCATGGCTGTGGACAGAAACAAGTTCGTTGAGCTGGGAGGTTTTAACAGGCTCTTCGCGCCGGCATACTGTGAAGATGTGGACCTCTGTTTTCGAGCGTGGCGTAGAGGGTGGCTTTGCATTTACGAGCCAGACAGCCACGTCTGGCATCGACACCAAGCCACCTGGTCGGATCATTCCAATGGCAGCTTGAATTCGCTTGAATTGCGAAACTCGCTCTTGTTGCAATGGTCCACTTTCCCCATGCGCAGGGGGCGTGTGGCCAGGCTGCGGAGCCTTCTCAAACTACTTATTGGCTCACTTGCCTCCGGGAATCGGGTGTGGATAAGGACCTATCCGGCGACGCTAGTTCATTGGTTGGCCGTGCGACGGCGCTACCTGTGGATGAAAGTACGTGATCGTGAGCTGAGCCAAATTCTGTCTCGAATCGAAAGAGAATGCTGACGCGAGAAAGTACTGGGTTTCGAGCGCATGTGCGATGCGTGTTCAAGCGCATATTTCATTTCCTTCTCGACCCGCTGGGAATTCGACGTCTCAGAGAACATTCATTCTTCGGGACACTGCTAGCGAAACCAGCGGTTGTCGCCGACTTCGGCGCGCACCGCGGAGAATTCTTTGCCGCTTTGAAATCCGAATATTCGATTTCTCGGGCGCTTCTCGTCGAGGCAAATCCCGCGCTGGCAGAGTCCCTGAAAGAAACGTTCGGAAATGAGGCGGATGTCGTTCACGCTGCCGTGGTAGGGGGAAATAACAAAGGGCCGGTCGTATTTACGTGCTCAGCCAATCCCGAGTCGTCGAGTATTTTCAGGGAGTGGGCGGCAGGTTCCGGGATAGCTGACCAGGTAGACGTTCCTGCAATCGACCTTTCAAACGTAATTCGGGAGTTGGGCGGGCGAGTGGACTTGCTAAAATTTGATATAGAAGGCGCTGAAGTGGGCGTCTTACAAGCTGCGAGTGCATCTGATCTGGCCGCTTGCGCCCAGTTGACGGTGGAATTTCACGAGAAGGGGCCGCCATTAACACCACGCGATGTTGACCGGGTCTGCCAGCGTTTGCGTTCCGAGGGTTACGGTGTTGTGAACGCCAACTGGCCTTACGTTAATGACATGCTGTTTGTCAATCTGAAGAGTATGCCGCCGGCAAAACGGATGGGATTTCGCTGCCGTGTGGCGCTAGCCAATGCGTTGTTCATTATCCGTCGAGCAATCTTTGGAGCCGCTCATTTGTAAAGAGAATGTCGATGGAACCAGTTGCCCTTGCCCTAGCCAGTAACGAACGCTATTTCCCGGGGCTGTATTGTGCGGTGGCGAGCGCATTGAGCCACCTGGACCCGACAAGAGAAGTGGATTTGAAGGTGCTCGACGGCGGTATTTCGCGGACGTCCAGGGACGCTCTGTCAGGATTGATTGACCGGATTCGGCAGACCTGTCGCGTCTGGAGTTTGTGCACCGTAGATCGCATCGGTCTTTGGTAGCGCCACACTCGGACCAGGCGAATCGCACATGACTTATTGCCGGATATTGCTGCCACACTTGCTCAATGTGCCACGTGTAATCTACCTCGACTGCGACGTGTTGGTATTCCGCGATCTTATCGGAGCTCTTTGATCTTGAATTGTCGCCCGGCAAAGTCCTTGCCGCAGTTCCTGACTCTGAAACGTTATCACTTGCGGAAGACTCCCCGACCATAGCCGATGCGATGAATCTTCCTGCCGAAGGCGCTTACTTTAATTGCGGTGTAATGTTGATGAATCTCGATGAACTAAGGAAACAACATTTTTTTGAACGCGCTGTCGAATTTCTCAATAGGAAGTCGGATTACCGATTTTGGGATCAATCGGCTATCAATTTTCTTCTCCACGGACAGATCGACGAGTTGCCCGAATATTGGAATCGAGCGTCCTGGCGCTTTGATGCGCAGCAGAACAATGATCTTGACTGTGTGATTCACTACACGACTTCGGCGCCGTGGCTTGTCGAAACCGCAGGCCCAGCCCAAGTATTATTCGAACGCTTTGCAGCCGAGGTGGGATTGCCTGTCAACCGCCGATCGCCGTCCTTCAGGACATCAGTGCGCCAAAGATTTTGGCGAAATGCAATAGCCCCATTGCGCGCGCTTGCTTTTCCAATCGCGTCGTTGTGCTACCGGCTGATGGGGAAAACAGAAAAATCGGCTGCTTACGAGAAAGTCGGCCGTTACTGGCTCGATTACATTTGCAATACGCCAAGTCGCCGGCGGCTTCATCGGCAGCGCAGCCAGGAAATTAGTAGAATGAAATTTGATCTTCGCGCTTCGCCGCTTCGTTCATGAGCGTATTGCATCTCATCGCCGCTACAAGGAGTTATATCACGAGTTGGTGCCGTTGGAGAAGAGCTTTGGGACGGATGCTTGATACTCCTTTACTTTCTTGCTGTAATCTTATGCACAGCCTTTTAGGACGAATTCTGATCAAATTTGCGGTCCCGCATGAGGCTTTTGCTGACTGCTCTCTCGCGACGCTACGTTTGGTCGGATATTAGTGCCATGGCACGTGAGCACTGCAATTATAGCGATGTGGCTGGAGACGTCGACCCATTGAGTTTTGCGCATGCTGTATTTGGAACTAACGAACCGCTTATTCCTGCGCCGCCGGACTTTTCCAAAAAATTGGGACCAGCAAGTTCATTTACACCTCCGGGTGCCCCTGAGTCCTTTACGTCCGAACCCAGCGTGGGACGCTTTCTAAGCCATCTTGTTTTCTATCGAAAACCTGCGGTAGTTGTGGAACTCGGTTGCTTCGTCGGGTGGGCATCTGCCCACCTGGCCATGGCGCTTCAAGCCAATGGCCATGGGAAACTATATTGTGTGGATTGTGACCAAAAAAATCTGGACGCCACCGTGACAAACCTAAAACGACTGGGCCTCGACGTGGTGACTAATACATTGCTTGGAAAATCCACGGAGCCAACCGTTGTTGCAGGCCTGCCGAACAAAATTGATATTCTCTTTATTGATACTTCCCATACGTATCGGGACACGCTTGACGAGATATTATTGTATTCCTCTCGAATAGAAGAGACAGGTTGCATGGTTTTGCATGACTCCATCAGCTTTCCGGGCGTCCGTCGTGCCATATCGGAGATGTCAGGCAAGTTCCGCATCTTAACTTTTGCCACAGAAAGCGGCAATGGTATCTCTGTGCTCCTAAATTCAAATGTCGGCTTTGGGTCCGCAGCATGAGAGTATTGCATCTCAACACTCATGGCTCCGGCGGCAGCTATGAGTACGCGGCGCTTCTTTCCACCGCATTGATGGAGCACGGGATCGAAAGTCGCGTGCTCTGTAAAAATTCGCAGTTGCTACAATCCGGCAGGGGCCTGTTAGATCGTGTTATTCGCCGATCGTATGTTTCCTTGTCCACCGAGCCGTGGCACGGGACGCGGCGATTGTTGCCTCCGCCATCGGCCAAGGATCTCAAAGGAGTAGACGTGGTGCACCTTCACGTGGTAGCCGACTGGTTCGATGTTCCCCGTTGGTTGGAGACGTTGCCGCGCAGAATCGGCGTTGTTATCGGGGTCCACGGTATGTGGCATGTGACAGGAGGGTGCTTTCTCTATCGTGGATGCGATCGTTACGCCAACCAGACGCACCTTGCGATCCATGTCCGATTTTGAAATGGCCTGCAAACCGATTTCTCGCGCAAAGACTGAGCACTCGCGCAAGTTACGGGCATATCAGAACTGTCGAGCCGCAGTTTGTCGCGAATAGCCACTGGCTGGCCGAAATCGCCAGCGCGAAGTCCAATTGTCAAAGCCTCGCGGCGGAGTGCGAGTAATTCCGCCTGGAATCGACACAACGGTGTTTAAACCGCAGGACAAGAAGCTCTGCCGAAAGCATCTCGACTTACCTGCAGACGCGTTTGTGATCATTACAGGTTGCGCATCGCTGAACGACACCAACAAAAATGTGCCGTGGTTGCTTGAGCAACTGTCGCGTTTGCCAGATCTCGAGAGCGTGATCGTTTTGGCATTCGGCGAAGGTACTGTCCCGGTTCCAGATCGTCTAAACGTTCGGTTTACAGGTGGCATTCGCGAGCGACGTGACCTGGCGCGGCTCTTTGCGGCTGCCGATGTTTTTGTCAGCGCTTCGTTGATGGAGACCTACGGACTGACGCTGGTGGAAGCGATGGCTTGCGGAACACCAGTTGTGGCCTTTCGAGTGGGCGGAATTCCTGAAGCTGCGCCTGACGGGCAGGGTGCTATTCTCTGTCCACCGCAAGATGGCGCGGCATTAATCGAAGCTATTACCAGGCTCCGGAATTCGCCGCAGCTTCGCGAAAGGCTTAGGGCAGACTTGCCCACGAGATGGTTTACAATCGCAACGCAGCGAGCTTCGTTCGCCAACGGATTCGCGCAGCTTTATCGAGAGTGCGTTTCATCGCGTGAGAACGCACAACGCGAACAAGCAGCTCTTACAGTGTGAAAGTGCAGGCGCCCTTTGGTTTTGTAACCGGTTGCCATGCCGGGGACAAGTTCATGGTCAAGCCACACTGGCGAGTATGAGGCACTACTGTCCCGACGTGCCAATATGCCTGACGGTACCATTGGGAATGAGGACGCACGAGTTCTCCTGGGCGAAGGGAAAGGTTGGATCAGGCGTTACGCAACGGCTTTATTCAAAGAATGAGCCTCCTTGATAATTCCCACGACGAATCGCAACCTCTGGATGGCTGCTCGTGTTTGCACCTGAGGAATCATTCCTCACATTTGTAAAAACCAGTGTGTTATCCTTAACACGCCGAAGTAATATTCGGAAGATAGATCGCATTCACATTAGTAGTCTTTTACTGATCTAACACGCACTGACACTTGGATTGACATGTTACTAACCATCATACCCTTTATCGCAGAAGGCGTGGCGAACGACTGGGAAAAAGCGGTTGCTTGCCTGGGTCGGACCCTCAGATCTATCCTCGGTAATCCGGAGAAAGACTTGCGAGCAATCGTGGTTTGCCAAGATCGTCCCCCGTTGAAACTTAACGATGAGCGATACCTTTTTCTAGAGACGAGGCAGCCAAAACCAGATAAGCAAGATGTCATGGCCAAGTACCAGGACAAAGGTATTAAGACGGTTGAGGCTTTTGAAGCGGCACGGGAGCTTTTCCCGGAGTATGTGATGATTGTGGATGCGGACGATCTCATCAGTAATCGTTTGGTGTCGTATGTCTATCAACGTCCGAATTTTGATGCCTTCTGCCTGAAGACGGGATACCACTGGAGAGAAGGTTCCTCGCATTTCAGCCTCCGGCCGAGCTTTAATCAGGTTTGTTCGACTGCGTTTGTCTGGCGGTTCAATGAACGGTTGTTCCCGGCGTGGCTGGGCAAAACCTATACTAAAAGGATATGTGATCAGGGCCATAACCTGGTGGAAGCTGCCATGGATGCCGAGGGGTTTCAGGTGGATAAGATTTATCAACCAAAAGCCGTTTATGTAACTGGTCATGTTAATCATCTGGATCAGACGCTTCACCACCTTACAATCAACCACCGCATCAAAGATCTAGGTACTCTCCACCTGGCGAGACCGGAGACTCACGCCGGAGCTAAAGACCGAATTCGGGCTCCATGAGCGGACAAAATAAAGCTATTTTGCATTGTCTCGCAGTTGTAAATGCTTTGACCACGAGTGCCCAAGCAGACCTGACTGACTTTCTGGAGTGTTTTGGCTATCAGCTTACCGACATCGTGCGACTGTAGGACTCTGATGGGTCTTCTCGATGACTGTTTCCGTAATGATTGCCACCAAGGGCCGAATCGTGGATTTGCGGCGGACCTGCTGTGTTTTGCAGCAATTAAAACCGCCACCGCTGGAAGTGCTCATCACCATCGACGGCTCCATGGAGGACGTGGTCGAAGCGGTGAAGGCGGAGTTGCCGCAGGCGCGGGTGTTCGTGAATCAGATCGGTCTCGGTTCAGTGGCTTCGCGCGATCGAATGATGCGGGAGGCGCAAGGTGATTTGGTCCTGGCTTTGGACGATGACAGTTATCCGGAGCAGTTAGATTGCGTAGCGCGCATCGTGCCGCTCTTTGAACAGCGGCCCGAACTGGCCGTGCTCCATTTTCCTCAGCGCACCGATGAATATCCGCAAACACTGGCGCAAACCAATTTCGGCTTGGACCATTTGACGCGTTCTTTTGCTAACTCCGGCGCGGCTCTGCGCCGATCTATTTATCTCCAACTACCGGGCTTTGAGTCGCGGTTCTTCCACATGTACGAAGAACCGGACTACGGACTGCAATGCGTGGCGGCGGGTTATGATGTGCTTTTCTCTCCGGTTGTCACTATCCGTCACCATTACTCTGGTGAGACACGCGATGAGATCCGCGTTCATCACCGTCACGCGCGCAACGAATTCTGGAGCACTCTCATGCGATGTCCTTTCCCATTTGCACCCGGCATAGCCGCCTGGCGCGTGTTATCGCAGTTTCGTTATGCCTGCAAACGCGGCTGGTCCTGGGTAGTTCGCGAACCAGCATGGTGGTGGCAGGCGTTGGCCGGACTTTCCTATTGCCTTCGAAACCGCAGGCCAGTTTCATGGACAGGATACAAACGCTGGCTTGCGCTGCCCTGAGACAATGAAGTGGATTTGTTGTCAGCTCGGCGCGCGGGAACACTATGCCATTCCCCGGGCCTTACTTCGTCTCGGGATGCTTGAATACCTGCTAACCGATGCATGGGTCTCGCCTTCGTCTTTGCTTGCACAAATCTACGGACCCACGTCAAAGCTCGGCGAAAGGTTTCACCATGAGCTGCGCGACGGCCCGGTGAAAGCGTTTAACTCGTCCCTGATCCTCTTTGAGATACTTGCCCGTGCGCGTGGCCTTGGCGAATGGGCAAAAATCCTTGCGCGCAACCGGTGGATTCAACGGAAAGTTGTTTCCTTTCTCAGCTCTCAACTCTCAACTATCAACGATCAACCCATTCTCCTGAGCTATAGCTACACCGCCCTTGAGCCGTTTCGGTACGCAAAAGCGAACGGATGGAAAACCGTCCTTGTCCAAATCGATCCTGGTCCCGAGGAAGAAAGAATTGTAGCAGAAGAAGCCGCGCGCGTTCCTGAATTGGCCGGGAGCTGGCAGCGAGCGCCAGCGGAATATTGGAGTTCCTGGCGTGAGGAGTGCAAGCTCGCCGACCGGATTGTTGTTAACTCCGAATGGTCGCGGGAAGGATTGATTCGGGGCGGAATTCCAAGTGAGAAGTTATCCGTTATTCCGCTGGCATATGAGGCCGGAGCAGAAGTCAGAGGCCCGCGATCGCATTATCCGGATCGGTTCACGTTTGAACGTCCGCTGCGCGTGCTTTTTCTTGGTCTGATCAACCTTCGCAAGGGCGTCGCGAGGTTACTGGAGGCCGCTCGAAGATTGCGTGAGGAGCCAGTTGAATTTTGGTTGGTTGGCCCTGTGGAAATCGCAAACGCCAGCACAATCACCGACGCCGGGCGACTCAAATGGTTTGGCCCCGTAAGGCCCGGGAAGGCAGCTGAGTATTACAGAAGGGCAGACGTATTCATTCTCCCTACGTTATCGGACGGATTTGCGATTACGCAGCTTGAAGCGCAGGCGCACGGGTTGCCCCTAATCGTGTCAAGCCGCTGCGGTGAAGTTGTTCAACACAATGTAAATGGCCTTTTGCTAAATGATCCCAGTGTTGAGGCGATCGAGTCAGCAATCCGTTTTTGTCTCAAAAATCCTGATGCGCTTGCTGATTTTTCCAGCGGCGCATCGGCAAGTGAAAATTACCATATCTCGCGCCTGGGCGAGCGGCTGTGCGCGGTAGCGCCGATTATGGAACCGGCTAGTTCATAAGCCGGGGCAGATTTTGCCAGCCAGAGGCACATTTTTCATACAGTGTGGCGGAAACGTTAAAGGCCGTTGAATGCCTTTAACTCTCCACTTTGTGCCTTATACTGTGCGCCTCGACGGTACACTCGATGGTTACGCATGAACTAACGTTCTATCTCGCTGCCCTCGTATTACTGCTATTGACGGCTGAAAGCTGCTTAAAGCTCCTGAAAGGAGATAGCTTTGGGATTGCAGTTGCCGTCTACCTGACAGTATTCGCGTGGTACTTCGTCGATCCTTTCATTAACCCGGAGCAATACGATTACATTCCTTCATACTTGCTAGACGACAGCTATGGACAGGTAGCATTGTTTCTGATCGGTTTTCGCGTTTTCATGCCGGTGGCAATGCGCTGGATTGTCCGGCAACGAAGAGCCCGAGACGTTCCCCAGGGTTTTAGTCCTGAACAGATTTTGATCGCCGCCGGTGCGTTCTGGCTTCTCCTCTTTGCGATTGGCGTCGCTCGACTGGGCGGTGATGTCATCGGCGCGCTATTTCCGATCGATTCCCGCGCAGGCGTGACGATGTGGGGGCGTGGTGCGGTGGAAAGTTCGGCGACCGGTTTCCTGATCGCCTCCGCAGGCTATCTCTTTAACGCCATCGCGGCGTTTCTCGGCGTTTTAGTATTCTTTCAGCGCAATACCTCCTGGCGCTTACTCGCTGGCGCAATGTTCGCCATTACCCTTCCCTATTTCTATTTTGAAGGAGCGCGCAGCCACTTCCTCGCGGCGCTTCTGCCGTTTATCATAACCTATGTGTGTTACGGGCGTCACCCGCTACTCGTAAAATTAGCGGTCTTGGCGGTAGCGTTCGTCTGCCTGGATCACGGGCTGAAGCTTGTGACTGCGTTTCGCGGCGCCGGCTTCAGAGAGCTGTTGGCTGCTGAGAATCCGCACGAGCTCGTTGATGAAGATATGCGGCAAAGCGGACTGAACATGATCCAGGAGCTTTGCTTTGCGAATGCTTACCTGGATGTCGGTGCAGGATCTCCAGCGTATGGTGGAAGATATTTGAATGAGCTGGTGAACTTCGTTCCGCGCGCAATCTGGCCCTCAAAGCCGTTGATTGGAATTGACTATGCGAAGTGGCGCGGCCTGGAGGACCCGGAAAGTGAGATCGGAGTTTTCGCCACCGTTTCGACCGGTGTGGTCGGCGGCGGCGTTTTGAACTTTGGCAAAATTTTTGGTCCGGTCGCAGCCGGCGTACTGATGGCGCTTTGGACCGGTCTACTCATCCGCTGGTGGGAACAAAGACAATCGCTCCTGCGCCTGGCGTTGTTCATGCTTGGCGCCGCTCTTACCTTCAACCTCGGCCGCGACATCAGCCTGCTGGTGCTCTGGCCTATCATATTTGCGTACAGTTTTGTTCGCGTTGCCGAGGTCTGGGCCGCGAAGCGAGTTCCGCATTTGCCGCAACTGGCAAGTCTTGCTCCCGCTAATGTTCGGCCGGTGCAAGTGCCGACTGGCCGGCTGACTAAGTGACGCCGCCCCTGTGCCGCCGACTCAGCGGCCCGCAGATCCGTGACCGAGCAGGCGCACCGGTCGCATACTGGAGAAAGCAAGTGGTTCAACGGAATGCTGAAGGTTAAGGTCTCGCCAGGGAATGGAGCGTAAGCCTGCTGTCGCTATTGTCTTTCATCACATTGGTCCTTATCACCATGCGCGGCTCAACGCCGCGGCCGATAGAGTATCAGTGACTGGGGTTGAATGGTCAGCTAAGGGCCAGGACGCGTGGGGTGCAGCAGATACTCCTGCGCAGTATCGCAAAATTTCTCTCTTCTCTGAAGCGACAGACCGCTACTCCGGAAGCGCACAGCTTCGGCAAACGTTTTGCTCCGCGCTGGCACAAGCAAATCCCGATGTTGTGGCAGTCAACGGCTGGAATAATTTTGGATCACTGGCTACGGCGGATTGCTGTCTGCGCCGCGGAATACCCATGGTGGTGATGTCGGAGAGCGCGCACCGCGATCAGCCTCGCACCTGGTGGAAGGAAGCGATCAAGCGGCGGATCGTCAATCTTTACTCTGCCGCGCTGACAGGCGGTCAGCGTCACATTGACTATCTCGTTGAACTTGGAATGCCTCGCGACCGGATCTTTACCGGATACGATGTGGTAGACAATGAGTATTTCCGCCGAAAGGCGGAAGACGTCAGAAGTCACAGGTCAGAGGTCAGACAGAAGTATGGGCTGCCGGAGAATTATTTTCTCGCCTCAGCGCGATTCATCGCGAAGAAGAATCTCCCGAGACTCATCAAAGCTTACGCGGAATATCGACGGCGATCAGAGGTCGGAAGTCAGCAATCAGCGGCCAGCGATGGGAATGCGCCGTGGGAGCTTGTGCTGTTGGGCGATGGCCCGCTCAAGAGTGATCTGTGTGGTCTGATTTGTGACCTGCGATTGAACGGGCACGTGTGTCTTCCCGGGTTTAAACAATATGAGGAGTTACCGGTTTACTACGCGTTGGCGAACGCGTTCGTTCATGCCAGCACAACCGAGCAATGGGGGCTTGTGGTGAACGAAGCCATTGCGTCGGGGCTGCCAGTGATCGTGTCGGACCGATGCGGATGCGTGCCGGAGCTTGTGCAAGGGAACGGCTTTACTTTCGATCCGATGGATGAGCAGGAGTTGGCCTCGCTGCTGTTCAAGATGGCTGTGTTATCAAATGACGAACGAACACGCCTCGGAGACGCGAGCTACATCATTGCCACAAATTTTTCGCCGGAGCGTTTTGGCGAAGGTTTAGCGCGTGCAGCCACAGTGGCGATGGAACTTACGCCAAAGAGATTTGGACCAATCGATCGGGCGTTGTTATTCGCGGCGGCAAGGCACGGGCAATGAAATGAACGATCCGGTTGCTGCTTATTTCGACAAACTCCCGCAGATTCACAAACGCCAGTTCCTACAAGGCGCGTCCGGCGCGAGCTTCTGTTTTCAAACGCGGCTGAAACTGGCATGCGAATTGGCTGGCGCGTCGGCGGGACGATTGCTCGATTGCGCAGCGGGCACCGGCGAAATAACCTGCGCGTTGCTAAAGTCGGGCAGGTTTTCTCATGCGACGATCGTCGACATTTCACCGGCGATGTTGCGCAGCGCAAAGGAACTTCTCCGCTTACAAATTACCAACGTAGAGCTCGAACTCATTTGTTCGGACGCATTCAACTTCAAGCCGTCTGATTCCCGTTTCGATCTCATTCTTTGCCTGGGGTTGATTGCCCACGCTGGGCGGCTGGATGTCCTGCTGCCGCATTTGAAATCAATCCTGACGCCGAGCGGGCGCATCATTTTGCAGACAACACTTATCGATCACGTTGGCGCAAGGATTGTGCGCGCGCTTACCGCACGCCGCGAGCTGGCGCAGCGCGGATACCGCATTTCCTGGTTTTCCCAGCGAGACATCGTCGACGCGTGCCGTCGCGCCGGGCTGCGAATCCTGGACGTACGAAGGCACTGCCTCGGCATTCCGTTTGGTGATCGCGTTTGGCCGTGGGCGAACTTTCAACTGGAGACTCGCCTGCAAAACTGGGCGCGCCGGTATGGGGCAGATGCGATTTACCTGCTGTCACCAAACTGAGCGGGCGAGAAATGCGGAATCTGGCAACGTGCGCGACGCACGACTAAAAGAGACAGTGTGAGCGGGGCCGGCTTGCGCCGCTTCTAACCAAATGAAAGTCGGTTTTCTGGTCAGCAGCGTCTCACGCGAAGCGGGCGGGCTATTTCAAAGTGTCCGTGGACTGGCCAAAGCAGTCATGTCTGAGAGTGCGAATGTGAGCGTGTTTGGTATCGCCGATCCAAACAGCGCGTTGGATGTGCCCAGCTGGCAGCCTCTTTTTGTTCGCACGTTTGAACCTCAAT
The DNA here is from genome assembly GCA_963786175.1 of uncultured Verrucomicrobiae bacterium. GTDB lineage: Bacteria > Verrucomicrobiota > Verrucomicrobiia > Chthoniobacterales > UBA10450 > JAICXG01. The sequence goes on along the minus strand of CAWAYD010000006.1, from coordinate 311,540 downwards.
TCCGCGCCTGGGGCTACTCGAATCAATTGGTGTCCGCTTTGCTCGCCGCTGATCTCGACATCCTGTCTACCCATGGCTTATGGAAATACTCCTCGGTTGCTTCACGTCGATGGCATCAGCGGACAGCCCGACCCTATATCGTTCATGCGCATGGGATGCTGGAACCATGGGCATTGCGAAACGCGAGGTGGAAAAAGCGAATTGCCGGGCTGCTTTACCAAAATCAGCATTTGCGCGGCGCGGCATGCCTGCGCGCATTGTGCGAAGCCGAAGCGCAATCCATCCGTACCCACGGAATGCGCAACCCGATTTGCGTAATTCCGAATGGCGTTGATTTGCCGGAGCTGGCCGAAAGTTCAACGCAGGAAACGAAGAACCTGGCATTTCAAACATTTGCCCGAGGCCGCAAAGTTCTGCTCTACCTTGGGAGACTCCATCCAAAGAAAAACGTGGCGAACCTGGTTCGCGCCTGGAAACAAACTCTCAACTCTCATCCTTTAACCGCGGAGAACTGGGTGCTGGCCATTGCTGGCTGGGACCAGGGCGGATACGAAGGTGAACTCAGGAAGCTAACCCAGTGACTGCGGATTAACGGCCAGCATCAGCTTTCTGGGTCCTTTATTCGACGCAGGAGAAAGAAGCAGCCTATCGCGCGAGTGACGCTTTCATTCTGCCTTCGCTGAGCGAAGGCTTGCCAATGACGGTGCTGGAGGCTTGGGCGCATGCGAAGCCGGTGTTGATGACACCAGAATGCAATCTGCCCGAAGGCTTCGCTGCCGGAGCAGCCTTACAAATTGGAACGAGTCCGGAGGAAATTGCCGCTCGTCTAAAACAACTGATCGAAATGAGTGGTGAGGATCGCAGAGCAATGGGTGATCGTGGGCGCACTTTGGCAGCGACAAAGTTTTCATGGCCGCAAATTGGTGAACAGATGCGCTCGGTTTATGAGTGGGTACTCTGCGGTGGCACAGCGCCGGAGACGATCAGGCTATGACAGAGGTGAGTTAGAAGGTGGCCGTTTGAAAGATCGGGCATGTTGGACATCGAACAAAACCGTCGCATCAGGAACTATTCCTCGGGCGAGATGACCCGCCGGGTGCTCTGGACTTTATTACAACCCCTGTTCCGGTTTAGTCCGAGGCCGTGGTTTGGCTGGAGAAGCTTTCTGCTCCGCTGCTTTGGAGCCAAGATTGGCCGCAGTGTTCATATTTATCCTTCAGCGACGATCTATTTTCCATGGAACCTGGAGGCGGGAGATGGAAGCGCCATTGGCGAGCATGCGTTTGTTTATAATCTGGGCCGCGTGACGATAGGGGCGCGTGCGACAATCTCGCACCGCGCTCATCTTTGTGCAGGAACACACGATCATACGAAAGCCGATTTCCCCTTGTTGCGTCCGCCGATCGTCATCGGTCCCGAGGTGTGGATTTGCGCAGATGCATTCGTCGGGCCGGGCGTTACGATTGGTGAAGGCGCAGTCGTTGGTGCACGGGCCGTCGCAATGAAGGACGTGAGACCCCTGGGGATTGTGATCGGAAATCCGGCGCGCGAAAGCGGGCGGCGCGAGATCACTCCATGAGCGAGCGGTCCAACGAGCGGGTGCCCCTGGCGGTGCTTGTTCCGGTCAAGAACGAAGCTGCCAACCTGCGCGACTGTCTTGCAAGCGTTTCGTTTGCGGACGAGGTCGTCGTAGTTGATTCGGCGAGCACCGATGAGACGCAAGCGATTGCCGAGGCCGCTGGAACGCGGGTCGTGCAGTTCGTTTGGAACGGAAAACTCCCACGAAAAAAAAACTGGGCTTTGCAAAATGTTTGCTGGCGACATGAATGGGTGCTGATCGTCGATGCTGACGAACGCATCACCCCAGAGCTGGAACGTGAAATTCGCCTAGCCATTCGCCGCAAGGACGTGGACGGATTTTATCTGAATCGCCAGTTCTGGTTTCTGGATGGTTGGATCAATCACTGCGGTTATTTTCCAAGTTGGAATCTGCGCCTGTTTCGACATCGGTTCGGCCGCTACGAGCAAATCGAAGTCAACGGCAACATTCCGGCTGGAGATAACGAGGTGCACGAGCATGTGTTGCTCACTGGTCGAGCCGAATATTTATCGGCTCCGATGGAGCATTACGCATTTCCAGATATTGCGACTTTCATCGAGAAGCATAATCGCTATTCCAGCTGGGAAGCGGCGGCATCTCGACAACTCGATCAGGGCAGAGTTGAAAAGACATTGCGAGCGACGCCCTTCGGAACAGCATTAGAGCGTAAGCGCTTGCTAAAGAAACTCGCGGCGAAGGCTCCATTCCGTCCAACCTTGCGCTTTCTTTATAATTACATCTGGAAACAAGGTTTTCGCGACGGATACCGCGGTTGGGTGCTTTGCCGGCTGCTGGCGTGGTACGAGTGGATGATCATTTTGAAGGAACGCGAGCTGACACTTGGCAAGTCCGAGAGTAGCGCATCAAGAAACGAATCGTAATTGGGCTATTGTCTGTCCTCCGCGGGCTCCCTTCCCATGTCGCCCAGTTGAGCGTATGGTTTCCAACTTTAATGGCGAGTAGGGAACAGTCCGACGTGACGGTGCGAAAGCTTCTCGCGCTGCAAGGGGCGAGTGCGATACGCCAAAAAGGATCGAATGAAAGCACCCCACCTCGAGAACTCGCTGCGCATCTGCCGCGCTTTGTAACACACGAATGGTCGGTTGCTCTTCTTTACCTTTGCCTGGATGTCGTAAGTTGGGTCGTAATCTACGGAACCGTGAGTTGGCTTCGGTATGATGCATTTTATTCAACCCCCTTTCAGTTCTTAGTCATCGACTTGATCCAACTCGCCGTCATTGTGGCGGCGCTTTACTTTGTCGGCGGCTACGATCGTGCCGTTGAAAAGCGAGCGCTGGCTTATGCCGCTGAACATTTCATAGCCATCGTGGCCGCGGCCACAGTCAGCGCGATGGTGATTTACCTGGCGGCGACATTCGATCAAACCGTGAAACCGAGCCGCGGTGTGTTGCTTTTGAGTTTTGTGATTTTCCTGGCGGTCTCGTTGTTCTACCGCCGTCGGATCCAAAATTACGTACTCGTCAGCAGCGCCAATCAAGCATTTCTCGTGATCGGCAGTGGTAGCAGCGGCAATAGAGTTTTACGAAGCCTACAAAAACTCCTCAAGCGGTCAGCGTCTTGAATTTGTTAACCTGACCGATGAACGCGTGGGCGAGCCAATCGGCGGTAAAGGTTCACCGGTCGTGCAAGGAAACCTTATGGAGAAGCTTATTGCTCTAGGCGAACGCTATGCCGGGATAATTCTCACCGAGAAAGCAAACTCAATCAGCACCCAGTTACTGGAGCACCTTGTCCGGGCACAATTTGATCATACGCGCGTTTACACGTTGGAATCGTTTTACGAAACTCATTGGCGTTATGTGCCGTTGGATATCCTCGATCCGGATTGGCCGCTCCAGACCGGTTTTCAACTCGCGCGCACTTCGCCGTATCATTATCTTAAGCGTCTTTTCGATGTCCTCGCCTCAGCACTGGCGTTGGTCGTTTGCGCCCCGCTTTTCGTGCTGATCGCTCTGCTTATCTGGATCGAAGACGGACGTCCTGTTTTTTTTCGACAAGAAAGAGTCGGCCGTGACCAGGAGCCTTTTACGCTTTTCAAATTTCGAACGATGCGCTCGCGCTTCGATCCACAGGATGAAGATATTTACACGCGTGAGAGGGATCCTCGTGTTACTCCTGTCGGCCGTTGGCTGCGGAAAGTGCGGCTCGACGAACTGCCGCAACTCTGGAATGTCTTTAAAGGCGATATCAGCCTGATTGGTCCTCGCGCGGAATGGATCAAGTGCGCTGAACGCTATGAACGGACAATTCCATTTTATCATTTTCGGCATCTGGTCAAACCGGGGATCACAGGATGGGCCCAAGTCAATTATCCTTATGGCGAGAGTGACCAGGACGCGGTCGAAAAGCTAAAATACGACCTCTACTATATCCGGCATTACTCACTAAAGCTCGACGCGATGATCGTGTTGAAGACGGTCTACACGATGTTGTTTGGCAAAGGGCGGTGAAGCAAACATTGGCGTGTGATCTCTACGTCTTCCGCGCCGCATCTCGCTCGATTTTTTTTGCTGCCCTTATCTACGCGCCGTGGGCATACGGCGGTACCACGTCGGCCAGCATCCAAGTAACTAACGGGTTGCTCCTGGCTGCGCTCATTCTTTGGGCCATCGAGCTAGTCCTTAGTGGACGAAGGCCAATATTTCCGCGCCTTTTGCTTTTCTTAACATGCGCTCTGATCGGCATCGGCGGCTGGATGGTCTTCAACGCGAAATCGACCTACGACCCGGATTTTCATGTTTTCGTGCCGCTGCAAAACTTCGCGCCGGTCCTGGCTGGCTCTGTGGATTACGCGATCAGCGGGGCATGGATGATGCGAGGCGCGTTGCTGCTCGGCGCGATCTTGTTCGTGGCCGATCTTTCGCAGAGCAGTCGATGGCTTCTTGGGTTGTGGGACGTGATTGGTCTCGCGGGCGGTTCGATTGCGTTTCTTGGGTTACTCCAAAAAGCGACCGGAGCACGGATGATCTTCTGGCAAACAGCGCCGCCCCGGGGAGTCAGCACTTTTTTCGCGACATATTATTACCACGGCAATGCCGGAGCATTCCTGAACCTGGTGTGGCCATTGACTGCCGGTCTTGCCATCCGTGCTTTTACCACGCGATCTCATCCTGGAATGCGCGCCGTCTGGATAAGCGCTTTTATTCTGACAGTTGCCGGAGTGCTGGCTAATACCTCGCGCATGGCCCAGCTAGTCGCGCTTTTGTTACTGGTGGCCATCTGCCTGCAATTTCGAACGATGCTTTTGCGAAAGCTTTCCCATACAGAAAAAAGCGTCGCTTTCGCGGGCGCTCTTGCCATTCTTTTAACGCTGATTGCGCTCGCCCGGACGACTCATCTGGAGCAACCGCTCAACCGATGGCAATCGGTGGGCGAACAAATTCCAAACGATGCTCGCTGGCGCTCTTCACGCGTCGCGATAGGAGCGCTGCCTGACGCCGGATTTTTCGGGTTTGGGCCAGGGACCTTTCGCGTCGTATTTCCCACTTACAACAGCGTGTCGACGAATCGCGTTCCTGGAACCTGGAGATTCCTGCACGAGGATTATTTGCAGACCGTGCTGGAATGGGGCTGGCTCGGAAGCAGCCTCTGGGCGCTGCTGATTTTCGGGGGAATAGTCGTCGGAATTCGCAGTTACAAAAAGTATGCGGGTTCGGAGTGGACGCCGCGGAGACGCGTGCTCCAGCCTTTGGTTATTATAGCACTCATCGGTGTGGCGTTGCACGCGCTGATCGATTTTCCACTTCAGATTGCCTCGATCCAATTGTATGTGGCAACCTATCTGGGTCTCTGCTGGGGAAGCAGCCTGTGGGGACCACGGAAACTAGAAGTCAGGAGTCAGGAGTTAGAGGTCAGAAATCAGAGTTCGCAGGCGAAGCTGGAAAAGACGGCTCACGATCGATAAACGATGGCAGCTGCTTTTCCGGCGGATGCAGCCGCGCGGACTACGATTGCTCGATGTCCGCAGCCGACACGCCTGGGCTACGACTGACTACTGACTGTTCTATGACCCGCCGTTTTTCTGATGATCCAGCGCGGATCGGCCGCTGTAGCTGCGAGAATAAGATCCTTCGCCTGCGCCGTAGCCAGGGGAAGCGTAATGGTAATAGTAGCCAACTCCGTGGCTCCGCCTTAGTCGGTTGAGAATCAGACAAGCCGGGCGAATCCCTGAGCTGGTTAAGAGGGAAATTGCGCGCTCGACGGCGTGGCCAGGGGTTTTTCCCGCTCGCAGAACCATGCAGACAGTCTGGGCATACGGGGTCATGAGGAGAGTGTCACTGACCGAAAGGACCGGCGCGCTATCGATCACTACTCGATCAAAAACCTTTGCAGCCTCAGCAACTAACCGCCCGAAGAACGGACCGGCAAGAATTTCTGCCGGATTCGGTGCGCGTCGTCCCCCGGCGAGGACAGAAAGCTGCCCACCCCTCGCGGTGAGAATGTTTCCTGTGACTGCAATGTTATCGCTGACAATCTCAATTTCTCGGGCAGGAATCTGATGCGCTGCCGATGCGACGTCTGCTTCGCCTAACAGGCAATCGATTACTCCGGGCGCACCGTCTTCGTGCGAATTATTTTTTGTGAAAGCTTCCGGGAAACGGAAAATCTTGTCCATGTTTGGCCGACGCAAGTCGCCATCGATCAAGAGAACCCGATAACCCTGCTGAGCTAGTGCGAGCGAATAATTTGCACTCGTAAAACTCTTCCCCTCATTGGGGAGAGCACTTGTAAAAATTGAAATCCTGCGCTCGGCTTCAGGGCCCAAAAGCGAAAGCAAAGCGCGCAAATTGCGAAACGCTTCCGCTGCCGGACTTTCGGGAGTCTCCACCACCACCCGGTAGTTCGAACTTCCGAAAACCCGGCCTTGCCGCGTTAACCGGGAAACGGCACCATCGTCGGTCGTTTCCGGAACTGCTGCAAAGACAGGCAGTCCGAGTGTCGCTTCTGCCTGGTCCACGGTTTTGATGGAGCGATCCAGCAGATCGAGACCAAGGACAAACGCCAGTCCAGCAGCCAACCCGCCGAGCAGACCCAGAACGATCGTCTGTGTGGGGCTGGGACTAACAGGAGAACTCGGGAGAGGGGAATGCTCGATCACGCTGACAGCATTGGTCTTTTGGTCCTTTGTTAAACTTGTCTCCTTGATCTGGCGAAGGACGCTTTCATAGAGCGCGCGATCAGTCTCAGCTTGCCTGGCCAATTCCTGATAGCCGATTGCTGCCCGGTTGAGCGCGACGGCGGCACCTCGCTGGTCTTGGAAGGCTCCTTGCAAACTCGCTTCTGTGGCCTTGGTTTGTTGAATGGCGTTCCGCAGAATCGCGGGTTGTGCCATGACAGCTCGACGAAGCTTCTCTTTCGCCTCGGCCAGAGCGGCCCGGGCCGCCATCATTTTGGGATGCTTCTCTTTGTATCGTAAGGCGTAAGTGGCGATCCCAGCTTCTACTTGTGTGACACTGCGCTGCGCTTCGGTCACCATTCCAGCTGCGGAGATACTCGGGATCGCAAGCAAAGCATCGATGTTATCGCCGGCTTGTTCTATTTGTTGGAGCTCACCTTCGAGGCGAATTCGTTCGGACTTGGCAGCGGTCAATTTGCTGTTTAGCTCTTGCAGCTTATCCTCAACCAAACCGCCGCGGGGTCCGCCGCTTCCTGAGCCAGACCCTTGCTGTGAACCTGTCGCGACTGTGCCACCGCCTAGTTGCAAGGCATCAGGGGTTTTCGCTTTATATTCCGCTACCGCCGCCTCGCTTTTTTGCAAATTGCCCTTTAATCGTTCTTCTTCTTCCAGCAAATAACGTAATGCCTCCTCGCTGAGCGAAGCATGGAGTTCGATGGAATTCCGGATGTATTCGCGACCGATAGCTTCGGCGACACGCTGTGCCATAACTGGATCGGGATGTGTCACGTACAAATCGATCAGGCGCGTGCCGCGACGGACGATTGGTTTCACCATACCCGCCATTGCGCGACCCAACGCTTCTTCCAGTGGCGTAAAAGTCGTGGCACCACTGGCAGTCTGAGTCTTCTTCGGAACCCGCGATGAGTCAGTGGGCTGCGCCGTGCTGGACGCATTGCCAGTCGTGATACTTTGACCAACAAGCGCGCGTCCGCCATCGTCAGCCAGGCCCTCAGAGCGAACTACGCGGGATAGCACAGTTTCGTTAGTTAGATTCTGTTCGATCGTTCGCAACGCCTCCTGGCTAGCCAGAAACACGGGCCGCATGCGCGTTGCGGTATCATCCGTAGCGACAGCAGTCGGTTCCTGAAACTCCACTTCCAGCACCGTATGCGCCTGGTAGAGCTTTGGCGTTCGCGACAGGTAGCCGAGCGCGAGAAAAAAACCAGCCAAAACACAAATGGCGACGATCCAAATCCGCTCGACCAGGGAATGCCAGAAACGGCGAAAATCGAACCCGCGCCGTCGCTCGGCGTACTGCCCGGTAAAATGAGCCAGCGCCGGTCTACCGGAATTGGGCGGAATGGCCGTTCCTATATCAGGCTCCGAGGGATCAATCACGGTGGAATATCACCTCAAGCAGTGCGCTCCGAAAGATCGAGCCGTAAAAACGTTTCAGTTAAAAAATGCTTTCCCCGACGGTAATTGTGTCGCCCGGCACAACGCGAAAACTTCCACCGCTCCCCTTAGTGAAACGCTTCGCATTGACCTTGAAAATCTGATCGCCACTCGTGTTGTGGCGTAGCACCGCAATTCGTTCCGGTGCAGCGATGCGCGTGTATCCGCCGGCCATTGCCACCGCCTCCAGCAAGTCAATACCACCCGGACTGCTATCGGGCATTTCGTAACTGCCGGGACGATTCACCTGGCCCAAAATCGAGAAACGCCGCTTCGCGAAGACAAGGAGCATGACATTGACTCTCGGATTCACCAGATAATCGCGCCCGTACAACTCTGTCAGCTTTGCGGCTGCCTGGGTCAGGGTCAATCCCGCCAAATGGATCGATCCAAGCAATGGCACGCTCAAGTTGCCCTCAGGGTTCAGCCTTCCATTTGTGCGCAGATCGTCTTCGCCGAAAACCTCCACTGCGACTTGGTCGTTCGGACTTAAAGTGTAACCAGCCGGTGCGCTGGCTCCGCCGGTTGAGGCAGACGCCGAGCCGGACGTTGGCGATGTAGAGATGGCGGCGGCCTGTGATGCGGCGGTCCCCGGCATGATTTGGGCTAACAGGAACTCTGGAAGCAACGACAATGCGAGTGCAGTGGCCAGCCAACGTCTCCGTATCCCAGCTCGCAATTGATTCAAACCCTGTTTAAAACCTGAACGTAGCCCGAACGCCGACCTGATTATCCTCGAAACTGAAGGAATCGTCTGAGCTGCTGTCATCGCGGTGCAGGTAATATACGCCGGCGCTCAGCCACCTCGTAATCAGCACGTCAACCGACGGTTCGACAAACCAGTAATCGTCATTCCGTGTCGCACTGACGTCCCGGCTAGCGGCGAAGTAATCCGACTTTTCATAGCCGACGCCGACGCCCAAATAAACGCGCTGAAATAAACGCTGCTGAAACCGGACCGCGACATAGGTGGTCGCAAAATCCTGGCTGGCAAGGAACCCGGAATTGTAAATCCGCCGGCCGGCCGAGAGCGAGACGTTGGTACCTTCAAACGGATGATAAGTTGCCCCGACGTCAAACACCGGTGTGTCGTACGTATCGCGGTTGCCGTCGAACTGTCGGAACTCAACGCCTCCCGAAGCATACACGCTTGCCTTGGCTGTCACCTCATAATTAAGGCGTAAGTTCACCTGTTCGAAAGTCTGGTCAGTACTTGGATTATCCACCCAATCGTATCCATATGTGCCGCCAATACCCACCGATACCTTTGGCAGCCAATTGTAGTAAAGGTAAAGGCCACCAGAAATAGTGTAGTCACTAATCTGACTGGGATAAGCGTAGCTCGGGGAATCAAGCTCGCCCTGCAGGGATAATTTCCCGGTCAGTTCATAATTTGCCCTCAAGCGCGTGTTGAAAATGTTCACCCGTGTGGGCCCGCTTGCGTCGGTGTTTGCCCACAGGCCTGTCGTATCATAGAAGCTGTTGAGGTTGGCCGATTCGAGTAACGCTATGTCCTCGGAGAGGCTCAAGGTCAATCGGCCAGAGTTATATCCCCCCTCAAGGTGAATCAGCTGGTTAAATGCGTCTTGATCCGAGTGATCGACGAAGAGGATGGCGCTCGGCATGTAGTCCAACCGGAGATAGCTTCTGTTGTGCCCCTCGATGTCGCCGACTCCAATCGTGATCTCGGGCTCAATCGCGAAATAATAATCCGAGGCCTTGTTCGTATGAGTTATAAAGATGTTGTCATCCCACACACCTCGCACTGTCAGCCGCAACTCGTAGTGAAAGCGACGCGGTTCGCCTGAGGAAGGAACTTCGACACCTTTGAATGCGTTCTCGGACCCGCCGTAAGGACCTGTTGCTGTCGGCGGCGGAATACCGTTTATTTGCGCTGCGGTGTAGTTCATTGAAGAAGACCACGGATCAGGCGAAGACGGGAATGCCTGTCCTGAGGAAGGCAGCGGCGCCGCGGAAGACGGCAATGGCTCTTCTGGTATGGAGGGCAACGATTGAGGTAAAGCAGGCAACGCCTCTGTTGACGCCGAGGGCGGGGCTTCCGTTGACGCGGCTGGCGGCTCCGCTAACGAGGGTAAGACGTCAGGCTCAACCGACTCCTGCGCTTGCGTAGCAAGAACGGCAGCAAAGAAGATTCCTGCCACGAAGGCCAAGGGGAACCGCCGGGCGGGCTTTCCAGTACGATTTGTTGTCGGATGTTGAAAGATGATAGAGTGGTAAATTATCGATGCGAAACCGCCACGCACGCCGTAAGGCTACGGATCGATTACCACCCCGGTCAACCCAAAATCTTATCGGTGGTCGATTGGCGATCCGGTCACGCCGATATACACACACGACTTCAACGGATCACGCCTCGGAAAAGTGCGCCGGCGCTCAAACATCACGATCTGCCCGCAAACACATTTTTTGCCGGATCGACACCGTAACCTGGATACGCGCCCATCAGCACGCGCGGGGTGGAAACTGGCGATCGAATCGCGATTTCCTGGGAAGCTGGAGACGACGCGATTTTAGCACGCAAATGTCAGCTTCCACGGAGTGATTGAGGCCGAGCACCGCAGAAAAAGTGTTACAATCGCGTCGTGCACTCTCCAACGGAAATGCGCAAAATCATTGACGTGCAGACGTAAGAGATGGTGCGCGATACAGGGTTCGAACCTGTGACCCCTACCGTGTCAAGGTAGTGCTCTACCACTGAGCTAACCGCGCAATTTGGCGGGAAACGAAAAGAGACGAAACGCTTTCGCGCAGTCAAGCACGAAGACGCAAGTTAGCAGAACGTGCCCGGACGGAATCAGGCGGCCACCTTGGCCGGCGCCTGATGGCCGAGAACGCGGACTACCTGCTTCAGCTGCTCGGTCTTGAGCGGTTTTTTCAGAACCGTCACCGGTCCGCGCGCGAGGATCCGATCGAGTATTTCGCTGTCCGGATAGCCGGTAATGACAACGACCGGGAGGGTGGGATCGATTTCTTTCGCGGTTTCATAGACGTCATCAGCCGGGCCATCCGGTAATTTCAAGTCAAGAAAGAGGAGATCGAATCGCTGTTTCTCCAACGCCGCGATCGCCTCTTTCACCGTCCCGACAACGACGCGGCTAATGCCGATCTTCTTCAGGAAAACCTTGAAGAGATTTTGCAGGCTGACATCGTCATCGACCACGAGAACGGTTGGTTGCCCGGCGCGGTCCTCTTTCAAGACATCCTTATCGAGCGAGTCCTTCTTGATGCGCCAGCGACCGCCGATTTGAATTGCAGGTAATTGGCCGCGCTGGACCAGGTAATAAACAGTTGGCAGTGGTATCCGAAGATACTTCGCGGTCTCCTTGACCGTCAGTAGATTATGCATGAGTGGAGCGCCGCGACGGTGATTTCTGTTGGTTCGATCCTGAGTGCCGAATAAGAGACGAGGATTATAAATTTTAGAATCCGTGTCAACCTCATAATCCCAAATGTGTCGACTCCGGCCGCGCGCTAAGATGTCCGTCGTTAGGAAAAAGAATAACCCACGCCAGGTCGAAAGACGAACCCTTCACGCCACCGTTGCGTACGAGATCGTCGCTGGACATTGACCCACCCGAGGTTCACTATTCGCAACTTTATGAGCGCATTGTTCTTCAAACGGTTTTTGCAAAAGCCGTTTCAAATCGCCTCAATCATCCCCAGCTCCAAGGCCCTCGTCGAGCGGGTGGCGGGCAAAATGGATTTCAGTCAACCGCGCACAATCGCCGAATATGGTCCGGGCGAGGGGGTTCATTCGCGCGAACTGGCCGCGCGCATGGATGGCGACTCGAGGCTGCTTCTCTTTGAACTGGACCGCGCTTTTTCCAGTGATCTGAAGCGGCAGTTTTCCGACGATCCGCGCGTGCATGTGATCAATCGCGACGCCGCCACCCTTCCAGAGGAAATGGCCAGGCATGGTGTCGGGCAGTGCGACTATATCCTTTCCGGAATTCCGTTCAGCATCCTTGAGATCAAGAAGAAGCGCGCTCTGCTCCAGGATACTTACGACGCTCTCAGGCCGGGTGGCGCCTTTATTATCTATCAAGTGACTAACGAACTCCGGCAGCACGCCACCTTCTTTGATCGCGCGGAATCGGAGTATTGCCTTCAAAACATTCCGCCCATGTTCATCACCGTCTTTCACAAGGCGCAAACCCGCAACGGCCACACGCATCCTCTGCCGGCGAGGAATAGACTTTCCGTTTCGCGCCCGGCATGAGCGCACTTAAGAGTCGAATCGAAAAGGATTCGATGGGCGAGATGTCCGTTCCTGAATCCGCCCTTTACGGCGCGTCGACGCAACGAGCCGTTCTCAACTTTCCGGTTAGCGGCTGGCGTTTTTCGCGGCCGTTCATTCGCGCGCTCGGCTTGCTAAAATGGGCCGCTGCGCAGGCCAATCACGATCTCGGTTTGCTCGATGCAGAACGTAGCGCGCTCATCGTCCAGGCCGCAGAGGAAGTTGCCGAAGGCAAACTCGATGAACATTTCCCGCTCGACATTTTTCAAACGGGCTCCGGCACGAGCACAAATACGAATGCGAACGAAGTGATCGCAAATCGCTCCTGCCAGCTCGCCGGCAAATCGATTGGCGCGCGCGAGCCGGTTCACCCTAACGATCACGTCAACATGGGGCAGTCGAGCAACGACGTGATTCCCTCCGCCATCCACATCAGCGCGGCAGAGCAGCTAAAGACCTGTCTCATTCCCGCGCTGGAAAAACTGGAAGCCGCGCTCGCCGCGAAAGCTCAGGAGTTCCACGAGATCATCAAGATCGGTCGCACCCATCTGATGGACGCGACACCCGTCAGATTGGGTCAGGAATTTGCCGGCTACGCTCGGCAAGTGCATCTCGGCAAACAGCGCAGCGAGGCCGCGATCAAGGCCTTGCAGGAACTCGCCCTTGGCGGCACCGCTGTCGGCACCGGGCTCAACCGCCACGTCGACTTTCCCGGGAAGGTTATGCGTCATCTCGAACAACGCACCGGCATTGCCTTTCGCGAAGCGGAAGATCATTTCGAAGCACAGGGTGGCAAAGATGCGGTCGTCGAAGCCAGCGGTCACCTTAAAACGATCGCGGTTAGTCTCTTCAAAATCGCGAACGACATTCGCTGGCTTGGGAGCGGTCCGCGTTGCGGCATTGGCGAAATCCAACTGCCAGCCACGCAACCTGGCAGTTCGATTATGCCGGGCAAAGTGAACCCGGTCATGTGCGAATCGGCCATGATGGTTTGCGCGCAGGTGATCGGTGCCGACGCCGCCATTACCTGGGCGGGCGCGAATGGAAATTTCGAACTCAACGTCATGATGCCGGTGATGGCGCACAATCTTCTCTGCAGCATTCGATTGTTAGGCAACGTCATCGAGATCCTGGCCGACAAATGCGTCAGCGGCATCGTGGCCAACAAAGAGCGCTGTCAGGAATTGATCGAGCTGTCGATGGCGATGGTCACCAGTCTTGCGCCAAAGATTGGATACGATCGCGCTGCCGAGATCGCGAAGGAAAGCGAGCGCACCGGCAAGACCGTTCGCGAACTTGCCCTCGAGAAGAAGGTCCTGCCGGAAGCGGAACTCAAGGCCGCGCTCGATCCGGTCGCCATGACCGAACCGGGGGGGGAAGGCTCGGGCGGCGGTTAATTGGCGCCAGGCGCCTAACGAATCGTTCTCGAACACGCAGCCTTTTCTATGGTCGCCAACGTGAATAGCCCGGCTTTCTCGGGCGGGGCAAACATCGCAATCAAATGCCCCTATCACATCTATGACCAGACGATTGCCTTCTACCGCGACACGCTCGGTTTGCCCTTGATCGAGGAGGAAGCAGAAGGCTGCATCTTCCAGTTCGGCCCCGTCCGGCTTTGGGTCGATCGCGTTCCAAATCTAAGTCATCCCGATATCTGGCTTGAATTGGAGACTAACGACACGGAAAGCGCGGCTGCTTACCTGAAGAATCATGGTGTTGTTCGCCGCGATGAAGTCGAGCAATTGCGCGAAGACTTCGACGGCTTCTGGATCTCTGATCCGGCTGGAGTGATCCACCTTGTTGTCGGTGAGGAAGGTTAGTTACAACCCTGCCGTCTCGAAAAAAACGCTCTCGAACGTTGGCTGAAACGCACCGACTCGCGTCTCGCAAACGACAAAGCGCGGACTGATCTCGCCCTGGCTTGCGCAGAAAATCTCCAGGTCGCGTCGCCCCAGTTTTTCCAACTCGGCTCGAATGGCCCCCGCCGCCAATTCTGGCGTATTGCAGTCGCGGCTCAGATGTCCGAGAACAACGCGCGCGATCTTTCCCCCTAACAATTGCCCAACGACGGACGCGGCCGCCGCGTTCGAAAGATGACCGTGGCGCGACATGATGCGCTGTTTTACCGGCCATGGGCGATTAAGGTCGCTTTGCAGCAGCTTCTCGTCGTGATTGGTCTCAATCACCAGGGTTTGCACCTGGCGCAGACGCTCGATCGTTAGACGGGTGGCATGGCCGAGATCGGTGATATAACCAAGAGCGCTTCCTCCGACGTGAAAGGTATAGCCAACCGGTTCAACCGCATCATGCGGGACGGAGAACGTTTCCACCGTAATGTCACAGATCGAAAAACTGGAACCGGTGCGAAAGATTCGCCAATTGCGATGTTCCCCTAACGAACAAAATCGGACCGCTTCGGCGGTCAGCCCGTTGCAGTAAATCGGGACCTGAAATTTCCGGCAAAGGACTTCCAAACCACACATGTGATCGCCATGTTCGTGGGTGAGGAGAATCCCGTCGAGTTCGTTAGGCGAAATCCCACAAAGCTCGAGTCGCAGAACGAGCTGGCGCGCGCTCAGTCCGCCATCTACCAGCAGCCGGCAATGATCGGTGGCGATGAGCGCGCTGTTTCCCGCGCTGCCGCTACCGAGGATGGTAAGACTGAACACGCTCGATACTTAGCGAACCGAAGGCGCGAGCACAAACGGAAAGCCGATTTCGACAGCGACGGCACTCTCGCCTACGATTTCGGCAGGATGGACGACATCGATCTGAGGGGACTGCGACGCGAGTATGAAACGTCCGGGTTGCACCGCGCGGAGATGCATATCAATCCGATCGAACAATTCGCGACCTGGTTTTCGACCGCGGTCAATTCCGCCTTGCCCGATGCCAACGCCATGAGTCTTGCCACCGCTACGGCAGAGGGAAGACCATCGGTGCGCGTTGTTCTGCTGAAGGCTTTCGACCAGCGCGGTTTCGTTTTTTTCACCAACTACAAGAGCGGCAAGGGCCGTGATCTCGACGCCAATCCGCAGGCGGCGCTCGCCTTTTACTGGGTGCAACTGGAGCGCCAGATCCGAATCGGCGGCCGAGTGGAAAAAACATCACGTGAAGAATCGCAGCAATATTTTCATTCCCGGCCACGCGGCAGCCAGCTCGGCGCCTGGGTTTCGCATCAGAGCGAAGTAATCGACGCACGCCGCATTCTCGACGCGCGCCTGGCGGAAATGACAGAGCGCTTCGCCGGCACGGAAGTGATCGAGTTGCCGCCGCATTGGGGTGGCTACCGCGTTATCCCGGAAACGATGGAATTCTGGCAGGGGCGGGCGAACCGCTTGCATGACCGGTTTCTCTATACGCGGCAGACGGACGACTCGTGGACACTCGATCGGCTCGCCCCGTAATTCGTTAGGCAATGGCTGGACCCAGCAATCATGAGCGCTCCCGGCCGTGGAGACACCACCCTGGACCGCGCTACTGGTGGCATCGGCTACCAGGATTCGATTTCGAGCCGCCGATCTACTCCGATCTCTCAGAAGCGGAGTGGCAAATCGTTAGGCAATGGTATGAGGAAACCGACCGCAGCGGCATCATCGGCGAATGCGCCGTTCCGCTCCTCTCGCTTTTGCAGGGCTTGGTGCTGGGAAATCGGATCACCCGCATCGTGCAGCTCGGCACCTGTTCCGGTTACTCGTCCCTGCTTCTTGGCTTCATGCTCCGACGCATGGACGCAACGCGCGGATTGTTCACACTCGACATTAACCCGGAGTGTTGCGCCCTGACCGAGCGATGGCTGGAGCAGGCTGGCCTGACGAACTACGTGACCGTGGCGCAAGGGAATTCGCTCGATCCAAATTCCATCGCGGCGGCGCGAAAGCATTTCCCTAACGAACCGGAAATGATCCTCCTCGACAGCTCGCATGAATACAAGGCCACCATGCGGGAGCTGGATCTCTGGTATCCGCTCTTGCAAAAAGGTGGCCTTTTTCTCCTGCACGATACGAGCATTTTCGCGGCCGGTTTCGACACCACGAACCAAGGCGGAGTGCATCGTGCCTTCAATGAATGGCGCCGGAAAAATCCGGAAGCGGAAGCGATTTGCCTCAACGGCGAATCACGCACGATGGATTTGCCGCGCCCGCTCTACAAGGATGCTTGTGGCCTCGGGCTTATTCACAAGCCCGGCATCCCGGCGCCGCCTAACGACGACGCCGGGACCAAACTGACTTAGAAACCGATCGACACGCCGGCATAACCGTTCAGCCGCGGCGCGGGCTCGATTCGGCTGCCAAAGACGCGCGAATAGTAATTCTCGTCGGTCAGGTTTGAAACCCCTGCCAAGAGCCGGCAGTTCTTCGCGAAGTAATACTCGGCCGAGAAATCGAGCGTCCAGTAGGCTGGAATCTTTGCCGGCACGAGAACCGTCCCGTCTGCCGCGGTCGCGGGCAGGTTCGAGTCCTGAAAGAACTGCGACGAGACAGAGGTAGCACTTAGACGGATATCATAACAGTGGTCCTTACCAAAGGTGAGTGCGCCTTTCACGACCCATTGCGGCGCGAAAGCGGGATCCTTGCCGACCTGGTCGGGAATGGTGCTATCGGTAAAGGTCGCGTCGAGCCACTGCACATTTCCGGAGAGGATAAGATGGTTGCCGGCCTTTGCAGTTGAATCGACTAACTTCAACAAGTCATAGGAGATTTCGCCTTCGACGCCGCGGTGTCGCGTGCTGCCACTGTTGACGAGGATGGTATCATTATTAATTCCCGGATTCAGGAACACCGTTTCCGTGCGATTATCGAAGTCCATCCAGAAAAGACCCACGTCATACCAAAGTCCCGGGACGGCAACCGGCGTTCCGTGCACACCTAGCTCAAAGTCGAGCGACGTAAACGGATCGGACGGATGGCCCGGAACGAAGCTCGGCGAGAAGGGTGAGACGACGTCGAAGAAACGAGTAGGACGCCATCCACTGGAGGCGCTGAAGTAAGTCTCGTTACCCTGGCAGAAATCATTTCCTAATCCGATACCCCACAACGGCACAAAATGATCGACACTTGCATCAGCCGGCGGGCGCGGGAAAGGAGTTACGTTCTCATCCACTTCAACATTTTCGTGGTCGAGTCGGAAGGAAGGCACGACATGGAAAGGGCCAAAGCGAAAGATATTTTCAACGAAGATGGCCTGATAATCAGTGCTGCGATCCTGATCGAGACGAGTGGAAGTGCCTTCGTCATTCCGATCGGCGTAAAGATCGGGGCTAATAAATTGCATGAAAGGAGCCTCCCCGTGATAGACCACTCCACCGAAAGTCAAAGCACTGCCGCGGAGAGCCGTTCCTTCGCCCCAGAACTTACGAAAGCGAAGATCCAAACCGCCATTATAGTAGTTCTCCGACTGAATGGTGGTGGTGGCTGGCAAAGCCCCGTCGGGACCTAGCGCCGCAGCGGTGCGATTATCGACCGCCTGTTCAGTAAACCAGGCTTTACCTTCGAAATACCAACCGTCGCCAAAATCGTGGTTAAGGCCGAGCGTAACATTGTAACGGTCGACCCAGTCGTGGTTATAAGGCGTCGGCGAAAAGTTCGGGTCCTCATTAAACTGCTGGATCGTCAACCGGCCAGGGTCGCCCACCGAAACGTGATAGGCATGGAAGTCGAAAGAGAAGAGTGTCGCCTGGCTCGGGCGATAACCCAGGTAGACATCGCCCTGGTAAAGATCTGATTGACCGTTATCCCGCTGACCATCGGAATGGACATAGCCAAAGTCGGTCCTAAACTCGAACGGCCCTTGGGTTCCCTGTAAAACGTTGAAGGTCGAGTAAGTGCCATAACCTCCGCCGACCTGTTCCGTATAACCGCTGATCGGTGAACCAGGGGCCGGGTGCAGGGTGACATAGTTAATGGCTGGGGCCGGCTCCGGGCCGTAGAGCAAACTGGAACCGCCGCGAATGAACTGAATCTCACTAATACTCTGTGGCAGCGGAGTATAGTAGAGGGTTGGGAAACCGATCCAATCCGTTGCCATCGGAACGCGATCCTGCAAGGCGAGAAGGAATTCCGATTCCTGCGGGTTACCGAGGCCACGATAACTGAAGTTAAACTGCCCAGGAGTTTGTTGCTGGGTGATGAGCAAACCCGGCGCCTTATTGAAAAGCTCCTGCTGATTGTTGTTAATGACGGTTGGCTGCTGGTCAAGCTTGATAACCGTGGCTTTCTTTGTCACCGTGATTTCGGTTCCGGCTACCTCTTTCATGATATGATTGAGTTTCGGCCGGGTATCGTCCGATGGTGTTGGAGAAGGTACCGGTTGCCCGGTCACTTCGAGCTGCGGAGTCTGTGGGATATGTCCGGTTGCGTCCTGCGCTTTGGCGAGATAGCCAAAGCAAAGGAAGCATGCCGCGCCCAAGGCGAATAGTCGCATACTGGCATTCATTGGGTTCGTTAGGTTAGAGCGTGAGTTAGTTTGTACGTAGTTAGTAGTAGGCATTGGTTAAGGTTAGCAATAGGCGGGGGCCTCCTATTGCTAGGATCAGGTTGGATTTAAGCCGCCGGCCTAACGATTGCGCGTCGAGGCTGGCGCTTCGGCTCCGCTTTCGCCTGCTCCGCCAAAGACGTAGGAGAAAACCGCGAAGACTTGCGCACGCGGGGCGTCCTTATTCACGCCGAAAAGCGGAGAAACATCAAACCGCGTATTTTTCGTCGGTTTCCACGCGACCGTCGGGCCGATGATGAAACGAGCGGATTCACCCGTCGCAGGATCTTCGCGAATACCTTTGTCGCTAAACACGGTTAGCTGCATCTCCGCGCCCACTTTGAGGCGCTCTTTCGGGAGCAAGACCGGAATCAGCGCGCTTTGGGCGAAGCCGTATTCGCGGCCGCGGTCGCCACCGACTTCCTGCTCGTAGAAAACATTCAGTGCCCACTCCAGCTCGCCGAATTGCTCCGCAAATAGCACCCGCCCCTCCACGGCGTCCGGCAGCGGAAGGTGCATGTCCAGAAAATCCCGTCCCTCGCCGTGGCCAGGTTTTTCCGGCGGACCTTCATCATGCAAAATGTCACCGATGCCGAATTTGTATTCGACGAACAAGGTTGGGTTGAAAGGAATCTTATCCCAATCGGCAAGGGCATAACGCGCCTCCACGCTGAAACTTCTCTCCTGGGTCGTTCCGCGATAAGTCTCGACTGCGTTCTCGAAGGCGATGCCGAAACGATAGGGCAAACCCATCTCGACCTCTGCGGTGTAATTGTGATCGGGTCGATCGAACTTGAGCGCATCGCCTTCGTAAATCGCGCCCGCGTAAACCCCCCAAGGTGGGAGAACGTAAGCGTTGACGAGATTTGAAAAGCGGCTCCGGGAAAGAGCAGGCGGTGCGCCGTATGCGCTGGGAACTTCTTCGCCTGTTACGACGAGGGTTGGCTCAGTCGTGGTCGTGCTGCTGCTGGTTTGTTTGGCTGTAGTCTGAGCATCCTGTGCGAGAAGTGTCGGACCGACGAAGAGCGCGATTAAAGGCGCGAACGCGCAAAGATAGTACGCGGTGAAGGCCCACCGCCGCTTGCCGGCCGGTGGCGTGGTTAAGTGAAGCATGGCAACGGTTGTATCCTTAGATTACGAAATTGACAACAAAAAACCTGACAATTTCGTTAAGGTGTGACCTGAAGCTAGCGGCGTACCTCGTAGTTTTCAGGTTTTACCGGGAATCGCAGCGTAAAGCGCGTGCCAACTTCCAGATGGCTTGCGACATCAATCGAACCCCCATGCAGCTGCGCAATGGATTTGACCAAAGCCAGTCCAAGGCCAGTTCCCTCGCTGCCCCGGGACCGATCAACGCGGTAGAAGCGATCGAAAATGCGTGGGAGATCCTCGGGCGCCATGCCGCAACCGTTGTCTTCCACGACCACCTCGGCCTTCCCCTCATCGCTCCTGAACGAAATGGTAATGTGACCGCCGTCGGGGGTGAAACGCACCGCGTTATCGATCAGGTTGCTCACGGCACGGCTGAACAAGACCGGATCGGCGTAGACCTCGCCGTTCCCGTTGCAGGTGATCGTTAGGCGACGTTCCTCCGAGATTGCTTCATTGTAAGCTACGATGCGTTCGATCGCGGCCCGCCCGTCAAAAAGCGAAAGTTGGACCTTGCTCTCGGCCGCTTCCGCGCGGGCGAGGAAGAGCAGATTATCAATGATGCCGCCAAGCCGGGCACACTCCGCTACGCTTGATTCGATCACGGCTTGATATTCGTTAGGCGAACGCAAGCGCGTGAGTGCTACCTCCGCTTCGCCACGAATATTGGCCAATGGCGTCCGCAGCTCGTGCGCAAGATCGGCGGAGAATTGCGAGAGCCGGGTAAACGAATCCTCAAGCCGGTCCAGCATCTCGTCGAAAGCGATCGCAACCGGTTGCAGCTCGCGCGGCCAATCGCCCGGCGCCACCCGTTCATGCAAGCGGCTCGGCCCGACGCGTTGGAGTGATTCTGTCATCGCCTGCAAAGGGCGCAGGCCACGTTTGCTCACGCTAATCGCGATCAGGACTGAGGCGAAAATTCCGCAAACCAGTACGACGGCAACAAGCAGACCGAATTGCCTTTCAAATTGCTCATCGACCGTTCGGTCCTGCGCTACCTGTACGACATAAGATTTTCCGTTAGCCGCGGCGCGAACCGAGACTAACGAGAATAACTTATCGGAAGTTGCATAATCGATCGACTGCGCAGCGGTCGGCGTCAGGGCAGGCGGCGTGGAGAAAACACTCGGCGGCAGGATTCGACTCATTGCTGGAGTTTCGGCTACCACTTGACCGCCGTGATCCAGCACCCGCACCCAGTACGCGGCCCGCTGACCGGACTGGACCACGTTCAATTCGCGGCTGAGCAAGGTGGGGCCACCGCCTGATTTCAGATCGGCCTGCACGGCCAGCACCTTGTCCAGGAGGACCGCCCGGTCTTCGGCGAAAGCGTGCCTAACGACAATCCAATAAAGTACGGCCAACCCGCAGCAAAGGAGCAAGGCCGCCGCCGGCGTGAAAAGCAAAACCAGCTGAGACGCGATCGAACGCGGTTCAGCTGGTTTTGAGGACATAGCCGGCGCCGCGGACAGTGTGGATGAGCTTTTTGTCAAAAGGATCGTCCACTTTGGCGCGCAACCGCCGCACCATGACGTCGAGCACGTTGGTCCCGGTTTGAAAATCGATTCCCCAGACGTGGCTCTCGATGTCATTGCGCGTTACGACTTCGCCGGCTGACCTGACGAGATGCGCAAGGAGAAGAAATTCTTTTGCCGTCAGGTGCAATGGCTGTCCCCCGCGGGTGGCACGATTACGGTGGGTATCGAGCTCGAGATCCTCAATGCGCAACTGTTCTTCCTGCTGTGTCTCGCTGCGCCGCAGCAACGAACGAACACGCGCCACCAACTCGGAAAAGGCAAACGGTTTTACCAGGTAATCATCCGCCCCCAGCTCGAGGCCTTTCACGCGATCGGGCACACTATCCCGCGCGGTCAGAAAAAGAATCGGCGAATGCACATTTTTGGCGCGCAATTCCTCGACCAGTGTCCAGCCGTCTTTCTTCGGCAGCATGACGTCGACCAGGAGCAGGTCATAACGCTTCTCCAGAGCGAGTGCCAAACCGGCTTCTCCGTCCCGCGCCGTTTCAACCCCAAAGCCCGCTTCCTCCAAACCCTGGGCGATAAAGGCGGCGGTCTTCTTTTCATCTTCGATCAGCAGAATGCGCATGAGCGGAATGTTAGGTGGCGCGACGATTGCGTTCAACTGCTTCACTCGTTGTGCCATCACTCAGAGAAACGACTCGCCGTTCCGTGCAAATCCCGCCGTCACCATTCCAGACGCTCACGGCTCGCCTCCAAAGGTAACGAAGTCATCCAGGTCGATCAGGTCCATCCAGGTGCTGATATCCTCGCGCGTCTTGGAAAACGATCCGACACGGCGGAAGAAAAAAATAAGTGTTTCCGCGTCGCTGTCGGGAGCGCGACGAATCATATATTCACTCCACTGTTCGATTTCCCATGGCGTTGGTTGATGCCGCGCGTTGGTCTTCAACCATTGCAGAATCTCTCCATCGTTCTTTCCTGCACGCAGCTCCTCGAGCATCGCTTTCGGGTCGAAGCCAAGAAAGTTGATAATGTGCTGATCGAAGGACGCGTCATACTTAAACTCGCCGTTCTTGCCAACGATGGTCGCGCGGCCCTTATCGAGCATGCGCGGCAAAGTGACGTAGCCGCCGAGCCGGCAACGCGGGCTTCGTGGCGGACGCTGGGTCAGATCTGGTGCGGAGATTTGTGCTGAGTCAGGCATTTTCGTTTTCGTTAGGCAACCATCGTTTGAGGGAGAGTAACGCAGGAACTGGAGAGCGCGCAAAGTGGTGGCCGCAGCGGGCAAAGCGCGCTAGCGGTAGTGATGGCTTTCTCGTATCTGCGTCCTGCCTGCTTCGCGGTCTCGTTAGGCTGTTCCATCCTCGCGTGGACCTCGCTCTCCGCGCAGGAGCCAGAGTTGGAGAACATTGTCTCTCCACCACCCGCGCTCACCACGCCGTCCGCCGCTCCATCCACCAGTCCGGTGTTTTCGGCCGTTGCTTCGCCGACGCCAACCGCTTCCCCGACTCCAGTGCAACTCACAGATATCTTCTTCAAAGGACTAAAGGCTCGCTCCATTGGACCGGCAGTGATGGGCGGGCGTGTTTCGGATATTGCGATCGACCCGCGCAATCCTGCCGTTTTCTACGTCGGGCTGGGGACGGGCGGGGTTTTCAAGACCAGCAATAACGGAGTCACCTTTGATCCGATTTTCGACAAACAGCCGGTGTTATCCATTGGAGCGATCGCAATTGCCCCTTCCGATGCCGACGTCATCTGGGTAGGGACGGGCGAAGCGAACGATCGCAATTCCTCGGAATGGGGCGACGGCATTTATCGTTCGAGCGACGCTGGCGCGACGTGGGACCACGTTGGCCTAACGAACAGCCGCGCCATTGCCCGTATCGTGGTTCACCCGAAAAAGCCGGAAGTGGCTTACGTCGCGGCGATGGGCAATCTCTGGAAGGATGGCGGCGAGCGCGGTCTCTATAAAACCACTGATGGCGGCAAAACTTGGAAGCTGGTCCTGCACGCGCCTTCGCCTAACGACGTTCGCACTGGCTGCGGCGACGTGGCGCTCGACCCGTCCAATCCCGAAACGGTTTACGCCAGCCTTTAC
Organism: uncultured Verrucomicrobiae bacterium; assembly: GCA_963786175.1. Lineage (GTDB taxonomy): Bacteria > Verrucomicrobiota > Verrucomicrobiia > Chthoniobacterales > UBA10450 > JAICXG01. Next base: position 287,882 of record CAWAYD010000006.1, on the reverse strand, counting down.
GCCCGGCAGCGTACGCCCTGGTCATTTGCCAATGGGGTGACGGCGACGAACGGCGCAGATGTTGGCGGCATTTTCAAGAGCATCGACGGCGGCGCGACCTGGAAAAAATGCGGCGGCGGGTTGCCGGGCACGACCGGCCGGATCGGTCTCGCCGTTTCTGCGAGCAAAGCGAAAACGGTCATGGCGATTGTGGAAAGCGACGAAGGCGGTGCGAGTGACCTGCGCGATATTCACAGTCGGCGTGGAGGAGTTTTTCGCTCGGAAGATGGCGGTGAAAATTGGACGCGCAGGAGCGACATCAATCCGCGTCCGTTTTATTTTAGCCAGATTCGGATCGATCCCGCAAACGACCAGCGCGTTTACGTCCTCGGCATGGCGGTACTCGTCTCGGATGACGGCGGGAAAAGCTTTCGAGAAGATCTTTCCGAAAAACTGCATCCTGATTGTCACGCGCTTGCCCTTCAGTCTGGGAGCGCTCCGGCACCGAAACCGGCAAAACCCGGAGAGAAGAACAAGCCGCCAGTTTCGCAGCGCTTGATTCTCGGCACCGATGGCGGCGTTTACCAAAGCTACGCCGCGGGAAAAAGCTGGGAGCACCTCAATCGGTTTCCGGCTGGCGAATATTACCGCATCACGCTGGACGATACGCAGCCGTTCTACCGCATCGCCGGTGGTCTGCAGGATAATGAAAGCTTCGTCGGTCCAAGCCAGACGGCGAGTAAGGATGGAATCCGCAATTCCGATTGGACTGCGCTTGAGGGCGGTGACGGATTTTACGTTGTTTTTGATCCGAAGGATCGCGACATCCTCTATGCCGAAAGCCAGGAGGGGTTCATTCACCGCATTAACCTGCGCAACGGCGAAAGACGCGAACTGCGTCCCGAAGCACCCGAAGGCCAGGAACGTTACCGCTTTCATTGGAACACGCCGCTCATCGGCAGCCGTCATCAGCCGGGCGTGCTTTTTCTCGCGGGCAATCGCGTTTTCCGCCTAACGAATAACGCAGAGCATTTTCAAGTCATCAGCCCTGACCTGACGCGAAACGAACCCGGCAAGATCGACGCTGCGGGAAGCGGCGCGGAAAACTACGGAGTGATTTATTCGTTAGCCGAATCACCCGTGAAAACCGGCATGCTTTGGGCCGGAACGGACGACGGCCGGCTCTGGGTTACGCAAGACGAAGGCAAAAACTGGGTCGAGCTGACCAGTAAGCTGCCCGAGCCGGTGCGCGGCCAATGGATCGTGCGCATCGAACCCGGGACGAAGGACGGGAAGGTCGCCTACCTCGTAACAAACGCCTATCGCAGCGGCGACGATCGCCCCTTTATCCTTCGTACCGCCGACCTGGGGCAAACCTGGCAGAGTGTGGTGGGACAAGGTCTTCCGCCTAACGACCCGGTGGAAGTCGTGCGGCAAGATCCGGTCAATCCCGATCTCCTCTACGCCGGAACGCACTTTGGCTTATTCGCTTCCTTCGATGGCGGCGGACGCTGGGTGCAAATCGGCGATTTGCCTAACGTTCGCGTCGATGACCTCCAGATTCAGCCGCGGACGAACGATCTCGTTATCGCGACGCATGGGCGCAGCCTGGCGATCCTCGACGACACGCGACCATTTCGCGAGCTGACACCGCAGGTGTTGGCCGAGCCAGCGCATCTTTTTCCTATTGCGACGGCACGGGGCTTCTATCTTCTCTCCGGTGGCGCCGATTGGAACGGCAAAGGCGTGTATCGTGGCGAAAACCCTCCGGAGGGCGCGCTCATCACCTTTTGGGTGAAAAGCTTTACTGGAGATGAAGTGAAGATCGCGATCACGAACTCATCTGGCCAGCCAGTGGCAAACCTAAAGACGCCCGGGTCACCCGGCATGAACCGAGTGAGCTGGGACTTGCGACCGACGGAAGATGTCCGGATCAAATACGGCGGTGACGATCCGAAGAAATTTGTTCCGAGCGGTGAGTACACCGCCGAACTGAGTTACGGCCGGGAAAAGATGAAACAAACGCTTCACGTCGAGATCGCAGAAGGAATCACGACTCGCTAGGCAAACTCCAGCCGGTTGCGCGGATGGCCGGCCCTCGGAACTAGGACTTTTTCCTAGGAAACGACGCACTCCCAGTCCAATTGTTCGGCGCCCGCCACCTCGCGAGGTTCACAGCGCCCGGCCGCGACGGACGCGGTTCAGGCAATCGCAATCTCGCCATGATTCAACCGCTTATTGACACGGCCGGTCTGGCCGACGCTTCCGACGAAACACTGATGAAGGCGATCACCAATCGCCATCAAACCGCTCTGCGCGAGCTTTACGATCGTTACGGCAAAACGGTTAAAGCCGTGGTCGTGCGCGTCGTCCATGAAGAGGCGGAAGCGGATGACGTTCTTCAGGAGATCTTCCTCCAGATTTGGAAGGAAGCCGAAAATTATTCTCCCAAGGCTGGGCGTCCACTTGGCTGGGTGGTAACCTTGGCGCGGCGGCGGGCGATCGATCGTCTGCGCCGCCGCCAGGCATACTGCCGGGCGAAGGATCGCTTTGAGACGCATGTCGAACAGCAGCCCGATTCCTGGGTCCGCAACCGGATCGATGATGATCTGGTCCAATCCGATTTACGGCATTTCCTCGAGCGGCAGATGAATTCGCTCCCGAGTTATCAGCGCGAAGTGATTGAGCTTTCGTTTTTCGAAGGGCGCAGCCATCGCGAGATCGCCGCCCTCACCAAGACGCCGTTAGGCACGGTCAAGACCCGACTCGAACTGGGTCTGCGAAAATTGGTCAACTCGATCCGTCCGCTCCGGCGCAAGGTATAGCGCCGATCATTTCGCTTCGTCCTCGTCCTCGTCATCGTCTTCCGGCAGTGTCCCCACTGGTGGAGCGTAACGACGCTTACGTTTGTTCGCCGGCAACGGCGAAAGGGTCATGGTGATGTTGCGCCCGGCAGTCTTCGGTTCCATCTCCACTTGCGCCATGGTAGCGAGGTCGTCGCGGACCTTGTACATGAGTTGCATGCCAAATTCCTGGTGCGCCATTTCGCGCCCACGGAATTGCAACTGGACCCGGACTTTGTTGCCCTTATCCAGGAATTCTTCCCCGTGCCGGATTTTCGTCAGGTAGTCGTGGTCGTCGATGTTTACGCGGAATTTGATCTCCTTCAGCTTTGTGCCGGAGGAACGTTTGTCTTTGATCTGCTTCGAAATGTCGTAACGGAATTTTCCGAAGTCGACGATCTTGCAGACCGGTGGGCTAGCGGTGGGCGCAACTTCCACCAGATCGAGACCCATGCCCTGGGCTCGCTTCAGCGCCTCGGACAATTTCATGACCCCGAGTTGCTCGCTCGTCGAGGCGAGAATGACGCGGACTTCTCGCGCGCGAATCCGACCATTTACACGAATTTGTTGTTGCAGAATTAGGTATTCTCGGGCCGGCGCCGAGAGAGTGAGGACGACGCCGTGATTTTTGTTCTCGCAATTCCTCGTCGCGCTCTTCCCCAATGGAAGCGCACGGCGCACTCGTTAATCTCCTCACCTGCGATCAGCGCGAAGACTGGCCCGTGGTATGACCCGAACCGAGGGGAAGTTGTATCCGACAACGCGAATAGTCGCAAGGTGTTTCTCTGCCTTTACGCCGACGGCGGCGCCGCGCCGAAATGTGCAGCATGCGCTTCGTAGTCAACAATGTCGCCGAGCATGACGTCGATCGTCGCGACAATTGGCGCGGCTTTGGCGAAGCCGGAAAAAATCGCGCGATCGCCGATCGGCGAATCGATAACGAAAGTCGGGCGTTGCGTCACCTGCATGGCGTGAAATTCTTCCGTCGACTGGCGAACGCGTGCCTCAATCTCCGGCGATCTGCCGCGCTGCAATAATTCGTTAGGCAAAAGCCCGCTCGCTTTCGCCGCAATCTCCGCCGCGGTTTCCCAGTCGCCGATTTTTTTTCCCTCGCGCAATTCCGCATGGCTCAGCGCCATCCAGACGCGATCGTCTTCGATGCCCAAATCGCGGGCTGCTTCCGCAACGCAATTGGGCGCGAGATATTCGGCGCGACCGGGTTCGATCCAGCTTGCGTCGAGCAGAAAAGGCGAACGCATCAGCATGCCACTGCGGCGATAATACCACTCGGTGTGTTCGCGCGTCGGCGGCAAACCACTCTTGTCCATGAGCGCGATCTTCCAACGAAAATCGACCCGATCATGATAGCGCTTTCGCAATTCCCGCCAGGCGGGCGTGGCCCAGAAACACCACGAAGAAATGACATCGAGGTAGTTGGTGACAGTGAGTCGCATGATCTATAGGTCGCATACGTGTCGGCGACCGTATAGCTTTTGATCGACCTCAACCACATCCTGTTTTTTCTCGCGGTTGTTTCGCCGCTCATTCTGCTGGTGCGCATCGCGCGTCTGCGCAATCCGCGCAACCGAGGCTGGTTCATCGCGTCACTCCTTGTGCTGGCGGTTTGCGCGCTCGCGTGGGCGATCGTTCCTTCGCTCGCTGGATTTTTTGGGGGAGCGGCCTGGATCTGCTTGCTTCTCTGTCCACCTTTCGCGGAACATGCGATCGCCCAGGCGCTCATCGAACAGCGTCTCGGCCGGGCGCGCCGTCTTGCTGTCGTTAGGCACTTGCTCCATCCGTGGGACGATTCACCATTTCGGCCGGAGGTGATTCGTTCTCTGGAGCTGGCGGGAAAGAGCCACCTCGGTCTTGCCCTGGATCAACTCGCGAAGGAACGCGATGAACGTACTCCTGGAGCACACTACGCTACCGCGCTCACCTTTGCCCTGACGGAAAATTGGGCTGGTCTCGTGCAATGGTGCCGACGCGATCTTAGCCTGACGACCGATCCGGCCATTTCCTCACTCTATCTCCGCGCCCTGGGAGAGATCGGCCTGGTTGACGATCTTGTCTTCGACTTCGCTTCGCACACCTCGGATTCCAAGGCGAACGGGCTGCTGAATGGAGCTTCGAGTTTCGACCTCGCACTCGTTCTCGCCTTCAGCGGGCAAACAGAACGACTCGTTAGGTTACTGGCTGACCGGCTCGGGCGAATGCCGCTGGAGCGTCAGCAATTCTGGCTCGCGACTGCGGAGTGGGCCGAAGGCAAATCGAAACTTGCGCAGCAGCGCCTGGAGAAACTGCGCCTAACGACATCAGACGTCGTGCTGCGACGATCAATCGAGCGACGTCTCGCCCTCGGGCAAAAACCAGCCACGCTGAACTCGCGGGCCGAGATGATGCTCGCCCGTTTCGTCACCGAAACCATTGGAACCAATGACGTCGAAGCACCAAGTCCGCGCCGCGGCGCTCCCGCCGTCTGGGCATTGATCGTCATCAATCTGACCATGTTTGGGGTCGAGATACTGATGGGCGGGGCGAAGAACGATCGCACCCTCGATTTGCTCGGAGCGCTTGACCCTGAAGCGGTGATCGTTAGGCACGAATATTGGCGGCTGCTCACTGCGCTTTTTCTGCACTACGGCCTGCTTCATATCGTGATCAACCTTTATGCGCTTTACCTCCTTGGACCGGAGCTGGAACGACTCATCGGCTCTTTTAAGTTCATCATGAGTTATCTCATCGCCGGCCTTGGTTCGAGCGTGGGTGTCGTTCTTTCACACGCATTCAATCTCAATCATGCCGATCAACTTGTTGGTGCTTCCGGTTGCATCATGGGCGTGATTGGCGTGTCCGCCGGCTTGCTTTTGCGCCATCATCGCACGCCGCTCGCCGGCCGCCGCCTGCGCGATATTATCCTCATTGTCGCGCTTCAAACTGCCTTTGATCTTTGGACTCCACAGGTCAGTCTTTCCGCGCACCTGAGCGGCTTTGCGACTGGCTTGCTCGTGGGAGTTGTTCTGGCCTCGCGTCCGCAAAGCCATTCCTAGCTCTTGCTTAAAAGGGAACGCTTGCTGCTATTGTTTTTGCTGCGACACTTTTCGCTTTCTTCAGAACGAGCTGATTTACGTCATGCCGAACATTCAGACTTACAACGTCATCCCTAATCTGCCGGCCAAACTCGAACCCCTGCGCGAGATGGTTTTCAATCTCTGGTGGACCTGGGAGCCTTCGGCGCGGCGGCTCTTTCGTCATCTCGATCCGCTACTCTGGGATCGGACGAATCATAATCCGCTCCGAATGCTCCAGCTCGTGCGTCAAGCGCGACTGGTCGAGGTAGCGCAGGATGAAGTCTTTTTGCGCGATCTCGCAGAGGTGCATACCGCTTATAAGAAATATCTCTCGCGCAAAGACACCTATGGGAAGAAAGGACCTGGGAGTGAGATCAAGAAGCCGATTGCTTATTTCTCAGCCGAGTTTGGCTTTCATGAATCCATTCCCAATTACTCTGGCGGGCTTGGTATCCTTTCAGGCGATCACTGCAAATCGGCGAGCGATCTTGATCTGAACTTTGCCGCGGTTGGATTGCTCTACCGGCACGGCTATTTCAAGCAGCAAATCAACAAGGATGGCTGGCAGGAAGCGGTTAGTCTGAACCAGAACTTTCACCATCTCCCGCTCCGCGAAGTCATGCGCAACGATCAGATTCTGCTCGTGGCGGTGCCGCTTCTCGGCCGCGAAGTCTTTGCCAAGATCTGGGAACTGCATGTCGGAAGAATCAACCTTTATCTGCTCGATACAGATATTCCGGAAAACACCGCCGAAGATCGACTCATTACCGCCGAGCTATATGGCGGCGATCTCGAGATGCGGATGCGACAGGAGATCGTCCTCGGCATCGGTGGGGTAAAAGCACTTAGCGCGCTCGGGTTCGAGGCGGAGGTCTTTCACATGAACGAAGGTCACTCGGCCTTTCTCGCCCTCGAACGCATCCGACTTCATGTGACACAGCATGATCTCGACTTTCATTCCGCACTCCAGGTCGTGGCCTCGGCAAATGTCTTTACCACTCATACGCCTGTGCCGGCCGGGAATGACTCCTTTCCCCGGGAGATGATGGTCCGCTATTTCAGCGACTTCGCCGCTCAACTCAAGATTCCTTTCGATGAGCTTTTCCGTTTCGGACAAACGACTACCGATCCGGTGGCAAGCTTTAGCATGACCATTCTTGCCTTGCGCATGAGTCGGCATGCGAATGGGGTAAGCAACCTGCACGGCGCGGTGAGCCAGGCGCTCTGGAGAGACGTCTGGGCGGGCGTGCCAATTCACGAAGTCCCGATCACCAGTATCACAAACGGAATCCATACCAAGACTTGGATGGCGCCGGAATTCTCCGCGCTTTATACAAAGTATCTCGGCGATTGGGAGGAACATCTTACCGAGCCAGACTTCTGGCGGGGGGTGATCGATATTCCAGATGCCGAGCTATGGGAGACTCATCAAAAGCTCAAGCTGCGCCTGGTAACCTTTGTTCGCGATCGGGTGCGCGCGCGACGGACACGAATTGGCGAAGCACCGGAAGCAATCCGGTCGGTCAATTCGATTCTCGATCCGGAGATTCTGACGATTGGCTTTGCCCGCCGCTTTGCTACTTACAAACGCGGGGCATTACTTTTCAGCGATCCGGATCGGCTCCTTCGATTACTCAACGACCGGGCTCGTCCGGTGCAGTTTATTTTTGCCGGCAAAGCTCATCCACGCGACGAAGGTGGAAAAGCACTCATCCAGGAAGTGTACAAGCTGACGCGCGAAACCGGCTTTCACAACCGGATCGTCTTTGTCGAGGACTACGATACTTACATTGCTCGCCGCCTCGTCCAGGGAGTCGACCTTTGGCTTAACAATCCGCTTCGTCCTCTGGAAGCCAGCGGCACGAGCGGGATGAAACTCCCTCCTAACGGCGGCCTTAACTTGAGCGTGCTCGATGGCTGGTGGTGCGAAAGTTACAACGGCAAAAATGGATGGGCTATCGGGGCGGAGATAACGGAAGGCGATGCCGACTTCCAGAATGAAGTCGACGCTTCCAGTCTTTATCAGGTGCTCGAAAACCAGATTATTCCGCTCTATTACGCGAAGCCAGACGGCAAGCTCCCCCTCGCCTGGCTACAACTTATGCGGGAATCCATCCGGAGTGTGACACCGGTCTTCAACACTCATCGGATGGTGAAAGATTACACCGAAAAACTCTACATTCCGGCAGCAAAAGCTCACAGCGAATTCTCGCGCGATGGCTGGCGGGCGGCGACCTGGGTGAGTCAATGGAAAGCCCAGATGCGAAAAGATTGGCCGCAAGTGCGCATCAGCGACGTGCAGGTGGCAAACAAGGATCGCCATCGCATTCCTGTAGGTGACTCACTTCAAGTCTCGGCTCGCGTCCATCTCGGCGCCGTTGATCCCAAATACGTCCGGGTGGAAGCTTATCATGGCGCGGCGGAAAATGACATTTTGCGTAATCCGACGGTGACGATGCTGGCAGAAAGTCATCGGATTGGCGAGAACGGCGACTACATTTACAAGGGGTTTATTCCTGCTTCGGAGAGTGGCACCTACGGTTTCAGCGTGCGGGTTATCCCGATCTCTGAGAACCTGGCTCAGGCCCACGAGCTGAGGCTCATCACCTGGGATTGAGTCTTTTTCCCGTTAGTTAGCGACATCGGTTAGGAAAGGACCAGCCTAATCGAGTAACAAAATTCTTTGCACTTAGTGCAAAGAGTGCTTGCTCTATCTCGAACATGGCTTTATAACTGCGCCATGGACGTATCTCTAAAACAACTGGAGGAGGCGGTTGATCTCAAGAGACAGATCAATCAGCTCCAAACCCGACTCAACAGCATCCTGGGCAGCTCGTCTGCTTCAGGCGGCACCTCGGCTGCGGTTAGCGCTGCTAGCTCACCCGCTCCGAGCAGTGGACGCCGTGGGCGCCGTCGCGGACTTTCGGCCGCAGGCCGTGCCCGCATTGCCGCCGCTGCTCGCGCGCGTTGGGCCCGAGCTAAAGCTGCTTCCGGTGGCGGTGCAACCGCCGCTGCTAGCACTTCAGCCAAGAAGTCTGGCGGTAAGAAAAAGGGCGGGATCAGCGCCGCTGGCCGAAAAAAACTTTCGCAGATGATGAAGGCTCGTTGGGCGGCTCGTCGCAGAGCGCAAGGCGGCTAACTCGTAGATAGAGCTTCGTCCTGCCGGCGGTGCCGATATCTACAGCGTCGCCACCGTGCGGATAAACTCTGGATAATCCGCGGTCTCGCGTGCGGCTGTATTCAGCGCCGCGAGCCGCGGATTGTTATTGGGTTGCGCCAACTGCACGCGCTGACTCAGCGCACCATCGCTAAAGACGATTTCATCCCACTGAATCGATTTGATCTGCGAGTTAAAGCGCGCGACTGATCGCCCACGGAAGTAAGCCCGCGTATCTGTCGGCGGCGCGAATATCGCTTCTTTGATCTGCGCCTCATTAACAAAGCGGCGCATGGTCCCCTGCCGGAGCAACTCATAGTAGAGCCCGGTCTCTGGAGCGATGTTGTGATACTCAAGGTCGATTGCTTGGAGCCACGGATCGTTCCACGATAAGTTTTCCCCGTTACGCAAGGTCTCGAGCAATTCCTTTTTAGCCACCCAGTCGACCCGGTCGCGACAAAGCAAAACATCGCGCTCGAGATCATTCAGAACGTTTTCCCATTCTCGCAGAACCCACTCCACATCTTCATCTGCCTGCGTGACTGCATTCTGTGTCGCCGCCAGGTAGATGCGTTGCACTTGAATGGCGGAGATTTTGCGACCGTCGCTTAACTCAATGATCCAGTCATAGGTCTGGTCGCGACTGATTGATTTGGTGGCATCGATCGGTTGTGCGATTTCAATCTGCGGCGCCATCCCGCGCTCGATTAAGTCGAGCACCAGAGCCGTGGTACCGATCTTCAGGGCGGTCGCCCATTCACTCATGTTTGCGTCGCCCAGGATAATGTGGAAACGCCGATAAACCCGCGGGTCCGCGTGCGGTTCGTCACGCGTATTTACCAGCGGACGGCGATTCATGGTATCGATGCTTACCAGGACACTGAAAAAATCCGCGCGCTGCGATATCTGATAAATCCCTGGTTGCCCACCGGCGCTTTCCGTCTCGATACCCATCTTGCCTGCGCCGGCAAAGATCTGCCGGGTAATCAAGAACGGCAGAACGCCGGAGACGATTCGGTCCCAGGGAACATCGCGCCGCATGAGGTAGTTGTCGTGACAACCGTAGCTATGACCTGAAAAGTCGGTGTTGTTCTTGTAAAGCCGGACGGCGTCATTCTCAGACAACTTCTCATTTCGGCGCCGAGCGCATTCGGTCAGGATTCGCTCGCCAGCCTTATCCTGCGCGACAATCTCCTGCAAGGTCACGCATTCCGGAGTGGAATACTCCGGATGCGCATGATCGTTGTAAAAACGCGCGCCATTACTAAGGACGAGATCACTTTTGATTTCTTCGAAGCTTAGTGGCCGATTGCGATCGATCTCGAAGTAGGCTGACTCATCCGTGTCCTGCAATAACTCGCAGGCGCGAAAGCCGCGCGCATCGCGATGCGGGTCTTCCAAGTCGTAATCCCATTTCATATGCGCGCCATGCTCGGTATAGCCGCGCACCAGCTCGATCGACTCCGCCACCACGTCGATCGATTCCACCCCATTGCGTGTGATCCCAAACTCTGTCTCCAGTCCAAAGACCCTTTTCATCCTTTGCTAACATACACGCGGGCGAGACTCGCTACCGCCGTGGCAATTCTGCGGCAAAGAACAGCCTAACAAATGCGAGGCAGTTGTTCGCCCGAAAGCATGTCGACCACCCGCGTGCCCCCCACGCGCGTCTTCATGACCACGAAGCCGGGATGATCATCCGTAATTTCGCCAATGATGGCGGCTTCCTTGCCTAACGAATGTTGACGAAATGTCGCCAAAGCTTTTTCCGCTTCCGCCGCCGCGATGATAGCGATCACTTTTCCTTCATTAGCAACATAGAGCGGGTCGAGCCCCAGAATCTCGCAGGCTCCTTTCACCTCTTCGCTGATTGGAATGCATGCTTCCTGCAAGACCACGCCGACTTGAGCGGCTTGGGCAATTTCGGTCAGCGCGCTTGTCACACCGCCGCGGGTCGGATCGCGCAAAACATGCACATCCGGGCAGGTCTTGAGTAACTCACTCACCAGGCCGTGAAGCGCGGCCGTGTCGCTCGCAATCTCGGTCTCGAACTCAAGACCTTCGCGCACCGACATAATGGCGATGCCGTGGACGGCAATTGGTCCGTTGATAATCACCTTGTCGCCGGGTTGCGCGCGCGTCGGATCGATTCTTGTCTCTTCGGCGATAAGACCAATCCCCGCCGTATTGATAAAGATCTTGTCGGCTTTGCCGCGATTCACCACCTTGGTATCGCCGGTGACTATCTGCACCCCAGCTGCATCCGCCGCCGCGTGCATCGATTGCACAACGCGCCAGAAGTCTTCCATCGGCAAGCCTTCTTCGAGAATAAAACCGACCGAAAGATACAGCGGTTTCGCCCCGCACATGGCGAGGTCGTTCACCGTCCCATGGACTGCGAGCTTCCCTATGTCGCCACCCGGAAAAAAGATTGGATTCACGACATAGGAATCGGTGCTGAAAGCCACTCGTTCTTTGCCTAACGAAAAAATAGCCCCATCGTGCAACGGAGCCAGGAAATCGTTCGTGAATTGCGGCAGAACCATCTTGGAGATGATCTGATGACTCAGTTTCCCGCCGCTGCCGTGAGCGAGCACGATCTCCTTGTAATCGGTGATCGGGAGCGGACAGGTCGCGCTTAACAAGTCGCCTGCTCCAGTCCTGGGAGAGTCGTCAGGTGACATCCTCGGCCCCCAGCGCGATATGGACCAAATCCCAGATGATGTGCACGGCAGTGGCGTGCGTTTCCTGAATGCGATGGATGCTGTAAGAGGGCACGATGTAACAGTAGTTGGAAACATCGGGAAAGCGGCCGCCGTCCTTTCCGGAGAATGCGACCGTCAACATCTGTTTTTCGCGTGCGGCTTCGAGGGCATAGATGAGATTCGGGGATTTCCCGCTCGTGCTGAAGACCATCGCAATATCCTTTGGGGTGGCTTGCAAACGAAGCTGATTCACAAAGACGCGCGTAAAATCCAGATCGTTGCTGATGGCCGTCATGGTCGCGATGTCGGTCATGAGCGGAATGGCGGGAAATGCGAGTCTCTTCTCAATAATGGGATGATTGAACTCGACCGCAATGTGCAGCGCATCGCAAAGACTGCCGCCATTTCCCATGGCAAAGAGCCGTCCACCATTTCGGAAACGCTCGGCCATCGCGCGAGACATCTCGTCCAGTGAATCCGCATAGGTCGCGAAGAACTGTTCCTTCGCTTCCATGCTTTCATGGCATTTACGCAGCACCTTCGCCGGAAAGGGCTCGTCGAGTTTGCTAATCGGGCTCATCCTTACAGCCAACGAATCGGCTAAGCGGGATCCAGCGCACGGCTAGGAAGTCGATGCGTGCTCGGGACGCTTGCGCGCTTCGAGATGGCGGCCATAGGCATAATAGGCCGCGCAGGCGCCTTCCGCGGAAACCATGGTCGCACCTAATGGATGTTCGGGCGTGCAAAGATTCCCGAAGGCAGGACAGTCATGCGGTTTCTTCACCCCACGCAGGACCAGTCCGCTGATACAAATCTCCGGTTCCTTCGTGTCGATCTCGCGCGTGTCGAAGATGCGGTCGGCATCATAATCCCGAAACTCATAGCGTAGTTTGTAACCACTCTTTGGAATCGAACCCACTCCGCGCCATTTGCGGTCGCCGACTTCGAAAACCTTGCTCACCAAGTCCTGGGCAACCTTATTACCCTCGCGACTTACGACCCGCGGATATTGATTCTGGACTTCCGCCTTGCCTGCTTCCAGCTGGCGGATCGTCATCAGGGTTCCTTCGAGAATATCGATCGGTTCGAAACCGGTGATGACGATCGGCACCTTATAGCGCGCTGCAATGGGCTCGTATTCGCGGTAACCCATAACTGTGCAAACATGCCCGGGACCGAGAAAACCCTGCACGCGATTGAACGGCGATTGAAGGATGGAGGCGATCGAGGGCGGGACAAGAACATGCGAGACAAGGATGGAATAATTGGCGATTCCTTGCTGACGGGCCTGCCAGACTGACATCGCATTGGCCGGCGCGGTCGTCTCAAAGCCGATCGCGAAAAAGACGACCTTCTTTTCGGGATTGGCGCGCGCAATCTTAAGACAATCGATCGGAGAATAGACCACCCGCACATCCGCGCCGCGAGATTTCAAGACGAGCAGGTCATCCTTCGAACCCGGTACGCGCAACATATCGCCAAAGGAGCAAAAGATCACGTTCGGGCGGCGCGCGATTTCGAGTGCCTTGTCGATCATCTCCAGCGATGTCACGCACACCGGACAACCCGGCCCGTGCACCAGTTCGATCTCGTCCGGCAGAAGCCGATCGATGCCATATTTGACGATGGAGTGAGTCTGTCCGCCGCAGACTTCCATCAAGACCCACGGTTTTGTGACCGTGCGACGAATCTCTTCTACGATTTTTTGGGCGAGGGTCTCGTCACGGTATTCGTCGAGATACTTCATGCTACTTTGGGAATCGCGACGGGCTCGTCCGGCACATCGGGAATATCGAGCTCGGTCAGCTGTTCCATTCGCTCAAGTGCCTGATAAGTGCGGGCCGCTTCCGCTTCGTCTACTTTGCTCAAGGCAAAGCCGACGTGGACCAGAACATAATCTCCCTTCTCGACTTCGGGCGTGTATTCGAGGCAAACCTGTTTCACGATCCCGCCAAAGTTAGCCTTACCCATCCGCACGCCGTTGGGATCGGTCGCAATTTCGATCAACCTTCCGGGAATCGCGAGACACATCGTTAGGGTTTGGCTTCAAAGACCAGGTTGAATGGCGTCTGGGTCGCGCGCCGGAAGCTGCTGAAACCGCCACTCATCACAACGTCGCGCAAACGCTTTTCGCCGGCCTGGGCTCCAAGGGCCAGACCGACCTCCTGGTCGCGCGAGGCCGGGGTGCAAATCATGGTGGAAGCACCGTAATACATTCGGCCGATCGGATTGAGATTGTCTTCCAATTTGTCGCCCGCAATCGGCTCGACAATCATCCACGCGCCGTCTTTCGCGAGCGACTTGCGGACATGGCTCGCCGCGCCCGCCGGGTCTCCCATGTCGTGCAGACAATCAAAGGTCGTCACCAAAGTATAATCGTCTCCCGGAAACTCTTTCGCCTTCGCAACTTTGAACTTCACGCGATCGGCGACGCCAGCTTTCTCAGCCTGCGCCTGAGCCCAATTAATCGACGCATCGTGATAGTCGAAGCCGATAAACTCGGATTTCGGGAAGGCTTTCGCCATGAGCAGCGTCGAAGCGCCATGTCCGCAACCCACGTCGGCGACTTTTCCACCTTGGTTGAGTCTGGCTTCAATACCTTCCAGTGCCGGGATCCATTCCGAAACCAGGTGCGCGCCGTAACCGGGGCGAAAGAATCGTTCGCAACCTTCGAAGAGATCGGCGCAATGCTCATGCCATCCCACACCTTTGCCGCTCTTGAAGGCCTCTCGCAGTTTCGGTTCATCGGTAATCACGGAACTGATGAGCTGAAACGCACCTGGCAAAAAACACGGGCTGTCATCGACCGCCAGAGCCATCGCCTGTTCGTCAGCCAGCGTGAATTTGTTCGTTTTAGGATCATACTCGATGAAGCCGCCGGCAGCCTGGGCCGAAATCCATTCGCGGACATAGCGCTCGTCGGTTCCCGTTTTCTTCGCCAGCTCTTCGGAGGTCATCGGACCGGCTCCCGCCATCGCCTTGTAAAGGCCGAGTCGATCGCCCGTAATGACGAGCGCGACATTCATGGCCGCGCCCAATTCACCGATCGCCTGACCAAGAAACTTGTGCAGTTTCTCTTCGTTTACGTTTAACGCAGTAGCATTCATCGCTGACACCTCCGGTTGTTCGTGGACTTTGCCGATCGCGACGCCGTCGCAGACCAAAAGCGTATCACCGCGCTTTACATCTGTCAGGAGTTCGAGTGCTACTTTCTTGCTCGCGCCGCCGACCTGAATCTTGCCGCTTTGAATTCCATCCTCGTCGTTGATTTCGACCAGCCGGCCGTAGAGCAGGTTCATTTCCTTTTCTCTTCTTCGGCTTCGAAAAATTCCGCGTGTGCCCCAACGGCCACAAGCGCCACTCCTCCGATGACATTCCCGAGCAGCACGGGCATGACGAAGTGGAGAAGAAAACGTCCGAAACCCAGTGTGCCGGCGCAGACAAGATAAAATGTCTCCACGCTCCCCGCGACGATGTGCGGCAGCTCGCCGAGCCCGATCAAATAACTGAGAATGATGATGACCCAGATACGAGCCGACTCAGCAAACGGCAATAGCCAGACCATGAGCGCGATCAGCCATCCGGCCATGATCCCGCGCAGAAGAAGAGTGCCAAAACCTGCCTGCAAAACATGCTCGCCCATCTTCCCAAACTCATTCCGCGCTTCGGGTGAGAAGACGGTAGACTTCGCCGCCATCCAGGCGAAGACGGCTGCGCCAATGAGATTCATCACAAGAACGATCGTCCAGAGCCGCGCGACATTGACGAGCATGCGAGGTCTCTTCTCGCGCAACAACGGCAGGATGACCGTCAGGGTGTTCTTGGTGAAAAGTTGTTGGCGTCCCAGAATGACGATGAGGAAACCAAGGCTGTAGCCGAGTTTGCTCACCAGGGGCGTCCAGTGCGCCGCCGGGAGATAGACGCGAAGGAGACCTTCCCCCAGCATCGAGAATCCCATGGAAAGTCCGGCGGCCAAACCAGAGAGCGCCAGCTCGGCCCAACTGCGATGCAGTTCGTGCTCACCCTCGGCATAGATCGCCTCGTAGATCACCTCACCGGGTGGTGCGGTTCGATCCATGATTTCTTCTGCCTGTTTTTGTTCCGACCGTTCCGGCTCGGTTTTCTTTTTCATCGCCGGTTATGCACTCCAGGTCGCCGCGACCGCCTGACCGAGTGCAATCCCACCGTCGTTAGGCGGAACACGCTGATGCCAGAAGGGCGTGAAGCCTTCCTGCCGCAAGTCCGCAATCACGAGCTCCGTGAGAAAACGGTTCTGGAAGCAACCGCCGCTCAAAACGACTTTTGGTTGCCCGATGTGTTGTGCCATCGCCAGAATGATCTTGCTCAACATGTGGTGAAATTTAGTCGAGACAGCGCCGGGCGACCTCCCGCTCTCTATATCGCCGAGTAAGGCTCGAATGGCTGGTTCCCAATCGAGGACCGATGGGCGAACCGGCACTCCGTTCGAAGGGATAAGCCGCGCCGGCGAACGATTCCTGAACGGCGAACTCCAGCTCCATTGCCGCCTGACCTTCGAATGAAGTGCGCTGGCGCAAACCGATCAGGGCCGCAACGGCGTCGAATAGCCTGCCCACACTGGAGGTGAGCGGAGCGTTGAAACGCTTCATCAGCATTTGGTGAAGAACGGGGAGCTCGTTAGGCGAAAAAGCGCCCTGGACTTCCGGCCTCTGCCAAACGGTATCGCCGAAGATCTCATAAAGGATGCCGAGGGCGCTCCGGCGTGGTTCCCTGACGGCTTGATCTCCGCCCGGAAGACGGAAACGCCGAAAATGAGCCACGCGCTCAAACGTCCCGTCGCCTTTCGCGAGAAAAAATTCGCCACCCCAGATTGACTCGTCCAATCCGTAACCGGTTCCATCCCACGAAACGCCAAGAACTGGCGGTGCGATTTCGTTCTCCGCCATGCAGGCCACGACATGTGCCACGTGATGTTGAATGGCCACGTGTCGCGACGGCTGCTGCAAGGCAAATTTGGTCGAGAGATATTCGGGATGCAGGTCGTGCGCGATGACCTCCGGGGGCGCGTCGTAAAGTCTCGGCAAATCAGCGGTTGAGCGAATGAACGCATCGTGCGCGGCTTTGGTCGCGAGATCGCCGAGATGTTGACTGATAAAAACGTCAGAGCCGATTCTAAGCGCGACGGTATTTTTTAAATGGGCGCCGACCGCAAGGACAGTTTTCCGTTCACGATTCGGCGTTCCCGGCCCGAGACTGATCGGCAGCGGTGCATAACCGCGCGCTCGGCGCAGGACCAGTTCGCGCCCGGCCAATAGCCTAACGATCGAGTCATCCACGTGCCTAACGATCTGGCGATCGTGGACAAGAAAACAATCGGCGATTCCATGCAACCGCTCGCGCGCTTCGCGCTCATCAATGCAAATTGGCTCGTCGCTGATGTTGCCGCTCGTCGCCACAATCGGAAAATTGAGCAGGCGCAAAAGCAGATGATGCAACGGCGTGTATGGAAGCATGACGCCGAGATTGGGATTGCGCGGGGCGAGCCCGTTGAATTTCGGCGCGTTCGCGTCCGTCGACGAGGTAGACGAAGCACCCGTCCTGCAACGCAATAATACGATCGGGCATTCGGGTGAGGTAAGGATTTGCTCCTCGAGAGCGGAAACCTCGCAACATGCTCGGATCGATTCGAGCGATGGGAACATGACCGCGAACGGCTTCTCTTCGCGGTGTTTCCGTTCCCGCAAGCGCTGGATTGCGTCCTCCCTTCGCGCATCGACGAGCAGTTGAAAACCGCCGAGCCCTTTGAGCGCAACGATCTTGCCCGCGCGAATCTCGGCGGCAGCTTTCGCCAGAGCGTCCTCTTTCTGCGAGACGATTTCGCCTAACGAATCCCAAAGTCGAAGTTGTGGTCCGCAGCGCGGGCAGGCGTTTGGCTCGGCATGGAAACGCCGGTCGTTCGGATCACGGTATTCCCTCGCGCAATCCTCGCACATCGCGAACTTCTTCATCGACGTGTTGGCACGGTCGTAAGGCAGCGCTTCGATAATCGAGAAGCGCGGGCCGCAATTCGTGCAGTTGGTGAACGGATAACGGAAACGGCGATTCGTCGGATCAGATATTTCGCGCAAACAATCGGCACAGGTTGCGATATCCGGCAGAATCAACGCGGTCTTGCTCCCCGAGTCGCTGCTTTCGCGAATCTCGAATTTTTCGTAACCCCGGGTTTCGAGCTGGGACGACTCGCAACTTTGGATGATGGCCCGGGCCGGTTTCTTGCTCCGCAGGCTTTGCGCAAAATCAACCAGATCGTTAGGCAAACCTTCCACCTCGATGAAGACGCCTTGGGCCGAGTTGATCACCCAGCCTTTCAGATCCAATTCCGTTGCGAGTCGATAAACGAATGGTCGAAAGCCGACGCCTTGGACGGCGCCGCGCACGACAATCTTGCGTCGCTCCGGTTTCAGCGAGTGAAGAGCCCTTCGACGAAGCCGATCTGGTAAACGAGAAACAAACCGAAACCAAGACTGAGGACGCCGGCGGCGGTGCCAAGGTGGCGATGCACGAGTTGGAAACGGGTCGAATAGGAAACCGGCACCGCGATCGCCGCTGTAATCAGCATCATCCCCGCAATCGTGCCGAGGCCAAAGATGAGCAGGTAAGCCATTGCCCAAAGCGGGTCGCGAATAACGGGCAGGACGAGGAGCGCGACCGCCGCCGAACCGGCCAAACCGTGCAGGACGCCAATGATGACCGGACGCAGCGCCCGGTAAAATTTCGAGCGACCAAACGCGCGATCGAGCTTTGCCGGCGGGACATCTTCTTCCGCGTGCCCGTGGGTTTCGATCTCGTGCCCGTGCGAATGGCTGTGGACATAATCGCCGTGGCGATGTGGGTGGTGATGCACGCCTTCGTGATCGGTCGATATCTCGATCGCTCGAAAGGTGGCTCGCAGGTTAATTCCGCCGAGCACAATCAACATCAGCGCGACGCAGAACTCGAGACTCATCCCCAGCGTTTCCGGAATGACGATGCCAAAGAGGATGATCGCGCCACCGATCACCAACAGCGTCAGGCTATGACCGATGCCCCAGAAGATGCCGGTCCACGCCGCATTCCAGACGCTGCGCTGACGGCTCACGATCGTGGTCACAGCAACGACGTGATCGGAATCGGTCGCGTGTCGCATCCCAAGGAAAAAACCGAAGAGAAGGATGGGCCAGAGCGTGTTCATGATGGCATCCGAACCATATCGTTAGGCTGATAGCGAACGGAACGGATGGCACACTCGTTCCCCTCGATTGCTTCGGCGGCTTTCCCACAGCCCGGGCATTGCAGGGTCGCAACTGGCTGACCGTGCAAAATGCCATCCCAATACTTTGGTGGACCCTGATAGCCGCAGCGCGAGCAGGCAACTTTGCCGAGAATTGGCTCAATCGTCAGGCTCGAGCCGGCGATTGGCATTTCGTTAATGATTGCGTCGTAGCAGAAACGCAGCTGTTCCTCTTCAATCTGGGTGAACTCACCGATCGCAACGCGCACCTCAACGATTTTCTTGTCTGGATTCTGTTCTGCAAAATCGAGGAGTTTTTCGACGAGACCAGACGCGATCGAAAACTCATGCATGCTCGTTAGGCCTAAATCGCGAGGAGCGTTTGTGCGACTTCGTCGAGACCGACGCCGTTCTTGCAGCTCGTGGGAATGACTTTGATATCGGGCTTAAGTGCATGCACGTCGGCGATCAGTTGGTCGACGCTCACTTCCATTGCATCGGCGAGGTCGATCTTATTAATCACCACGATCTGCGAACCGAGGAACATATGCGGATGTTTTCGCACCATCCATGGTCCTTCGGTCACGCTGACGACTACGACGCGCGCTTTCGAGCCTAACGGAAACTCCGCCGGGCAAATCAGGTTTCCGATATTCTCGATGAAAATCATTTTGAGATTTTCGAGCGGAATTTTTTTCAGACCTTTGCCGACCAGGTTGGCATCGAGGTGGCAACCGTTGATCGTCGCAATCTGAACCACCGGTATGTTCTGCTTCGCGATTGCATCGGCGTCATTGCTCGTGGTGGCGTCGCCGTTGAAAACGGCCACGCCCATTTTGTCTTTCAACCTCTCAACCAGTTTCGTGATAAGCGTGGTTTTGCCGGAACCGATCGCACCCATGAAATCGATCGCGGTCACGCCATTTCGATCGAGCAGTGCGCGATTCTCGTGCGCGAGCTTTTCGTTAGCCTGAAGCAGGCTGTGCTCCAGCTCGATGTCGTAAATTTCATCCGGTGAAGCCTCAAGCATCACCTGCACCGCACTTTGCCCGGCCATGATTATTTCGCCAGGCCCATCAAGGCCGTCGGGGTATGCCGCTGTTTCAGGAGTTTGCCGCCGCCGAGATACATGTGCACTCCGCAGGGAAGACAGGGATCGAAGCTGCGGACCGCGCGCATAATGTCGATGCCTTTGAATTTATCCGGTCCGTTCTCCTCAAAGAGCGGCGTGTTTTGCACGGCGTCTTCGTAGGGTCCAGGCGTGCCATAAATGTCACGCGGGTTCGCATTCCATGGAGTCGGTGGATAAGGATGATAGTTTGCGATCCTGCCGCCGCGGATGACGAGGTGGTGCGACAGAACACCGCGCACAGCTTCATGGAAACCGCATCCGATAGCCTCGTCCGGTACCTTAAAAGGTGTAAAGGTTGCGCTCCGTCCCGCGTGCACCTCGGCCATCGCTTTCTCGATGAAGTAGTAGGCGCAGGCGCAGGCATATGCCTGGAAATAACTGCGGGCGCGATCGCGTTCGATCGCGTTGCTCCATTTCGGCACCTTCCATTCGAACTCGACTTCGCCCTTGGTAGCAGTCTTCGGGATACGAATTTTGACGCTGTTGCCAGTGGCTTTGACGTAACCGATGTCGACGAGCCCGGCGAGGGCGGTTGCCCAAAGACGCGCGATCGGTCCGCCGCCGGTGTCGAGGGCGAGATGGTCGCCGGTTCGTTTGTCGAGCCAGCGTGGTGACATGACCCAGCTATAGTTATCCGCGAAATTTCGCTTCTGCGGTTTTGGAGTCGTGGTCTGGTTCCAGGGATGGTGCTGGTCAACCGGATTGCCTAACGGATCAGTTTTGACGAACGTCTCCGCATTCTCCCAATCCTCATAGTAAGAGGAGCCAAGCAGAATGCGGATGTTGAGATTGATGTCGATCAGGTTGGTCGTGACCAGTTCGCCATCGATCACGATGCCGGGCGTGACGAACATGGCCTCGCCCCATTCTTTCATCGTCTTGTAGTTGTAATCGCAAACATCTGGATCCTGGAACGAACCCCAGCACCCGAGAAGAATGCGGCGTCGACCAACTTCCTCATATCCCGGAAGCGCTTCGTAAAAGAAATCGAAGAGGTCGTCATGCAGCGGCAGGCAGCGCTTCATGAACTCGGCATATCTCGTTAACCTAACGAGGTAATCGGTGAAGACCTGAATCGACGGCACGGTCCCGACGCCGCCCGGATACAAAGTCGATGGATGGACGTGCCGGCCTTCCATTAAGCAAAACATTTCGCGCGTGTAGCGGCTGACCTGGAGCGTCTCGCGATAGAACTCGCCCTCGAATGGATTCAGCGCATGCATGATGTCGGCGATCGTGCGATAGCCGTGATCCTTCGCGTGCGGCGCCTCGGTTCTCTGCGCCTTCTCCCAAACGCCCGGATTCGTCTCCTTCACCATCATCTCGCAGAAGTCGACCCCGACGAGGTTGTCCTGGAAAATGTTGTGATCGAACATGTATTCGGCCGCTTCGCCGAGATTGACAATCCATTCGGCGAGTGGGGGCGGCTTCACGCCATAAGCCATATTCTGTGCATACACCGAGCAGGTGGCGTGGTTATCACCGCAGATGCCGCAGATGCGACTGGTGATGAAGTGCGCATCCCGCGGATCCTTGTTCTGCATGAAGATGGAGTAACCGCGGAAGATTGACGAGGTGCTGAAACACTCCGCCACTTTCTTGGCATCGAAATCGATCTTTGTGTAAATGCCGAGACTGCCAACAATCCGGGTCACCGGATCCCACGACATTTCAACGAGGTTGCCGGATTGCGCCGGCTTCCCGGCGGCAGGTTCGGTTTGCGGCGGATTATCGAGTGTGGATGGATCCATTTCCTTCTCCGGTTAGTTGTGAGCGTAATATTTGGGTTCGTAACCAGTCGTTAGGCTGCGACCGGGGTGGCGCCATTTTGGTTCCTTGTTCACGGTACGATTAGTGATGCCGCGCAGAGCGCGAATCATTCGCCCGTAGGCACTGATGATGCCCGACGAAATGGTCGCTCCCGGCGGTTCATCCATGAAAGGCATGAACTTGTCCGGGAATCCAGGCATGGTGCAGCCGATGCAGATGCCGCCGACATTTGGACAGCCGCCGATGCCATCCATCCATCCGCGCTTAGTCACGTTGCAGTTCACCACCGGTCCCCAGCAGCCGATCTTCACGAGACACTTGGGCGAGCCATATTCGTGAGCGAAATCGCCCTGCTCGTAATAACCGGCACGGTCGCAGCCTTCGTGTACGGTCTTTCCGAAGAGCCAGGTCGGCCGGAGTTGATCGTCGAGCGGAATGACCGGCGCGAGACCTGCGACCTGATAGAGAAGATAAAGAATTGTCTCCATCATATTGTCCGGTTGCACCGGACACCCCGGAACATTGACAATTGGCAACCCGGCTTTGGAGCGCCAGCCCCAGCCGAGGTAATCCGCCAGCCCCATGGCGCCTGTCGGATTCCCTTCCATGGCGTGAATTCCGCCGTAGGTCGCGCAGGTGCCGCAGGCGATGACGGCGGTGGCTTTGGGGGCGAGGCGATCGATCCATTCGTTGGTCGTGATCGGCTGCCCTGTATCAGGGTCAGTGCCCATCGCCGCCCAATAACCTTCGGACTTGATGTCCTCGTTAGGCACGGAACCTTCCATGACGAGAACAAACGGCTCGAGCTTGCCGGCGGCGGCGTCGAACCACCACTTCATGAAATCGTCTCCGACTTCGTAGGCCAGCACCGGATTATGCAAATGTACCTTGGGCAACCCAGGAATCGCGCCCATTACCACGTCCTCGATGCTGGGAAGCGAGGCTGCGGTTATGGAAACGGAATCGCCGTCGCAACCTAATCCCGTCGTCATCCATACGACGTGGATTTCTTTCACGTCGGGTGGCCGATCGGCCACGATCATATCTGGTGCTTTCATGCCAATCCTTCCTTCTGTTGCGCGCGAAAAGACACCTATTATCGGTGCGCGATTCGCTCAGCGGTTCCAGTTATTGAATTGTAAAAATCTTTTCATTCTTCCCTGTGGCCAGTGGGAAGAAACGCGCGACCTCGGCTACATTCGCTTTATCCGCATATAGCGAACCAGCTCCGGAAGCATGGAAGCGATGCCCACCACTGTGAGCAGCACTGCCAGGCCACCCAAAATTTCCCAGGCTAACAGCGCCATATCCTTACCTCCTTCATCACGTCCTCGAACCTGGTCCCTCAGCTCGTTTTTCCAATCGCGTGCCGTACGTGTGAGTGTTTTCATTTTCAAGAAGGAGTTTGCCAATTAATTCCCGAATCATATCGATCGCGAGGGGAACAGCGGTCCTGACTTTTTCGCTTAAGCCCAATTCTTCCGTTTCGAGCACTGCCGGTTCGCAACCGACAAGGTAAAGTTGGCGGGGGGATCCGCCGAGCGAGCGGACCAGTTGCATGACGGCAACCGGATTCATAGCATGAGCATTCACGGACTCGATTCCGGCCTTGTCCAGCTTATTTATGTCGAGCTCCAACAAGAAGACGGTGCCCGCTTCTTGGCCGCGCGGAACCGCGTCGATCAGAATGATGGCGTCATTGGGCTCGAGCATCGCGTAAGCGAGGTCATAACTGCGGATGCCGTAATCGAAAACCCGAACATCTCCAGGGAGTGGTTCGCGCATGAGTTGCTGCGCCACTTCACAGCCGAAAGCATCGTCGCCGAAGAAAATGTTGCCGATGCCCGCGATGAGGATGCTCACGATTCGCCATTCTGCACGGGCTCGACTTCGTCTGGGCCGTAGAAGAAGCGGTGTCCCGGCTGTCGCATTATGCCGAGGTCGCGTCCTGGATCGTCTTCGAGGATGAGAGCGAAATGCGCCCGGCCTTCGACGTCCTGCTGCACCGACTCGATAATGGCGACTTTGCCCTCAAGCGCGATGTCCATCACATCAGCGCGTTTCTTTGGCCGAATTCTCACTCTGTCTCCAGCCTTTAATTTCACTCCGCCGACTGTTACCTCCTGGAGCAGTTGAGCGGGATTAAAGAACTCTTCGTCAGTCGGCCGTTTCACGTCGCGCATCGCACCATGCATCCGTAAGAGGTCCGCCTGAGCCAGGTTTTCAGTGCGTTCCAGGATGCGGCGGGCGTGCTCATCCACCTGGCGCATTTCGGCTTTCTCCGCGTCGGTCATGGTTTGGATGCGGAGGGTGAGAATCTCGTCAATCTCAGCGCCATCGAAGAGATCGCCCGCGCTCTCCGGGGCGATCTTGGGGTAATCGTAAAGAATGATGGGCGAGGAGAGCATGAGATCGCGTTCCGGTTTCTTCTCATCGCCAACCAGGACTGGCCACGTACCGATCTGTTGGCAGGCCTTCGCCGCTTCGAGGTACTGCCCGGGAGGGTCCAAGAGCGAAATACACTCGCCACCCGCCGCATGCAGGATCGTGTGGGTGGAAGCGAAGGTGCGCAGGGTGACTCCTTCCTGGTTTTCCAGTAGTTCGTTCGGCACTGGCGTCTGATTAAGGATGCGAACGCGAATCTTGGCCGCCAACGGCTCGATCATTTCGATCTCAACTTCGACTAACCCTTTGATTGCAGTGCTTCGTCTGGTGATCAGCCCGGCAATGCGTCCATCCTCTTGGGGAATCGGGTCCGATTCTCGCGATTCAGCAAACGCAAATGGGTGCTGCGTTTGGCTGGCGGCGTTCAAGTCTAGCGGCGGCAGCACCACGTCACGCTCCACCGCTTCCTGCCAGGTTTGATAAAGCTTGTCCCCAATTTCCAGGCGCGGCACAACCTCAGCCTGCGCTTCGGCTTGCTGAGTCACGCTCGTAACCGGCTCCGCAAAACGTGCCACATTGCGCGCGAGCGGCTGGAGAAAACGCACCGCAACGGTTACGACTGCATCCTTCGATTCGTTGCGGACAAGAAACTCCGTCTGCATAAGGCACGTCTCCCGTCCGCCCTGCGCCGCTGCATAATCGGCTGGGTAGACTCGCCCAAACGTGAAACGTCCGACCTGGTTTTTCTTCGATGACGCCCGGTAAGGATAAAGAATGTAACCTTCGTAAAGAACGGCGCTGACGATCTTGTCCAAAGCTTCGCGGTTCATGGTGAAACGAGGACGAGAACGAGTCTGGCGGCAGAGTTCCGCGTGCTAAGTGGTATCGTTCTCATTTCCATTGGCGACTTTCGCCAAAAGCTGTTCGATCACCTGCTCCCAGCTCGTCACGCCGCTGCGTCGTTTAAACTGACAAAGCCGCTCAAACACATCTCGCTGCAAGTAAAGCCAGCCGGTATTGGGATAATGCCGTTCCATCACGTCCTTCCAAACCTGCACGGGCATGCGATAGACACACTCTTTTTCCCAGGAGATCCGCTGCACCTGCAGTCGACCATCGGCCCCGGCGTAGAAAATCGTTCCGCTGAAGAGAAAGAGCAGTGGAATATCGCCCTCTTCGATTCCGAAAAAGTATTTGGTCGCGGCGAGGTTGAGATCGTAGCTGCATGGCACGGGCAGCGTCACTTCCGCGCAGCCCTGAAACGCGGGCACGGTGGTGTTGCTGTGAGCCCAGAGTTTGTTGCGCAAGGTCTGTCCCCATTGTTCCGGTTCGCCAAACAATTCGAAGAGTTTTTCCTTCTCGTCAGGCGAGTAAGCGCGTTGCGGCGCCTGGATTTGGATCTGCGCCTGGAGAATGACGGACTGAACTTGTTCGTCAGGTGGCTGATTTGTGATCGTTAACTTGAAATGCAGCAGCGGGACTAAGCCGCGAACGGCGGCTTCCACTCCGGTGACCTCGAAAGCAAGGTCTGGCATTCTACCGAGCCGATGACTTCAGGCCGTCGAAGAACCGGCCAATTTCTTCCCAAACCTTTTCTCCGCCAGTGAATCCGCGCCAATGCATGCGAATCAGCCCGACCAGTTCGTAACACTTGTCGATCGGCGCGATGAAATATTCTCGCGTCTCACCTGCACGATGAACCAGAAGCGCTTCCACATCGGGTGCGAGTTCTTCCAGTGGAGGATTTTGTTTAACGATCGCTTCCCAGGCCGTCAATGGAAGGAGCGATTCCGTCGCTCCCGCCGGGCTGGGATACATCGCCGTCATTTTCTCGTTAGGCGTGTCGTAGAAGAAAAATGCGAGATTAATCGGTAGGGCGAGTCCTTCCCAATCCGCATCCGAGACTTGAAAATCCGGCAGGGCGCGGGCGTCGCGCGGAATCACTTGAAAGCGCCCACCGACGACGGGCAGAAACGTAGTAGTGCAGCCGTCGCACGCGCACATGATCTTACGCGTCGCTACCTCCAACAAGTGGCGATGCGCCGGAGGGAGCGCAACGCTGCATAACTCGCAATGCTCAACTAATCGAGGAGCGGGCTCTTTCGCGCCGCGGCTGGCGACGCGACTGAAGCGCCGGAGCGTGGCAAAAGAATTCCGATTCGATCCGCTGATCGACCCGTTCGAACTCACGCTAAGCACCGACTCCTTATGCGGGCGGGATGTTCGGCATCGACGGCAGAATCGGCTGCCTGTCGGAGGCCGAGATTCCGGTCGAATCACGTGCGCTGCGATAGTGTTTGCGATCTGGATCTCGCCCCGGCTCGCGACTCGTTAGGGCTTTTTCTTCGCCTTTCCCATTGCCTGCCACGTGAACGGGTTGTGGTGGTTTGCTCATAGTTTCATTTCCTTCTCTGATGCTTGTCCATTGCTTGTTGGACATTCCGTAAAGAGTGGGACGCTAGTGGGATTGACAGGCGCGTTCGGATCAGCCGCGCCGTCCACCTCCAGCGAAACGATATCCGGCGCGGCGGCGTAAAGTTCCTCTTCGATTGTGGCGTGCAGGGTAATGCGCGAGGAAGGACAGCCGTTGCAATTTCCCTCCAGTCTAATCCGGACCACCCCATCGTCGGTCACCTCGACCAGGTCAACGTTTCCACCGTGCAAGCCAAGTCGGGGCCGGACCGTTTCGAGCGCGTTGCGCACCCGGGTTTCGAGATCGAGTGGATGCAATCCGTGCAGCAAGAGCAGGCCCGAAACAAGTTGGTCGCGCCCAAGCTTGTCGATCACGTTTGCGCCAGTGGCGCCGGTCTCGTGCACCGCTTCCATAATTTTCTCAAGCCCGCGACCGTGCAAATCAAGCAGAGTCTCAATCAGTTCGCGGGTTTGCTCGCGCACCGCCGGATCGGCCGCGCCCTCGAGAGAGGCGATTAATTCTTCGACCCGTCCGAGCCGCCGCTGAAATTCCTGGCTGCTGACTTTTTCCATCGAATTCCTTCTAGTGCATCGCATCTCAAGGAGAAATTGCGCGGTGCGCTGTCACTTCTACTTCCGCGAAAACCTCCTGGCAATTGCCACGTGCCCCCGATTCGTCAGGCAAGAAATTCGTCGAGAGCCGCGCCAAGACGTTCCAAGCCACCCTGTAGTGTCGCGGTCTCACCACCAATACCGAGCCGGAAATGACGCGGCATTTCGAAAAACCTACCAGGCACGACCGACGTCTCATATTTCTCGCGCAGGAGTTGAAAGAATGCTTCCGGCTCGCCACGCGGCAAGCGCGGAAAAACGACCGAACCGGCTAGCGGACGAAAACACTCCAGGTCGTCGCGGGAATCGAGAAAGGCATCGAGCAGCGCGCGGTTTGCTGTCAGCAGGTCGCGGGCGCGCTGACGAAACTGCTCCAGATGATCGAAGGCCATGACCGACATCCGTTCTGCCGGATGTGCGGCGGTCGCGGCGAAGAGATCGTTCAATCGCCACATGCGTTGCGCCAGCTCCGGCGCAGCCAAAATCCAGCCGCAACGCAGTCCGCTCAGGCCGTAGGTTTTCGTTAGGCTGCTGGTGACGACAAAATTTTGACCGAGGGAAAAAGCGGTAGATGGAGCGGAATCAAAAAGCATCGGCAGGTAAACTTCGTCCACCAGGACCAGCGCCCCGGCCCGCGCGGCCAGGTCGCCGATCGATTGCAGCGTCTCAACCGAAAGAAAGGCGCCGGATGGATTGTGCAGATTGGTCAAGACGATCAAACGCGTTGCCGGTGTAATCACCTTCTCCATTTCGCCTAACGAAATAGCAAAATTGTCCTCAAACCGTCGCTCAATTCGCCGCACCCTTGCGCCGAGATAATGGAGCAGATCAAGAAGCAGGCCGTAGGCAGGTTTTTCGATGACGACCTCATCGCCAGGTTCGAGGAGTGCGGCTGCGGCGAGATGATTCGCCATCGACGTTCCTTCCGCGCTGACGACGCAGTCGACCGGTGCGCCGGTAAGCCGGGAGATTCTTTCGAGCAAGGGAAGATAGCCGTAGCCGCCGCCGGTGATTTCCAACTCCGCCGGCCGCAACGGAAACTCCGCCAGCATCACGTTCGTTAGGCCACTGGTCGCGAGATTGAAGCGCGCACTCGACGAAAGTTTCGCCCACTCCATGTAGGTCGAGCGCTTTCGTTCCATCACTGGAAAAGGTGGCGGGTTTTGACCCTCCGGCAACCGCGCTACGATTCGTTTCCTTGCTTGCGCCAGACGAAATAAACCGGCAGGCCTAACAACGCGAACCCGAGCCCGAGGAAAGCTCGGCGAGGATCGTTCGCGAAGGTGCTGACCACGACCAGCCACTGCGCGGTGATGAAGAAAAGCGTCGTCCAGGGATGACCCGGCATGCGAAAAGTGGTCGAGCTGTTCCGTTGCCGCAGAACAAAAAGACAAACCGCAGTTAATCCGAAGAAGAGCGAATCCATCGCCACGACATAATTGATCACTTGGCCATAGCTGCCGCTAAGAGCGATCACGATCGCCCAAATTCCCTGAAGCAAAATCGCCACAATTGGCGCGTGGGTACGCGGATGAACGTTGGCTACGCCACGAAAGAAGACCCCATCTTTTGCCATCGCGAAATAAACCCGCGGACCGGTGAGCATCGATTGCGCGAGAAAACCAAAAGCGGAGAAGGCAATACCCGCGGCAATCAGCTGTGCGCCGCGCGCGCCTAACGAATTACGCATGACGGTCGAGGCCGGTGTGCTCGTCGCCGCCAGGCCTTCCGCCCCGAGCGCGTGGAGGTAGGCGAAATTGACCGAAACGTAAACCGCGATCACGCCCAGGACGCCAAGAATCAGCGCCCGTGGCAAAACTCTTTGCGCATCCCGGATTTCGCCCCCGAGAAAACTGGAAGTCTGCCATCCTCCGTAAGCGAAAAGGACCGGCGTCATGGCAGCGCCGAAAGCCAGAAGGAGACCTGGTGAGAAAGATCGATCGAAGACCGCCGTTGCGTTGGTTGGCGGCGGAGTGGCGCCGAAGAACACCACTGCCTCCAGAAATGCAATCGCGGCCACAGCGGTAAGGGTCAAAATCGACTGCACACCACTGCCGGCGCGCACGCCGAGACAATTGATAAGAGTAAGCAAGCCGAGAGCGCTGGTCGCGACTAACGAATCGCTCAACGGCCAATGCGTGAGCTCGAGGAAATAGCGCGCGAAGGTCACGGCCACGGCCGCAATTCCACCGGTTTGAATGACGAGGAGCAGGACCCAGCCGTAAACAAACGCCACGGCCGGATGAAGGGCATCGCGCAGGTAGGCGTATTGCCCGCCGACCACCGGGAGCCGCGCGGCAAGTTCCGCGTAAATGAAACCGCCGACGAGCGCGATCAAGCCGCCTGTTACCCATGCACCGAGGATAAGCGGCGCGGTGTGGACACGTTGCGCCACGATATAAGGATTGATGAAAATCCCCGCGCCGACGATCCCGCCCATCACCGCCATCGTCGTCCCAAAGAATCCGAGCTGACGGGCAAGTCTCCGCGATTCGTTAGGCAAACTGGAGCTCGAATCTGCCGTCATTGCCTAACGACAACGTCTCGGACGCACTGCCCTCACGACCACCATCTCGAGAGCCTGGAAGCGGGCGTCGAAGGAAGGCCGCTCTCCGCGCTGTTGTAATGCGACGTGTCGTTGAAGAGCGTGAGCCGGGCGTGGGTCGTATCGCGAAAATCGACAATGTTCAGCGCCGCCGGATTTTGATCGAGATTGTCGCGGTAACGTCGCGGATCAAACCCGAGGAGCGAGCTGAGCAGTAAACGAATGGTCGCTTTGTGCGAGATGATCGCGACCGGGCTCTCGCGGTGCGTCCGGACGATTTCCAGTAACACTGGAAGAGCGCGCGCCGTTACGGCCAATCCACTCTCGCCTCCTACCGGCGCGAAAGTGTAGGGATCTTCCTCCCAGGCAGCAGCTTCCCCGGGAAATTTTTCTTCCACTTCCTGGCGCGTCATCTGTTCCCAATGCCCATGAGAAATTTCGCGCAAACCGGCGCGCGTAACGACCTCGAGATTGTGCGGTCGCGCAACGATTTGGGCAGTCTCGGACGCGCGGCCTAACGGCGAAGTATAAATCGCGATGATCTTCTCCGTCCTCAGTCGTTCCGCCAGCCGCCTGGCTTGTTCCCGGCCTTCATCCGAAAGCTCGACATCAGTCTCGCCGGCGAAGCGATCTTCCGCGCTCAACACGGTTGCGCCATGCCGAATGAGAAAAACGCGTGTGCTCATGGCGCGAGGATAGCGGAGCAGTGGCCAAGGGGAAGCAGAAGTCGCCGCGCTGCGGCGGCATCGGTATCAGGCCGCGGCGGCCAGTTGAGCATCGCGCCGGCGGACGACAACCAAGGTGACAGAAGCGGCGATGGCACACACAACCGCCCCGACCGCGAGCGTGGCTTCCGTCCCGAAATAATGCGCGACCACTCCAGCCTCGAGGCTGCCGAAAGGAATCATTCCACCAAAAATCAGGGACCAGATTCCCATGACGCGTCCACGCATTTCGTCGGGCACAATGGTTTGCACAGTTGTGTTCGAGGTCGAAAAGAAAAGCATCATCCCGAACCCGCCGGCGGCCAGGCAGAGCATGGCGATCGTTAGGCTGCGATTGAACGAGAAAATGAACAGCATGACGGAGAAAAGCCAGACGCCGCCGAAGGCAAGGGTACGAGGCGAGACGTTTGTCCCGAAGGTGGCGGTCGTTAGGGCGCCGATCAGCGCGCCGACGCCGCTCGCGCCTAACAAAAAGCCGTAGCCCTGTTCATCGAGATGCAGGATGTCGTGAGCAAAGGCTGGCATAAGGACGGAATACGACCAGCCGAATACGCCCACGATGGCAAAGAGGGCGAAGATGGTGCGCACCCGCACGTGGTGCCAGACGTAGCGAAAACCTTCGAGCGATTGCGCGATCGCACCGCCGCCGGACGGACGGCGCACGTGCGCCGGCAGCCGCATCATGATGAGTCCCCCGAGCACCGCGAGAAAGCTCACGCCATCGATGAAAAAGCAAAGCGCGATGCCCACTTTTGCCATCAGGAAACCGGCCACGGCGGGACCGACAATGCGCGCGCCGTTGAACATCGCGCTGTTGAGCGAAATGGCGTTCATGAGGTCTTCGCGACTCGCAATTTCAACCACGAACGATTGCCGCGCCGGCATGTCGAAAGCCATCGCCACGCCGCCGAACATTCCCAGGACGATGATCTCCCAAGGGACAATCACCTTGCTCCAAACGAGCGCGGCCATAATAAACGAGAGAATCATCATCCCGATTTGGGTCCCGATAAGGACGGAGCGCTTTGGGAAATGATCGGCCGCCCAACCGCCCCAGGTGGAGAAGACGAGCATCGGCGCGGTCCCCGCCGCGGAGACAATGCCTAACAATGCCTTGGAACCGGTGAGCTGATAAACGAGCCAACCCTGCGCGGTGCTCGTCATCCAGGTGCCGATGAGCGAGACGAGTTGGCCGCAAAAGTAGAGCCGGTAATTGCGATGCTTAAAGGCGGAGAAAGTCTTGCGCCAGGAAACGGCCCCGATTGCGACCCGGCGCGGTCGGCCGGTAAGATCTTCCGGCACGGAGGGAGTGTGGTCGAGATGGTCGGTGCTTTGCATTCGGCGGAGAGGGCGAAATCTCCGCGCTTGGGTTACGGCCGCAACCGGGAGAAGATTTTGCCTAACGAATGTTTCCAGTCGTCAGGCTTGCAAAGTCGAACGACTCTGGCGTTGCGAAACATAAGTAAGATGTACTTCCGTGATCGTGCCGATGCCGGACGTTTCCTCGCCACCAGTCTCGCGGCGTGGCGCGGCCGTCGCGATTTGCTGGTCCTCGCGCTGCCGCGCGGCGGTGTGCCGGTTGGCTACGAAATCGCACAGGCGCTCCTGGCGCCACTCGACGTTTTCGTCGTCCGTAAACTCGGTGTGCCCGGCCATGAGGAACTGGCCATGGGCGCGGTTGCTTCCGGCGGGACGCGAGTCCTAAACCCGGAAATCATAAACGCCCTGGGACGCGATGCGCATGACGCGATCGAGCAAGCAACCGAGCGTGAAAGCCAGGAAGTGGAACGACGCGACGAACGGTATCGCGGAGCGCGGCCATTTCCAGACGTGCAGAACAAAATCGTCATTCTCGTGGACGACGGGCTCGCCACCGGCGCAACGATGCGTGCCGCGGCTCGAGCGGTGCGCGCGCGTCAACCGGCTCGGCTTATCATCGCCGTGCCGGTCGCGGCGGAAGCGACCTATGCTGAGATGCAGCGGGAAGCAGACGAAATTATCTGCGGAATGCTGCCGCACGATTTTTTTGGCGTCGGGCAGTTCTACGAAGATTTCCGCCAGACGTCGGACGAGGAAGTCCGTCGCCTTCTGGCTTGCGCCACCGAGGGGGAGGCAAGACGTGGTCCGCCTAACGAATAGCGCAAATGTCATCCAAAAGGCCGGCAGCGCGGCCGGGCGCGAATTTCACACCATGAGACTTCGCTTTTTTCTGTTCGCTGGCTGGCTGCTTTACCTAACGAACACGGAGACGCGCGCCGTTACCGCCACCCTGCAATTGGTGGCCAGTTTTCCCAATCAACAGGTCACGGGAGTCGCTGTTTCCCGCACGGGACGAGTCTTCGTCAATTTTCCCAACTGGTCCGACCATCATTCCATCTCGGTGGCGGAGATTGTCAACGGTCAGCCGGTGCCCTTCCCTAACGACGAATGGAATCGGCCCGGCACGCCCAAGGATCATTTCGTATGCGTGCAAAGTGTCGACGTCGATGAGAGCGACAGCCTCTGGATTCTCGATCCCGCGGCGCCGATGATGAAAGAAATCGTCAAGGGCGGCCCGAAGCTGGTGAAGGTTGACCTGGTGAAGAACGAGGTCGTGCAGATAATCCCCTTTGGCGAGGATGTCGCGCCAAAAAAGAGTTATTTGAACGATGTCCGGATCGATACCAAAACACAAACGGCTTTTATCACCGATTCAGGGCTGGGTGCGATCGTGGTCGTCGATTTGCGGACCGGCAAGGCGCGACGCCGCCTGGACAATAATCCCTCCACCGCCCCTGAGAAAGGTTTCGCTTTGCAGGTCAATGGAAAGGCCTTGCTCGGCGACAACGGCAAACCGCCGCAGATCGCTTCTGACGGGATCGCCTTCGACCATCTCAATGGTTACCTCTACTACCATGCGCTAACCGCCGCCACCCTTTACCGAATCAAAGTCGGCGATCTCATGAGCAAGCGCCTAACGAACAAACAACTCGACACCAAAGTGGAGAAGATAACCGAAACGCCCGCTCCTGACGGAATGATCATGGGGCCGGATGGTCGACTCTATCTCACCGATCTCGAGCACAGCGCCATCCAGGCATGGGATCCCAAAGAAAACAGACTTGGAACAGTAGTCGCGGATGGACGGCTCAGTTGGCCGGACAGCCTGTCCTGGGGTCCCGATGGCTCGCTCTATGTGACTGCCTCACAAATTCAAACCATGCCGCGCTTTAATGGCGGCAAGGACACCCACTCCACCCCCTATCACCTTTTTAAGGTGGTTGGAGTCCCGGCCACGCCTTGAGTGGCAGGCGTGCCTCTTGCCTGGCCGATCGGATCTGTGTGCTTCAGTCCGGTCCTTGTTCGGCCCACTGGTCATAGCTAGCCGGAAGCATCGGGTTAATGTCCTACCGTGAGGGGCGACCGGACCATAGCCTTCAAGCCCAATGCGTCCAAAGGAAGTAGGCCTTCTGGGGTACAATCGTGTCGTTGCCTCGCACCTCACTCTCATCACCGATGTGTTAAAGGCAGCCTTTCTGGAAGACGGATTTGGTGGTCGGCTTCCCTGCTACAGAGTCCGAACGATTGGTGTAACGCGGGAGCCTT
Organism: uncultured Verrucomicrobiae bacterium; assembly: GCA_963786175.1. Lineage (GTDB taxonomy): Bacteria > Verrucomicrobiota > Verrucomicrobiia > Chthoniobacterales > UBA10450 > JAICXG01. The sequence continues at coordinate 253,712 of CAWAYD010000006.1, read as the reverse complement.
TCATGACCGATTCTGGGCTCCTGATTTCTCCGCAGGAGACGCTCGCGGCAGCACCACCGTTCGACACCCTTGTAGTAGCCGGCGGTAACGGGCTACGCCGCGGCACGGCCGCGGAAAGGTTGGCGAAATGGATTCTCAACCGTTCCTGCGCGACTCGACGCATTGCCTCGATTTGCACCGGCATTTATGCTCTCGCGCCGACCGGACTACTCGACGGTCGCGAAGTCACCACTCACTGGCGCTGTGCGCGAGACGTGGCGCATCGCTTTCCCACTTTGCGGGTTAATCACAAACGACGTTTGGTGAAGGACGGCCCCTTCTACACCTCGGCCGGTCTCACTGCCGCAGTCGATCTCGGCCTGGCATTCATCGAGGAAGACTATGGAAAACAGCTCGCCGACTCGGTTGGACGCGATCTCATGATGTATCTCGCCGGCGCCGCCGAACCGGAACAGGCCTGGTCGGTCCCGAGTTATGAGAGTCAGCCGGCTAATCGTTTTGGCGAGCTAGTCGCGTGGATCATGAAGAACTTGCAACAAGACCTGACTGTGGAAGTCATGGCCAGACGAGCCTGCATGTCTCCCGCGCATTTCACACGCGCGTTTAAGAGTGTGCTAGGCGCCACTCCCAGCCACTTTGTCGAGAATCTGCGTCTGCATGAAGCCCGACGACGCCTCTCATCGAGGCGCAAGACCTTGAGTAGCATCGCCGCCTCTGTCGGCTTTGATAACACGGTCGCATTTCGCCGCGCATTTGAACGGCGTTTTGGAGCCGGTCCGGCCAGCTACCTGCGCAGCAGTGAAACAAGTGGATCAGAGCTGAAAGCTCGATCCTAAAGAGACGCATCACTGACAGCGCATCGGTCAATGCGTTCAATTAACTCAAGCGACTCGCAAACTCATTGCTCCTTGGAAACCGCGGACACCCTCGTGAACAGGTCTTTTACCGTCTTAAACTGTCGGCTTTAAGTCCTAACACTATATCCCGGCCAGCTATATGACTTGGTGCAAACCTAACCAAGGAGATGGAGAAACTAATGAAAGCAAGATCAGACAAAACGCTGGGATATCGTGTCGCTCTCATGGCGGGGGCAATTCTACCCTTTCTTATCGTGAGCACTCTTGTTGGACAAACAGCTGCGCCTTCGCCGGTGACAGCTGTGCCCGAAGCCGGGCCGCCACCACCTATAACTAACGCAGCCGGCTCCAATGCGGGCACCGCGGCAACCGTCGAACGCATTGTTATAACCGGGTCGTTGATCCCGACGGCGGAGGAAGTCACCGCGTCTCCGGTCGATACCTTGAATTCGAGCGATATCCAGATAGCCGGAGCCGCCTCCGACGTTTTGACGGTTCTGCAAAAGCGCAACCCGGATTTCGTAGGTGCAGGCAACCTTGGTAGCACAAACGCTAATAACGCCAGCGGTGCCACGCAGGGCGGCTCTATCATTGCCATACGAGGTCTGCCGACCCTGACCTTATTTGAAGGCCGTCGCATAACGGATTCAGCGGCTATCTCCAGCGCAGGGTTTCAGTTTACTGATGCAAGTCTTTTTCCGACGTCGCTCATTAGCCGTATCGATGTCTTGAAAGATGGCGCCTCGGCTCTCTATGGCTCCGAAGCTGTCGGTGGTGTCGTAAATATCTTTCTCAAGAAAGATTTCACCGGCGCGGAGATCGGTGCGCGCTATGGTTTCACGGTAGAAAGCGGCGTAGCAGAGCGCCGGGCCTACGCCATTGTTGGCGCAGGAAATGACACGACACATGTCACCGGCGGATTCCAGTACTATGAGATTGATCCTCTTTTTGCCCGTGAACGCGGCTACTCTCAGCCCGCGATCAACCTGACTACGACTTATGCCGGTGTCGGGCGAGATAACGCCGGCGGCGGTACCAGTTATTACCTTCTCAAGCCGGGTTTGAATTCTCCCTTTGACGCCGGGGTTGTGCCAGGCTCAATCCCACCGCCGCCCGCGGACAGCGGCACCGCCAACCCCGGCCAGTTTGCTCTTATCCCTCAAGCTTACAATCCTTCCGACCTCGGGACGGTCCTGGGTTTCGACTTGTCCAAATTGCCCACCAGCACCCTGGACATCCAAAACACGAGTGCCTACGGCGACTTCAACCATCAAATCTTTGGAAAGCAGCTCGAGTTGTTCGGTAACTTCCTCTACGCCCATAACCACAACCTGAGTTTCCTGAACTCCCAGCCACTGAGTAACGGCAGTGGTGTCCTCATCCTTGGTTCGATGAGAGTCGATCCCGAGACCGGCAACCTCGTTCCGGAAGATCGCGGCCCACCGGCTGCTTTCAATCCTTTCCAGGAAACGATCGACGACACCTCTCAGAGCGGGACATTTCGGCTGATTGCAGCCAATCGCTATCAAAATTTTCCAAGGAAGTTTGATGATAATACAAACTTCTATCGGTTCCTTCTCGGCCTGCGCTCTCAGTTTGCCAAAGACTGGACGTTTGAGACCACAACTTATTACAGCAAATACGAGATACAATTCACGAACTCGAACCTGGTTAATGCCCAGCAACTGAATGCCATGATTGCTGGCACCGCCGTGGACTTTAATGGCAATCCCATTCCGGCTTTGGACTTTTTTGCCCGCAACCCAATCGGCGACGGTCCGGGCCAGGTAACCGCGGCTCAGTTTGGGACCATTTTTGGCTCGAACATTCGAGCGCAAAGTTCCTATCAAGAGGTATTCGACGCCAGGGCGACGGGATTTCCCCTTCACCTTCCCGGGGGCGACGTAGGTCTGTCTTTCGGCGGTGAGTTCCGTCAGGAGGGCTTTAAGCTTACCGACTCGCCGGAGATTTTCGTTGGGTCGGTCCCCGTGCAGAATATCGACCAGGGGCGTGCGATTAGCTCGGCCTATGCGGAGTTAAGTATCCCAGTAGTCGGGCCACAAATGAAGATCCCTGGAGTTTATAGTTTGGAGTTAGATGGCGCCTTTCGTTACGACCATTATGAAGGTGTAAAGGAAGACGCAAAAGTTCCCAAAGTCACCTTGCGCTATCAACCCATTCAAGACATCACCATGCGAGCGACCTACTCGAATTCGTTCGTTGCTCCGACGCTTTTCCAACTCTTCGGGCCTGCGGTTACCGGCTTCTCCGGAACCATTACTCTCAATGGCCAGGTTCAGGACCAGGCGCACGTCGTAGCGGGTTCAAATCCAAACCTTGTGCCATCCAAGGCAGAATCCTACACCGGCGGTATCGTTTACAGCCCGCACCAAATCCCTGGCCTGACGATTACCTGTGATTATTTTCGCACCCTCCAGCTGGAGACAGTCGGCGCGATCGACATTAGCGGAGGTGCGACTATTTTGACCAGCGTCAATGATCTGGGCCCTGCGTCGCCTTATGCGAACCTCGTAGCTTTTAATAATTTCCCAGGTCAGCCAGGGGCAAGGCCAGTGACAGCTCCAAACCAGCTCTTCGGTAACCTGGCCTCTGTTTTCTACATCAACAATGCGCAAAATATTGGCGCCAACCATGTTGAAGGACTGGATATGAGCGCTCACTACAATCTGGATTTGCGACGTTATGGACAGGCGGAACTTGGAGTGAACGCGGTTTGGTTCACCCTAAGCGAGCTGAAGCGCATTCCTAATGCTCACTATTATAACATCTCCGGGCTCGACTTTCCCGAAGGCGGTGGCGGCAATCCAGACTACAAGCTCACTTTCCTTACTCGCTATAGCTATGGAGGGGCCAGTTTGAGCTTGAACGCCAACTATATCCCGGGACTGATCAACGCCATCGGGCACGATGCTGAAACGGAGAATCAGGGGAACTTTCCAGAAGATCGGCGATTATTTCGCGGTCGATGGACGTTTGGAATATCAGTTTCACGCCAAGCCAGCGCTGAGTGCACCGCCGGCCGGGTATTCGAAGGATGGTAAAGATTCTGGCAACGTTGCCGGCGCTGGAGGAAATGCAGAGCCGGAAAAGGTCAGCCCATTCAATCGCATGGTGGATGGACTTACCGTGGCGGTCGGTTGCAACAATATCTTTGACCGCCAGCCGCCTTTTGTAGCCGGCGCTAACAGTAATACCGACCTCTCGATCTATGATCCGTTTGGACGCTTTGTCTATTTCGAGGTCTCGAAGAAGTTCTAGGCGCTTGGGAGTAAGGAGCTGAGCGTAGCCTTCCATCCTACCTAAAGAGCGGCGCTGCCGGGGATGACCGAGTCTCGGCGCGCCGTTTCCTCTTTTTTGAGGCAGTCGCCTTGGGGGACGTCAGTCAGCAAGCCGAGCCTGGTGTTCACGAACCCGTTGGGGTAACAAATGCAATCCTTTCATTCTAAATTGTCCATCGAGGCAGCGTTCACTCGAAATCTTTTCATGATCGGAACTCCATTTGCCGTCCCCGTGAAGTGGATGAGTGCTGTAGCGCACTTCCGTGCCCTGTACCGCATGGCAGTTGCCAGGCTTCGCATTTGGTTTCAGTTGGTTTACAATGAGCAATGGGCAATCGTTTGCATTAAGCCTGGTGCAAGTTGTAAGCGACGAATCGCGGTCTTCCTGATGAGATCGGGCAAAGAAATATCGAGCGAAAGCCAAGCGGGGCCGCAGAGACGGGCAGAGACGAATTGCGAGACGACGACGAACGCCAAAGGCGGCCGGGAAGCCATAGAAGCAATCCTGCCACTCGTTTATGAGGAGCTGCGCCTGCTCGCCGGAGGTTATCTTCGCAATGAGCGACCGGACCACACCCTGCAGCGCACCGCGCTGGTGCATGAAGCCTATCTTCGCCTTGCCGCCCAACCGAACCTTGAGTGGCAAAATCCGGCGCACTTTATTGGAATTTTCGCGCGCCTCATGCGGCAGACTCTGACGAACTACGCCGTCGCTCGGAATCGCATCAAGCGCGGCGGCGGAGACCCCATGGAGTTGATGCTCGAATTCTATGAGCGCCACCAGATCGATGTTACAGCGGTCAATGACTCTCTGCGGCAACTCGAAACCTTTGACCCGCGGCAGGCGCAGATCGTGGAGTTGCGTTTTTTCGGAGGGCTAACGATTGAAGAAATTGCAGAGCTTCTCCATGTCTCGCCGGCAACCGTGAAGCGGGAATGGTCGGTGGCAAAACTGTGGTTGCGCAAGACCCTTTCGGAAGCGAGCTAGCTGCTTCCTATTACTAACGTTGATACGCGATGTTTTCTCGACCACAACCTGACTCATGAATCAAGAACGCTGGCAGCGACTTAAGGAGATCATTGCCGACGTCTTGGAAGAGGATTCTCCCGCGGCCCGGACGGCGATGCTGACCCGGGTTTGCGCAGAAGACGAAGGGCTGCTTCGCGAGGCGGAGTCGTACCTCCAAGGGGACGTCACTCTTACGGATAAGCTTGATAACCTGGAGGAATGCGCTTCGATCGCCGCCGCTGCCTTGCGACGCGGGTCTAACTCGATGACTGGACGGCGCATTGGCGCCTATGTCATCGTGCGAGAGTTAGGCCGGGGTGGAATGGGTGCGGTCTACTTGGCAGCACGAGCAGACGGCTATTTTGAAAAGCAAGTTGCCATCAAAGTGCTGAGGCCAAGTGAAAGCAACACGGCGGAACTTCTGGCTCGTTTTCGAGCGGAACGCGAAGTGCTCGCTTCCCTCGAACATCCCAACATTGCTACGCTCTTTGACGCCGGCATGACGGAGGACGGAATGCCCTACTTCGTGATGGAGTACGTTTCCGGAACGGCCGTCACCTCTTATATCGAGGAACATGAGCTCACAATTCCGCAGCGGCTGGAGCTATTTCTCAAGATATGTGCGGCCGTCGAAGCTGCTCATCGCGGGCGCGTAGTCCATCGCGATCTCAAGCGAAGCAATATCCTGGTTAACGAGAATGGGGAACCCAAGTTACTCGACTTTGGTATTGCCAAACTACTCGGAGAGCATCCAATGGCAATGACGGTCGCTGGACAGCAGCGGCTAACGCCTATCTCGGCCTCACCCGAGCAAGCACGCGGCGAAGAGGTCACAACAGCAAGCGATGTTTATGCTCTGGGCGCTTTGCTCTATGAGATTCTCACCACCAAACATCCGCATGTCTTTGACAGTCGAAACCCGAATTTGGATGAAGTGGTAAGGGTGGTTTCAGAAAAAGACCCGGCGGCACCAAGTTTGGCCGTCGAGGATCCGAAGCTGCGACGACTCTTACGTGGAGATCTTGACGCGATCGTCCTTCGTGCCATGCGCAAGAAGCCGACCGACCGTTATCCATCGGTGAAGAGACTGGCGGACGATATTCATCATTACCTCGCGGGCACAGCGATTGAAGCGCGTCCGGACAGGTTCATATATCGGATTCGGCGTTTCGCCGGTCGTGACAGGCTCACCGCCTGGAGAACAGCAGCAGTGTTAATTGTGATCATCGCTCTCATCGGCGCGACGGTCGTCCTCCTTGGTCATCGCGGCCTGCCGAAGACGGTCACAACACCGCAGTCGAAATCGGGAGTTAATATTCCAGAAAAAAGTATAGCCGTTTTGCCCTTCGATGATTTCAGCACGCCGAACGGCTCTGGCTATTTCGCTGACGGAGTGCAAGACGATATCTTGACCGATCTTGCCACCGTGACCGATTTTAAGGTTATTAGCCGCACCGGCGTAGCTCCCTATCGAAAGGGAACCCGCAATATTCATGAGATTGGTCAGACGCTAGGTGTCGCTTACGTCTTGGAAGGCAGTGTACGCAAACTAGGCGACCGCATCCGGGTCAACGCGCAACTGATTGATACCCGTTCCGACACACAGGTATGGGCACAACAGTATGACCGCAAGATGGATGATCTTTTCGCGCTACAAAGCGACCTCTCCCAGGCCATCGTTACCCAGCTAAAAGGAAAGCTCTCGCCGAGTGAGAAAGCGGCGATAGAAAGCCGGCCGACGACGAGCATGGCAGCTTACGACTTATATTTACGCGCCCGGGAGACCTTCGTGCAATACGACTATGATGAAACCATAAAGTTGCTTCATCAGGCTACAGCGTTGGACCCAAACTTTGCCCTCGCCTACTGTTTGCTCACAGACGCAAATCTTTATATGTATCGCTTCGGTGACGATCGGGCGCCCGTAAGGCTGGAACGGGCGCGCGAAGCAGCAGAAACGGCTTTACGTCTTGCGCCAGAGCTACCAGAGAGTCATCTCGCGCAAGCGCAATACTATTACAATGGCTTGCGCGATTACGAGAAGGCTCAGAAAGAATTAACGGCCGCTCCAGCCTCACCCTCGAATCAATCCAAGTTCTTTGACTTAATGGCTCTCACAGAACGGCGGCTGGGACATTGGAAGGAATCATTACGTAATGGGGAAAAGGCCTGGGAACTGGATCCGCATGACCCTTTCATCGCGACGGAAGTTATCCAGACTTACATGTCGTTGCGGAGATATCCTGAGGCCGAGGAACGGGCCCAGCGCGCCATCAATCAGATGCCGGCAAGGTCAACGCCGTTTTGGTCTCTTAAGGCTGAGAGCATGTTTGCCCGAGGTGAATTAAAGCGGGCTGAGGCCTGGCTAAGTCAGGCGCCAGGAGAAAGCGATCAGAAATATGACGGACTGGCGCGAGCGGCATTTTACTTGCGCGACTTCGACCGGGCTTTGCAATATCTTGAGACGGCAAGGAAGAGTCCCATGCAGCCGCCGAACCATGGTCTTGATCTCTTCGAAGGAGCTATCTATCGCGCGAAAGGAGATAGTGAGAAGGCCGAACAGATCTTCGCAAGGGCCTCAAGCGAGCTGGAGCAGATAGTCCAGAAGCGTCCGGAAGACGCCCTCGCCGTGATGAATCTGGCTTGGGCATATGCAGGACTGGGTCATGCCGACGAAGCCTTGCAGACGGCGCAACGCGCGGTGCAGTTGGTGCCGGTATGGCGGGACGCCACCGAAGGACCCGGTTACGCGGCGATGCAAGCGCAGGTGCAAGCCTGGCTGGGCAACAAGGATGCAGCGATCGCTCAGCTCTCTGCCTTGGTGAAGCAGCCGGGCAGTCCCAGTTATGGCGAGCTAAAGTTTGATCCCTCTTGGGACGTCATGCGCAGTGATCCGCGTTTCGCTCAGCTCGCGGTGGAAGCCGCCAGGCCGATCAAATTGGAATAATCTCGTCGAAGTTAGCGCCGCAGTTGTGCCGAAATTGCCCTGGCGGCGTTGGCGTTTCTCTATTTTTCCAAACTTCGTGAGCCGTTTTGGCGGCGATTGTTGCTTTACAGGATGTGGAACAGTTATTTTCCATGCCAGAAGAATCCCGCGGAGGCGACGGGTCATGACTCATTTCGCAAGATTCCCGGGAGAACTGGCTCCAAAGGTGGTTGGATTAGTTGGGTTCGACGGCGTGGCGGCGTTGGATATCACAGGACCTCTCGAGGCCTTTACCAGCGCCCGCCAGGCCGGAGAGCGAAACGAGGAGATGCCATGTTATCAGGCGATTCTTCTTGGCCTAACGAGTAAAACATTCGCCTCTGAATCGGGCCTCCTTTTCAAGGCGGAGGCGACACTGGCTTCCGCAGGCCATCTCGATACCATTCTCGTCCCGGGCGGAAAAGGATTGCGACAACCCGAGACGATGCGTCTGGTGGCGGCGTGGCTGGCGGAGCGCGCGGGTTATAGTCGGCGCATTGCCTCGATCTCGACCGGTATCTATGCGCTTGCGCAAAGCGGGCTGCTTGAAGGACGCAATGTGACGACGCATTGGCGTTTCGCGCAGGATGTGGCGCGACGTTTCCCTAACCTGCACGTGAATGTCGGGGCGGCTTTTCTAAAGGACGACAAGTTTTATACTTCGGGCGGCGGCAACGCGGGCGTGGAAATGACTCTCGCCATGATCGCAGAGGATTGGGGAAACCAAACCGCGCGCTCGGTGGCACGGGAGTTGGTCATGCGCCTGCGCCCACCAGGCGAGGCGGGCGAACATTTCGAGGTTGCCAGTTACCAATCCGATCCGAATGAGCGAGTGAGCGACTTACCGGCCTGGATTCTTAGTCATCTGAACGAAAAGCTAACCGTGGAAGCCCTTGCGGAACGAGCCTGCCTTTGCCCGCGTCATTTCAGCCGGGTCTTCAAACAAGTGTTCAACTGCACGCCGGCGGATTTCGTCGAAGAGCTGCGCTTGAGTGAAGCAAGACGCCGGTTACTGGGACTGCGTGCCACAGTCGAAAGCATCGCCGAGAGTGTCGGCTTCAATAGTTCGGACGCCTTTCGACGTGCGTTTGAGCGACGCGTCGGCACAACGCCCAGTGGCTTCAGGCGACAGGCGCGCGTGTCGAATGCTTTCGCCAGCGAACAATTCGTGGCTCGAAGCACAGGCGAGACAAAATCGTCTAGGGTATTTCCTGGCCGCCTCGCGGCGTAGCGACTCGACTATCCTGTTCTGGTTGAGGGAACTTGCTCTCTTTTAGGGCAAGTTCATTACAAAACTGACATTTAGCCTTCAGGCGAATTATATCTTTACAAACCGCCTTCGGTCTTTCAGTATCGAGGCTTGGTCTTCCAAGGAGGCGTCACGCAGGCTCAATTATCCAGGTTTGTCGCCTCTTTGATTAGATTATCCAGGCGCTGGAGACAGGGGGCTCGGTTCACAACGAGCTCTGGACGGAAAGTCCTGAGCCCTGCGCTAGAACAACTCAACTCACCAAATCTAGAATGACGACAGACGTGCTCATCATCGGCGGCGGTCCCGGCGGATCGGCGGCGGCGATGCTTTTGATCAAACAGGGGATAAAGCCGGTTGTTGTCGAGCAGGAGGAGTTTCCCCGCTTTCATATTGGCGAGTCAATGACTGGCGAAGCAGGGGCACTCTTACGGCGACTCGATTTGGCCGAGGCGATGGAAAAACGGGGATATCCGGTGAAGCACGGCGTGCGCGTTTTTGGCACCAGCAGTTGGTTCATTCCAGTCTCTCGTCGCGACGAAAACTGGCAATTGCAGCCAGCCGTTACCTGGCAGGTACGCCGGAGCGATTTCGATGCACTGATGTTAGACGAGGCAGTGAAACGGGGCGCGACCTTGATTCGTGGCACGGCCGTGAAAGCCTTGCAAACGCCCGAGGGAGTGGTTTGCGGCGCGACAATTCGCAAACCCGACGGCTCAGCGGAGGATGTCGAAGCGCGGGTCGTTCTCGATTGCTCGGGCATGGCAACCTTTCTCGCCAACCAGCGCGTGACCGGTCCGAAGTATGTTGGCAGTTACGACAAGCAGATCGCCTTTTTTGCTCATGTTAAAGGCGCGGTTCGTGACGCTGAGACCTCTGGCGAAAACGCGAAGGACAACACGCTCATTTTCTACAAGAAAAAATATCACTGGGGTTGGTTTATTCCGATCGACAAAGAGGTCGTTAGTCTCGGTATTGTAGTGCCGACAGGCGAGTTTAGTGCGCGCAAGCAGACGCCGGACGAATTTTTCCGGGATTATTTGCCCCAGATCAATCCAGAACTTGCCCGCCGTACTCAGAACATCGAGTACGTCGAGAAGGTGCACGTGATTCCCAACTACTCGTTTCAAGTGCGCGGTTTTTGCGGGAAAGGTTTTATTTGCATTGGCGACGCGCATCGCTTCATCGATCCAATTTTTTCCTTTGGTCTATCCGCCACTTTGCGCGAAGCCGAGTTTGCCGTGCCACAAGTGGTCGCCTATTTGCAGGGCAAAGGACGCAATAAGGATAATCCGTTTGAGGAATACCAACGCTTTATCGAAAAAGGAACCGATAATCTCGAGGATATGGTCGATCTCTTCTGGGAACAGCCATTCGCCTTTGCCACTTTCGTTCACGAGCGCTACCGCGACCAATTAATCGATGCTTTTGCCGGTCGAATTTACGAGACGGAACATCAGCCGTCGCCAGCGATCATCACTTTCCGCAAGTTGCTGAAGCGGGAACGGGACTACGATCATGACGATGATTATTCGATCCCGATCGGGTCACGCTATCATCCGGAACGGGCTCCGTTGTGGGAACCAAATTCGCCCGTCGCAGGCACGGAGCATTGGCTCAACGAGGCGACCGCGTCGAACGAGGAACTAGCCAACGCCTGAAGGATATCTTAAGATCGTTATCGCATGGAAATACCACAGAAACTGCGCGACTACATCAACGAAAGCCGAGCTCCTCTTCCGCCCGTGAGCGATCCGGACGAACCACTGCAAATCGACTCGCTCGGGTTGATTCGGCTCGTCTCCTTCATGGAGAGCGATTGTGGGATTCGGGTTGAAGATGAAGAGCTGGTTGCAGAAAACTTCGCCACCTTGCGCAGCCTCGGCGATTTGATCGCCAGAAAAATCGACGGCGTCAACGTCCAGGCTCCGTCGCGCTGAAACCGATCCAGCTCCCTGTTGTCCGGTAAGTAAGACTAGGTGATCGGGTAGTCTTTAACCTGATTACCTCTTTGTGCGTCAGTCTGCTTTCTGCTCGCGCTTCTGGCGCGAACGCAGACAGGTGCCGGCTATCCTCGTCTCGGATTCGTTAGGCAGATCGACCGGCGAAATTGCTCGCCTGTCGATGACGGCGATGTTCTTTTCAGAAGCGTTATGCCCGCGCCGCCGCTCCATTCCTATACAGCCTTGCTCAGCGCGACGCAGGTCGACACGCTACGCCGATTACTCGAGGAGCAAGGCTTCGATTTTTCGGCTCGGCCTTACACCCTTTTCTTCGCCCGGAAGAATAAGTTGAGCGTGGCGGTTTATGAGAAAGGTCGCAAGCTTCTCCTTCAAGGGCGCGGCATCGAGGATTTCGTGAGCTTTGAGCTGGAACCAAAGATCCTGGGAGAAGCGCGTCTCGGCTATGAAGAGGTACACACGCCGGAAATGTTCGAGCCGCACTTCGGAATCGATGAAAGCGGCAAAGGCGACTTCTTTGGGCCGCTCGTCATCGCGGGTGTATTCACGGACCTTGCCATCGCGCGCGCTTTTATCGATGGCGGGGTCCAGGACAGCAAACGAATCGGTTCCGACGCGAGAATCCGCGAACTGGCGAAGACGATTCGGCAAACAACCGGGGTTGTATTCGACGTCGTACTTATCGGACCCGAACGATACAACGAACTCTATGAAAAGTTTGCCAACCTCAACAGTCTCCTCGGCTGGGGACACGCGCGAGTCATCGAGAATCTGCTCGACAAAAAACCCGATTGTTCTCGGGCGCTGTCGGATAAGTTTGCTGACGCCGGCGTGATCGAACGAGCGCTTTTGCAGCACGGTCAACACATTCGCCTGGAGCAACGGACGAAGGCGGAATCCGACGTAGCCGTCGCGGCCGCTTCCATTCTGGCGCGGGAAACGTTCATCGATTGGCTCGAACGATCTGGCAAGCGCCTTGGTCTGCCGCTCGGACGAGGTGTTTCCGCTCCGATTAAGGAAACGGCGCGGCGTATTGTCGAGCGAGCGGGACCTTCTGCACTTCGACAGTTTGCCAAGGTGCATTTCCGCACGGCACATGAGGTGGCACCCGAGGCTTACGCTGCGCCACCGCCGCCGCGCAAATGGCGCAAATAGCCTGCGCCGGCGACCTCCAGGCTTGAAAACCTTGAGGGCTTATCGGCAAGCTTCCCGCTCCTTACCGTTGTGCAAGGTTCTGGGCGTGTTGACGAGAATTCTTACTTTGAACGGCGCCAGGCGGTTGAAAGCCAGGCGCAAGGAATTGATGGGGAGACGCACCTGGGCGGATTCGCTCGCGCACCCCTTTGGGCGCAAGGCCGCGGCCCGCTAACGGGCTAATGAAGCGATTCCTTGGCGCACGGGAGTCTGCTGCCGTTGTGTTTGCGAACGACACGGCAAAAGATTTTGCGTTTATCGCCCGCTCAGCACTGGGTCGGCGAACGATTCTCTGTAAATGAGCAAGCTCACAAAACGCGACATTGTCGTGTCGATCAGCAATCAAACTGGGATGGTGCAGCACCAGGTTTTTGATGTCGTTCAGCGAACGTTGGACCAGATCACGGATAGCCTGGCACGCAACGTGGCTGTCGAGTTGCGCAACTTTGGCGTGTTTCAGCCGCGCCTGACAAAGCCCCGCGTTGGCCGCAACCCAAATCAACCCGGAAGCAGCTTCGTCATCCCTCCTCGTGCAACGGTTAAATTCAAAGCGGGAAAAGTGATGCGGCAGCGGGTCGAAAAACTCTCCCGCGAAATGAAGGAAGCTGCTGAACGGCGGGAGCGAATGGTCGCAGCGCGCAACAGCCAGGAAAATGTTCAACCGGCCGAGCGCCAGCCCGTTTGAGCTCGGGGCCGCGTTATCGTTCCAAACCTGTCTCTGGTGTCGTTTGAACAAAGCGGCGCCTCTTCGAACCTTTCTACACACCCGTTCGCCCTTCTGCGCACGATTTCCTGAGCTAAGAAGCCCACACCCATGAAAAACCTCTCTCGCCTCGCCGTCATCCTGGCATTTTTTTATACTCTCCCCCTTACCCTGGCAGGCCCGGTAGAAAGTACCGTGGCCAACACTGCCATGACTGCGCCGATGAGCGACGAGTATGTCCCACTCGACACGTTCAACATTGACTCGGGTTACGTCTTCGAGAGCGACCTAAACCACGGCGGCAGCCATGGAAAACAGGATGAGATCCAAAACGAGATCGAATACGGTCACCGCATCCATCTCAGTGGCAATTTCTACATTCACCTCGGCCTTGCCTACGATCGCTTCGATTTCGGCAGCACCAACTCGCCAGTGCCAAACCATCTCCAGTCTTTCGCCGGCGTTTTCGGAATCGAGGTTATGAAAGGGAGCGACGTTGGCGCTTTCATCTCAATACGCCCCGGCTTCTACACGCAGAACGACATCGGCATCTCTTCCTTCGACATGCCAATCTCGCTGGGCCGAATTTTTGTCGTCCAAGACAAGAAGTTCTATATTTTTCTCGGAGCTTACGCGGCCTTCCTCCATGGCGGCCTTCCAGTTTGGCCGCTCGCTGGAGTTATCTGGATACCGAACGAGAAGGTGCGTCTCATGGCTACGCTGCCCGACCCCAAACTGATCTACTCGGTAAGCGACAAACTCGATCTCTACCTCGGCGGTGAGTTGGTCGGCGGGTCCTTTCGGACCGATCGCAACCCGGGAATTGAGCCCGGCAAACTCAATGGCGCTCAAGTGGATTTTGTTGATTATCGGGTCGGGGTCGGATTCAACTACGACTTGAGCAAACTATCCTCGCTCGATTTTGGGGCCGGCTATTCGATCCAGCGCGAATTCGACTTTGATCGCGCCGGTGAAACCTATCGAACTGATCCCTCACCGTACATCAGGCTGACAGTAAAACTCGCATTCTAGGAAGGTTCACGCCGAAGAGGTGAAAAGTTCGTTCGGCAGAAGCATCGCCGCTTTTCTTGTTCTTCTGGCCCATCTCCCCGCCCTGTGGGCCGTTACGCCCCTGGAGGAGATTAAATCGCTTTCCTATCTGCCGTCCCTCGATCTGGCGCGGCTGAAACGGGGAGAAATCGTAGTCGAACGCGGCTCGTCAGGCGACTTTCCGCGAGGCATACATCTTCAATCGAGCTATTTCGTTCGTGCTCCGCTAGCCACCGTGGGCAGCGCTTTGCTTCATTGGAACCCGGTAGAACATCACGATCCCGAGATTCGCCTTTATCACGAGTACAGTTCTCCCCGGCAGCGAGGCCGATTTCAAGACGCTCCATCTGCAGGCTAATTCGCCTAACGACAAATGGCTGCTCGATCGTATCGCGGAAATAGGCCGCGACTCTTCTGCCCACGATCTTCACCTTACGAACGAGGAAATAGCGCTCGTCCGCGGGAAAGATGGCAACACCGCCTGGCGGGAAATCTTGCATGGTCGCGCTGCCGCATTCGCGCGCGGCGGTCTGGCTGCGGTGCCGCCTTACTGGAGCGACCGAAAGATTTCGCCCCTGAGCGAGTTTCGCGCGCTGCTCGGCCTCGCCCCCAAGGCGGCGAAGCATTTTGAACCGATCATTAACTCGCGCCCTTTGACGGCAGAGGGCCAACCGGCCAGCGAAGCAGTCCCCTACTGGGAGACCTACGTGGTGCACGGCCACACGACCCTGCAGCTCGGTCTTGTTGCGGCGCAGAAGGGAGATAATTCCTGGCAACTCATCAACTGCGTTTATTACCCCTCCGATACCTACTTCATGTCGATCGACCTTTACCAGCTTTGGCCGGTGGAGAATGGTACGCTGGTCTGGCAGGGCAGTTTTGTCTCAGCATTGTTTCGCAGTTATCTCGGCGGAGTCGATCGTATCGTGGCGGGCAAACTTCAGGCCGAGGGGACGGTGCGGGCGATTAAGGAGTTCCGCGCCGAGCTCGAAAAGGGTCGTTAGTCACTTCGCTATTCGTGAATTCGTTTGAGTAAGAGCGCCGCTCCGAAAAAAGTCAGAACCGCGCCGAGAAAGAGGAAAAGTAAATCTCCTCCATAAAATCCCGGACCAGCCCGGTAAAGGTTCACCAGCCGGAAAGCACGGCAAAAGTGAGTCAGCGGAAAACATTCCGCGAGGTAACGAATCGCTGTGGGCAAGCGGTCCAGCGGCGCGAACGCGCCTGAAAGCACGAATATTGGCAGGAGAAAGAAAACGGAGAGCTGAATTGCCTGAGTTTGAGTGCGCGAAAACGCGGAGATGAGCAAACCCAAGCCTAACGAGCAAAGCAAAAAGAGCAGACAAATCACCCCGAGGACAAACGGCTCGTGAAAGGGCACGTGAAAATGCCAGCCTGCCACGATGATGACGACGAGAATGAGCAGAATCGAAATTGCGAGGTAGGGCAGGAGTTTTCCAATCACAATCTCGCCTCGCCGCAGCGAAGTCACCATCAGCTGATAAAGTGTGCCTGCTTCCAGTTCGCGCGCGATTGTACAGGCAGTGAGAGTGACGGTAAGCAGTTGTAAAATGATCCCGATCACGCCCGGCACGACATATTCGATAAAGCGCTCCTGCGGATTGTAGAGCACATGCGCCTGCAGGTCCCATTGGGTCATGGCGGAGACAAATTCCTTGCGCACATCGACCGGTAATTTCTTCCCCAGCTCGATCACCTCGTCCGGCAAATTCTCCACCGTATTGTCGATCTGCTTCTTCTGGAAGTCGGCCAGATTTTCCTTGAGCCGACCTTCCAGTTCGCTTGCCGTGTTTGTGTCGCTGCCATCCAGATAAAGCGGGAGTGCAATCGGATCGCCATTCTTTAGGCTCGCGCCCCAACCGGAAGGAATCACCAGCGCAGCCTGAACCTGTTCGCGCAACAGATTCGGGTTTCCGCCGATTTTTTGTTTCATCTTCCAGCGGAAGGTAGAGCCGGCCTGCAGGTGCCTGACAAACTCATCGCTCTCCGGGGAATGGTCCCGATTTTCCAGGAGCGCCGGCACATCAGTCGCACTCGTCTGTTCGAAGGCGTGCCCGAAAATCAGAGTGAAAACGGGTGGCAGAATTAGCAGCAGCACGAGAATGCGCCAGTCGCGATAGATGTGGATAAATTCCTTCACCGCGACGCTCCCGATCGCTTGCAAAGGCGCGCGTCCGCTCATTGGAGCGCTCCCGGGTTGAGCATGGCGTGGTAACCTTGCGAGTAAGCCGTAAAAACGTCTTCCATGTCGGGCTCGCCCCAGCGATGGCCGAGCAGTTTGATCTCGGGAAACGGCCAGCTCCGCTGCCATTCCGCGAGGAGTCTTTCTGCTTCCGGCGCATAAACGCGCAGACTTCCACTGCGCAGCGAAACGCCAAGTATGCCCGGGATTTCTCGGAGCTTAATTAGTGCTGACATCGCCGGTTTGGCGTCGAGCTCGAGCACCTTTGCCTTAAAGGTTCCCTTGAGCGCGCGGGGCGGCGCCTTCGCCAATAGCCGGCCCTCATGCAAAAATCCCACTTCGGTACAGCGCGCCGCCTCGTCCATGTAGTGAGTAGTCACGAAAATGGTAATCCCGCTGCTGCTTAGTTCGTAGAGCAGATCCCACATTTGTTGCCGGTGCACGGGATCGAGACCGGAGGTCGGTTCGTCGAGAAAAAGCAGCGGCGGCTGGTGCACCAGCGCACAGCCCAGGGCGAGCAACTGTCGCATCCCGCCAGAAAGACTTCCCGCCGCTACATCGCGTTTCGCTCTTAGGTCAATCTGCTCGAGAATGCGCGCGATTCGTTTCAACACTTCTTTGGGCGGAACATGATACGCGCCGGCGAAGAAACGCATGTTCTCCAGTACCGTCAGATCCCGATAAAGACTGAACCTCTGTGCCATGTAACCAAACTTGGACCGCACCACATAACGCTGGCGCCAGACATCCAGGCCATCGATCGTCGCCTCGCCCGCGGTCGGTCGCACCAGCCCGCAAAGCATCCTCATCGTGGTCGTTTTGCCCGCGCCGTTCGCGCCCAGAAAACCAAAAATTTCTCCGCGATGGATCCGAAAGGAAAGATTGCGTACTGCCTCCAGATCACCGTAGGTTTTCGTTAGGCCATCGAGGCAAATGATCGTGTCGCTCATTCGAAAAGGAAACGTCTTCCGATATCCGTTCGGTCTCTCCCTAGGGAAAAGCGTCTTCTTTGCAAGGCCGCGTCATTGTTACTCGTTGACAGCTCGCCCATTCGCTTAAGACTTGGGAGAGACGACTGCGTCTGTCGTTAGGTGCGTTTTCCTTTGCATATGAAGTTCGTTCCGCAGCCCTGTTTCCTGTCCATCATCGCCTTGCTCCTCACTTGGCCGCTCATTGGGCACGCGGCCGACGCGGTCACAGAAATGGCGGAGTTTTCCGTCTTCGGCAAAGTCGATCTCGCCGAGCTGGCGAAAGGCCAGATAAAAACCGCGACCGGCGCACCAATGAGCACGGCACGCTACCTTTCCTCCCAGAGTTGTTTCGTCGTTCCAAAGCCGCCCGCTCAGGTCATCGCGCGGATGAAGCAATTTAATCCGGCTGAGCATCGCGAGCTCAAAGTCTTTCTCCATTCCGACCTGCCGGCCTCGCCGACCGCGGCAAACTTTTCCGGACTGAACAATCCGCCTAACAATGGCGCAGTCGAGTTATTGAGCCAGGCGACGAAGAAGATGTCGCCAGAACTCCAGATCAGCCGGGAGGAGGCCCAGACGTATTCCAGCGCCCAACCTGTCTTTGCTTTTTGGACAAATCTGCTTGCAAAACGCACCCAGGATTTCGTCGCGCGCGGGGCGGCCGGTGAAGCAGCCTACAGTCACACCCGCAATCCGGTTCAGCCTGGATCGGAATTTTCCGGACTCGTTAGGCAACAACCCAAGGTCAAGCGCCAGTTTGACGGATTTCTCGGCAACACCGGTCTCATTGGCGGCAAGGGATCGCTCCGGCCCGATCTTTATTGGGAGCTGCTGCAGGTTGAAAGCGATGGTGTCCTCACGCTCGGTGCATCCTATAACCGCTCGACCGCCGGCGGCGGCGCACAAATCGCCGACGGCCTTTACTACGCGAGTGGCGGCTACAACGTGGCACTGACTCTTTACCAGCTCTGGCCGGTCGATCTCGGCGGCCGCGCTGCCACTCTCATCTGGCGGGGCGATTTCATTTCCGCCAACTCGTTAGGTGACCTTCACGGCATTGAGCGCCTCGCTTCCGAGTCAGCAATGCGCAAGGATATTTTGAAGGCCGCCACCACCATTCAACGCGAAGCTTCACGATGACATTACGCTTTTTGCCCCTGCTCGATTTGCTCTGCAGCACGCTGGCGATCTCGCTTTTCGCGGGCGAAGACAAACAGTCTGCGCCGCCGCCTAACGAACCAGTGGTGGAAGAGCCTTATCGATTCTCGGCCGAGTTTGCCATTGAACAGGCCTATCTTGGCGGCGCCGACGTGGCGCGTGGTCAACGCGACGTGAACAATTTCGACGAGTACTACTCCAACCTCCTTTTCGTTTACGCGCCGCGCGTCAGCTTTGGAATTTTGCGCCTTGGGGCGCAATGGGAACGCTATTCGTTTGGCTTCCCCGACGGTGGCCAGCAGTTACCGAACACTCTCCAGGCGACCAATTCTGTCGTTGGGCTCGACACAAAATTTTCCGATTCGATCCTTGTTCGCTTCGAAGCTCAGCCCGGTTTCTACGGCACGGCCTTTAACCATCTCGACGGCAATTCCTTTAACGTCCCTTTCGTCCTTGGCGGCACCTACATTTATAGTCCGGAATTGCAATTTGTGCTCGGCGTTGGGGTAAACATTCAGGGCCATTATCCGGCTTTTCCCGGTGGTGGGATTCGCTGGAAGTTTGCCCCGCAATGGGTCTTAAACGCTGTCTTGCCTGCGCCGCGGCTCGAATATGAATTGAGCCGCAGCGCCACGCTCTACGCCGGAGCTAACATCAAGGCCAACACATTCCGCGTCGATGATCATTTCGGCGACAGCCATGGTGATACCGCTCTAAACAACGCCTGGTTAAGCTATGAAGAAGTGCGCACCGGGGCGGGCCTTTCCTGGAAAATTAATTCTTCGCTCACGCTCACTCTCGAGGGCGGCTACGCGCCCTATCGGCAGTTCGATTTCCATCGCGCGGACGTGCGTTATCACTACGAGCAGGGCGCACCTTACGGCTCTCTCGTTTTTCAGGGCGAATTCTGATCGCAATACCGCCGCCTTTTCGTTCGTTAGGCCGAACGATTTCGTCTGGCACGCAACCGCTCGTGGCCTAACGACATTGATTCGCAATCATCCGACGGATCGTCGTGGCACACGCGCGCCAATTCACCCTCTCGAAACGATCGCTCGTCCGGCAATACCCAATCCTCCTCGCGAAAAGACCGGTCTGCCAAATCATGCTTGCGGCACACTGGCATTCGCGTTTAACGCTGCCCCATGCGCTACCCGAAGGTGATTGCTGGCTTGATCGGGCTATTACTCGTCGCGGCTGATGCGCCGCGAGATCAACTTTGCGGCCTTTGGTTAAATGAGGAGGGCGACGCCAAACTGGAGATCTACCAGGAGGGCTCCAGTTTCGAGGCAAAAATCGTTTGGCTCAAGGAACCGAATTTCGACGGCAAGCCAAAGGTGGACAAAAATAATCCCGATCCAGCACAACGCGATCGTCCTACGCTCGGACTCGTTATCCTGCACGACCTGCAGAAGGCCGAGGAGCCGAATACTTATAAAGGCGGACGCATCTACGATCCAAAGAACGGTAAGACCTACGATTGCCGAATCGCCTTCGAAGGCGACAAACTCACCCTGCGCGGCTTCATCCTTGGTATGCCGCTTCTTGGCCGCACCGCGATTTGGACCAAGTCGGAGTAACGACTTAGGGTTTGGCAGTCATCTCGGGAGCTCGTTGCTGAATCGCGAGAAGAATGCCGGAAATCACTTCGTCTCTCGGCCTGGCGCCAAGGTTGCCTTTTCCGTGCACGCGAACACTAACCGCGTCGGCCTCCAGGTCGCGCCTGCCTATAACCAGCATGGTATGGACTTTCATCTGCTCGGCGCGCTGGATCTTTCCGTTAATCTTGTCGCTGGAATCGTCGAGCGTGGCGCGGACTTGGTGGCTTCGCAGTTTGTCCAGAATCTGGCGCGAGTAACTAACGAGCGCCGGTTCGTCGCCAATGGGAAGAATACGAACCTGTTCAGGATTCAACCAGAGCGGGAAGTTACCGGCGTAATGCTCGATCAGAAATCCGATGAACCGCTCGTGAGTGCCTAACGGTGCGCGATGGATGCAAAGCGGAGTCTTATTCGTGTTATCCTTATCTTTGTAGGTCAGATCGAAACGTCTCGGTTGGGCAAAATCGACCTGGTTTGTGGCGATCGTAAACTCACGTCCGATTGCGCTCCAGACCTGGACATCGATCTTCGGTCCGTAAAAGGCCGCTTCGTTAGGGACCTCGACGTAATTAATACCGCTGCGTTTCAGGACGCCCCGAACCATATCTTCGGTTTGCTTCCACAGCTCCGGCTCGTCGACGAATTTCTGTCCAAGCTTGGCCGGCTCATGAGTCGAGAAACGCATGACGTATCTTTCGATCCCGAAAAGCTTGAAGTAAGTGAGATAGAGCTGATTCACAGCATTGAACTCACTCTCGAACTGCTCGGGAGTGCAGTAGATATGCGCATCGTTCATCTGTAAGGAACGGACCCGCATCAGGCCGAAGAGTTCGCCGCTTTGCTCGTATCTGTGACAGAAACCATATTCGGCCAGGCGAAGCGGTAAGTCGCGATAACTCCGCGGTAACGCTGCGTAGAGCTTGTGGTGATGGGGGCAATTCATCGCCTTTAGGTAATAACGATCTGTCGGTAACTCCGACCGGATCTCGTCCGCCTTGGCGAGAATGCCATCTAAAGCTTCGCGAGTTAGAGGTTTCTCAAGGAGCTCCCGAAATAGCTCCGGGCGATGCATGGGCCGCTTTGCCTCCGCGCCCTCCGCGACCAGCTCCATCGGCGGGAACATGGAGTCGGCATAATAGGGTAAGTGACCGCTTTTTAGATATAGGCTTTCTCGCGCCAGATTAGTCGTCCTGACTCGTTCATAACCCGCGACGAACTCCGTTTCCTTCGCCAGCTTTTCTAACTCTTCGATCATCGCGGCGCCGCGTGGCAGCCAGAGCGGAAGGCCGGGACCAACATCGTCATCGAAGGTGAATAGCTCCAGTTCCTTCCCGAGCTTGCGATGGTCGCGCTTCTTGGCTTCCTCCAGCATGGTGAAGTATTCGTCGAGCTGGGTCTTGTTCTTGAAGGCCGTGCCGTAGATGCGCTGGAGCTGGGGGTTACGCTCGTCGCCCCTATAGTAGGCGCTGGCGACGGTCGTCAGGCGAAAGGCGCCAATGTTACCAGTGCGCATGACGTGCGGCCCGGCGCAAAGATCAAGGAAATCCCCATTGCGATAAAGTGAGATTTCTTCATCCGGCGGAATGTTCTCAACGATATCGAGCTTAAACTTTCGACGGCTGATCGCGCTCGCCTAACGAGGCTAGCTCACCGCGCTTTGCCATCGCGATCGCTTCATCGCGAGTGACAACACTGCGTTGAAAAGGATGATTAGCCTTGATCTCCTTTTTCATCTCCGCCTCGATCTTCTCGAAGTCTTCCGGCGAAATGCGGTGCGGCAGTTCGACGTCATAATAAAAGCCGTTTTCCACCGGCGGCCCGGCGGCGAACTGCGCTTCCGGCCAGATTCTCAGGATCGCGGTCGCGAGGACATGAGCGCTGGAGTGCCGAATGCGTTCCAGCTCAGTCATGGGCGAACCCTGGTGAGCAGGTGGCACCTCGGCGGCGGCGGCAATGTCTTCGGCAGCGCTTAGTTCGTTATTCATCGGAGATAGACGGGGCTGCAACCTAAGCAGGTTGCCGGCAAATTGCACCATGGCAGTGCAAGGGAAAGCGACGCTTTTAGCGGACGGACGAGGGGAACGGAATCGACTGACTCGTTAGCCGCGTTTGCTGAAGATTTTTAGCTCCTCAACCGCCTTCTGTAATTCATCAAGGGTGGCAAGAGCAGCCTCCTGTTTCTTCAGCACATCGGCGTTCGCCGCCTGCATCGTCTGGAGGAGTTCAATTGCTCCCGCTGGCTCCGCGACATTTGAGGCCGGCGGAGCCGCGGGGATAGCGACCTGGGCGGGCGTGGCAGCCTGAACAACGATCGGCGCGGGCGTCTGTGCGCGGACTGATGTGCTCGTTGCGCAGAGAAGGAGAAACAGAGCCAGGCTGGCGAGTTTCATTCTAGTGACCTCCCCGGCTGGCGTAGATGCGCGCGACGCGAATGGCTTCGGCTAAAGACGCCAACTTGGCGTCGATGTTTGCCTGATTCTCTGCGATCTGCTGCTGTTGCGCCTGAACCTGTTGCAGGAGCGCGTCCAATTGTCGGCGATCGCTTGTCGTCGGCGCAGGCGACTGGGCGCCGATCGAGCTAGCCAGAACGACCACGGTGCCAATAAGAATGATCTTTTTCATAAGGAAGCTTTCGGTTCGATAGGGAGCAAGTCATGTTCCCGCGTGGATGCGCGGCGAGTCGCGGCGCGAAAACTGCTTGCGATGAGAATGCTCGTCGTTACCCTTCGCGCATGGCCGGTCCAGGGATGTATCAATCGCAGAATTTTTCTCTGCAACAGGTCCTTGCCCCGCAACTCCAGCAAAGTTTGCTCATCCTTCAGGCGCCGCTGCTCGAACTGCGCAATCTCGTCCAGCAGGAGATGGAGACGAATCCGGTGCTGGAAGAAACCTCCGAGCCAACAACGGAGGAGGAACGTCAGGCGACCGAGACCGAGCCAACGAATGATAATTTTAAGGAAGAATTCGATCAGCTCGCGAAGCTGGATGATGAATGGCGCGATTACATGGCACAATCGAGCAGCTACGGCGGCCGCTCGAGGGAGGACGAAGAAAAGCGCCAATTCTTTTTCGATTCCATCGCCACACAGGAAACGCTGCAGCAGCATCTCGTCAGTCAGCTCAATCAGACCGCGCTGAGCAGCGACGATCGCAAGACCGCCGAACTGATTATCGGGAACATTGACGACAATGGTTTCCTCCAAACCAGCCCCGAGGAGATGGCGATGAACACCGGTATCGCCCAGGAAGATTTCGAGCTCATGCTCACTCTCATTCAGAGCTTCTATCCGCCGGGCGTGGGCGCGCGCGATTTGCGTGAGTGTTTGCTCATTCAGCTAAAGCGCGACGGACGCGAGAAAAACCTCGAGTATCGGATTGTCGCCGACCACATGGTCGATCTCGGTAAGCGGCGATTCCCGGAGATCGCCCGTCGGATGGGAATCACGGTCGAGCAGGTGCAGAAAGCGGCCAATTCGATCGCGCAACTCGACCCGCGTCCCGGGCAGGTTTTTGCCGAGGCGCCGCAGAATTACGTCCTGCCCGACGTCACCGTCGAAAAAATCCAAGGCGAATACCAGGTCATCCTCAACGGCGAACAGATTCCACACCTGCGCATCAGTAATACCTATAAAGACATCATGGCGCAGGATGGTAATGCGGGCGACGTGAAAGACTACATCCGCGACAAAATCAGGAGCGGAAAGTTTCTCATTAAATCGATTCACCAGCGCCAGCAGACGATCTCCAACATCGCGCACCAGATCGTTGCGCGGCAGAAAGATTTTCTCGAATGCGGCACAGCCCATTTGAAACCGATGACCATGGTGCAAATCGCCGACGTAGTTGGTGTGCACGAGACGACGGTGAGCCGCGCCATTTCGGGCAAGTACATGGCGACACCACAGGGTGTTTTCGAGATGAAATACTTCTTCACGCCGGGCTATCAAACCTCGAGCGGCGAAGCGATGAGCAATACGAGTGTGAAAGACGCGATCCTCGGGCTGGTAAAAACTGAGTCCGGCAGCGCGCCTTTGAGCGACAAGGAAATCGTGGAAATTCTCAGTCAGCGCGGCATTCCGATCGCCCGCCGCACGGTGGCGAAATATCGGACAGAGCTAAATATCTTGCCGAGCAATATGCGAAGGAAGTATTGAATCGGTGACCCACGTTTCACCAGTCTCATGACTCCTTCGCTCCGCCGAGCTGTTATCGCCGAATGGCGAGGTTTGCCTGCCAATCCGCCGCGGCCGGATCGCGCGCAATCGACGGCGGAAGTGATGCGCAAGATAATGAAACAGCTCGGACTGAAGGAGCGTTTGGAGGAACGGGAGGTTTTGGCTGCCTGGCAGGCGCTGGTCGGGGAATTCAACGCGACCCATTCCTGTCCCGTTTCGCTGCGCGAAGGCGTGCTCTACGTACAGGTCTTGCAACCGGCGTTGCATTACGAACTGGAACGGGTGAATAAGCCGGAAATTCTGCGCAAACTAAAGCAACGCTTCGGCGCACGAACGATTCGCGATCTGCGTTTTCGACTCGGCTAAGGAAGCGATCTCTTTTTTGCCCGCGTCGACTTTCGGAGGTGCTTGACAAAAGCCAGCAAGGTCTCGGCGCTGACGTGATGCTCAATTCCTTCCGCGTCGGATTGCGCAACGTGAGCGGGCACGCCTAGCGACTCGAGAAATTGCACGACAATCTCGTGCCGCCGACGGGACTCTTTGGACAACTTGCTCCCGCTGGCGGTGAGGAAGATAGAACGGTAAGGCCGATTCGTGACCAGGCCTTCCCGCTGTAGTCGCTGGATAGTGCGAGCCACGGTGACGTGCGTCACTCCGAGTCGTCGCGCCAGGTCAATGACGCGTGCTTCTCCGGTCGTGCCGATGAGGTCGGCGATGATCTCAACGTAATCCTGCGCCGTCTCCTGCGAATGTTCCTCGCGCGTCCGACGGCGATGGCGATGGGGGAGCGCGGGGCGTCTCTTGCGAACGGAATTGGCAGCGGCAGACGACACAACAATCAAGCAAATCAAAAGAACCGGCGGTTGACAATCGAAAGCTCAATTTGTAGCCTCTGCTACATATTTAAGCCGGACCTTAGAGATGTATAATCGGCTAAACCTGATCGAAGAACAAGAGCGGTCGACGCCAGTATCCGGCGCCTGGCGACGAAGGAGCAATCTCGTTTCCCTGCCCGAATCGCATCGGAGCATCGTCGTGCCGCCACACGCTTCCTTCTGGCGGAAGCTGGCGGCGTTTTCCGGGCCGGGTTTTCTCGTTGCGGTGGGCTACATGGATCCGGGGAATTGGGCGACCGATCTGGCGGGTGGAGCGCGCTTCGGCTACACCCTGCTCTGCGTCATCCTGATCTCCAATTTCATCGCGATGCTCCTGCAGCATCTTTGCATCAAACTGGGCGTGGTGACGGAGCGCGATCTGGCGCAGGCCTGCCGCGATCACTATTCAAAGGCAACCGTGATATTTCTTTGGCTGGGTTGCGAGGTCGCCATCGCGGCCTGCGACCTGGCGGAGGTGGTTGGTTCGGCCATTGCGCTTCAGTTGCTCTTTGGCATTCCCCTGGTCTGGGGTTGCCTTATTACCGCGGCGGACGTCCTCGCGGTCCTCTATCTTCAGCACAAAGGTTTTCGTCGCGTGGAAGCGATCGTCACCGTCCTCATCGCTACGATCGCCTTTTGTTTTGCCTCGGAGCTTTTCCTTTCCAAACCCCATCTGCCCGGTGTGCTTGCCGGCTTTGTTCCGCACAAGAAAATTCTCGCCGATCCGGCGATGCTCTATCTCGCAATTGGCATTCTCGGCGCGACCGTCATGCCTCATAACCTGTATCTGCATTCCTCCATTGTGCAGACACGCAAGTTTGAGCGGACCGGCGAAGGGATGCGGGAAGCGATTAAGTTCGGGACAATCGATTCCAGCGCCGCGCTCATGTTTGCGCTCTTCATCAATGCGGCCATTCTCGTCCTGGCGGCCTCGGCCTTTCACTGGAGCGGGCATCAGGATGTGGCCGAAATTCAGGATGCATTTCGGCTGCTCAGTCCCCTTCTCGGGTACTGGCGCGGCCAGCGTGCTCTTCGCCGTGGCCCTTCTCGCTTCGGGTCAAAATTCCACGCTCACCGGAACACTCGCGGGTCAGATTGTGATGGAAGGTTTTCTCAATTTTCGCATCGCGCCCTGGCTCCGACGGGTGATCACGCGCGGACTGGCGATTATTCCCGCAGTGGTGGTCATCGCCATTTTTGGCGAAAAAGAAACGACGCAGTTGCTCATCGTGAGTCAGGTGGTTCTGAGCATGCAACTTGGGTTCGCCATCTGGCCGTTGCTCCGTTTCACCGGCGAAAAGAAGAAGATGGGCGAATTCGCGAACGGTATTTTTATTAGATTTCTCGGCTGGACGACAGCGCTCATCATCATCACGCTCAACGTAAAACTGCTACTCGATACCTTTTTGCCCGCCAGCCTAACGAACGGACTGTATCGTGCGCTCGGATTGCCGGAGGCCGGCTAACTGGACAGCCTGCGCGATCGGGCTTAACGATGCCCCGGGTTGCGCTATGCTTGGTCCAACTAAGATCTACTTCATCATTTTTGGCCTCCTCACCATTGCCGGCGGCGTGATGGGTTACGTGAAAGCGGGAAGCACGGCCTCGATCATCGCCGGTTCGATCAGTGGTGTGCTGCTTCTCCTTGCTGGTTTCATGCTTCCCGCACAGCCGATGGCAGCCCTCGCTCTCGGCGGCATCGTTTCGCTTTTGCTCGTCGGTTATTTTTTGCCGGCGTTTTTTCGCACTGGAAAAATGATGCCGGCGGGCATGATGTCACTTCTTGGCGTCCTCGGGGTCGCCTTCGCGATCGTCGCCTGGGTCCGCAGGTAAGCGTGACGTGCGCAAGTTCCGCCGGAGCACGTTAGGCTGGCTGGCCCTGGTGCTTTTTCTCGGGCTCTTTGCCGCAATTGTATTGCGTTGGATTTCGCTCGAACGCTTGCGCTGGACCTTGCAACGACTTGGCCCGCCGAGTTTGCCAAGTGCCACGCCCACTCCCGAGATGACTCCGACCCCGACGCCTTGGCGTACGCCGGTGATCGGCGGCAGGCTCGATACGGCAAAGTTGTGGAGCGGGATCACGGTCCATGCCGAAGTGGAACCGACACCTGGAGGTGCCGCATCCGAGGAACGGCTCGACCCGCAGAGTTACGTGCTCGATTTGAAGTTGAAGGTGCGCGTGCCAATCCCAAACCGCACGCTCGACGAACTGGCGCAAGTCACTCCCGAGCTGCCAACCCTACTGCCGACTTTGGGTAAAGCCTTCGGCGCGGATCCAGTCTCGCCGCTTTTTGGCCAGCTCTACGATCTAAAGGTCCAGACCCTGCGTCAGACTCTCGTTCGGCTGGATCAGCTCTTATCGCGGCATAATTTTTACGACTGCCAGACAATCCTCCAGCTTCGCAATCCGGAGACGCAACGTCAGGCCCTCCTTCTGCAGGCAGACATGGACGTGGATGCGGATGGATCGGACGCCGATCGCCTGCCGGAAATCGATGGCAAGTCGGCCAACTTTAAACCATTCACCAGCTACCGCTGGAAAAAACGAACTCCGCGCCCTAGTCCGTTTCTCCCTCCAGCGGATGAGAAACTGGCTCGTTATGAAGCCGAGTTTGCGCAAAAGGGCCTAACGATGGAACGAAATCGCGATCTGCGCATCGGCATCCAGCGTATGAAAGAGGAAATCGATTCGCTCAAACGATACAGCTTTCTGATTGCGGCAACCGATCCCTATATCGTACTTCCCGGCCTCTTCGCTCAAGCAAAGGGAGGAGGAAGAGTCGGTGACTATGCAGTCGTGGTTTATGGCAAAGAATTGTATCCCGCGATCGTAGGCGACGTGGGGCCGAGCGACAAAGTGGGCGAGGCGTCTCTTCGCATCGCGCAGCAGATCAATCCTCTTGCGACGCCCTACAACCGTCCGGTGAGTGCGCTCAAGGTGACTTATCTCATTTTCCCTGGGACCGCCGAGACGCCATTCGAGCCGCCCGATTTGGAAAAGATTCGGGTGCGTTGCGAGAAGCTCGTGCAGGAACTGGGCGGGGCCAGCGTGCCACTTCATCGATGGGCGAATCTGATCATAACACCGACACCGACACCGACACCAACGCTCTCGCCCACGGCAACGGCGTCACCCATTCCGACGCCTTCGGGTACGCCCACGGCGACTACTTGGGAGTCGCCTTCCGCATCCCCCACTCTATCGCCAACGCCGGTTGTCGCGGCCACCTTCGCCTTCCCGACGCCTGCAGCCGGCGAAACACCTTCGCCTTCGCCTAACGAGGCTTCACCGGTTTCGCCAACACCAACCGCTACGCCTTCACAACGTTAGGCGCATCCAGTCAATGAGAGCGAAAGAAAGCGGCGACCCTAACGTCCCGTCGGCGCACCACCAACGATGCTTGTGCCCTGAGGAGTAACTCCCTGGTTTCGCAACTGCAGATTACTTCCGGAGCCTTGGGTCGCATTCTTGACATAAGAACCCGCCGCGAGATCGCTCGCCTGGCGAACTCTCTCCGCGACCGCACCGAAAGGAACCGCGTTTTGCTGGGCGAGGTATCCCCAGGATTTTCCACCGGCTTTCAAATCGAACAGTTGGCGAACCTTGGCTGGCTGATTGCGTGCAATCACGTTCAGTGCCAGCAAATCGCCCAGTCGAAGTCGCATCTGACTTTGCTGCGCCAATATTTGCTGCTCGCTCAGGCCGCTGACTTGCGAGACCGCGTGCAGGGCAAACGGTTGTTGTTGTGACTTCGCCTCAGCTGCATTCAACGCACCGATTGAATCGATCAAACCAGTCTCATCATTCGTGGTCGATGATCTTGGGGCACGGGCAAAACCCCCGCCGATATGGCTTCCTGTTGGAGGATCGACCCAGACCGCACGTTCTTGGTGCGACGACGACGTAGAGGAAAAAGAAGAAAGATTGGATTTATTGGTTGTTGCAGCTGTCGGGGCACTCGCGGTAGTCGAGGCAGATTGCGGAGCAGTTGTGCAACCAGCAACCAGCAAAGCGCCAGGTAGAAGGAAGGTCAGAAATTTTAACATGGCGGGGCAGCTACGATAAGTTGCCCCACTGGTCAAGCCGCAAAGTCAATCTTTGGTGATTCGTGTCGCAAAAACGTAACAATTGACTTTTTGCCGCCTTGCACTGCTTTGGTTACAAAGATGGCGTGGTGAGCAACCGCACGAATCGCTACCGTGCCGCCTGGATTTCCGACATCCATCTCGGGACTCGGGGGAGCAACGCCATTGCCTTTCTCACCTTCTTAAAGGAGAACGAGTTCGAAACGCTCTACATCGTTGGCGACCTGATCGACATCTGGTCGCTGCGACGCGGCATTTATTGGCCCCAGGAGCATAACGATGTCATTCAAAAGTTGCTCCGCAAGGCACGCAAAGGGACGCGCATCATCTATATTCCAGGAAATCACGATGAGTTTCTCTCCAGCCATCTCGGTGCCTATGGTGCGATAACGATTCAAAAGCATGCCGTCCACCTGACCGCGGACGGGCGGCGCATCCTCGTCCTGCACGGGCACGAGCTGGATACAGTGGTGCAAAATGTGAGATGGCTTGCCTTTCTCGGCGATGTCGGTTACCAATTCCTCCTCGCCCTCAATCCCCTCGTGAATCTTGTTCGACGCATCTTCGGCTTCGATTACTGGTCGCTCAGCAAAGCAGTCAAGGCACGAGTGAAGGACGCTGTCAGCTTCATCGGCGCCTACGAGAATGCCATCGTTCGTTACGCGGAAAGGTTTAACGTTCAAGGAGTGCTTTGCGGCCACATCCACACCCCAACCATTAGACAAATCGGCGAAACGACTTATTACAACTGCGGCGATTGGGTGGAAAACTGTTCCGCTTTAGTCGAAACCGAAGAAGGCCAGATCGAATTGCTGACCAACTGCGCCGCACAGACGATGGACCTGGTCCCGTCGGTCGGATGCTTGGCTGGCGGATTGAGATTGGTGCCTAACGAAAGAGATGAAAAAGAATCTGCGCCGCGAGAAGTCGACCCTCGACGTTTCGCCGGCAAAATCATTACTTACCGATCTCGTTAGGCTGCGTCGGACCTTGCGTCGCACCGGACACGCCTACCTTCGGCGGCTGGAAGCGGAGCTGGACGAAGTGACCGCCTGGGCCCACGAACGCGCCGAGGAACGCAATTTGCCCAAAGCGCGGGTACGCGATCTGGGCGATATGATCACGCTCGCGCGCAAGATCGATGGCAAGCAGGAGAAAGGCCGCCGACGGGACCTCAAAAAAATCGACACCACCGTCGGTGATTTGCGCGAGCTGATGAGCAACAAAGCTTCTCGTTAGGCGGAAGCCCGCTGCGCCGTCGGCCACTCGCGCGCGTAACGCAGCAAGCGGCGCTCAAAGGCTCCCGGTTTCTCGGCGAAGAACCGCGCGCCAAGATCAAGCGCGATTTTTTCCAACTCGCGTTCACGCGTGCAAATCAGACCACGCAGAATGGCATCCTCTGCCTCCGGCAAATCGTGCGTCCTTTCCAGCCATTCGTGAAAGGACGAAATATCGTGCAGGTCGCCCAGATGTTGCGCCAAAGTTTTTGCTTCGTTCACCAATTCACACAGCACCATCCGGTTGAGCTGCCGCAGGATGCGCAACTGATACCAAAGCTCTTTCACTCGTTTCCGCAGCGAATGAAAATCC
Organism: uncultured Verrucomicrobiae bacterium; assembly: GCA_963786175.1. Lineage (GTDB taxonomy): Bacteria > Verrucomicrobiota > Verrucomicrobiia > Chthoniobacterales > UBA10450 > JAICXG01. The sequence goes on along the minus strand of CAWAYD010000006.1, from coordinate 222,769 downwards.
TCCGGCTTCGGATCGCTCAAGGCGTAACCAAAACATTTTCGTCCGCGCCGGTAGGTTTTCCCAAGCGCACAGCAAAGATCTTCCATCTTTAGTTCGTCGAGCGGCCATCCCTCAATCCGGTCACACACTCCCAGCAGAATCGTTTTCGCTCCGCGTCGCTCAGAAGTGACTTCGCCGCCGTCCGCTTCCAACTGTTTTTCGAGAAGGGACCGGGTCTGGGCGAAATCTGCGCCGTCGTTTTCGATCGGATCGAGCAATTTTCCCAAGAGCTGCATCCGGACGCAGGCATCGCGCGAATTGGAGAAGCTACGCGCCACGTCGCGCAGCCGGCGGTTCTCCTCCTTGAACACCTCCTCTCTCAACTCCTTTCGCACCAGTCGCAACAAGGCGCGGGTTTTCTTGATGTGTTTGCGGGTGGAATGAACCGTTGCGGATGTCGGGGCTCGGTTCGTTGCAGTGATCTCGCGCAGCGCGCCTTGGAGTTGTTCGCGCGCCATCCGCCGCAATCCGGCGGCCGGCACTTCGTCACATTTCAAACAATAAGCCATTGCTCAACAATTTATTAGGCTCGAAAAAGCGGCCCGGCGATCAGCCATTCATCGCGTTCTTCGCGCTACCCCGCATGGATTCGAACCATGAATAACGCCTCCAAAGGGCGCTGTGTTACCGTTACACCACGGGGTATCGACTTCGTCACGATCGCCGCTCCCGGCTTTCACCGGCACAGCGCCCAGCAGCTTATGAAAACTGTTCGCGATGCGCAAACGTACGTTACAGCCGACCAAATCCTGGTTCCCTTCGTTCGTTGCGGTTTTGCCTGGCCCCGACCTCCATTCTTCCAGATTCTGGCCGCCATCAGATCCTGGCCTCCTGGCGCCTCGCCGTGCCGGACGGCAAGAAAAACGTGCGTCTCATCGCCACTCAAGCGATTATCAAAGCGCTTAAAGAGTTGAAAATCTCCTTCCCGCATTCCGACAAGGCGCACGATCGTGGATTGAAATCGGCTGGCCGTTCGCAAAAGAGTTTCTAGCCGTCCTCGTATGACACCTTCTCGTCTTCAGTTTCAACTCGAAGCTACCGCCGAAGGATCACGAGCGCGCGCCGCGACTTTTCACACCCTGCACAATGAAGTGCGCACCCCGCTTTTCATGCCTGTCGGCACGAAGGCAACCGTAAAAGCGCAGCTTCCCTCCACCCTTGAGGAGGCCGGCACGCAAATCATGCTGGTGAATACTTACCATCTCCTCCTCCGACCTGGCCCGGAAGTCCTGCGGGAGGTTGGCGGCGTTCACAAATTGATGAGCTGGCGTCGCGGCGTCCTGAGCGATTCCGGCGGCTTCCAAATTTTCTCTCTCCCGCAGGCGCGTCCCACAAGCAAAGAAGGCGCTGTCTTTCAGAGCTATGTCGATGGGCGAATCATCCTTCTCACGCCCGAGTTGAGCATTGAAACGCAGAAAGCCATCGGCAGCGACATCATGATGGTGCTCGACCAATGCATTGCAGCCACCTCCGAGGAATCGGTCGCGCACGCTGCCATGGAAATGACCGAATGTTGGGCGAAACGCAGCCTGGCGGCGCGCGGCGATTCACCGCAATCCATCTTCGCCATTGTGCAGGGCGCGCTTTTTCCCGAGTTGCGACGACAGGGCGCGCTGTCGTTAGGCGAAATGCCATTCGACGGTTACGCGATCGGCGGTCTCGCACTGGGCGAAACGCGAAGCCAGCGCGGGGACATTTGCGAGTTCACGGCCGGCTTTCTTCCCGCCGACAAACCGCGTTACCTGATGGGGATCGGGACGCCGCTCGACATCCTCGAATCGGTGCACCGTGGCATCGACCTTTTCGATTGCATCATGCCGACCCAGCTCGCGCAACGTGGCGGCGTTTTTACCTCAGAGGGGTTTCTGCAGTTGCGACGCACTGCTTACCGGTCATCGGATCAACAGCTCGATCCTCTCTGCCCCTGCCCGACCTGCGCCCGCTTTTCGCGCGCCTACCTGCATCATCTCACGAAAACGACGGAAACGTTAGGCTGGCAACTTCTTGGCCAGCACAATCTCTATTTCTATCATCAACTCATGCGCGACATTCGGGCCAGCATCCTCGCCGGTCGCTTTCTCGATTTCTATCGCGAGACCCGTGAGCGGCTTTCCGAACCCGAGCGCAACGAGCCGGATGAGAAGAAAGAGCCCCGAAAATCCCATTCGTTAGGCGACTACGAAGTTCACATCGCCCGCGAAGGTTTTGCCAGCATTCGCCAGATCTCTTCCGGCGAAATCATGCATCTGCGTACGCCGCCCATGGAAGAAGCGCGCAGCCTTTATGTCGAACAATCCAACCTGGCTGCGCGCTTTCGCTCCTCCGAGACCGAACCGCTGGTCATCTGGGATGTCGGGCTCGGCGCCGCGGCCAATGCCGTCGCCGCCATCGAGTGCTACGAGCTGGAAGCCTCGCTCGCTCCTGTGCGGCCGCTTCGTCTCGTCAGCTTCGAAAACAATCTTGATTCGTTACGGCTCGCGTTGCGGCATACCGACATCTTTAGCTACCTCAATCGCACCGGGCCGGCGGCGATCCTCGAGCGTGGTTCGTGGGAATCGCAACATCCCGCCCGACTGGGCTGGCAACTCGTCTTGGGAGATTTTCTTCAGACCGTCGTGCAGGCACCCTCGGCGCCTGATCTCATTTATTACGATATGTTCTCCAGTCGAACCCACGGCAACCAATGGACCATTGAGATTTTTCGTCGTCTCTTCGCCGCCTGCGAGGAACGCCCGGTCGAGCTTTTCACCTACAGCCATTCCACCGCCGTGCGCACCGCTCTTCTCGCCGCCGGTTTTTTTGTCGCGCGCGGGCGTCCCGCTGGCATGCAGGAAGAAACGACCATTGCTCTCACTCCCGCTGCCTTGACCTCACCTTTTGCCCGCGGTTACCAACTGCTCGCTTCGGAATGGATCAGCCGCTGGCATCGTTCGCGCGCCAAGTTCCCTTCCGAAGTCCCACGAGAAGAGCGCCCGGCTTTCGAACAACAGATCCTGCAACACAAGCAATTTCGTTAGGCAAATTTTGGCCTAACGAATTGGAATATCGACTGGTTCACGATACGGCCCCGCCTCAAGCAACCGATCGATTCCGCCCTGGTTTCGGAGCAAGGCTTTCATGCTCCAATGGATGTGCCCTGGCGAAGAAGTATTCTCCCGCGTCAGTTCAATCTGCCGAATGATTTCACTTGCCGGACGTTTCGCGCCGATTCGTTCAGTGGCGATCCCCGGCCAAACCGGGCGGCCGCGACTTTGCGCGCGCCACCAGGCGAGCAGGACGGGAAAACTCTGCTCCGCCGGTTCGATCCCCCAGTAAAGCTGCGGCGCGAGATAATCGACCCAGCCTTCCGCCAGCCACTTGCGCGAGTCGGCGAAAAGCTGGCCGTATGCATCGACCCCGGCGCGAATCGTCGGTGGCACTCCCGGTCGCCAAATGCCAAACGGACTGATCCCGACCCGCACGTGCGGCCTGAGCGCCTTCACCGTCCGATACATGGTGCGGACGAAATCGTTAATGTTCTCGCGCCGCCAATCCGCACGACTGAGCCCGCTCTCGCGACCGTAGCGTTGCCAGGTCATGTCGTCGGGAAATGTCGACTCTCCAGGTCGGAGCGGATACGGATAAAAATAATCGTCGAGGTGCAGACCGTCGATCTGGTAGTGCCTGACGAGATCGGTAATCACACCAATGACATATTTGCGCGCGACCGGTTCGCCGGGATCGATCCAAAGCTGATTTCCAAATCGGCGCACCCATTCTGGATGTTTGCGGGCGACGTGATTCTGCGGCAGACGGTCGCTGGCATGAACCGCGGCACGAAACGGATTCACCCAGGCGTGCAATTCTAGGCGACGTTTGTGCGCTTCCTCGATGGCAAAAGCCAGCGGATCATATCCGGGAGAAACGCCGGCCGTGCCGCTGAGGAATTGCGACCATGGTTCTTCACTTGAGTTATAGAGTGCATCGCTCGCCGGCCGCACCTGGAGCAGGATTGCGTTGAGGTGCAGTTCGGCTGCGCGATCGAGCAGGGCGAGCAACTCGGCCTTTTGTGTCTCGGCCGGCAAACCGGGCCTGGAAGGCCAGTCGAGGTTGTAAACCGTCGCCACCCAGACACCTCGAAACTCTGACGTGCTGCCTTGAGCCCCAACGAGAAAGAAACCTAACAAAAAGAAGATCGAGCCTAACGATCTCAATTTCGTCACCCGGTCACTCTAACGCGGTGCTTACCGCCAAGGGAAAGATCTCAGTCACCTCGCCCTCCAGTCGCAGCGAAACTTCAGTCAGTCCATCGTGCTCCGTCGGTCCGCGATTGACTACCACATAGGGCGCGCCTCGGCGCGCCGCGAGCAAAGGAAACGATGCGGCCGGATAAACCGAAAGAGTCGATCCCAAGGCTACCACCAAATCCGCTGACATCGCGGCGTGTTCTGCACGGGCCAGTTCGTTAGGCCGGAGATTCTGTCCGAAGCTGATCGTGGCCGGTTTCAGGAAACCGCCGCAATCGCATCGCGGCGTAGCGCGATGATCGCGAAAGAAATCAAAAGACGGCTGCGGATCGCCCCGCCAGCCGCAGCTCTGACATTCGACTAACGAATTCGCGCCGTGCAATTCTACCAATCGCTCCACGCTCGTGCCAGCGAGCGTGTGCAGTCCATCGATATTTTGTGTCACCACCATCTCGATCTTGCCCGCCTCTTCCAGCCTGGCGATAGCGTGATGGACGTCGTTAGGCCGAGCCTGTCGGAAGGATTCCCATGCCTCCAGCTTGTAGTCCCAATGCTCGACCCGCGCTGCTTCCGAGGTCATGAAGTCCTGGTAATAAACGGGCTGGCGCCGTGTCCAAACGCCCTGAGGACCGCGGAAATCAGGGATACCGCTGCTGGTTGAAATTCCGGCGCCGGTGAAGATGAGAATCCGTTGCGCCTCGCTCAAATAAAGATGGAGCAGCGCCTCGAGGCGACCTTGCGCGCTCGTCGATCGCTTCCCCGATGCGCTCACGGAAATTTTATCGGCTCGAGTTGAGCGGCTCGGAGCGCGCCGTTAAGCGTCGCCACCTCGCGCGGAATCTCTTTCCATTCTTCCAACGCTTTGGCTCCCGACTTCTCCGTCTCGGCCAACGCGATCCTCTGCTGCGAGGTCGGGGCGGCATCAACCTGCTGAAGATCCTGGAATAATTTTCTGACCTTGTTTAACACATCGAACTGGAGCGCTTCCTCCCGCACCTCCGCCGGACTCGCAAAGCTTTCCAGTTTCTTCCACAAACTCTCGACCTCGTTCCCGAGACCTTTCTCCTTTGCCGGTTGGCGCAAATTTCGGATTGTACCTACGAGCGTCTCGTACTCTTTTCCGATCGGCTCCATCTTCCCGCGTAACTCCGTTAATTTTTGCGACGCCTCAAACTGTTCCCTTAATTCTGCCGGCGATGCGCTCACGCGGGGATCCATTTTCACCGTTAATGATTGCGTCACGGTGGTTCCGTCCATCGTTAGGGCAATCGTGTAGTTGCCCGGCAGAGTCCACGGCGCCGTCGGCTGCGGCGCGGTCTCATGCTCGACTGCCGTCATCGGATACACCGGCTCGGTCTCCGGGAGTGGCTGCCCATGCAGATCCCAGAAGAATCGGTGCAATCCCGGAGCAGCTGATAACGCCTGCGGCGGCCGTAGCCAATAACGCGGAATCTTCAATTTCGGTTCCGGCGTCGGTACGGGCTCGGCGCTGGAATAATGACGGAGGACATTCCCGTTCCCATCCTTAATTTCGAGGGTGATCGCCCCCCGGACATCGCTGCCTAACGAGTAATCAATCATTGCGCCCTCCGGCGGATTTTCTCCCGCCGGTTCGTCTGGCGGCAGCGGCGTGTCTGTGTTGGTGTTCCCGCGCACACGAAGAGCCGCCTGGGGCACGAAAAGCTGAGTCTTGAGCTGCTCGTTAGGCACGAGCTGACGCAGCGTGGTAATGTTGTCCAGGATCCAGAACCCGCGTCCGTGCGTCGCGATGCAAAGGTCGTCATCCTTCACGACGATATCGCGCACCGAAGTTGCCGGGAGATTGAGCCGCAGTGATTGCCAGTTGTCGCCGTTGTCCAAGGAGAAATAAACGCCGCGCTCCGTGCCGGCAAAGAGCAGACCGCGACGCTGCAGATCTTCTCGCACCGCATTCACATTTTCATCGTTAGGCAACCCCCGCACAATTTCCTGCCAGCTCTGTCCATCGTTCGTCGTGCGATAGATGTGCGGGCGCAGGTCGTCGAGTCGGATTGTGTTGATCGCAGCATAGGCGGTCCGGGCGTCGAAGTGGCTCGCATCCATGAGCGAAACCTTCCACCACGCCGCAATTTGCGAGGGCGTCACGTCGCGCCATGTCTTGCCGCCATCGGTCGTCAGGTGAATGAGGCCGTCGTCCGTCCCGGCCCAGATCCGATTCTTGGCGACGGGCGAAGGCGCGACCGTGTAGATGACGCCACGCTGCCGTGGTTGTGCGCTCGGGCGATCGCGAAATTTCCCGACGTTCGCTGGAATTTCCCAATTCTTGCGCGTCAGGTCTGGACTGATTTCGCTCCAGTTCTTTCCCCCGTCACGCGTCTGCCATAGCGCGTTGGCGGCAAAGAAAAGCAGGTGTGGATCAAGTGGCGAGAAAATGATCGGCTCACTCCGCAGGACGCGAAATTCCTCCGACCTGAACGGCTTCGGCAGAATCTCCTGCGCCTGGTGCGTCCGCTGGTCATAACGGGTTAGTTTTCCGCCATAGACGATTTCCGGGTCGAGCGGATCGGCAGCGGCGTAACCGTATTCCTCCGCAGCGATCGGATGCCAATCGCGAAAGGTGACTTGGCCATTAGGCCCGCGAGTCGCAATGCCAACAGAGCCACTTTCCTGTTGGCCACTGTAAAGATGATAGGGAAACGCGTTGTCCGCACTCACATGGTAAAGCTGCGCGGTCGATTGGTTATACCACGAACTCCACGTCGCGCCTCCATTCACAGTCACGATCGCGCCTTGATCGCTCGCCAGCATCACGATCTTCGAGTCGTTAGGCGAAACCCAGACGTTCTGATAATCATCTCCCCCGGGAGCGCCGCGCCAGCCGTCCCAGGTCTTGCCACCATCGGCAGATTTCCAGCAAACGGTGCTCGCGGAGTAGATGACCTTCGGATTCTGAGGATCGATCCGCGGCACGGGCAGGTCGCCGCCGCCGATTCGGGTCGCGGGCCGGGCGTCTTCCGTTGCGACCTTCCAACTCTCACCTCCATCCTCAGAGCGAAAAAGTTGCACTTTCTTTGGCGTCGCGACGGCCGCGAAGAGCTGCTGGGGCGCGCTGGCCGCAATGGCGAGATTGGCCTGCGTGATGTTCTCCGGCAAACCTTGGTGCAATTGTTTCCAAGTCTTGCCGCCATCGTGTGACTTGAAGATTCCGGCGCCGCCACCTTTCCATTCCGCGTTTTCCCACGGTCCTTCACGCGCTTCCCAGAGAGACGCGTAAACCGTCTGGGGATTCTGCGGATCAATCTGCACGTCGCTTCCGCCGATGTTTTCATCTTTGTAGAGCGTTTTCGCGAACGTCTTTCCCCCGTCGGTGGAAAGAAAAATGCCGCGCTCCTCGTTAGGCCCATAGGGATGTCCGACGACTGCGATCAAAACATGATCCGGGTCTCTCGGATCCACCGCAATCTGGGCAATCTGCTCTCCGTCGCGCAAGCCAAGATGCGTCCAGGTCTTGCCGCCGTCGCTCGATTTATAAACACCGTTTCCGACCGAGAGGTCGGGCCGGTGCAGGCCTTCGCCGCTTCCCAGGTAGATGACGTCCGGATTTGAAACCGAGATCGCGAGTGCGCCGACCGATGCCGTCGGCTGATCATCGAAGATCGGATGCCAGGTGCGGCCGTAATCGTCACTGCGAAAGACGCCACCGTTGACCTGCGCAAAGTAAAAAACGTTGGGCTGCGACGGGACGCCTGAGATCGCGCGCACACGGCCGCCACGATACGGACCGATGTTTCGCCAATGGAAAAGATCTGAGAAATCCTGAGTGGCAAGGGCGTGATCGTTAGGCAAAAAGGCAAGGAGCACAGCGAACAGGGCAAGCTTCACGCCCGCTTGATATGCGACCGATCGCGACCAGACGGTCATAAACTCACTTGGGTGAGCTGGAATTTTCCGCGGAGCACAGCTGAACCGGTTATCCCGCCGCGGGGGGCGTTGCTGCCGGCGCAGCCGGTTTCTTTTTTGCCGCAGCCGCCGCCAGCGCGACATCGACTGTTTCTGCCTCCACCGGATGAATGCTGTGATAGTACTGGTTTGACTTCGCCAGGTCGCCCTTGCGCATGAGAAGCGCGTCGAATCGTTCGCGCCGACTGAGCTCGTAGACCTTGTCCATCTTAATCGCCTCAAAGGGACAAACCTCGACGCAAATCTGACAGCTCATGCAAACCGAGATATCGATGTCGAAAGTCGCCGGATAGAACTGCGGTTTGCCAATGTAGTCCGGCTTCTTGTCCTTACTTTTGACGATGTAGATGCACTGCGGCGGACATTCCTTCTCGCAAATCTGGCAGGCGACGCAGCGCAAGCCGGCCTGCGGATCGTTGCCGTCGTAAACCAGAAAGGGGAAATTGCGCGAGTTTTCCGGAAGCGGCAGCCGCTCCTCGGGATATTGCACGGTCGTTAGGCGATCTTCATCAAAATAACTTCCGACGAAATTCTTCGCCGTCACCGCCATGCCTTTAAGAATTCCCGTGCCGACCATGAATGGATCAATCTCTATGCTACCGGAAACCATTAAAGCAGCGGGCGGGGGATTTGTCGCGAGCGCTTTTTCCAGCAGCTGGCAATCGCGTTGAGACGATCAATCAGCTTGTTGTAGGCTTTCGTTCCTCCGATGAGCCTGCTTCTGCTATTCAACCGGGTTGGGACTCCGCTGATCGCGGGATTGGTCGTCCTGCTTCTTTTCCTCCAATGGTGCGTTCCCTTGCGGCGTCAGCGTTTCGCCCTGCTTCGTCGCCTCGCTCGTAACTATGTCCTCTCAATTCCCGGATTCTTAATCGTGCGCCTCGCGATGTTGCCAATTCCCTTTGCGATTGCCGTTTGGGCGCAGGCGAGACACTTCGGCTTGTTGCACTGGCTTGGGCTGGGCGAATGGGTAAATGCTGTGATCTCTTTTATCCTGATGGATTACGCCTACTGGTGGTGGCATTGGGCGAATCACCGGCTTCCGTTCTTCTGGCGATTTCACAATGTCCATCACACCGATCTCGACATGGATGTCACCACCGCCGCACGTTTTCATTTCGGCGAGATCTTTTTCTCGATCGGTTTTCTATCTCTCGCCGTCTTGGCGTTCGGAATCGCGCCCCTAACGTTTGTGGTGTTCTACGTCGCTTTCGAAGCCGCAACCTGTTTTCACCATTCGAACTGGCGGTTACCGATCAGGCTCGAGCGCGCCCTGAACCTGATCATGGTCACGCCGCGCATGCATGGTATTCATCATTCGATCGTGGAACGTGAGACGAACTCGAATTGGGGCGCGATCTTTTGCTGGTGGGATAAGCTTCATGGAACCTTGCGCTGTGACATTCCGCAGGACGCGATCACGATCGGAGTGGCTCCCTACCGCGACGAGAATGAGCTAACTCTCGGCAAACTCTGGGCGTTGCCTTTTGGCAAACAGCGCCAATGGCGTTTGCCTGACGGCGACGTGCCGGAGCGAGTGGCGCAACCGTGCCGCGAATTGGCGGAATAGAAACGCTCCGCGCGAGGCGGTCCAGCGCGGCAGCGCCGTCGCCTCGATTGCACCCATAACGGTTTGAAACCGTGACCTACTTTCGTGTCTCGGCCGTGACGCTGAGGGTGACGCGGTCGCCGTTTCGCTCGACGACCATGATCACTGGCTGGCCAATTTTCACTGCATCAAGCGCGTAGGTGTAGTCATAGATATTGGTAATCTTTTGCCCCGCGAACTCGAGGATGACGTCGCCGGCTTTCATTCCGCCCTTTTCCGCAGGACTGCCGCCGCGCACGCCGCTCAGTTTTACTCCTTTCACCTCGGTGGTGTAATCCGGGATCGTGCCAAGATAGGCGCGCAAGGTTTCGCGTCCGCCGCCGGCAGGGCCCTTACGTTCGACCTTGGCGAGGTCAGGGCGCTCTTTCGCTTGTTCGAGATCATTGACGATCTTTTCCGAGAACTGTGCGATGCGTTCGAGACCATCGTAGTTGATTTTATCGGCGGTGTCGGTCGGACGATGATAATCCTCGTGCGCGCCAGTGAAGAAACTGAGCACCGGAATGTTCTTTACATAGAAGCTGGTCACATCGGTCGGGAGATAAGGGTCGTCCTGAAGAGTGAGGTTGAAACCGGCGGTGACATTGCGCTTCTCCAGCATCCTGCGCCAGACGTGCGACGAGCCAACACCCTGAATGGTGAGTTTGTTCTCGCGCAGACGGCCGACCATGTCGGCGTTGAGGTAGGCGATGATTTTGCCTAACGACATTGGCGGATGCTCGGCAAAAGCCGCGGAACCGATGAGTCCGATCTCTTCGCCGGACCAGCAGACGAAGATGAGTCCGCGTTGAAATTTCTCAGGATGTTGCGCGCGCTCCTGCGAGAGCGACGCGGCCAGCTCCATCACCCAGGCGACGCCGGAGGCGTTGTCGTCCGCGCCAGGATGAATCTTGTTTTCCTCGCCGGACCGGTCGAGCGAATTCGAACCGCCGTGGCCGAGATGATCATAGTGCGCACCGATCATGACGTATTCATCCTGGCCGGGCGCGGGCGGAAGAATACCGATCACGTCGCGATCGTTTTTCTTTAGATGCTCAACCCCGCAGCGCAGAGTTACTTTCACCTGCGGCAAAGCCAGTCCTTGCTCGACGTGCGGGTTTTCGTCATCGAGCGCAGTTTGCAGTTGTTGCAACGTTTTGCCGCTTGGGGCGAGCAATTCGTCGGCCACTTTACCGCTGATTGACGCCGCAATAATTCCGCTTCCGGCACTGGTGTTGTCGTTCGTTAGGGGAAGAACCTCGCCGGCGTTTGGCGAATTCGGACCCGTGACGACAAGCACCGCTTTCGCGCCGTGCTCGCGCGCCTGCATCGCCTTATAGCGCAGGCCGGCGTAACGATTAAGATGCGCGCGCCGCGTCGTATCTACTTTTTCCGGCACGTAGCGCAGGATGAGCGCGATCTTTCCTTTTACATCCACGCTGTCGTAGGAGTTGTAACTCGCGCCATCGCCTTCCGGAACGTTCAGTCCATAGCCAGCGAAAACGACCTCGCCTTCCGCCTCGCCGTTCTCACTGAAAGAGAGCGGCCGAAAATCCCTGTCGAGCGCGGCTCTCGTTAACGCCTTTCCTTCGGTCGTGATCTCAAAGGTAGTTTTCTCTGGAAGGACACGCTCCCCCGAATTGAATTCGAACGGGAAGAGGAAATCCTTGCCGAAAGGTTTCAATCCAATCTTGAGAAAATAGTCGGCAATCCATTGCGCGGAAGCTTGCGCGCCGGGCGTGCCCGTCATGCGGCCGTCGCGGGCCGGATCAGCCAGCCATTCCACGTCGCCTTTCAGATCGGTTCCGCGGATCGCGGGAGAGAATGAATCCTTGGATGCAGCCGTGGTCGAGACTTGGCCCGACGATGGCGACCGCGCGAGCGCTTCGCGCGCCGCAGCATCGTTCCAATCGGCGAGAAAAATCTGCGCCTTGCCATCGCCCGTGCGGCCACTGGTCCAGGCGAGTTTTTTGCCGTCCGGCGAAAAGACGGGCAAACCATCGAAACCATTCGTGAAGGTGACACGGACCGGCTCGTGCTCGCCTTTGGCATCGACGATAAAGAGCTCGAAATTTTCGAACCCGAGCTTGTTCGAGGTAAAAATGATGTAGTCGCCGCTCGGATGAAAATAGGGCGCCCACGACATCGATTTGAAATTGGTGACGCGACGTTTGTCCGAACCGTCAAGTTTCATCGTCCAGACATCGGCAATCACGCCACTTTCCTCGAAGTGGCGCCAGAGAATGCGTTGGCCGTCGGGCGAGAAAAACGGACCACCGTCGTAACCCGATTCGTTCGTTAGGCGGCGAACGTTCGAGCCGTCTGCGTTCATGAGATAAATATCGCCGAAGAAGGACGGGTCCCGTTCGTAACGTTTGCGGTCGTTAGGCGAAAGTTTATCGAGCGGAAAAGCACCGCGCAGCGAGGTGAAGACGATCTGTTTTCCGTCGGGCGAGAACGAGCCTTCCGCGTCGTAGCCGGGAGAGTTCGTCAGGTTCCGAAGGTCGCTTCCGTCGCGTTTCGCCGAATAAATCTCGAAGTGCTCGTCGTAATCCCAGGAGTAGCGCCGCTGTTTCCCGCTCGCACGAAAATCCAGTTCCGCCTTCTGTTTCTTTTCCGCCTCCAAGTCATCATGCGTCGAAGCAAAGATGACGCGATCCGTCCCCGGCTGAAAAAACGAGCAGGTGGTTTTGCCTTTCCCAGGCGAGACGCGCGTCGTGTCGCCGGTTTCAAAATCGAGGATGTAAATCTGGTAGAAAGGATTTCCCGATTCGCGCTCGCTTTGAAAAATGAGCTGGTTCCCATCTGGTGAGAAATATCCTTCGCCGCTCCGTTTTCCCTCAAGAATCAGCTGGCGGGCATTCGTGATGAAGCGCGCTTCCTGCGCTGGTTCATCCGCGGCGAAACCGGAGATCGCGCTCGCGATAACGAGGAGGGTCGCTAGAAATTTTTGCATCGTTAGGCGGACGCGCTAACGATCCACTTCGCCCATGACGATGTCGATGCTGCCAAGAATGACCATCACGTCGGCTACGGTATGGCCGAGGCACATGTCCTCCAGCACCGTCAGGTTGATCAGGCTCGGCGGACGCACGCGATAGCGATAGGGATTTCCGGTCCCGTCGCTGATGAGGTAAAAGCCAAGCTCGCCTTTGGGCGCTTCGATTCGACCGTAGGCTTCGCCAAGCGGCGGTTTGAAGGCGCGAATTTTTATCTTCGGATTTTGGATTGGTCCTTCCGGCAGTTCGTCCATCGCCTGATGCAGGATCGTCAGGGTTTCCCGCAATTCGAGCACGCGCATCATGAGACGATCATAGCAATCACCGTGGTCGCCCAAGGGCACTCGGAATTTGAAACGCGGATAAATGCCGTAGCCATCGACTTTGCGGATGTCGTAGTTCACGCCGCTCGCGCGGAGACCGGGACCGGTGATGCCAGCGTTGATCGCGAGCTCGGCAGAAAGCCTTCCGACTTCCTGTGTCCGGGCGAGCAGGATTTCGTTGGTCGTGATGAGCTTTTCAAACTCGTCGAGAAAACGCGGGAAGTTGTCGACGATCCGGCGCGCCTGCTCCATCCAGCCCGGAGGAAGATCGACCCGGCAACCGCCAAACCTCATGTAGTCGCACATCATCCGCGAGCCGCTCAGCGATTCGAAGAGGTCGAGAATGTATTCGCGTTCGCGAAAGGCATACATGAGTGGCGTGCCCCACGCGCCCATGTCACTGAGGAGAAAGCCTAACAATGACGCGTGATTCACGAGCCGCGTTAACTCGGCCAGGATGACGCGCAGATATTCGGCGCGCTCGGGAACTTCGATCCCAGCCAGTTTCTCGACGCTGAGCGCGTAGGCCCAGTTATTGGTCATCGAGCAAAAGTAATCGAGCCGATCGGTGTACGGCATGGATCCGAGATAGCTCACGCTCTCGCCAATTTTCTCGTGATTGCGATGGAGGTAACCGAAGACCGGCTTGAGCTTGCGCACGATCTCGCCCTCGAGAGCGACGTTCATCCGGAAAACGCCATGCGTCGAAGGATGCTGCGGCCCCATCGAAACCTCGAGCAGTTCGCCTTGCAGATGTGATCTCATCCCAGGTGAAACCTGTTCGAGTTCGTGAAAGCCGGTGGTCATTGCCTAACGAAAAAGGAGATGAACTACGCCGAGATAAATTTGAAAGGTGAGCACAGATCAGCGGATCCCTCCGCAGATTCACCTTCTATGCGGTCATTCGTCGTATGCAAATCTTTGCCGCTGTCTGGCGAGGTCATTCCCCCTGCCTAACGACAAGCAAACTCCGTCTCGGATGAAAAAGAATGGTCACGAATTCGGTTCGCGCTTCTTCTATCACCCGGCTTGATCAGTGGCGAGCTTTTCCGCTCCGTCCAACTGGGGTCGGGCCGAGCAATGCTGCTTCGCTCTTTCCAGCACGTCATCGTGCGCGGTCGGCTCGTATTCGAAGTCGTCCGGCTCGACGTAGTCCTTTCGCATCGGATAATCAGTGAACTCATCCCACATCAAAATCCGGCGCAGATCAGGGTGCCCCTCAAAAAGAACGCCGTAGAGGTCGAAAATTTCACGCTCCTGAAACTCCGCGCTACGCCAAATCGGCGTGAGCGAAGGCACGCGCACGCCTGCGGATCGGTCGCTGGTTCTGAGCCTAACGACTAAAGGACCTTGGCGAAGCGCGATCGAGTAAAGATGGTAAACGACCTCAAGATAACCATGGAAGAATTCCTCCTGCGTTTCCTCGACCTCCTTCTCTTCTCCATCGACGAGTTTTTTCACCTTCACCTTTTTCTTCACGGTGCGGTCGAGCCAGTCGACGCCGGTAACATTCGAGCAGTAATCAAAGTGCAAAGCCGGATCGTCGCGCAGGAAACGTGAAGCGGCGACCGCATGCTCGTTAGGCAACAGCAGTGATGACTGCCCTGCCGGACCGGGATTTGGGACAATTTCCATCTTCCCGCCGGTGACAGCAGTTTCGATCCTCGCCTTTATCTGCTCGAGTGACTCCATGGGCTGCAATTGTAAGGACAAGTCCGCTCGAATGCCAAAATTCCTTCACAAGGCATGGCACAGCAACGAAGCCTGTAAACGCATTCGGCTAGCGGTTGCGTTCCGTGCTGCTCGACCTTTTAGCCGCGCTCAATCACCGGTGGATGGAACAAATTTGGATTCGACGGCGGCTTGAGGTCGTGTTCGCCAAACTCGGGCACCGGATATTCGCTCAGAGTGTTCTCTTTCAGAAACTCGGCTTTGTGTTGACCGGTGATTTTTTGTTCGTCGATCTTGCGCTGCAATTCCATGAAGGCATGGAGCAAAGCCTCCGGCCGAGGCGGACAGCCGGGAATATAAACGTCGACCGGAATGTAGCGATCAATCCCCTTGAGCACGTTATAACCTTGCTTAAAAGGACCGCCGGAGATGGCACACGCGCCCATGGCGATAACGTATTTCGGATCGGGCATTTGGTTGTAAAGCCGGACGATTTGGGGCGCCATCTTTTTCGTCACGGTGCCGGCAACAATCATGAGATCGGCTTGTCGCGGAGAAGGGCGAAAAACTTCCCCGCCAAAGCGCGCAATATCGTAGCGCGAAGCGGCGGTCGCGATCATTTCGATCGCACAACAGGCGAGACCGAACTGAAGCGGCCAGATGGAATTCTTGCGCCCCCAATTGTAGAGCTCCTGCATTGAGGTGACCCAGATGCCCTGCTTTTGCAGCTCGCTGCGCAGTCCTTCGTCCATCGCTTCACTCATGCGCGCTTTAGTTCTGCCAATCTCAAGAGCCTCACCGCACTACCTCCCAAGTTAGCAGTCCTTTGCCCCAAGCCCAAACCAGGCCTTCGAGCAATAGAAGTAGAAAAATCAAAATGGCGATAAAGGCGCCAATCGGCAGCCCCGTAAACGCGACCGCAAAAGGGACAAGGAAAATCGATTCGACGTCGAAGATGAGAAAGATGATGCAGTAGAGATAGAACTGGGATTGAAACTGGATCTGAGCGTCGCCTAACGACTCTACACCACATTCGTAAGTGGCGTTCTTGGCCACGCCCGGTTTGGGCGGCTGGAAGAATCTTCGCCACAGCCAGGCAAGGACGAGCGGCATGACGGGAAAAAGCAATGCAACCCCGGCAAAGATGGTGAGGAAGAAATAGGGAGAAGGATTCATGAAACGAAATCAAGAATTCGAAAGCCGAAACCATTCTGAAGTTCGACTAACCAAGACCGCACCGTCCTTATCACGCGATCATTCCGGATTGTGGCGGATTTCGGCATGCAGAATTTGAATTTCCCGCGACGCGTCGACTACACCACCCCCTGGTCCATCATCGCGTTCGCCACCTTGAGGAAGCCGGCAATGTTGGCACCGTTCACGTAGTTGCCGGGCGTGCCGTAGGCTTCAGCGGTTTGGTAACAAGCGCGATGAATGTCGCGCATGATTTTTTGCAGGCGATCGTCCACTTCGTTGCGCGTCCAGGAAATGCGCATGCTGTTTTGCGCCATCTCAAGGCCAGAGGTGGCGACGCCGCCGGCATTGGCGGCTTTGCCTGGACCGTAAAGAATCCCGGCATCAAGGAATTGGTTCACCCCTTCGATTGTCGTCGGCATGTTGGCTCCTTCGGAAATGACGTAGACACCGTTGCGCAACAGATTGGCCGCGTCTTTGCCGTTGATCTCGTTTTGGGTGGCGCTGGGAAAAGCACATTGCGCCTTGTGATTCCAGAGTGGGTTATCGTCCAGGCCCGGGTCGAACGGCGTGTAAACCGCGCGCTTGAATTTCGTCGCGTATTCCGAAATTCGGCCACGTCGGACATTCTTCAGGTCCATGATGAAGGTCAATTTTTGATCGGTGAACCCTTCCTCGTCGTAGATGTAGCCGCTGGAATCCGACATCGTGACTGGCTTGGCGCCCATATTGATCAATTTTTCAGCGGTGTATTGCGCGACATTGCCACTGCCCGAGATGAGGCAGGTCATTCCTTCGAGACCTTCCTTGCGCGCCTTGAGCATCTCAGCGGCAAAATAAACCGCGCCATAGCCAGTCGCCTGGGCACGAATGAGCGAACCGCCCCAGCCCAAGCCCTTCCCAGTCAGAACACCTGTGAACTCGTTGCGCAGTTTCTTGTACATTCCGAAGAGATAGCCAATCTCACGGCCGCCCACGCCGATATCGCCTGCGGGCACGTCGGTGTAGGCGCCGATGTGGCGGAAAAGTTCCGCCATGAAAGCCTGGCAAAAACGCATCACTTCGTTGTCGCTCTTGCCCTTCGGGTCGAAATCCGAACCGCCCTTGCCGCCGCCCATCGGCAAAGTCGTTAGGGCGTTTTTGAAGACCTGTTCGAAAGCAAGAAACTTAAGGATGCCCAGATTGACCGATGGATGAAAACGCAGTCCGCCTTTGTAGGGACCAATCGCGCTGTTCATTTCGATGCGAAAACCACGATTGATTCGGATATCGCCCCTGTCGTCCTCCCACGGCACCCGAAACATGATGACCCGTTCCGGTTCCATCAGGCGCTCGAGAATCTTCGCCTTCACATACTCGGGGTGCCGATCGAAAACGAGGGTGAGTGATTCCGCCACCTCCTGCACCGCCTGGTGGAATTCCGGTTCGGCCGGGTTCTTGGCTTTTACCCGGGCGATCAATTCTGTCACGTATTCTGTCATAAGGTCTTGCTTGTCTGTCGGCCCGAATTTGGGCTCGCCTAACGAGGCCGCGAAAGTGCTTTCTTTTGCGCCGGTCCGGTGGCGATCACGGGACGAGCAATACCGCGACACCTTCCGAAACAAAACAAAATTCGTTGGTCCGGACACCATTCCTGCCTTGCGAAAGAAATAAGACCCCGCTTTCCTTCCAGCCGACGTGAGCGGTTTTCTCGACCAAATTTTTGTTCAGGCCAAGGAGCACATCCTTACGCCGTTCGCCGGAGCGCCCGTTTGGCTTGGGCAGGTTATTTCGAGTTTGATCAACATCGTCGCCCTGCTGGCGGTCTTTCTTTCCCTCTTCGCCCTCGTCTCTGTGCTGGAGAGAAAAATTCTCGCTCGCATTCAAAACCGGCTTGGACCGAATCGAGTTGGACCCTTCGGCTTGCTCCAGCCCGCAGCGGACGGAATCAAGATGTTGATTAAGGAAGACATCGTGCCGACGCGCGCCGACAAGGTAGTGCACTTTCTCGCGCCGATCCTGATCGCGATGACGGCGATTCTCGCACTCGGCATCATTCCCTACGGGCGCAATATGACGCCGTTCGCAATCGACGGTGGGATTCTGTTTTTCTTCGCTGTCGGCTCGACTACGGAATTGAGCGTTTTCATGGCCGGTTGGGGGAGCAGCAATAAGTTTTCCATGCTCGGCGCAATGCGCGCCATCGCCCAAATGGTGAGCTACGAGCTGCCGCTTATCATTACCGTCCTTCCGGTGGTGATGGTGGTTGGCTCGCTCTCACCGGATTCGATCGTCGCGGCCCAAGGCGGTTACTCGTTAGGCTTCATTCCGCACTGGTTTGTCCTCACGCCCTGGGGCGCGGCCGGTTTCATCCTCTTTTTTGTCGCCGCACTCGTGGAATCGAACCGCACGCCCTTTGACGTGCCGGAAGGCGAATCGGAAATCGTCGCCGGACACATGACGGAGTATTCCGGGTTTAAATACGCGATCTTTTTTCTCGGCGAGTATCTGGGGATGTTTGCCGTCGGCGGGCTCGCGGTGACGCTCTTCCTCGGCGGTTGGCAGGCTCCGCTGCCCTTCCTTGAGTTCGTCCCGTCCTGGCTCTGGTTCTTTACAAAATTAGGCGCGATAGTTTTTGTTTTCATCTGGGTGCGCGGCACTCTTCCGCGTACGCGAGTCGATCAGGTAATGAATTTTGCCTGGAAGTTCATGCTTCCGATGGCGTTCGCCTGCATGCTCGCGGCAGCGGTCTGGCATTATGCCGGGCATCGATACCTCAGCTGGCTCTTATCGTTAGGTGTTGTGCTGCTGGTCTATTTTGCGCTCACGCGCTTCCTCGAGACGGGAAAGAAGTTCGCCCCGCGCAGCTATCGTTTCGCTGAATGAACGGCGTCGCCTTTATTTTCATCGCCATCTTCACCCTGGCGGCGGCGCTGGCGGCAGCGACCCTGGGCAAACTGGTCCACGCGGCCCTCAGTTTCGCGGCGGCGTTTGTCGGCGTGGCAGCTTTTTACTTTTTGTTAGGCGCGGAGTTTGTCGGGCTGGTGCAGATCTTCGTTTACGTCGGTGCCGTCGCGGTCCTGATCGTCTTTACCATTCTCCTTACGCGCCGCGATTTGGAAAAGGATCATGGCTTCAATTGGAGTGGTGTGTTCATCGCGCTGGCGGTCTTTGCCGGATTGCTTTGGGCGATTCTCAAGAGCTCGAATCTGTCTTCAGCCGCGCAACCTCTCGCGGGCCTGACGGTGAAACAAATTGGCGAGGCGCTCATGACCGATTACGTCTGGCCGCTGCAATGCATTGGCGTGATTCTCACTGCCGCGCTCATCGGCGCGCTCGTGCTCGTGATGGAGGAAAGGCGATGAGCTGCAAAGGCCATTCTGACGGGAGCACAGTTCGCGCGCCGGTAAGCCGTGGCGGTCGACGAAAGCCAGCGCAGGCGCCGCCAGCCTGTTTCTTAGCTTCCCAGGAATCCAGCTCGCTTCGACTAGGCCGCCACCGGTCTCCGGTTTGCGAAAAAATCGCCTGACGATGACGCCAACGCTCCAACTTTTCCTCGTCATTTCCGCGGCGCTCTTTTGCATTGGCCTTCTTGCAGTACTCAGCCGTCGCCACGCGATTTTCATTCTGATCGGCATCGAGATGATGTTGGCGGCGGCTGGTTTGAATTTCATTGCTTTCTGGCGATTCGGCCCCCAGCCTGCGCCGCCAACCGGCGTCATGATCACGATTTTCGCCATCGGCATCGCAGCCGCGGAAGCGGCCGTCGGTCTCGCACTCGTGATCACGGTTTATCGCCATTTTCGGACGACGAACATCGACGAGATCGATGAGCTTAAGGGATGAGTAGCTGGATCGTCTCTCATCTCTGGCTCATCCCGTCGGTGCCTTTGATGGTGGCATTGGTTGTTCTTAGCCTAACGAATTTCCAACGTCGCTTCGCCGCCGGGTTGGCTGTTGCCGGTCAGGTCGTCGCGCTCCTTCTCTCGTTAGGCGCTTTCGCGAACACGCTCCCGACCCCGGGCTATCGCGCGGTGCAGAATTTCACCTGGTTCACCTTCGGCGAGCAAGCTCTGCGCCTCGGCTTTGTCCTCGACCCACTGACCGCCGTGATGCTGGTCATGATTACATTCGTGAGTCTGTGGATTTTTGTTTTCAGCATCGGCTACATGGCGGAGGACGCGCATTTCACACGCTTCTTTGCCTATCTCTCGTTCTTCTCCGCCGCCATGCTTGGCGTGGTAATCGCAAACAGCCTCCTCCTCCTCTTCATCTGCTGGGAACTGGTCGGACTCGCGTCCTATCTGCTGAT
Organism: uncultured Verrucomicrobiae bacterium; assembly: GCA_963786175.1. GTDB lineage: Bacteria > Verrucomicrobiota > Verrucomicrobiia > Chthoniobacterales > UBA10450 > JAICXG01. The sequence goes on along the minus strand of CAWAYD010000006.1, from coordinate 202,499 downwards.
TGGTTTTTGGATCCATAAACCGAGCGCCGCAGCCGCGGCGAAGAAGGCTTTCATTACCACGCGAATCGGTGACATCGGTTTCTTCATCGGCATGCTCTGGCTCTACGGGCGGACCGGGACGCTCCTCTTTTACGATGGCGGAAAAGGCGCGCTCGAATCGGCGGCCTTGATGTCGTTAGGCCCGGGCGCCACCTGGGTTGCGCTCCTCATTTTCTGCGGCGCGGCCGGGAAGTCAGGTCAATTCCCGCTTCATGTCTGGCTGCCGGACGCGATGGAAGGTCCCACCCCGGTGAGTGCGCTTATTCATGCCGCAACCATGGTGGCGGCAGGTGTTTTCCTGGTCGCGCGGGTCTACCCGCTTTTTTCGTTAGGCGAAATTCACGGTGTCACCACTTCGCTCACTGTCGTGGTTTGGATCGGCGTGATCACCGCACTCATGTCGGCGCTCATTGCCGTCGCCCAGGTCGACATCAAACGCATTCTCGCCTATTCCACGGTTTCCCAGCTTGGGTTGATGATGGTCTCGTTAGGTGTCGGCGGCGTGGCGGCCGGGATCATGCATCTGCTCGCGCATGGGTTTTTCAAGGCACTCCTCTTCCTCGGTTCGGGCTCGGTCATTCACGGTTGCCACGACGAGCAAGACATCCGGAAGATGGGTGGATTGCGTCGGCTCATGCCGGTTACCTTTCTCACCTACGCCATTGGCATGATGGCATTGAGCGGAGTGCCGCTCTTTTTCTCCGGCGCCTGGACAAAGGAAGACATTCTTCACGCCACCTCGCAGTGGAGTGCATCGCGTCTGCCACATGATCTCATGCTGCTCGGCGTGGTCCTGACTGCGCTCTACATGACGCGACAAATGATTTACGTCTTCTTTGGATCACAGGGTAGTGCGTCGGATCACGCGCATGAGAGTTCGCCGGTCATGACGGTGCCCCTCATTGTCCTGGCGACTTGCGCGATCGTCTTCAGCCTTGTCCTCACGCCAGCCTGGCCCTGGTTGCATTCGTATTTGTCAGGCGAACAACCAGTCTTGAACTGGTCGCTCTTCGTTACGCCGGCGCTCTATGTGTCGCTCGTCCTCGTCGCGCTCGGCATTGGACTCGGTGTGCTGATTTATCGAGGTGCTGGCGAAACTGATCCGGTCGAACGCGCCCTGCCGGCAGTCTTTCGCTTTCTTGAAAATCGGATGTGGCTCGATGAGCTCTACGATTGGACGGTGTTGGCTCTGGCGCGTTTTTCCGCCCGGCTTTCCGACGTCCTCGATCGATATCTCTGGGATGGACTCTTTCGGCTGGGCAGCGCACTAAGTCGTTTCTTCGGCACTCTAACGAAAGCTTTCGACGAACGCGTGATCAATGGCGGTGTCAACGAAGCGACCGATTGGGCACGCGGCTTCGGTCGCGGAATCGCGCGCGGTCATTCCGGCCAGGTCCAAACGTATCTCGGAGCGATCGCGCTCGCGATGGTCGCGCTCTTCATTTTCTACGCATGGCTCACCTGATCGCCGGATTGATTTTTTTTCCAATCCTGGGCTCGCTCTTCGTCAGCGTTGCACCGCGTTATTATGCCAGAGCGGTCGCGCTCGGAAGCAACTTCTTCACCGCGCTCTTCGCCCTCATGCTTTGGGTCCATTTCGATTCGGCGACACCGGGCCTGCAAATGGTGGCGCGCCACGTTTGGATCCCGGCGATTGGCGCGGAACTGCATTTTGGGATTGATGGTTTAAGTCTGCTTCTGGTTCTCCTGACCTCGCTGGTTTTTCCCTTCGCGCTCCTCGCGCAAAGAATGGACCGTGGATTTTGCGCGCTGATGCTCGTGATGCAGGCCTCGCTTTACGGCGTCTTCACCGCGCAGAATTTCATCCTTTGGTTCCTCTTCTATGAGATGAGCCTGATCCCCGGATTCCTGCTCATCAAGATCTGGGGCGGAGCGAAGCGCGACTGGGCCGCGACCAAGTTTTTCCTCTACACCTTTCTCGGCAGCGTGGCGATGTTGCTCTCGTTTCTCGGGATTTATTTCGTCAGGGGAACTTTCGATTTTGCCGAACTAGCTTCGTTAGGCAAACTCGGCTTGCTCCAGGGAAATATTCGATGGCTGGCCTTCGCCGGCATCTTTCTTGGCCTGGCGGTGAAGGTGCCGCTCTTTCCTTTTCATACCTGGCTGCCGGATGCCTACGAAGCCGCCCCCACCGGGGTCTCGATGGTCCTGACCGGCGCGCTCTCGAAGATGGGAGTTTACGGTTTTATCCGGTTGCTTCTGCCCCTTTTCCCTAACGAAATGAAAGTGGTCGGTTCCTGGCTTCTCGGCCTGGCGGTCGCTTCGATTGTTTTCGCCTCACTCGCCGCCTGGGCACAGCGAGACTTGAAACGAATGGTGGCCTATCTCTCGGTCAACCATCTCGGCTATTGCATGCTCGGGCTCTTCGCTGTGAGCGCGACCTCCACTGTTTCACCTAACGAAGCGCAAGCGGCCCTCAGCGGCGTCTTTTTGCAAATTCTCAATCACGGGATCACTGCAGCGGCACTTTTTTATTTTGTCGGCTTGCTCGAGCAACGCTCCGGGAAGCGCGGACTCAATGATTTCGGCGGTCTCATGCAACGCACGCCCCTGCTTTGCGGCTGGATGAGCGTCGCCATGTTTTCGTCGTTAGGCTTACCCGGGCTGAACGGCTTTGTGGGCGAATTCCTGATTTTCAAAGGTTCCTTCGCGCTCGTGGCCGGTTACAGCGCAGTCGCGGCGCTTGGACTGCTCATCACGGCCGTCGTTTTCATGCGGGCGATGCAGGCGCTTTTCAGTGGACCTTTGTCGGAAAACTGCAGCAGTACGCCAGATCTTAGCCTGGTCGAGCGATGGACTATTGTGCCGGTAGCGCTGCTCATGTTCGCGGTCGGAATCGCACCTCAGTTCGTCACCACCATCTTTAACTCCACGGTCGCGCACCTTGCGCAAGTCTTGGGTTAAGCGCGTCATGACGAAGCAAATCGTTCCAGCCGATCGAATCGCAACCCCTTCAGGAATCGAGCGCGCCCAATGATCGCCTGGACGATTTATCTGTCCCTGGCTGGAGCCGTTGTCGGTACTGCTCTCGCCTCGGGCCACTTCGCGCTGGCTCGCGCTCGCCACCGCGACCACCGGTCTTGTGGTGGCTTTGGCTGCCTTCTTTGCACGCGGCGCCGACTTCGCATCATTCACGACGCTCGTTAGGGCGCCGTGGATTCCAGCGATCGGGAGCAGCTTTCATCTGGCCGCCGACGGCATCAGCCTAACGATGACATTGGTAACGGGTCTAACCGCAATCTGCGCGGTTCTCTTTTCCTGGAAAGTAGTGGAGCGGCCTAACGAATTCTTCTTTTGGCTGCTGCTCGTGGTGACGGGCTCCTACGGCGTTTTCCTCAGCGCCGACCTCTTCCTCTTTTTCGTCTTCTACGAACTGGTCATCATTCCGAAGTATTTCCTCATCGCGACGTGGGGCTCGACCAACAAGGAGTACGGCGCAATGAAGCTGACTCTTTATTCCTTCTTTGGCGGCGCGCTCGTCTTCATCGGCATCCTCGCAATGGCCAACGCCGCGGGATCATTCGACCTCCAGCAACTCGCGCAGTTCTCCTTCACACCGCAGCTTCAAGGCTGGGCTTTCCCTGTTTTGTTTCTCGGCTTTGCCGTGCTCGGCGGCATCTGGCCGCTGCACACCTGGGCCCCGACCGGCCACGTGGCCGCACCGACGGCGGGCTCGATGCTTCTCGCCGGCATTGTAATGAAGCTCGGCGCATATGGCGCACTGCGGGTCGCCTGCAATCTCTTTCCTTCGGGCTTTGACCTCTGGAGTAAATGGATCGCGGTTCTTGCCGTCATCGGAATCGTCTATGCCGCAGGTGTGGCCTTGCGGCAGAGCGATCTCAAATTCGTCATCGGTTACTCAAGTGTGAGCCACATGGGTTTTGTCCTGCTCGGCCTGGCCACGGCGAATGCGTTAGGCGTCTCTGGCGCAGTCCTGCAAATGTTTTCCCATGGGGTCATCGGCGCGTTGCTTTTCGCGCTGGCTGGCGCGGTTTACTACCGAACGCACACCCGCAACCTCGACGATCTCTCCAGAATGAATCTGGGTCGGACAATGCCCTTTCTCGCTGTCGCCTTCGTTCTCGCATCGGCGGCCTCGATGGGGATTCCAGGGTTCAGCGGCTTTGCGGCCGAAATCACCATCTTGCTCGGGGCGTGGAAAGCATATCCGCTTGCGGTTTGGATTACCGGGCTCGGCATGGTGCTCGTCGCAGCCTTCACCCTCCGCGCCTTGAAGAAGGCTTTTTTTGGCGACGATCGAATGTCCGCCGCGGTCGAGGTCGTACCCACGCCTAACGAGCCGGCGACGCTCGCAGAAAAATTGGGCGCGAGTCTGCTCATTTTCGCGACTCTCGCCGTTGGCCTTTACCCGAAGTTGCTCTTCGATCGAATCATGCCGGCAGTTGAGACGATGAGATTTTTACGGCGATGAACTATCTGCAACTGCTTCAGCTCGCCGCGCCGGAGGCCATCGTGGTCGTGACGGCTTTGGTCGTCTTGACGGTTGGGCTGATAACGGGACGGCATGCCGGTACGCCGGGGGTTGCACTTGAGCCAGTTCGCCTGACGCCCGTGGCGCGCTCTTCCGTCGCCGGGACAAATTCCTGTTTGCTGATCGCAGCCTTGGGGCTGATCGCGGCAATTGTCGCTGTCGTTGGGCTGCCGTCGCAGGCTTCGATCAGTCACGGAATGCTCGTGATCTCTCCTCTCAATTCGCTTTTTCAGGTCATCGCGTTGCTTCTTGCCTTCTTCAGTCTCTTCCTTGTGCGCGCGGAAACTCTGCCTAACAAAGCCGAATACATCGCGATGATTCTCCTCGCCACCGTCGGACTCATGCTGCTCATCGGAAGCGAAGAGCTCCTCATGATTTTTATCGGCCTCGAGCTGACCGGGCTGTCGCTCTACATCCTGACTGCGTTTGCAAAAATGAGTCAACAGTCGGCGGAAGCCGGTTTGAAGTATTTTCTTTTTGGCAGTGTTGCGAGTGCGTTCACCCTCTTTGGGCTGAGCCTCGTTTATGGCCTGACGAACACAACCGCTCTCAGCGAGATCGGCGCGCGCCTGACGACTACGCCGCTGCCACTGCTGCTGGTCGCGGGAATTGTCATGACGCTGATCGGTTTCGCTTTCAAGATCGCGGCAGCGCCGTTTCATCTTTGGGCGCCGGACGCCTATCAGGGCGCGCCGATTTCGACTGCCGCGTTCATCGCTTCGGGCTCCAAGGTCGCGTCGTTTCTTGTCCTGGGGAAAATTCTGCTGAGGGCATTCGGAAATGTGCCCGGGAGCGCGGCCTGGCACGCCTTGGGCGCAGGCTGGCAACCGGTCGTGGCGGTGCTTGCGGCGCTCTCGATTATCGTCGGGAACCTGGCGGCGCTTGCGCAAAAAAATGTTCGCCGACTGCTCGCTTATTCCGCGGTTGCTCAAGGCGGATACACCTTGCTCGGGCTTATCGCGGGTGGGCCGGCTGGCTATTCCGCGACGCTTTTTTACACGACGATCTACGCCATCACACTCATCGGCGCTTTCGGCGTCGTCGGATTCGTTAGGCAAGAGACCGGCGGCGACAATCTTTCCGACTTTGCCGGATTACGTAACAGTTCGCCGCTGCTCGCGGCCTGCATGGCGATCTTCATCCTCTCGCTCGCCGGGTTGCCGCCGCTCGCCGGCTTCTTTGGCAAGTTTTATCTCTTCAAAGTCACCATGAGCGCGACACCCACCAATGGTCTTCTCTGGCTCGTCATCCTGGCGCTGCTCGGCAGTCTCGTCTCGCTCTATTATTATCTCATCGTATTGAAGATGATTTTCGTGAGCGAATCCTCCCCCGCAATCAATCAACCTTCGTTCCAACCTTTTTTGCCGCGGCTTGTTGTGTCGTTGCTGGCGATCTTTGTTTTGTTGCTCGGCATCTTGCCACAGACTCTTCTGGCGCGAATTCTTGCGACCTTGTCTTGAAGGCGAAAATTTTTTCTGCAAGAAATTGCGTGCCCAATGTTTGTCGGCGCAGATAAGTTGTCGCCGGTGAATCACGACTTAAGAACAAAACGCGACCTCCGATGAAAGCCGGTCCGATCAGCGAATTTATCGATCGCCACTACAGGCACTTTAATGCTGCGGTTCTTAAGGACGCTGCCAATGCCTACCGTGCGCATCTCGAGAAGGGCGGGAAAATGATGATTACCCTCGCCGGCGCGATGAGTACAGCCGAGCTGGGGGTTTCACTCGCGGAGATGATTCGCACCGACAAAGTGCACGCGATTACCTGCACCGGCGCGAACCTCGAGGAGGATATTTTCAACCTCGTGGCGCGCAGCCAATACGAACGCATTCCGCATTATCGCGAGCTTTCGCCCCAGGAGGAGGAGGGTCTTTTGCGCCGTCATCTCAATCGCGTCACCGACACCTGCATCCCGGAGGAGTATGCGATTCGCCGCCTCGAGAAAGCGGTCATGGCAGAATGGAGCGACGCGGCGCAAAAGAAGGAACGTCTTTTCCCACACGAATTTCTTTTTCGTGTCCTGCGGAGCTCTCGGTTGAAGGAATTTTACGAGATCGATCCGGCTGACAGCTGGATGATGGCTGCGTCGGAGAAGAGTCTTCCGATTTTTGTACCAGGCTGGGAAGACTCGACTCTCGGGAACATCTACGCGGCGCGTCACATCACCGGCGAGCTGCCGGATGTGCAAACGATGCGCTCGGGAATTGAGTACATGATCGAGCTGGCGAAATGGTATCAAACGGTCACCGAGCAAAGCTCAGTCGGCTTCTTTCAAATCGGTGGCGGCATCGCAGGCGATTTTCCCATCTGCGTCGTGCCGATGTTGAACCAGGACGTGGTCAGCAATCAGGTTCCGGAGTGGGGTTACTTTTGCCAGATCAGCGATTCAACCACAAGTTTCGGTTCTTATTCGGGCGCCGTGCCTAACGAGAAAATCAGCTGGGGCAAACTCCGCGCCACCACCCCGCGCTTCGTCATCGAAAGCGACGCCACCATCGTGGCGCCGCTCATTTTCGCGAAGATTCTCGGCTGGTAGTCGACAGCCGCGCGACGGCCGGATTCCCCTTGCCTGCAAAGGCTTGACAGGGCGACCGCCTCCGAAAAAGATCGCCTCATGAAGACACTTACCCTGGGAGTTGGAACAATCGCCGCGGCCTTGAGCGCGGCTTTTTTCGTGGCGCCTCTCTGTGCAGAGGAGCCGAAGCCTAACGACGCGTCCGCCTCACCCGCGGCCGGCCAGCCTAACGACGCCGAGATGATGAAGCAGATGATGGAGATGGCGAAGCTGAATGAAAATCACAAGTTGCTCTCCAGTCTCGACGGTGCCTGGACTTACACCGTTAAGATGTGGATGAACGGCGACCCGAGCAGCAAACCGGACATCTCCAAAGGAATGGCAACTCGACGTTCGATCATGGGTGGTCGTTATGTGGTCATGGAGGTAAGAGGCAAGATGCAGATGCCGGGTCCGGATGGGAAAATGATGACGACCCAATTCCAAGGGCGTGGCACGGAAGGCTACGACAACGTGAAAAAGAAATTCGTCAGCACATGGGTCGATAACATGGGCACTGGCATCATGATGTCGGAGGGAACTTACGACGACGCGAGCAAGAGCTTCACCTACACCGGAGAATACGAACCGATGCCCGGTATGAAGCAGAAAATGCGCGAAGTAGTGAAGGTGGATGACAAAGACCACATGACGCTGGAATGGTATGAAACGCGTGGCAGTCAGGAAGTGAAAACGATGGAGATCGATTACGCGCGCAGGAAATAGCGTCCGATCGGCGGAAACGGTTCATGAGATGAGCATCTCCCGGCGAAAATTCGCACAATTGTTAGGCGCGGGAGCGGCGGCCGCGGTCGTCCGCCCCGCGCTTACTTTTGCCGATGACCTGAGCGCAACGACCGCGCGCGGCAGCGTCGTCAGGCTGAGTGCAAATGAAAACCCTTATGGGCCATCACCAAGGGCGCTTGCGGCCATGCGCGACTCTTTTTCCCTCGCCTGTCGTTACCCCGACGACCATGCCGGCGAACTGGTCTCTGCGCTCTCTCGACTTAACAACGTCGGGCGGGAACAAATCCTCCTGGGCGATGGCTCAGGAGAGATTCTCAAATTGTGCGCCGAAGTTTTCACCGGGCCACTCTCGGCCGACAAGAAATTCGGTGGCACCCTTGTCGTGGCCGATCCGACCTTCGAAGCGATCGTTTATCACGCAACGAACAACGGCGCGGAGATTGTGAAGATTCCGCTCACCTCGAGCTACAGCCACGACTTGGAAAAGATGCTCGGCGCGGCAAAGAAAGGGCTCGTCTATCTTTGCAATCCCAATAACCCAACCGGCAGCATTACCCCGAAAAGCGAGCTACGTGATTTCATCGCGAAAGTGCCCGACGACACCACGATTCTGGTGGACGAGGCTTATTATCACTATGCCGATAGCGGCGACTACGAGAGCGTGATCCCCCTGGTGCGAGACCATTCCAACCTCATCGTAGCGCGCACCTTTTCCAAGATTTACGGGATGGCCGGATTGCGCTGCGGTTATTGCATCGGACACTCCATCGCAATTGAACGGCTGCACGCGCGACAGCCGTGGGACAGCATTAATATTATGGCTATCGTGGCCGCCCGCGCTGGTCTCGACGATCCGGGCGAGGTCGACCTCGGGCGCCAGCGCAACAAGGAAACGCGCGAGTTTACGATCGCAGAGTTAGAGCGAATAGGATTCAAGACCATTCCTTCGCAGACCAACTTCATCATGTTGGACGCGCAACGTCCCGTCGTGCCTCTCATCGCAACCTTAAAGCATCACGACGTGGAGGTGGGGCGGTTGTTTCGAGCCATGCCAAATCACCTGCGAGTTACGATTGGAAAGAAGACGGAAATGGAAACCTTCCTTTCCGCCTTCCGTCAAATTACGAGCGCAGCGCCCGGTTGAAGCGAGCCTAACGAATGAAAGCCTGGGTCTTCACCGGAACGGCGATAGTCGCTTTGGCCTTCATCCCTCAAACCAAAGCTCAAGCTTCAATCGCAGTGACTAGTTCTGCGTTTAAGTCAGGATCGATGATTCCCGTTCGGTTTACCTGCAAGGGCGCGAATCAAAACCCGCCGCTGGAGTTCAACGGCGTTCCCGCCGGCGCGAAAAGTCTTGCCTTGATTATCGATGATCCGGACGCGCCGGGCGGAGTCTTTAGTCACTGGTTAGTCTGGAATATCGACCCCGCGACGAAGCAGATTTCCGCCAACAGTGTGCCGGCGGGCGCGGCGCAGGGGGAAAACGATTTCGGCAAACCTGGTTATGGCGGACCGTGCCCACCCTCGCTGCATCGGTATTTCTTTCGCGTCTTTGCCCTGGACAAAAAGCTCGATCTCAGACCGGGTGCAAAACGCTCCGCACTAGATGGCGCGATGGCCGGCCATGTGATCGGCCGCGGCGAACTGACGGCACGCTTTGGTCGTTAGGCAAGGTCGCTTTACGACTTTCGGTTCAGTGCACTTTCCAGCACCGGCCAGATGTTGGCAGCGAGAATTTTCTGTCCGCCGGCATTGGGGTGGATCATGTCTGGCAGGTTGAGCGCCGGGTTGCCAATCACACCTTCAAGAAAAAACGGCACCAAGTCGGCGTGGTTGCGTCGCGCAAGCTGGACATACATGGCGCCGAAGGCGGTGAGGTAATCGCCGCGCGAATAGCCGGGTATTTGCAGTCCTGCGATCACCACGGTCACTTCGGGACAACGAGCGCGTGTGCGATCGATGATTGCTTGCAGGTTATTCTCGATCTGCGGGACTGGCACACCACGAAAAGCGTCGTTGATTCCCAGCTCGATGAGCAGGATATCGACGCGACGATCGAGCAAGCGCCCAAGCCGACGCAGCCCGCCAGTCGTGGTATCACCGCTGACGCCAGCGTTGATAACGTGCAAGCGCTTTCCCATGCTCGCCGCTTTTTCGGAAAGTAATGCAGGATAAGCATCGGCCCGCCTTAAGCCGTAACCGGCCGAGATACTGTCGCCGAGAACAAGAACATTCGGGATTCTCGCGCCAGCCGAAGCGGAGTCAGCAGGAGGCGCGGTGGCGAGTGCGCTAATCGCAGTGAGCCCAAGAAAAAGAAATTTTGTCAGGCAGTGCATGAGCCGATTTTCGACTACGCGAAAGGCCTTTTTGTTCATTGGCTTGCCTCAGCTTTCGCCGCGCTCTAAAGGTAAGGTCGACACGGCCGCCCAGCGGTAGCCGGCAACGTAACAAGAACTGTTAGTTTTTTTCCTATGGCAAACTTCGGCATCAACGGCTTCGGCCGAATTGGACGCAACGTCCTGCGCGCTATGTCTCAAGAGCAGGTCGCGCGGGTCCGGGCAATCAACGATCTCACTGACACCCACACCCTCGCGCATCTGCTCAAGTGGGATTCGGTTCATGGGAAATTCGACGGGCAGATCGGTTACGACGAAGAGAACATCGTCGTGCGTGGCCACAAGATCAGAATCCTGAAGGAGCGCGACCCGGCCAAGCTGCCTTGGAAGGATCTCGGGGTAGATGTGGTTCTCGAGTCGACCGGGCTTTTTACTAATCGGGAAAAGGCGGAACTCCACTTTGTCGGCGGCGCCAGGAAAGTGCTCATCAGCGCGCCAGCGAAAAACCCGGACGCAACCATTTGCCTCGGGATCAACGACGACATCTATGATGGTTCGACGATGAATATCATCTCGAACGCGAGCTGTACGACCAACTGCCTCGCGCCGATGGTCAAGGTACTGCATCAGAACTTCAAAATTGTGACCGGCTTCATGACCACGATTCATAGCTACACGAACGATCAGAACATCCTTGATCTCCCGCACAAAGATCTGCGCCGAGCCCGGGCTGCTGCAGTAAGCATCATTCCATCGAGCACGGGCGCCGCGAAAGCGATCGGCGAAGTGTTACCCGAACTGAAAGGAAAACTAAACGGCGGCGCCTTTCGCGTCCCGACTCCGGATGGTTCCGTGACTGATTTCACCGCCGTGGTGGAGAAGGAGGTCAGCGTCCAAACCATCAACGACGCATTCAAGAAGGCCGAGAACGACGCGAGCTACAAAGGCGTGCTCGAATACAGCGACGAACCGCTCGTTTCGGCCGATATCGTGGGCAACCCGCACTCCTGCATCTTCGATAGCGCACTTACTCTCACGCAGGGCAAGCTGGTTAAGGTGGTTGGCTGGTACGACAACGAGTGGGGCTATAGCAACCGCTGCGTCGAGCTGCTGGAGATGATCTCATAGAATGAAAAAGCTCAGCGTCCGGGATCTCGATGTCCGAGGGAAACGCGTTCTGGTGCGCGTCGATTTCAACGTTCCGATGGAGAACCATAACGGGCAGGTCGCCATCACCGACGACACGCGTATGCGCGAGAGTTTGCCGACGATCAACTTTTTGCGCGAGCACGGAGCGAAGACGGTCCTGATGGCACATCTCGGCCGGCCGAAAGGCCAACCGGTGGAAAAGTATTCACTCCGGCCGGTCGGCCACGCCTTGCACGATCTCATCGGTCATCCGGTCGCCTTCAGTCACGAGTGCATCGGCGCGGATGCGGAAGCAATCGTGAAAGACATGAAGGATGGCGACGTCACGCTCCTCGAGAATCTTCGCTTTAATGCTGGAGAAGAGGCGAATGATCCAACTTTTGCTGAAGCGCTCGCCGAGCTGAGCGACGGCCTTTATGTCAACGACGCCTTTGGCACAGCCCATCGCGCCCATGCCTCAACCGCGGGTGTTACCAAGTTCGTCAGCCAAGCCGCCATGGGCTTCCTCATGGAAAAAGAACTTCAATATCTCCAGGACGAGCTGGCTAATCCCGCGAAGCCTTTTCTCGTCATCCTCGGCGGCGCCAAAGTCTCGGACAAGATCGGCGTGATCAAAGTCCTCATGAACAAGGCCGACACGATCCTCATCTGCGGCGCGATGGCGAACACCTTCCTCGAAGCCGAAGGAGTCGGGATGGGTAGCAGCAAGGTAGAGCGTGACAAATTCCACCTCGCACATGAGCTGGTGCAGTTGGCCAAGGAGAAAGGTGTTCGCTTTCTCCTGCCGATCGACATCCTCGGCGCAGAAGAAATCAAGCCGGGCGCCGCCACCCGCCACAGCGGCCGTATTTCGCACGACTATAATATCCCGGATGGTTGGCAGGCGGTCGATATCGGCCCGCTCACGATCGCCCTTTTCAAGAGCGAGATCGCACGCGCGAAGACAATCCTATGGAACGGCCCGCCCGGGATTTTTGAGATTCAGGAATTTTCCGCAGGCACAGAAGCAATCGCGGAGGCAATGGCCGAATCGAAAGCGACCACGATCATCGGCGGTGGCGATTCGGTCACGGCGGTCACGCAAGCCGGGCTCGCGGACAAGATGACCTTCATTTCCACCGGCGGCGGGGCCTCGCTCGAGCTGATCGAAGGCAAGGAGTTGCCGGGAGTCGCGGCTTTGAGCGACGCAGCCTAACGAAACTGGCCTGATTCGCCAGACATTGCTCCGACAGTCTAATCTTTGCCAGCGACGCAGGTTGAAACGCTCCAGGCAATCGCGTGATTTTACTGGCCCGCATCTCGAACTTTGGAGCCACTGCCTAACGAACATAGGATTGGTTCGGGAATCTTTGACAACATCTTCTCGATCCGCGGCCTGTTCGCTTGGGCGAATTACTCAACCCCCCGGAGGGTTTCATGCCTCAGACGGCTGCTTCGGCCGCTGGTGGCGTCGCGGGCCGGATCCGGCTTTCGCCGCGGGATACGGTTGCGTGGTGGCGGCGGTGCTCTTATTTGTTCCCGCCAGATACACTCCCTTTATCTATTTTCAGTTTTAGCCTAACGATCCGGCTCCTCGACCATGCGTAAGAAAATCATCGCCGCCAATTGGAAGATGCACATGACTCAAACCGAGGCGGAAGCCTTTGTCGGCACTTTTCTCCGCGAGGTTGGAGACCCGGACGAAATTGAGATCGTGATTGTGCCACCCTTCACTTCGATTCCGAAGGTCTCCGAGCTGCTGACGCAAACGCAGAATGTAAAAGTCGGCGCGCAAAACATGCACTGGGAGAGGAGCGGGGCTTTTACTGGCGAAATAAGTCCCGCGATGCTCCGCGAGCTTTTCGTCAGGTATGTCGTGCTCGGGCACAGCGAACGACGGGCGATGTTTGGCGAGACAGATGAAATGATCAACCGCAAGGTGCACGCCGCTTACGAGGCGGTCCTGCGACCGATTCTTTGCATTGGCGAAACGCTCGCCCAGCGTGAAAGAGGCGAGGTGGAAAAGGTGCTCTCGACTCAGCTGCGGGGCAGCCTGGCGGAGGTCGAGCCGAAGGAATTACTCGAGACGGTTATCGCCTACGAGCCGGTTTGGGCCATTGGCACGGGCAAAACTGCGACCGCCGCACAGGCGCAAGAAGCGCACGCCTTCGTTAGGCAAATCTTGCGCGAGCTATCGGATGAAGCGACAGCCGAGAAGGTTCGAATTCAATACGGCGGCAGTGTAAAGCCGGACAATGCACAGGAGCTACTTTCGCAGCCGGACATCGACGGCGCCCTCGTCGGCGGCGCGAGCCTCGACCCGCGCAGCTTTGCCCAGATTGTCGAAGCAGGCGTTCCCAAGGACAGCTAGCAGAAGCGATCTCAGCCTTTCAGGCAGAAGACGCGTTAAGGATTCGCCAGCGCGTAAACCTCGACCAGTCCTGTCCCCGTCGTATTAGCCGCACCCCGCACGATTGCCGTATAGCTGCCTGGCGCGAGCGTATCCAGCACGGCGGATTCCTTTGGATCGCTAGGCGGAATGGTTGTCGCTTCGATTTGATCCTTCGCCGGGTTATCCTGCCAATCGTCGTTGAAGTCGATCTGCGCGCCCTGCGCATCGTAAAGCGTCAGAGTGGGATCGCCTAACGAATCAGTCACACCTTCTGCGGCGAGCGATGGGCCGATGGCGCGGACCAGGACTTCTTGCGATCCGGTGCCGAAAACGATGAACCCGCCAATCAAAACGTCGTCGCCGGTTTGCACATTGCTGCGGGTCGAGATGTTGAGTACGCTCGAGCCGGGGCTGGAGTCGACATCGTAAACTTCCACCAGGCCAACACCCGAACCGCCATCTGCTCCTCGGACGAGCGCAGTGTAGCCTAGTCCAGCACTGCTCGCGGGAAGGGTGAGAACGATGGCCGATTCGTTAGGATCTGCCGGGGCGATTCCGGCCTCGGTCACCTCCTGACTGTTGGGGTCATCCTGCCAGTTGTCGTTTGAAGCGATCAAGGCACCTGTGCCGTCATGCACTTCGAGAACAGGGTTGGCCAGAACATTCGTTAGGCCGGCACCTGCCAGCGAGGGGCCGATGGCGCGCAGAATAAGTCGTTTGGGCGTATCGCCACGAACGATGAAGCCACCGATGAGCGCATCGTCTCCCGCGCCGACGACTGCACGGGTTGAGATGTTCGCAAGGTGGACCGGGTTCGCCACCACCGTGACGGCGAAAGACTGCGAGACTTGCGCGCCATCCACGTCAGTCGCGGTCACGGTGATGGTGGCGCTCCCAATTTGTTTGCCGCTCACGAGAAGGTCCGAGCCACTGAACTGCACGCTGGCGATCGCAGGATGATCGCTCGAGGCCGTGAAGGTTAACGAAGAGACGTAGTCAATTGCCGGAATGGTAATGAGATTGTTCAGCGTGGGAGTCCCCGAAGTGTAATTGCGCAGCGGCAGGCTATCGAATGGCACGCCAAAGTTGAAAGTGGGAACCGCGGCAATCGCGTCCGTTACGGTCATGCCATCGCCGAGGATGCGGCCAAAAACGGTGAAGCCACCGTCGACCGTATCGAGATTGTTCGGTGGGCCGCCATTGTCGGCCAGGTTGATGTACCATTGGCTCGTCGCACTGTTGGGATCGGTACCCAGCTTCGCCATGGCAATCGTGCCGCGCTCGTTTGAGATTCCGGGTTCGTTAGGCACAGCCGCGAATGCCTGCACCTGCGTCGGTGCGACTTGGGTCGAATTGGAAGGATCTACGGTCGCAAAAAAGCCTCCACTCTGGATAACAAAACCCGGCACAGAACGATGCCAGAATAACGGCGCGACCTGGTTCGTCGTCGGATCGGTGGTGAAATAGCGGCCGGAATCCACATAGTTTTTGAAGTTCGCAACGGTTGCCGGCGTACGCTGATCGTAGAGCGCAATATCGATCGGGCCGAGCGTCGTCGTTAGGCGGACTCCACTCGTATCGGGATCGGTGAAGTGGTCGGTCAGTGGAACGACCTCGGCGCTCGCATTCAGCAAAAGCGTAGCGTCGCCAATCGGCGTGGATACTTGCGGAGGAATGTTCTGCGCGAACGAAGCGAGCGGCGAGAACGCAATCAAGGTCAGGAAAAGTAAACGGGCTGAAAACATCGGCCCACTACTACGTTGTTTTGGCTCTTGCTCAACCTGAAGGACCGACTGCAGCGCGGCCGATCACAGACGCGCGCACCTCGCACATCCCCTTAGCCCGGCTTGTTGATTTCGAGATAGCAGCGCAAGATCACCTTGTTGGTCCCCGGCTGCAGCTCTTCGATTCGCATTTGCTTCAAGAACCAGCGGCCGTCGATTTTTTGAGCGGAGACAACTTCGAATCGTTTCTCCAGGCGACCCAGCCAATCGTAGGCCTCGATCCGCATCATCGCACCGCTCTCTTTGTCGATCCAAAGGAGGATGTTTGAATATTGCGCGGCGCGCGACGGTGGTTGCAGACGCACCTTCCAACAATCGCGCGTGCGAATGTTGTCCTCACCCAGCACCTCGGCTCGCGGCCAATAAAGAAACTTGAGCGCGAGATCGCCATAGGTCACGGCGGTGCCGCCAATTTTCTCGTCAAGCCGCGCACCCGCGAACTTCTTCGTGCTGTCTTTCAGGACGAGATCGAGCGACGAGCTTTCGTCGCCGAGACGAAGTTGCAGGACTTCAGGAGGATTGTTGAACGTATAGCGAATGACTGGTCCGGTTTGCGTGATGCGAAATGGGATCGCGTTCGCATCCGAGCGAAGCTGGCCCTGAAGGTCGAGCTGTTGTTGGGACTGCTGCAGCCGAACCTGTGCGAGAATTTCCTGGGCCGATGGCGTGGCGGCGTTGCCGGTCGTGGCGCAAAATAAGAGCGCGACGCAAAATGAGAAATGTCGAGGCATGCGGGAGAGCTTTGAGTTTTGAGCGTTAAGTTTTAAGTAAGAGCACGGTCGACGACGTGGTTTCCATCTAAAACTTAAAATTCAATTCCCGCTCTGTCTTGGACCAAACGCTCTTTTACCTGATCAACCAGCAGTGGACGAATCCAACTCTCGATTTGTTCATGGCTGCGATCAGCAACATCGAGATATGGAAACCGCTCATCGTGGTGCTGGTATTGTGGGCTCTGATTCTTGGCGGATTCAAAGGGCGCGCGTTGATTTTGTGTCTTGGACTCGCGCTGGTCGTGAATGCCAATCTGACTGCCGGCCTAAAGAAGTTTGTCGACCGCCGCCGGCCAAAACAGGTCGAGCGCGTCCGGATGATCGAACTGTCCAAGGCGCGCCCGGAATTTCTGACCCTCTTTAAGCCGGTAACGGTTCGTTATTCTGACAGGAGTGACCGAACGCGCTCAGGTCCGTCGTTTCCATCCGGGCACGTGACAAACAATGTGACGATCGCGGTCATCCTGAGCTTTTTCTTTAGGCGCTGGGGCTGGCTGTATTTTCTTTTTGCCGGAGCAATCGCCTGGTCACGGGTTTATCTGGGGGCGCATTGGCCAAGCGATGTCGCGGCGACTGTCTTTCTCGCCGCCGGAACGACCGCACTTATGCTCGCGCTCTTTGAAACCCTCTATCGCAGGGCGGCGGCAAAATGGGCGCCCCAGTTTTTCCTTAGGCATCCACGTCTGGTAGGCGACGCAATTGCATGAGCACGACACGCGCGGTCTGGATTTTTCTTCTCGTTCTCACGTCGATTCGCCTGCTGCTGCTGAGCGCGACGCAGCTCTCGCCCGACGAGGCTTACTATTGGATGTGGTCGCAGCGGCCGGCGCTCGCCTACTTCAGCAAAGGACCCGGCGTCGCGTTCGTGATTCGGTCCAGCACAGCAATCTTTGGCGATACTGAATTTGGCGTCCGGTTCTGGAGTCCGATCTTCGCCGCTGGAACAAGTCTACTTCTTTATTATCTGGCGCAGCGTTTGTTTAGCTCCCTCGCCGGATTTTGGACGGTGATCGCGCTCAACGTGACGCCTATTTTTAATCTCGGCAGCATTGTTATGACAATCGATCCGCTCTCGATCTTTTTTTGGGTGGCGGCGTTCTACACCTTTTGGCTGGCACTGGAGCGCAGTCCCGCTTTTTCCTGGTGGTGGCCGCTCACTGGATTACTGATTGGCCTTGGTTTTCTCTGTAAGTACACCAACGCGCTGGAGCTGGTTTCGATCGTAATCGTGCTCGCCCTCGTGTCGCGGCTCCGACGAGAATTTCTCCGACCAAACCTCTACCTGCTCATCCTTGCTTTCGCCGTTTGCACTATCCCGCCGATCGTTTGGAATTCGCAACGAGCATGGATCACGTTAGCGCATCTCAAATCGCGGGGAAGCCTGAATGAAACGCCAGGCGTTCATCCGCTCGAGTTGCTCAGCTTTTTGGGGGAGCATTTTGCGACCTATTCGCCGCTGCTCTTCTTCGGGTTGGCCTGGGCGACGATCGCAAGCTGGAAGCGCGCGCAACAAAATTTCAAGGTTTTCTATCTTCTCTGGTTCGGTCTGCCGGTTTTCGTTTTCTACGCGTTACTCTCGATTAACAAAGCCGCCGCGCCCAACTGGGACGGACTCGCTTTTCTCAGTCTCGCAATCCTCGCGGTATCCTATTGGAGGGAACGTTCGGCCTCGCGCGGTGCGGCACGGCATTGGACAAACGCTGCCGTGCTCCTCGGCCTCTGCATGACTGCGTTGCTTGTCGCGCTGATGACGAACAACACGGGGATTGATCGGCGCGGCCGTGACCCGAGCGATCGCATGCGAGGCTGGCGGTCGTTTGCTGATGCGGTAGAGAAGGTGCGTCACGATTTTGAAACACGGACTGGGCAGAAGGTTTTCCTCATTGCCGATGAACGGGATCGCGCCGCTGAACTGGCTTTTTACCTTTCCGACAAACGGGTCGAAGGCCCGGACCACCCACCGGTCTATATCCCGGAATCGCAGGACATGGTGAACCAATTTTCCTTCTGGCCACGCTATGACGAATTTGAGCCACTGCCACCTAACGAACGGCGCGAGCCTAACGAGATCTACACCGAAGAGTCGGGCAGAAATCTCTTCACCGGTCGCACCGCCCTATATCTGCAACTCGGAAAGCGAACGAACCTGCCGCGTGCGATTCGGGGCGGCTTTGAGCGCACGCAGCCCATTGCCACGATCGAGGTGCGCTCCGGCCACCGTCTGTTGCGCGAGGTGCAGGTCTTTGCCTGCTACGACTATCGGACGATGCCGTTATGAACGACGAAACTTCGCCGCCGGCGGTTTCGGTCGTCGTTCCGCTTTTCAACGAAGAGGAAAATGTGCCGATTCTCCAGGCGGAGCTGTCTGCGGCTCTCGCGCACGTGAATCACGAGATTATTTTCGTCGACGACGGTTCGACCGATCGAACGCTTTCTCGCCTAACGAAATCACCGGAAATCCGTGTTCTTCATTTTGAAAAAAACACCGGACAAAGCGCCGCGCTTTATGTCGGCGCTAAGGCGGCCCGCGGCGCGATTGTCGTGCTGATCGATGGCGATCTGCAAAACGACCCAGCTGATATCCCGCGTTTGGTGGCCGAGGTCGAGCGGGGAGCCGACCTGGTCTGCGGCTACCGGGCGCAGCGGAAGGATACGCGGGTCAAACGCCTGACGAGTAGAATCGCCAATTTCGTTCGGAGCCGATTTACAAAGGACGGTGTGCGCGACACGGGCTGCACGCTCAAAGCCATGCGCCGCGAATGCGTGCGTGCGTTTGTGCCTTTCAAGGGTATGCACCGTTTCATTCCCGCGCTGGTCAAAGGCGCTGGCTATCGGCTGCTGGAAGTTCCGGTAAACCATCGAGCCCGCACCTTCGGCGAGAGTAAGTACGGCCTCGGCAACCGCGCCGTGCAGGCGACGGTAGACATGTTTGGCGTCCGCTGGCTGCTTTCACGCCAGTTGACTTACAAGGTGATCGAAGAAGCCCGAACAACTCCAAAAGAACAAGTCAACGTCGGGCGCTGATATTGTTCCTTGATTCGTTAGGGCCTGAATCTGACGATTAACTCAGGCTGGTCTGTACTTCCCCGGAATTCCATCCGATCTGTTGATTCGAAAAGCCACTGATGTGATTAAATTCGAAACGAAACTGCATGCGACCGGCATTATTCACCCAGGTTTGCGCACTCGGAGGACTTATTTGCATCGACTTCAGCCGGACGAATCGAAACGCTGTCGGCCTCAGGGCAAGCCTGAAATCACAATATGAAGACTAGGAACGTTATTCTGCGACTTCTCCTCGCTGGCCTCGTGACGGCGACTCTAGGTGGCTCTTCGGTGCGTGGTGACCTGCTCTTCAGCGATAGTTTCGATTATCCGGCTGGGCCGCTCGCCGGCCAGGGCCCGCCCGCTGGCGCGCCTCCTGGACAAACTGGATGGAGCCTGTTATCGGGCGATCCTCAAGTAAGTGTCACGGGTCTACACTACCCAATGATTTACTCAACTGGTGGCGGCGCCTTGCTCAACGACGGCGGCGGTGCGAACCAGACAGCAGTGGCTAACCTTACACCGGTGAACAGCGGAGTGGTTTGGCTCGGATTTCTCCTCCGCCATGGAGGTGGCGGAAGCACCGGTTACGCGGTGGTGAACCTGACTGCCGGTACTGGCACGGCCGACTTTCCAGGGTATGGCGTCTTGTTCGCGCTTAACGAGTTCGGAATCGATAACGACGGCGCGGGGTCAGCGACAACGAATCTCTCTCCTCCTAGCCTGCCCGTTTGGCTGGTGGTGAAGCTGGATTTTGATCGCGGGACGCAAAAACTTTACGTGAACCCGACCAGCCCGAACGGTTCACCGGACGCGCAGTTGCAAATGTCGTCTGAATTCCAAGCGGCTGGCTTTAACGATCTGCGGCTGAATATTGGTCTGAATCGCGGCGCGACCTACCGGTTCGATGAAGTACGAGTCGCGACGACCTTCGGAGAAATAAGTCGGGGACATTAGGCGAAGGGCTCGGGCTTCGGCTTCTCTTCGCGATTCGCCCTTGGAATTGGCTTTGACAGCGGAAGTTGTTCCGCTACTTTCCACCTCCCGTCGCGGCTTTTCGCGCGGTTAAATCTTAATCAGGAGAGTCTCGCCAGGCGAGGCTCGTTGGAACTGAAACCATCATGCAAAAAAATCGCAGCAAACGTTATCGCGCCGCCGTCGGGTTGGTGGATCGCACCAAGGCTTATAGCTTCGTCGAGGCTGTCAGCACTCTAAAGAAACTTCCGCCGACCAAATTCGATCAGACGGTCACGATGTCGTTTCGGCTCGGGGTTGATCCGAAGCAGTCCGACCAGATGGTGCGCGGGACTTGTCCACTCCCGCATGGCAGTGGCAAGCAGGTTCGCGTGCTGGTTTTCGCAGAAGGCGAGGCCGCGCGCGCGGCTAAAAACGCTGGCGCGGAGTATGTCGGTTTCATGGATCTTGTGAAGAAGATCCAGGAAGGTTTTCAGGATTTTGATGTCGCGGTCGCCACTCCCGCGGCCATGTCTGAGGTGCGCAAACTTGGCAAAGTTCTCGGTCCGCGCGGACTAATGCCGAATCCGAAGACCGGCACCGTGACCGACGATACCGCCAAAGCAGTCCAGGAGGTCAAAGCAGGCCGTGTAGAGTTCAAGCTCGATAAGAACGGCAACATCGCCGTGCCTGTGGGTAAGTTCTCCTTCGCCGAGAACCAATTGTTAGAAAACGGAACCGCCATTATCGACGCGATAGTAAAGGCGCGGCCGCCCACAGCCAAGGGGCGTTTCCTCGAGGGCGTAACCCTTTCCGCCACGATGTCGCCCGGCTTACCTATCGATCCGTCGCCTTATCTCAGCGTCTAAACCGCGATTCACGATTTAATAATTCCACCACCATGAGACCTGAAAAAACCAGCATTGTCTCGGACCTTGCCGAGAAACTAAGCCGCTCGCCGTTCCTGCTTGTGGCCGATTACCAGCGGATGAACGTGACCCATTTCGGCGAGCTGCGAAATCGCCTTGCCTCCACTGGCGCTGAAGTGCACGTGGTGAAGAATAGCTTTCTCAAGCGCGCTATTGCCGCGAGTAACTTGCCCGACATCGCCGAACAACTCAACGGCCAGACAGCGGTCGTTTATGGCGACAAGGACGTCGCGCCGGTCGCGAAAGTGCTCAAGAGTTTCGCGGCGGAGTTCAAACTTGCAGCGCTCAAAGTCGGCGTGGTCGACATGAATGTTCTGTCGACTTCGGACGTGGAATCGCTTGCTGATTTGCCGAGCCGCGAGGTTTTGCAGGCGCAATTGTTAGGTGTTCTTCTGGCGCCGGCGACCCGGCTGGTTCGGACCTTGAACGAACCGGCCTCCGCCCTCGCCCGGCTTTTAAACGCGAAAGCCGAAAAGGAAGGCGAACCGATGCAAGCCGCGGCCTAACGAAAAAGGAATTTGGAAGGAAGCGAGCCCTCAGCTCCGAAAAACTTAATTAACGACTAACGATTTCGCCTCCCGAAGGGAGGGAAATACAAAAAAACAAACTGCCCGGCACGATGGCTATCGCGCTTAATTTCCCGGAGGCTTCCGGAAGCGGCAATTGGAGGAAAATAAAATGGCAGACATGAATGCATTGGTGGAGCAACTGAGCGGGCTGACCGTTCTTGAGGTTGCTGGTTTGGTAAAGCAGCTCGAAGAAAAATGGGGCGTGAGCGCGGCCGCTCCCGTCGCGGTGGCGGCAGCACCCGCGGCTGGCGCTGGAGCAGCCGCACCGGCAGCCGAAGAGAAGACAACTTTCGACGTCATCCTTAAGGAGATGGGCGGCAACAAGATCGCGGTGATTAAAGAGGTTCGCGCCGCAGTGCCGGGACTCGGCCTGGCCGAAGCCAAGGCTTTGGTCGAAGGCGCGCCCAAATCGCTCAAAGAAGGCGTGACCAAGGAAGAAGCCGAAGAGATCAAGAAAAAGGTCGAATCGGCCGGCGCCAAAGTCGAGATCAAGTAAATTTCATCTGTCGACGAGGCGCGGGACGCTAATAAGCTCGCGGATCGTTAGGGGAGATACGGCTGGCTACACCCAGCCGTCGTTTCTTCACGATTTTCGACCTTTTAAGAAAGTCCTTGCGCCCGTCGGCAGGATGTGGATATTAACCATCCCCCGCTTTTCGGATAATAGGTCGCGCAAGGTATTTTTACTCCGCACTCGACGGTAGAATTCAAGATTGGCAACAAAACGGTGGAGGTCGCTTTGACAAACCGCCGTTTTGCTGCCACTTTTTTTGCCCGCTTTTTTCGGCAAATGCCGTGACCCCCGGACTCCGCGCGATCTCCAATCCAGGATCGCTGCCGGTTTAACCATAGGAGAAGATTGGTGCCACCAGTTATGTCAGACCGTACCGCAACAGAACGTATCCATTTCGGCGCAATCAAAGAAGCCATTGAGCCGCCAAACCTGATTGAAGTCCAACTCAATTCCTACGTCGATTTTCTGCAGAAAGACGTCGCGCCGAGCAAACGCAAGAACCTCGGTCTGCAGACCGTCTTCAAGGAAGTCTTCCCGATCGAAAGTTATGATGAGAAAGCGGTCCTCGATTTCAGCCACTACGAAATCGGCGAACCAAAATTAAGCGCGCTCGAAGCGCAGCGCGAAGGACAGACCTATAGCGCGCCATTGCACGTCACCTTCCTGCTGAAGGAAGAGAAGGGAACGAAAGAGGAAAAGGTTTACATGGGCGAAATCCCGCTCATGACATCTTCTGGCACGTTTGTGATCAATGGCGCGGAACGCGTCGTAGTCAGTCAATTGCATCGTTCACCCGGCATCGCCTTCGAGTCGAGCGTGCACCTCAACGGCAAAGTGCTTTACAGCTTCCGCATCATTCCTGACCGGGGCTCATGGATCGAAGTGCAGTTTGATACCGCCGATCTTCTTTACATCTACCTGGATCGCCGCAAACGCCGCCGGAAATTTCTCGCCACCACTTTCCTTCGTGCTCTCGGCTACGGATCGGACGAAGAAGTAATCAAGCTTTTCTACAACATCGAAAACTTGAAGCTGAGCGAAAAGCTCGATGAGGCGAGCCTCGCGACCAAAGTGCTGACAGCCGATGTGCTCGACGGCGAAGTCACCATAGCGCGCGCCTTCGAGCCGCTCACTCTTGCCGCGGTACGTCAGATCATGGCGCTCGGTCACAAAGAAGTAAAGGTGATCGACATTTCGCACGACGACACCGTCGTGAAAGCACTCAAAAAAGATCCGGCGCATGACCAGGAGGAGGCGCTGAAAGACATTTATCGCAAGCTGCGCCCCGGCGATCCTCCGACGGTCGCGAATGCCAAGGCGCTCCTTAAGCGTCTCTTCTTCGACCCAAAGAAATACGATCTGGGCCGTGTCGGACGTTATAAAATCAATCAGAAACTCGGCATTAGCGTCGATCTGACCGAGCGCATTCTCACCGACAAGGATTTCATCGCGGCAATCAAGTATCTCATCAATCTTCGTCGCGGCGAAGGCACTCTCGACGACATCGATCACCTCGGCAGTCGCCGCGTTCGCACGGTGGGCGAACTGCTCGCGAACCAGTGTCGGGTTGGCCTCGCCCGCACCGAGCGTCTCGTGAAGGAGCGCATGACTCTGTTCGACGTCAACATCGACGGCATGACTCCACAGAAGCTGATCAATCCGAAAGCACTCAGTGCCGTGGTGCGCGATTTCTTCGGTCGTTCGCAGCTCTCGCAGTTCATGGATCAAACCAACCCACTGGCAGAGCTGACGCACAAACGTCGTCTCTCCGCGCTCGGGCCAGGCGGGCTCTCGCGCGACCGCGCGGGTTTCGAAGTGCGCGACGTTCATCCATCGCATTACGGTCGCATCTGTCCGATCGAAACGCCGGAAGGTCCAAACATTGGTCTCATCAGCTCGATGTCGACATTCGCGCGGATTAATGAATTCGGCTTCATCGAAACGCCATATCGCAAAGTCGAAAATGGGCGAGTGACCGATCAGGTCGATTATCTGACCGGTGACCGCGAAGAGAACTTCATCGTCGCACAAGCCAACGCGCCGATGGATGAGAAAGGCCGTTTTACCGGCGAAAAAGTTTCCGTCCGTTACCGCGGCGACTTCCTCGAAGTCGAGCCGACGAAAGTCCACTACATGGATGTTTCGCCGAAACAGCTCGTCTCCGTTGCCGCAGGGCTCATCCCATTCCTCGAACATGACGACGCTAACCGCGCGCTCATGGGTTCAAACATGCAGCGTCAAGGCGTGCCGCTGATCGTTTCCGAAGCGCCGCTCGTCGGCACCGGTCTCGAGTCGAAAGTGGCGCGCGATTCCCGCGCGGTCATCGTCGCGACCGACGCTGGCCGAGTCGCTTCCGTTACAGCGGACCAAATTGTCGTGACGAAAGACGGCGAAATGCCGGAGAGCCGCAAAAAGCTCAAGACAGACGCCGAGGCCGGCGTCCATGTTTACGAGCTGCGTAAGTTCATGCGCTCGAACGCCGGCACCTGCGTAAACCAGAAGCCGATCGTAAAAAAAGGCGCGCATGTGAAGAAGAGTCAGGTCATCGCCGACGGCCCGAACACACAAAACGGCGAGCTGGCCCTAGGCCGCAACGTCCTCGTCGCCTTCATGCCCTGGAACGGCTACAACTTCGAAGACGCCATCATGATCTCGGAGAAGGTGGTGAAGGAAGACATCTACACTTCCATTCATATCGACGAATTTGAGATCGGAGCTCGCGACACCAAACTTGGTCCGGAAGAAATCACGCGCGACATCCCAAATGTAAGCGAAGAGGCACTACGCAACCTCGGGTCCGACGGCGTCATCCGTGTCGGCGCGGAAGTGAAGCCGGGCGATATTCTCGTTGGCAAAATCACACCGAAGAGCGAAACCGAACTTGCGCCCGAAGAGCGCCTGCTTCGCGCCATTTTCGGCGAGAAGGCGGCCGACGTGAAGGACACCTCACTCACCGTTCCGTCCGGCACTTACGGCATCGTGATGGATGTGAAAGTCTCCTCCCGTCGCGAAGTAGCGCGTGAAAAACTCACTCCCGCGGAAACCAAACGCCAGCTCAAAGCGATCGCGGAAGACAACCGCAAAAAGAAAGACGAGCTCACCGAGCAACTGACTGACACCCTCTCCAATGTCTTGTTAGGCGAGAAGATCCCGCTCGACGTCGTTAATGCGCAAACCGGCGAAATCATTATCCCGGCGAATCGCAAAATCACCAAGACGCTCTTGCGCAAACTGGCGGTGGCTTATGACCACATCGAAATCGACCCCTCGCCCATCCGCAACAAGATCCGCGAAATCATCGCCCAGTACGAACACAAGTTCGCCGAACTGGAACTGGAGCGGGAGCGCTCCATGGATCGTGTCGAGAGTGGCGATGACATCGACCCTGGCATTATCAAGCAGGTAAAGGTTTTCATCGCGAGCAAGCGCAAGCTGAGCGTGGGCGACAAGATGGCTGGCCGCCACGGGAACAAGGGCGTCGTGGCCCGTATCGTGCCCGAGGAAGACATGCCGTTTCTGCCTGATGGCACTCCGGTCGAGATCGTACTCAATCCGTTAGGTGTGCCCAGCCGTATGAACGTTGGACAGGTGCTCGAAACGCACCTCGGCGTCGCGGCCAAGGCGCTCGGCTTTAAGGTTGCGACTCCAGTCTTCGATGGAATCACAGAGAGCAAGATCCGCAGTTACCTCGAGGATGCGAAAAAGATCGATGGTTTTACCTGGGTCCAGGAAAACGGCAAGGCTCGTCTCTTCGACGGACGCACTGGCGATGCTTTCGATCAGGAAGTCGTCGTCGGCTACATTTACATGATGAAACTTGGCCACCTCGTGGCGGACAAGATTCACGCTCGCGCGGTCGGACCCTATTCGTTAGTCACGCAGCAACCGCTGGGCGGAAAGGCGCAATACGGCGGTCAGCGTTTCGGCGAGATGGAAGTCTGGGCGCTCGAGGCTTACGGCGCAGCTTACACCTTGCAGGAACTCCTTACGGTGAAGTCCGACGACGTTCAGGGCCGCACCCGCATCTATGAGTCGATCGTGAAAGGCGACAACTCGCTCGAAGCCGGAACACCAGAATCATTCAACGTCTTAATCAAGGAAATGCAGTCGTTAGGCCTCGACGTCAAAGTCGGAGGCCAGGCGCCGAGCTTCCTGGAGAATGTCGCCTAACCAAACCGCAGCTGAACAATTCTTAGAAACAATTTATGAACGAACATTCCTGGCGTGAGTTAGTGGGCGAAGAGCGCCCCGTCGGCTTCGATCAGGTCGCGATTGGCGTCGCTTCAAGCGACACGATGCGTTCCTGGAGCAAAGGCGAAGTCAAGAATCCCGAGACAATCAATTATCGCACCTTTAAACCGGAGAAGGGCGGACTTTTCTGCGAACGCATTTTCGGTCCCACCCGCGACTGGGAATGCTCCTGCGGCAAATACAAGCGGATCAAACACAAAGGCGTGATTTGCGATCGTTGCGGCGTGGAAGTGACGCTCGCTCGCGTCCGCCGTGAACGCATGGGCCACATCGAGTTGGCGGTGCCAGTCTCGCACATTTGGTTCTACAAATGCATGCCGTCGCGCCTGGGCCTCATGCTCGACATGAGCGCGCGCCAGTTGGAACGCGTCATCTATTACGAGGACTACATCGTGATCGATCCGGGCAACACGCCCCTAACCAAAACTCAGCTTCTGACAGAAGTGGAATTCCGTGAGGCTCAGGAGCAATACGGAGAAGATTTCAAAGCCGGCATGGGCGCTGACGCGGTCAAGACGCTCCTGAGCGAAATCGATCTCGCCAAGCTGAACAAGGAGCTCGAGGAAGCGATGGGTAATACCAAGAGCAAACAGATTCGCAAGAAACTGGCGAAACGTTTGAAACTGGTGCAGGGCTTCCAACATTCCCACTCGCGTCCCGAATGGATGGTTCTCGAAGTGCTCCCAGTCATTCCACCGGACCTTCGTCCGCTCGTTCCGCTGGAAGGCGGACGCTTCGCCACCTCCGACCTTAACGATCTCTATCGTCGCGTCATTAACCGTAATAACCGGCTTAAGAATCTCCTCCAACTCAAGACGCCGGATGTCATCATCCGCAACGAGAAGCGCATGTTGCAGGAAGCGGTTGATGCACTTTTCGACAATGGTCGTCATGGCCGCGCGGTCACCGGTGCCGGCAATCGTCCGCTCAAGTCGCTCAGCGACATGCTGAAGGGCAAAGGCGGACGCTTCCGTCAGAATTTGTTGGGCAAACGCGTCGATTATTCTGGACGTTCCGTCATCGTCATTGGTCCGGAACTCAAACTGCATCAGTGCGGTCTGCCAAAGAAGATGGCGCTCGTCTTGTTCGAGCCCTTCATCATTCGGCAGCTGAAGGATCGCGGCTACGTCCACACCGTGCGCAGCGCGAAGAAAATGATCGAGCGCCAGACGCCAGAGGTTTGGGACATTCTTGAAGAAGTGACGAAGGGGCATCCGGTTCTCCTGAACCGCGCACCGACTCTGCACCGTCTGTCGATCCAGGCTTTCGAGCCCCTTCTGATTGAGGGCGAAGCGATCCGTATTCACCCGCTCGTCTGCACCGCTTACAATGCCGACTTTGACGGCGACCAGATGGCCGTGCACGTCCCACTCTCAGTCGAGGCGCAAATGGAAGCGCGCATGCTCATGCTCGCGCCGAACAACATCTTTTCGCCTTCGAGCGGCAAACCAATCACCACTCCTTCGCAGGACATCACCTTGGGTTGCTATTATCTCACGCAGAATCCACGTCGCGCAGCCGGTGTTGCGGCTGAGTCGCGTCTTCCGCTTTTCGATAACCCAACGGAAGTCGAGTTCGCGATGGCGGATGGGGCGATCAAGACACACGATCGCATTCGCTTCAAAAATCCAGACTTCGGCAAAGACACCGTCTATGGCGACAAGGAGACGCGCGTGATGGAGACCACCGCCGGCCGTGTCATCTTCAATCAGATTTGGCCGCAGGGCCTTGGCTTCTTCAATAAGGCGGCTGGCAAGAAACAACTCAGCGATATCATTTGGCGTTGCTACCAGGTTTCCGGACAGCAGGGCACAGTCGAGACACTTGACCGCCTGAAAGAACTCGGCTTCCGCGAAGCGACCAAGGCCGGCGTCTCGATCGGTATTTCCGACATGATCATTCCGAAGGAGAAAGAGCTTCAGCTCGCAAATGCCTACAAGCAGATCAAGCAGGTCGAGCAGCAATACCGCAAAGGCATCATCACCGATGGCGAGCGTTACAACAAGATTATCGATATCTGGACGCACGCCGGTGACGAAATCTCCAACGTCATGTTCCGCACCCTCGAGCATAACGACGGTCGTAAGGAACTGAACCCGGTTTTTCTCATGGTCGATTCCGGCGCGCGTGGCAATCGCCAGCAGGTAAAACAGCTCGCCGGCATGCGCGGTTTGATGGCGAAACCCTCCGGCGAAATTATTGAGCGCCCGATCACCTCCAACTTCCGTGAGGGATTGACCGTGCTCGAGTACTTCATTTCTACCCACGGCGCCCGCAAAGGTTTGGCCGATACGGCACTCAAGACCGCCGATTCCGGTTATCTAACGAGAAAATTGGTCGACGCGTCACAGGACGTGATCATCAACGAGATTGATTGCGGCACCGTCAATGGCATCACCGTCCGTTCCATCTACGAGGGCGACGAAGAAGTCGTCGATCTCGCGACGCGCATCGTTGGTCGCGTGAGCTGCGAAACGGTGGTCGACCCAGTGACAAAAAAGAAAGTCGTAAAGGCGAACCAGCTCATTGACGAACAGATTGCCGCCGCCATCGAAAAGGTCGGCGTCGAGCAACTCAAGATCCGGTCCGTTCTCACCTGCGAATGCGGCCGTGGCGTTTGCGCTCATTGCTACGGGCGCAATCTCGCGACTGGTCAATTTGTGAAGCTCGGAGAAGCAGTCGGCATCATTGCGGCACAATCGATCGGTGAACCCGGAACACAGTTAACGATGCGAACCTTCCACATTGGCGGCACGGCGAGCCAGACTTTCAAACAGCCGATCATCAAGGCGAAGAACGATGCCACCGTGCAGTTCAACGATCTGCGCACCGTCCAATCACTCGACGGCAACTGGATCGCGCTGAACAAGAATGCTTCGATCACCTTGCATAACGATGAAGGCCGCGAGATCGAGCGCTACAACATCGTGATTGGCTCGGTCATTTCTGTGGCCGACGGCGCCAAAGTGAAAAAGGGCGAGACCTTCGTGCAATGGGATCCTTACAACGTCCCAATCCTCACTGAGAAAAGCGGCAAGGTCGACTTTCGTGACATGATCGCGGGCGTTACGATCAAACGCGAAGTGGATGAAGCGACCGGCCTGATGGGGACGGTCATCATTGAGCACAAGGAAGACTTGCATCCGCAGATCGTCATCGTGGGTGATGACAGCGAAGTCGCCGCGAGCTATTCCATCCCCGCAGGAGCGCACGTCATCGTCGAACCGAATCAAAAGATTCGCGCTGGCGCGTTGCTTGCCAAGACGCCGCGAAAAGTTGCGAAGACCAAAGACATCACCGGCGGTCTCCCGCGTGTCGCGGAGCTTTTCGAGGCGCGCCGTCCGAAAGACGCAGCCGAAATCGCCAAGATCGATGGCATTGTCGAGATGGGCGGAACCGTCCGCGGCAAACGCAAACTCATTCTCAAGGATCCGGAGACGGGCAATGAAGAGGAACACCTCATTCCGCTCGTCAAACACATCATCGTCTTTAAGGGCGACTTTGTCCGGAAAGGCCAGCAGCTGACCGAAGGTCCAATCGTGCCGCACGAAATCCTCGAGGTTTGCGGACCGCAGGATTTACAGGAGCACCTCGTGAATGAAGTGCAGGAGGTTTACCGCCTCCAAGGCGTGGAGATCAACGACAAGCACATCGAGATCATCGTTAGGCAAATGCTGCGCAAGGTACGGATCACCGATCCGGGCGACACGTCGCTCCTTTGGGGCGATCAGATCGACCGCCTCGACTTCGAAGCGGAAAATAAGCGCGTTGTCGATCAGGGCGGCAAGCCGGCGGAGGCCACTCCGGTATTGTTAGGCATCACCAAAGCCTCGCTGGAAACGGACAGCTTCATCAGCGCTGCCTCGTTCCAGGATACCACTCGGGTTCTCACGGAAGCGGCCACGCTGGGCAAGGTTGATAGGCTGCGCGGCTTCAAGGAAAACGTCATCATGGGTCATTTGATTCCGGCCGGCACCGGTTTTCCGGGTCATCGCGAGATCAAGCTCGTCGAACTTGGCGAACACGTTGGCGCACCGTTGATGGAAGAACCGGAAGTGCAGCCTGCTCTCGGCTAAGAAAGGCGGCGGATTATTTGCGAACGGCGGTCCAGCGAAAGTTGGACCGCCGTTTGTGTTTATTGACGGCAGAACGATGGAGAAAGAGATTAGGTCATGCTGAATTTACAGCACCTTCGCGATCGTCCCCGGTCTGACTTTCGACCGTTCAAGACCTGGTTGTCGGGCGGTCGCAGCTTCGATGTCCCGCATCCAGATTTCATCGCCGTCGGGCGAGGTGTCCGTCTGGTCGACTCCGAAGATGGCTCGCACGCGATTGATGCATTGCACATCGTATCGATCGAAGGACCCGAAAACGTCAACGGGAACGGCCAATAGCCTTGTCGATCGCAACGAAAACCGGTGACGCCGGCGAGACTTCACTCATGTATGGCCGGCGTGTGCCGAAGACAGATTCCCGCGTCGAAGCCTACGGCTGCGTCGACGAACTGAATGCCGCGCTTGGGCTGGTTCGAACAGCCGACGACCAATCGCTCGTCTCCGAGCAGATTTTGTCGATTCAGAAAGAGTTGATCACGGTCATGGGCGAGCTGGCCACCGCACCAGAGGATTTGCCACGCTACCAAAAGGACGGCTTCAGCCTAACGACCTCGGCGATGGTCGATCGCCTGACGGGGTTGGTTGAAGACCTGGAAAAGGATAAATCTCTCTACGGCAAAGGTTGGGTTATGCCTGGGAATACTCCAGTCGCCGCCGCGCTCGATTTTGCCCGCACTGTCTGCCGCCGCGCCGAGCGCCACGTAGCGTCTCTCGATCATTCCAAGCAGCCGAACAACGAAATTCTCCGCTACCTCAATCGCCTCTCCGATCTTTGCTGGCTCCTGGCCCGCTTCACCGAAAAACACGCCTAACGAATCATTCCGTTGCTCCGGATTCCTGTAAGGTAAAGCTGGGCGATTTTGTCGAACGGCAAAACGCAAGTCGTTAGTCATAAGGATCACTCGGCGCGAAGAGCGTCGATTGGATTCACGAGCATGGCGCGTCGCGCTGGTAGAAGACAGGCGACAAAGCCGACAATCCCCAGCGACGCGGCGGTGCCGGCGAGAAAGAGGGGGTTAGTGGCGGAGACTTCATAAAGCTGCGTCGCCAGTAAACGCCCGAGGAAGAGTGCGGCCGCGAGGCCCAGGACGAGCCCAAGTGCCACCGGCGACATTCCCTGCCTGACGACGAGACCGAGCACATCGCGGGCCTGCGCGCCGAGCGCCATGCGTACCCCGATCTCGCTTGTGCGCTGTTCGACCGTGTAGGCGACTGCCCCGTAAATGCCCACCGTCGCGAGAAGGAATGCGATGGCGGCGAACCCCCCCAGCAAAGCCATCGTCAGACGGCGCTGGCCTAACGACTGATCGACAATCGTTTCCACGCTGTTGGGCTGGATGAGCGGCAAGCCGGCGTCAATTCGGCTGAGCGCGTTTTTCACCAAACGCGTCGTCGCCTCGACCGAACCGTGACTTCGTACCACCGCAAACATGTAGGGCGAGGTTCGCTGCGCGAAGGCTCGGTAAAACTCCACGTCGTTCGTTTGGTCGAGCCGAAGCGAGCGAACGTCGTCGGCCACGCCTATAATTTCGGTCCGGACCCCCGTGTTGTTGTCAGTCCCGAAGAGCATCGATTTCCCGATCGGGTTCTCGTTAGGGAAAAGACGGCGCGCGGTCGATTTACTCAGAATAACAACCAATGGTTTGTCGATTCCATCATGCTCGTTGAAATCGCGTCCGGCCAGCAGCGGAATACCAAGGGTCTGCAAGAGCCCCGGGCTTACCGCCCTCGTTAGGCCAAGCGGACGTTGATTCATGGGGAGCGGATTACCGTCCGTGCGCGAGTAGGGCGACGCGCTGGAAGAACCGGTCAAGGGCAGACCATCGGTAAGAGCGACGGCTTCGACACCGGGAGTGGTTCGCAGTTCGTTTTGAAGACGTTCCGCGAAGCGTGCGATCGCCGCGCTGTCCGTGTAACGGGTGCCCGGGAGACCAACAATCGCACTCCACAAGCCTTTTGGATTAAAACCGGCTTCCTGGTTACTCAGGCGAATGAAGCTTGCGATGAGCAAGGCGGCGCCCGCTAACAGGACAACAGACAAACCAACCTGCGCCGCAACCAGGCCGCGACGAAAACGATGCTGGTTCTTACTCCCACTCACTGCGCGACCACCTTCCTTTAAACCGCCGACCAGATCAGCGCGGGAACTTTGCCAGGCCGGATATAGACCCATAAGAAAACCAGTGAGAAGCGAGAGAGCGACAGTAAAAATGAGAACTGGGGCATTGAGCCCGAGTGACTTTTCCACGGGCAAAGCATCGGCCGCCAGGTTCGGCACTGCAGAGACCAGCCACAGCGCCAGGGCGATGCCGACGACACCGGCAATCACGCTGACGAGCATGCTTTCGAAAACAAACAGCCTCACGACTCCGGGGCGCGACGCGCCCAGGGCCATGCGGAGAGCGATCTCGCGACGGCGTCCGCTGAAACGGACGAGGAGAAGATTCGCCACATTGCTGCAGGCGATGAGTAAGACCGCCGCGACCGCCGCAAGCAGAAGAACAAAGGGATCACGCAACGTGCCGAGTGCATTTTGCGACGCGGTGACAAGGACGGGTGCCCAGGTGTTATCCGCATTATCCGGCCATTGCGCGCGATAACTTTGCGCGAGGACCGGCATCGCGGCCCGCGCCTGTGCCATTGTTAGGCCGGGCTTGAGGCGCCCGATAACGCGCAAATAACTGAGGCCGCGCATGAGCCGTTCGCGTGGATAGCCCTGGAGTTCGAAGGGCTTCGTCGTGAAAATTGCCGCGTCCGGTCCAAACCAGGCGACAGGTGGTTTGCGAATCACGCCCACGATCGTCGTGGGCAAACCATTCAAGGTAAGGCTGCGTCCGACGACGTTGGGATCCGATCCCAGTTGTGTACGCCAGAAGGCATCGGTGATTATTGCGACGTCGCCTTTCTCTTCTTCCTCGGAACGAAAGAGCCGACCGAGTATCGGTTGAATGCCTAACGCTTGAAAATAGTTCGCGGTGAGATGGCCACCAAAAACCTGTAGCGGATCGCCACCGCCGGTGAGGATGTAGGTCGTCCCCGTGTCGGCCGCGATGCTGGAAAAAATGGTCTGGCTATCGCGAAAATGCCAGAAGCGCGGCACCGACATCGACAGGTGTTCAAGATTGCGTTCCTTCGCTTCCGCTTCGATGACAAGAAGACGATCCGGATTTTCAAACGCGAGACCGTGCAGGAAAAGAGCGTCGATCAGGCTGAAGATCGCCGTGTTCACACCGATCCCGAGTGCGAGCGTGATGATGGCAAGAAGACTGAAGCCGGGAGACTTCAGGAGTTGGCGGAAGGCGAAACGTAGGTCGTTCATCGTTGCAGGGTGTTCGTTAGGCAAAGAGGCTATTCATAGTGAAGTGCAATCACGGGATTGATCTTCATGGCACGACGCGCCGGTACGAAGGCCGCGAGAAGTGCCGCGCCACCGAGAAGTAAAATCACTGCGGCATACGTAACCAGGTCGCTTGTGCCAACGCCAAAAAGAAGCGCGCTGAGCAGGCGAGTCGCGCCAAAGGCGCAGAAAATTCCGATCCCGATGCCGATCGTCGCCATTGCCAGGCTTTGGCGCAGGATCATCGTCAGCATTTGTCGTTGCTGCGCCCCGAGCGCCATGCGGATGCCGATTTCCTTCGTCCGCTGCGTAACGTTATAAGCGATCACGCCGTAGATGCCGATGGCAGCGAGCAAGATGGCGACGGTGGCAAAGGCGCCGAGCAGCAGGGTGTTGAATCGTGCTTGCGCGAGCGTGCGGCCGAGCAGTTGCGGGAGTGGCGTGATCACCGGGACGAACTGCTGCGCGTCGATCTCGTGCACGACGCGGCGAATCGCGTTCTCGATTTCGTTAGGCGCAGGCTCACTGGTGCGCACGACAATGTCCATGTAACGGTCCGGATCTTGGGCAAAGGGAACGTAAAATTCCGGCCTGGCAGGTTCCGCGAGGCTGTCGTGTTTTGAGCTTCCGACCACGCCGACGATCTCGCGGATAGTTTTGCCGGAGCCAATTTTTACCCGCTGCCCGAGCGGATTTCCCTTCCCAAAATAGCCCTTCGCGAACGCCTCGTTCACCACGATCACTGGCGGCGAATTCTCCCGATCGCGCTGGCTGAAGGTGCGGCCCCGAAGCAGCGGAATGCGCATCGCGTGAAAATAATTTCCATCGACCGTCAGGTGCGATGCGCTGGGTTCCATTCCAGGCGCCGTCGCCGGCTGCCCGACGATTGCGAAACTCGTGCTCTGGCTGTTGTCGCTGAACGGGACGGGCGAAACCATCCCGACATCCTGGACTCCGGGAAGCGACGCGAGTCTCGACAGGAGTTTGTCGAAAAACTGGATCTGTTGCGTCGGCTCACCGTAGCGCGCCTTCGGCAGCGACTGCCAGAAAGTAAGCAACCCGCGCGGTTCAAAGCCTGGTTGCACGCCGCGCAGTTCGGCGAAGCTGCGCATGAGCAAACCGGCACCCACCAGGAGGACCAGCGAAAGCGCAAACTGCGAGACGACAAACGCGGCGCGGAGCCGGTGACTGCGCCTGCCGGCGGTCGATCCACGCGCGGCTTCCTTAAGCGATTGCTCAACCTGTGGACGGGACACCTGCATCGCCGGGACGAGCCCGAAAACCAAGCTGGTGATGAGCGCGATGCCGAACGTGAACGCAACAACGACGCCATTTACGCCGATGTCTTTCAACCGTGGCAGATCCGACGGTCCAAGCGCGACGAGCGCTTCCGTGCACCACGAAGCGAGGACTAACCCAGCGGCCCCGCCGAGGAGCGCGAGGAGCAGCGTCTCCAGCAGAAGTTGCCTAACGATTTGAAATCGACTCGCCCCAAGCGCGGTTCGAATCGCGATCTCGCGCTCGCGCATCGCGCCGCGGGCAAGGAAGAGATTCGCCACATTTGCGCAGGCTATCATGAGCACGAGGGCAACCGCCGCGCTGAGCACGAGTAACGCCGGCCTCACGTCGCCAACCACGTCTGCCTGCAGGTCAACCAGCCGCTCGGTGCGGCCGGAATTTGTGTCGGGATACTGACGAGCCAGTTGGGCGGCGATCGTCTGTAAATCCGCCGTGGCTGTGTGCAAATTCACCCCGGGTTTCAGGCAGCCAACTATCGAAAGAAAGTGCGAACCTCGGCGCAAGATCGGTTCGGGGTAAAGCTGCGGGAGCGGCGCGAGGTAATCCACCTTCTCGGCTTGGATGGGAAATTTCCAACCCCGGGGCATGACGCCAGTGATCGTGGCAGGGTGACCGGATACTGTGACCTTTTTCCCCAGCACATGTGGATCGGCTGCGAAACGGCGCTGCCAAAACGAATAACTCAGCACGACGACCCGTTCCGCTTCCGGTTTTTCATCCGCGCGCGAAAATCCGCGACCGAAGAGCGGCGGCGTCCCGAGCACCGAAAAAATATCCGATGTGACGGCGAGTCCTGGAACGTCCTCCGATTCCTCGCCCGTTCCCCAAATGACGGAGGCGTCGGAGTACGCAGCCATCGCCGCGAAAGTGTGATTCTGGGTGCGCAGATCGAGATAATCCGCATACGAGTGCACCTGCCGTTCGTCTCCCGGATGCTGCGGCGCGGTCTCCCAGACCATCGTTAAGCGGTCGGCCTGAGGAAAAGGCAGCGACCGAAGGAGGACGGTATCGATCACGCTGAAGATGGCCGAATTCGCGCCTATCCCGAGCGCGAGCGTCGCAAGCGCGACGAGAGTGAAAGCAGGCGACTTGAGCAGTTGCCGGAGTGCATAACGAAGGTCATTCATAGAATTGTTAGGCAAATCATTTGCAGGTCACTCGTGGATATCCTCACTCATGACGCAGCGCCTCCATCGGGTTGACTTGCATGGCGCGGAATGCGGGAATGAGGCAGGCAACCAATGCCACGCCACCGAGGACAACCGTAAGGGCGGCGAAAGTTGCCGGATCGGCCGCACCCACGCCATAGAGCAAACTTTTCATCAGACGCGTGAGAGCGAAGGCGCCGGCCAGGCCTGCACCGATTCCGAGCGCGACAAAGCGCATCCCTTCGTGCACAACGAGGCGAAGCACGTCCCGTCGTTGTGCACCGAGCGCCAGGCGGATTCCAAGTTCGCGCGTCCGCTGCGCGACCGAATAAGAGATCACGCCATACAAACCAACAGTCGCCAATACGAGGGCGACCCCGGCGAAAACCGCCAGCAACACCACAGCAAAACGCCTTTGCTGCAGGGAGCGATCAACAAAATCCCGCATCGTGCGCGGTTGGCCGAGCGGGACATTGCGGTCCACGCTCCAGACCAAGTTCCGCGCATTCGACAGGAGCACGAGCGGATTCTCCGGCTCGGTTCGGATCGCGACGAAAACGCTTGGCCACATCCCCTGGCCTAACGGCTGGTAGATCTCCGGGCGCGGCTGGCGATCGAGCGCGAAGTGCCGCACATTGCCGACCACGCCGACGATCTGCATCGAAATGCTGTTCGGCCCGAAGTCGGTAATCACTTTACCGAGCGGATTTTCTTCCGGGAAAAAGGCGCGCGCGGCAGCATCGTTGATGATCGCAACCAGAGGCGCGTCCTTCACATCGTGCGGGTCGAAGTTCCGTCCGCGTAAGAGCGGAATGCCGAGCGTCTTAAAATAATCCGGCGTTGCGATGCGAATGTCGGCGTCGTAAAATGATTTGCCGCCGGCGATACGAAACGAGCGCGCGCTGTTGCCACCCGAGAGTGGTAGCCGGCTCACCGCGCCGACATTTTTCGCTCCTGGCATTTCACGCAGACGCGCGAGCGTTTGCTCGTAAAACGAGACCTGTCGCTCCGCCGGCCATCGCGCCGGCGCGCCAAGATTGAAGATGAGCAAATGATCGCTGCGAAATCCCGGATCGACCGCGACGAGGTTGGCGAAACTTCGCACGAGAAGCCCCGCTCCAATGAGCAGAACAAGCGAGAGCGCCACCTCCAGAGGAATGAGCATGGCGCGGCCACGACCGTTCCTGGGTGTGCCTCGTTCGCCCTGATTCAAAGCAGTTGCCGGCGTGGCGGAAGAAACGCTCAACGCCGGAGCGAGACCGAATAGAATTCCAGTAAGAACAGAGATTGCGAGACCAAAGACGAGCACTTCACCGTCCAGCCCAATGCTCTTGAAGGCGGTGAGATGCGGTGGACCAATCGAGAGCAATAGCGGGATCGCCCAGCCCGCCAGCACCACGCCTAACGAACCGCCGAGCACTGCCAGGACGACGCTTTCGGTGAGCAATTGCCTAACGATGCGAACGCGACTGGCGCCCAGGGCCGCGCGAATTGAAATTTCCCTGGTCCGCAGCGTCGCGCGAGTCAGGAGCAGATTTGCAACATTCACGCATCCGACGAGCAGAAGGGCGCCGACTGCGGCTGCAAGGAGAAGCAAGATCGGACGAAGCGAACCGACCGCGTCCTCACGGAGTGGTGTAAGTCGAATGCCAGTGTCGTTATCACTGTCCGGATACTGCTTTTGCAGGCGCGACGAGATTGCGCCCAGCTGCGTGGCTGCTTGCTCGAGGGCGACGCCCGGCTTCAGCCGGGCCCAAACGTCAAGATACGTGTTGTCGCGGATAAGGCGCGGATCTCCATGAAGCCGGAGCGAGCTTGGCGGAACTCCGAAGGGCGATGGCACCCAAACCTCGCCGTAATCGTCCGGCGAAAAATTCGACGGCATTACGCCTACGATCGTGCGCGGTTCGCCATCGAGCATGAGCTCGCGGCCAATAATCGTTTTTTCCGATCCGTAGCGGCGCGCCCACAACTGCGCACCGATGACCACAACGTGATCGCCTGCCAGCGTGTCATCCGAGGGCAGCAAGGTTCGCCCAAGAAATGGATGCACTTGAAAAAGACGAAAGAAATTCGCGGTCGTACGCGTGACTCGAATGCGCTCAGGCTGATCGCCGCCAGTAATGTCCGCTTGCGCGCCCGAAGCAGCGGCCATTTCGGAAAAAACATCGTTCTGCGCGCGCCAATCGAGGTAATTAGCGGGCGAGGAAGCTTCCTGCGAAATGCCAGTGCTGCGAGTCGTCTGCGTGACGGTGAGAATTTCTTCGGACTTCGGATAAGGCAGTGGATGCAGAAGAACGCCATCGATCACGCTGAAAATGGCGGTGCTCGCCGCAATTCCGAGTGCGAGGGTAAAAATCGCAACCAGGCTGAAACCGGGTGTCCTGAAGAGAATGCGAAAGGCGTAGCGAAGATCGTTAGGCATCATCTTCCGGCGATTTTCATCGACCTGTTATTCGTTAGGCAAAACTCATTCATAACGCAGCGCGACAATTGGATCGACCCGAGTGGCTCGCCGCGCCGGGAACCAGCAGGCAACCAGAGTGACGATGGCAAGCGCAGCGAAAGCCGTCAGCAACGCCGCGAGATCAAGGCCGCTGACATCGTAGAGCAGACTGGTCAGCGCGCGCCCCACTCCGATCGCACCAAGGAAACCTAACGACATTCCGATCCCGACCAGCGCCAAACCCCGTCCGAGAGCGAGCCGAAAAACATTTTCCCTCGGCGCACCGAGCGCGAGACGAATCCCAAACTCGCGCGTCCGCTGAGTGACTGCGATCGCCATCACGCCATAAAGGCCGACGCTGGCAAGAACGAGGGCGAGCGCGGCGAAGGCCCCGAGCAACGTCATCGTTAGGCGGCGGGTCGCGAGCGCGTCGCCGATGTTTTGTTCCATGGTCGCAATCGCCGCCACCGGTTGATCGGGATCGAGGCTTTGGATTGCCTTCACAAGCGCCGGCGCGAGCGCCGCCGGATTCGCGAGCGAAGTCCGAACAAGCAAGTTGTTGTCGGTCGGGACAACCTGATCGACCACAAAATATTGCTGCGGTAAGACGAGCCGATCGAATTCATCCCCCGGGGTATCGCTGCGCACCCACGGCACCACGCCGATAATCGTTAGGGGCGGTGCATTGTCCGCTTCGTTTTGGTTATCGTCGATGTGACGGCCGATCGGGTCTTGATTTGGGAAATAGCGCCGCGCGAAACTTTCGTCGATGATCACCGCGTGCGGCTGGTACGGCTTGTCGTCTGACGTGAAATCACGGCCGCGCAGGAGCGGCATTTTCATGAGCTTGAAGTAGTCCCGCGAAACGATGTTGACCTCGGCGGATGGTTCGTGGCCAGGTTTGCTCGGCGGTGTTCCGGTGAGGTGAAAGGTGCTGTCCCACTCGTTGTTATCGAAGGGAATGTTCTGGCCCACGGCGGCTAAGGCGACACCCGGCACCGCGCGGACGCGCTCGAGCATTTGCTCCCAAAACATCCGGCGTTTGTCGCTCGAATTGTAGCGCGCTTCCGGCAGCGAAAGACTCATTACCAGGGTGCCTTTGGGCTCGAAACCGAGGGGCGCATTCTCCGATCGCCAGAAGCTCTTCAACGTTAGGCCAGCACCCGCGAGCAGGATGAGAGCGAGCGCAACCTGCGTGATGACAAGCGCACTCCGCGCGCGTTGTCGGCCTGTGCTGTCGCTGCCGCCGCGGCTGCCCGCTTCATTTAAGTCGCCCGCCAGGGTGGCGAGCCTTGAAACCCGCCAGGCCGGCCAGACGCCGACGAGAACCCCGGAAAACAACGCGACTGAGCAGGCAAAAAGCAGCGTTGAGACATCGAGCCTTGTTTGTTGAAAACGCAAAACCTGTTGTGGGCTCAGGGCGTGAATCAGGTCGATGCTCCAGACTGCGATGAGCAGGCCGGCCGCCCCGCCGGCCAAGCCAAGCAGGGTACTTTCTATGAGGAGCAGTCGCATCAAACGCCAACGGCTCGCACCCATGGCCGCGCGGACTGCCAATTCTTTCCCGCGCGAAAGTGCACGGGCCAGTTGCAGGTTAGCAACATTCGCGCAGGCGATGAGGAGCACGCAGGCGACCGCGGCCAGGAGCAGGTTAAGACTTGATCGATATTCGCCGATCGTCGCTTCGAGCAGCGGTTTGGCGGTGATGGAGCGGCCGGAATTTGTTGCGGGATAACGATTGGTTAGTCTGCCTGCCACGGTGTCGAGATCAGCCCGGGCCTGCTCGAGTGTGGCGGCGCTTTTCAAGCGGCCGAGCGCGGAAAATCCGGGGTGATTGTCACGCTGCAAGACGAATTTGTCCTTGCGCAGATCGCCTAACGGAATGAAAACGTGCGCGGTGCGCATGAGCTGCATGTCGTTAGGCAAAACTCCCACGATTTCCCGCGGCACGGTATCGACCACCAGTTGTTGCCCGAGCACTTTCGGCGAGCCACCAAAGCGCCGGTGCCAGAGGCTCTCGCTGATGAGCGCGACTTTCGGCCCACCTGGCACATCTTCCCTTTCACTAAAATCGCGGCCGAGGATTGGTCTCAACCCGAGAACACGGACCGTATTCCAAGTCATCAGACCGGAGTTGACGCGCTCCGGCGGACTCGCATTGCCTGGGCTCGATAAGTTGACCGCATCCCGTCGATAGAGCGCGAGGTCGGTAAAGGTCTGCTGTTGTGCCCGCCAATCGAGGTAGTTCGGGTAACTGACCGAGCCCGAATCGAAGATTGGCATTTTTTCGCGCAGAAGAATGAGACGGTCCGGCTCGGGATAAGGCAGTGGGCGCAGCAGCACGGCTTCGACGACGCTGAAAATGGCGGCATTGGCACCGATGCCGAGAGCAAGGGCGACGATGGCGATGAGAGTGAAAGCCGGAGACTTGATCAGCATCCGAATGGCGTAGCGGAGATCGGTCATAAACCAGAGTGAGTTGGCAGCGTGGCGGAAGGTCGATTCTCGTCAGGCAAAAAAGATGAATGGGCCCGCTCCCACTGGAAGCGCGCTCTACCTTGCGAGTCGTTAGGCACCGCTTTCATCATTCGGCATGCAAGATGGTGATGGGATCGACCCGGGAAGCGCGGCGCGCCGGAATCCAGCAGGCCCCGAGCGCGGTCAGCGCCAGAAGACCGCTCACGCTCAAATAAATCGCGGGATCGAGTCCGCTGACTTGAAAGAGGAAGCTGCGCAAAACTCGCGCCACCACGAAAGCGCCGAGCAGCCCGATCGTTAGGCCAAAGATCAGCAGGCGCATTCCCTGTCCAAGAATGAGCGCGCGAATGTGCGTCCGCTCCGCGCCAAGCGCGAGGCGAATTCCGATTTCGCGCAGGCGGCGCAGCGCGCTGTAGGCAAGAACGCCATACAGCCCGATCATCGAGAGCAGCAGGGCCAACCCTGAGAAAATGAGGAGGAGGAAGCTGATGAAACGTGGCGCCGCCCAGGTTTCCTCGACCCGTTCGAGCAGCGGGCGAACCTCAAAGATCGGCTGCGTCGGATCGACAGAGGCGACGGCTTCATGAATTGATTTTTC
This sequence comes from uncultured Verrucomicrobiae bacterium, assembly GCA_963786175.1. GTDB lineage: Bacteria > Verrucomicrobiota > Verrucomicrobiia > Chthoniobacterales > UBA10450 > JAICXG01. The sequence continues at coordinate 160,547 of CAWAYD010000006.1, read as the reverse complement.
GAGCAAAGCGGGCGCGTCTTGCGTCCGAATGAGGAGGACGAAGTTGGTTCGCTCGACTTGCGTCTGCGGAAAATAAACGATTGGGAGCGACGAGATCTGATCGAAGCCACGCAGTTTCATTCGCGCGACAACGCCAACGATCTCAAAAAAACGCGGCTTGCCGGTATCGTCCGGATCGATTCGGAGGCGTTTGCCGATCGGCTCTTCGCCGGGAAAAAACTGGCTCGCGACTGATTGATCGACGATCACGACCAAAGGCGAAATTTCGGTGTCGCGTTGATCGAAAACGCGTCCGCGGAGGAGCGTGCCTTTGAGGGTTGCAAAATAATCTCCCCTAACGACCTCGGTATCGGCCGAAATTTCCTGGCCCGGCGGCGGTTCGGGCGCGCCTTCGCGCAAAATGTTGGTCTGCCAGCCGGCCATCATTGGCGGGTTTGAGCTCAGTGCCGCGGCCGTTACCCCCGGCAGGGCGTGGACGCGTTCGAGCAGACGATCGGAAAATTGGACTACTTTTTCTTTGGTCGAATAGACCCGGAACGGTAGATCGAGGCGCGCGGTCAGCACGCCGCGCGGCTCGAAGCCGAGAGAGAGGGATTGCGTGCGGGCGAAACTTTTCAGGGCGAGGCCCGCGGCACTTAGGAGCATGAGAGTGAGAGCGATTTCGCCGACGATGAGCGAGTTGCGCGTGCGTCGCGAGGCGAGGGAATCGGAGCTGCCCCGCGCCCCCGTATTGAGCGCGAGTTGCACGTCGGCTCGTGCCGCGAGCCGCGCCGGCCAGAGGCCAAAAAGAAAATTCGTGCCGAGCGCGAGACCGAGCGTGAAAAGCAGGACCCAGCCGTCGACCCGGACCTCATCGAGCCGCGGAATTTGCGGCGGACTGAGCGCAACGATGGCGTCCCGACCCCAGAATGCGATAAGGAATCCGCCGAATCCGCCGAGGAGAGCGAGAACAAGGCTTTCCACGAGAAGTTGCCTAACGATTTGGGAGCGGCCTGCGCCGAGCGCCGCGCGGACGGCAAACTCGCGCGCCCGGCCCGCGCCCCGTGCCGCAAGCAGGTTGGCCAGGTTTGCGCAGGCGATGAGCAGGACAAGCGCGACCGCGCCGAGGAGGAGGATGAGATTTTCGCGGTACGATCCAACACGATTTTCGAGTAAGGGAGTAACCGCCACGCTGACCGATGTGTTTGTCTCGGGGAATTTCTTCTCGAGGCTGGCGGCGATCGCTCTCATTTGCCCGCGCGCCTGTTCGATCGTGATGCCTTTTTTCAACCGCCCCCAGGCATAGAGACCTGGGTGATTCATCCGATCCCAGACGCTCGGGACACGTCTCATGAACGGCACCCAAACGTCGACTTCACTCGGCGCTGACATCTGCGGCGGCATCACTCCGATGACTTCGTAGAGTTGGTTGTGCAGATTGATCGAGCGGCCGAGCACCGCTGGCGAACGCTGAAATGCGCGCTGCCAGAGGCCGTCGCTGATCACGGCCAAGGCCGGACCGCCGCGCCGGTCTTCCTGGCTCGTAAAAACGCGCCCAATTTCCGGCGTGAGCCCGATCACTTGGAAGAAGTTGGCCGACACGACCGCGCCCGAAATCCGTTCCGCTTCGCGACCCGCGATGCCGCTGAGATTGAACGATTCGCGCCGGCTGACCGCGAGCTGTTCGAAGACGGTGTTGTCGCGTTGCCAATCGAGAAAATCAAACCATGAGATCGAGATAAAAGGCTGGGTCGAATCCGTTTCGTTGAGGTAAACGATCTTGTCTGCTTCTGGAAATGGAAGGGGGCGCAGGAGGACCGCATCGATCACGCTGAAGATGGCGCTATTGGCGCCGATGCCTAACGACAGCGTGAGGACCGCGACAAGAGTGAAGCCGGGCGATTTGCGGAGCTGGCGAATGGCGTAGCGGAGATCATTCATTAGGTAGAGCGGGTGACGTATCTCTGGTGTCGTTAGGCGTGGCTTTCACTCTGTGCGCAAAGTGACGATTGGATCGACGCGCGAAGCGCGATGCGCCGGAATCCAGCAAGCGACGAGAGCGGCGCCGGCCAGGACAATGCCGACGGCAAGATAGATGGCTGGGTTCGCGACGTTGACTTCGAAAAGCAGGCTGCGCATGACGCGCGAGACGGCCAGCATCCCGATCAGGCCAATCGTTAGGCCGAACCCGAGCAACCGAACTCCCTGCCGTAACATCATGCCCGCGATCTGGCGACGGCGCGCGCCGAGCGCGAGGCGGACGCCGATTTCGCGGATCCGACGCTGGCCGTTGTAAGCCATCACGCCATAAATGCCAACGATTGCCAGAACTAGCGCGAGCCCGGAAAAAATCGCCAGAAGGAAGGCCATTAGGCGTGGCGTCGCCCAGGTTTCCGCGACGCGCGCCTCCATGGCGCGGAATTCAAAGACCGGCTGGTTTGGATCGACCGATGCGACGACTTGCTGAATCGTGCGCTCGAGGCTTTCCTCGCCTAACGAACTCCGCAACAGGAGAACGAGACTTGTTTGCGCGACTTGCCGTTGCGGAATGTAAGCCTGCGGAAGTCCGCCGGGCTCCTCAAAGCCGTAAACCTTCAGGTGCGGCACGACGCCGACGATGGTGAGCATATTTCGGCCGTGTTCATCGGTCTGCATCCGGACGCGTTTCCCCAAAGGGTCCTGCCGGGGGAAATAACGCTGCGCGAAAAGCTGATCGACAATCAGAACGCGCGGAGCGTTTTTGTTATCCTCGGGAGCGAAAGTCCGCCCACGCAAAACCGGCGTGCCTAACGTCGCAAAATAATCGCCGTCGATCACAGACATTTCGAACGAAGGCAACTGTCCGGGTGGAGGCTCTGCCATGCCTTCGGGTAGAAAGCCGGTTTGCCAGCCGGTCATGAGCGGCGGGTTGGTCGCGATCGCCGCCCGCTGCACGCCAGGAATGGCGCGCAACTTCTCGAGCACATTGGTGGAAAAATTAACCGCTTTCGGAGTGTTGTAATCGGCATCGGGCAGCTCAACCCGTGCGGTCAGGAGCTGCTGCGTTTCATAGCCTAACGACAGTGACGTCGCCTTCTTGAAACTCTGCAGCACGAGCGCAGCCGCGCTCAGCAGCATCAGGGTGAGTGCGACTTCTGCGATGATAAGCAATTCACGCGAGCGCCGTGCACCAGGCGGGTCGGAGCTACCGTGCGCACCAGCCTTGAGCGCCATTTGCGCGTTGGAGCGTGACGCATTCCACGCCGGCCAAAGGCCAAAGACGGCGCTGGTCGCGACCGCAAGCAAACCGGTGAAAAGGAGCACCCAGCCGTCGAGCCGCGTCTCAGCGAAACGTTTTGAATCGTGCGGCAACAACACATCCAGCAGGTCACGTCCCCAGGCAGCCAGGCAAAGCCCGAGCAGTCCGCCCAGGAGGGCGAGAACGAGACTTTCGATGAGAAGTTGCCTAACGATTTGCCACCGGCTCGCGCCAATCGCGATCCGGATCGCGAACTCGCGCGAGCGCGCCGCCCCGCGCGCCGCGAGAAGATTGGCGAGATTGGCGCAACCGATGAGCAACACCACTGCGACTGCGGCGAAGAGCAGGCGCAGACTTTGCCGATATTGCCCGACCTGATTCTCAAGCAACTCGACAACGTGCACGCCAACTTTGCTGTTCGATTTCGGATAGGCTTTTTCGAGCCGCGCCGCGATTGTGTTCATGTCGGCCTGCGCTTGCTCCACCGTGAGACCGGGTTTCAAACGCGCCCAGCCGAAGAGGCCGGGGTGATTGTCGCGGGTTTGCCAGGCCATATGGTTGGAGTGACGCAGGAGCGGCAACCAAACCTCGACTGTGCGCGGCGAAAACATCTGTGGCGGCATCACGCCGACGACGGTCGCGAGCTCTCCACTAAAGTTCAGCGAACGCCCGAGCACGTGCGGATCGCGTTGAAAAACGCGTTCCCACAATTGATCGCTGATCACCGCCAGCGCCGGACCGCCAACCCGATCTTCCGCTTCGTTGAAGACTCGGCCGATCTCAGGCTTGAGCCCGATGACTTCAAAAAAGTTCGCGGTCACGAGCGCTCCGGAAACCTGTTCCGCCCGGCGCCCAGGCACCCCGCTCAAGCTATAGGAGTTGCGCTGCGAGACGGCGAGATGGGTGAAAGCGTGATTGTCTTTTTTCCAGTCGAGATAATCGGGAAAAGAGACGGAAATCTCCGGCTGGTTGGCATCGCTCTCCTCCAGCACGACGAGGCGATCGGAATCGGGATAGGGGAGAGGCCGCAGGAGAACGGCGTTGATGACCGAGAAGATGGTCGTGTTGGCTCCGATTCCGAGAGCGAGCGTGAGGATAGCGACGCAGGCAAAGCCTGGTGACTTGGCAAGCTGACGAAAAGCAAGACGGAAATCATTCATAACGCAATGCGATCATGGGATCGACTTTCATGGCGCGACGCGCCGGGATGTAGCTGGCGAGCAACGCCGTCCCGCCTAACAAGAAGAAGACAATCGCGTAGGTGGAAACGTCGTTCGCACCGATGCCGTACAAGAGCGTTCGCATCACGCGTGTGGCGGCGAGCGCGACGAAAAAACCACTCGTTAGGCCGACCACGACCAGAGTCATGCCCTGGCGCAAGACCATTCCGAGCATCTGCTTTTTTTGCGCGCCAAGCGCCATACGGATCCCGATCTCCCGAGTGCGCTGAGTGACGGTGTAGGCGATGACGCCGTAAATGCCGATGGCGGCCAGGAGCATCGCCACGCCGGCGAAGATCGCGAGCAGCATCATGTTGAACCGTGGTGTGGTCAGATGCTTTCCGAGAATGCTCGACATCGGCTCGAGCGGAGGAACGTAAAGATCCTTATCGACTTCGTGGAGGGCGCGTTTCACATCGGCGTTGAGGCCGGCCAAATCCGACGAAGCGACCCGCAAGACGATGTCGAGGCTGCGATTGGCGTCCTGCGAAAGCGGAACATAGATTTCCGGCGCTGGCGGCGCGGCCAGTGCGTCGTGTCGGGTATCGGCCACGATGCCGACAACCTCACGCGCCGCCACCGTGACGTTGTTCTCATTCTGATCAACCATCACCTGCTGTCCGATCGGATTGCGGTTGGGAAAAAATTTCCGGGCGAAGGATTGGTTGATCATCACCACCAGCGGCGAATCTTTTGTGTCGGCGTTGCTAAAGGCGCGGCCTTGCAACACCGGAATCCTCATCGTCTTGAAGTAATCTGGCTCAACCAACAGACAACCGGCGCGCGGGTGGTCGCCGGGCGCACGCGGAGCCGCTCCGCTAACCATGAACGCTTTGCTCCAGCTGCTTGGACCGAGCGGAAGCGGAGTCGCTCCCCCGACCGACTCCACACCGTGAATGGCTGCGAGCTTTTGCATGATCGCGTCCCACGCGCGGATCTGCTGATCGATTTCGGGATAACGAACGCGCAGCAGATCGATCGACATCGTCATGAGCCGAGTCGAATCGAACCCGGGATCGGTCGCGCGCAGGTTGAGAAAACTCTTGATCAGCAAACCGGCGCCCACGAGTAAAAGAAGCGAGAGCGAAACCTGCGAGACGACGAGCAGTGCACGCGTGCGACTCATCTGCAAGCCGCCGGCGTTTCCTTTGCTGCCATTTTGCAACGCTTCGTTCACATCGGAACGCGAGATTTGCAGCGCAGGCACGAGCCCGAAGAGCAACGTGCTGACCATTGCCGCGACAAAGGTGAAGGCGCAGACGGAAGTGTTGATGCGAATCGCGCCGAGATGCGGCAGACCGTTCACGCCTAACGAATTCAAGAGGTCGAGTCCCCACCACGCCAGCAGCAAGCCCACGCCGCCGCCGATGATGGCAAGGAGCAGACTTTCACAAAATAGTTGCCTAACGAGTTGTGCGCGGTTCGCCCCCAGCGCAGTGCGAATCGCGATCTCGCGGCTGCGCGCCGCCGCCCGGGCAAGAAGAAGATTCGCGACGTTCGCGCACGCGATCAAAAGCACCAGCGCGACCGCGCCGAAAAGAACGAGCAACGCCGGACGCACGTCACCGACGACGTCGAAGTGCAACGTGACCACGGCGCAGCTGGTGAAATTCAGGTTGGTGTTGGGATACTGCTTCGAAAGCCGGCTCGCGATCGCGGTCAGTTCCGCTTCAGCTGTTTTTAGCTGCATGCCTGGCTTCAAACGGCCAACGACATTGAGATAATGCGAGCCTCGATTATCCAGCTCTTGCGCGTGCAAATACTCGAGCGGCAGCGCGTACTCGATATGCTCATCTTCGACCGGGAGTTTCCAGCCCGGCGGCATCACGCCGATGACGGTGTACGGTCGCCCCGACATCATGACCTGCTGGCCAATAATTTTCGGATCCCCGGCAAACGCGCTCTTCCAAAACGGATAGGTTAGAATTACAACGCGGTCGTTCTTGACATCATCCCTGGTAAAGGCGCGGCCAAGGAAGGGCGACACGCCCAGGACATCGAACACTTCCGGAGTAATGGCGACGCCGTTGATGTCCTTCACGTCTTGGTCGCCGTACTTAAGGAGGGTCTCCGCCCGGGCGTAGGCACCCAGTGCGATGCTCTGACTTTGGTCGCGCAGATCGACGAAGTCGGGATAGGAATGAACGTTGCCCCGCACCGGCCCGCGATCATTCGCGTAGCGGGCCCAGACGAGGACAATCTCATCCGGATTTTTGAACGGCAGCGGCCGGAGCAGGACTGCGTCGATCACGCTAAAAATGGCGCTGTTGGCGCCGATGCCGAGCGCGAGTGTGGCAATGGCGATCAGGCTGAAGCCGGGCGACTTCAGCAACATGCGGAAGGCATGGCGAAGATTATTCATTTCGAAGTGCGACGATGGGATCGACACGCATGGCGCGCCGCGCCGGGATGTAGCTGGCGAGCAACGCCGTCCCGCCTAACAAGAAGAAGACAATCGCGTACGTGGAAAAATCGTTCGCACCGACGCCAAAGAGTAAGCTCGCGAGCAACCGCGTGGCGGCGAAAGCAGCCATGAGTCCAACTGCGAGACCGATCAGAACAACGGTCAGGCTTTGACGCAAAACCATCACGAGCATTTGCGCGCGCTGAGCCCCGAGCGCCATGCGAATGCCGATTTCGCGTGTGCGTTGTGCGACGACGTAGACCATCACGCCATAGATTCCGATCGCGGCGAGCAACGCTGCCAATCCGGCAAAGATGCTGAGTAACAACGTGACAAAGCGGCTTTGTGCGATCGCGTCGGCGATTCGCTGTTCCATCGTCATGATGTCGAAGACGGGTTGATCGGGATCGACCGCCAGGACTTGCTGCCGCACAGTCGCAATCATCTGAGCCGGATCCGTCGCCGTCCGTACGACCAGAGTGATGAAGTTGGCGGGAGACTGCGCCGCCGCGAAATAGACTTCCGGCTTCGTTGCGACATCGAGCCGCTCATGTTTTACGTTGCCGATAACGCCGATGATTTCCCACCAGCTCTGTTGTGGGCCGTCGTCGAAACCGAGGCGTTTTCCGACGGCATCACCGTTCGGCCAGTAGCGTCGCGCGAATGCTTCGTTGATCACAACGCGCCGCGGCGCATCGGCTCGATCGTCCTCGGTAAAAACGCGGCCGTGCAGGATCGGGATACGCATGGCGGCGAAATAATCACCAATGACAGTTCGCTGATCGGTTTCCGGCCGCTTTGCGCTCGAGAGGATTGCGCTTCCTTCAATGACGAAGCCGGTGCTGCCATTGCTGTTGCTTAAAGGCAAAGGATCGACACCGCCGGCCGATTTGATTCCCGGCAACGCGCGAATGCGCGCCAGAAGTCGGTCGAAGAAAAGATTCGTCTCCGCGCCGGTGTGATATTTCTGCCGCGGCAGCGAAACATTCATCGTCAGGAGGTTCTTCGCCTCGAAACCGGGATTGACTTGTTGCAGATGAGCCACCGTCCGCAGCATGAGACCGGCGCCGATGAGGAGGACGAGCGCGAGCCCGACTTCGCCCATGACAAAAAGATAGAGACTGCGGTGGCCGGCGCTTTGCACGCTGCGCCCTCCGCTTTCCTTCAGAACGTCGTTGATCTCGGGCCTGGTCACTTGCCACGCCGGTGCGAGACCCATCAAAACGCCAGTGGCAAGGCAGACGACTAAAGCCCAAACCAACACCGGCGTTTGCAGTCCGACATTGCTTAGATCCGGAATATCCGCCGGACTCAGCGCGACCAAAACATCAACACTCCAACGTGCGACGAGCAGGCCTAACGAACCACCGAAGAACGAAAGCAAAATACTTTCACTGAGAAACTGGCGAATGAGACGCGAACGACTCGCGCCGAGAGCTATCCGCACGCCGATCTCTCGTTGTCGCGCGACGGCGCGAACGAGGAGGAGATTAGCGACGTTCGCGCACGCGATTAAAAGCACGAGGCCGACTGCGACGAAAAGGATATAGAGATACCGCTGCACTTTGCCGACGATTTGCTCGTGCAACGAAAGGACCCGAACCCCCCAGCCCGCGTTGGTCTCGGAGTAACGTGTTTGCAGCTGCGCGGCGATTTCGCTCATGCCTGTTTGCGCAGCGGCAATGGAGACACCGTTTTTGAGCCGGCTCAGAACGTAAAGGTAATGAGACTTGCGATCCGCGGAGTTCGCCGCGTCGAGCCGCATTGGCACCCAGATGTCGACCTGCATTTTCGCCGGAAATTGCAGTTTAAAATTCGGCGGCATAACGCCGATGACCGTGGTTGGATTGCCGCTGAGCAGAACGCTTTTTCCCACGATGTTCGCGTCTGAACCGAACCGTCGCTTCCACAATCCATCGCTGATAATCGCCACCCGCGCGGCGCCGATATTCTTTTCCGCACTGGAAAAGTTGCGACCGCGCACCGGCTGAACGCCCAGAGTTTGAAATAAATCGGTCGTGACAAACGCGCCCTGAATTCTCTCCGGCTCGTTCGTTCCCGTGAAATTAAGGCTGGTATAATAGAGAGCCGAAAGGCCATCGAACCATTCGCCGTGCTCGCGCCAATCGAAGAAATTTCCAGCCGCGACTTCGTTGCGATCTTGGGCGGGTTGCGCCGACTGCGGGTTCGTTTCCCAAACTGCGACCAGTTGCTCGGACTTTGGAAATGGCAGTGGCCGCAGCAGAATGGCGTCGACCACGCTAAAGATCGCCGTGTTTGCGCCGATGCCTAACGAAAGCGTGAGCAAAGCGATGCTGGTGAAACCGGGCGACTTCAACAATTGTCGAACGGCGAAACGAAGGTCATTCATAACGAAGAGCCACGATCGGATCGACGCGCATGGCGCGACGCGCCGGGATGTAACTGGCGAACAAAGCGACGACCAAAAGGAGAAACGCAACGCTTGCCAAGGTGACCAGATCAGAGGATTGCGCACCATAAAGCAGACTGGAAAGAAAGCGCGACGCGCCTAACGAAAGCAATATTCCGGCGACCGCCCCGCAGAGTGCGAGCATGAATCCATGGCCGAGTACGAGTTTGAGCACATGGGAATGCTGGGCGCCAAGCGCGACGCGCACTCCGATTTCGTGCGTGCGTTGCGACACCAGATACGAAATCACGCCATACAAACCGATGCCGGCGAGCGCGATGGCGGCGGCCGCGAAAGCGATGAGAAGCACGGTGTTGAAACGCAGTTCGCTTAGCGACGCCGACATGACTTCCGACATCGAACGCACTTTCGCGACGGGAATAAGCGGATCGACTTTCCAGATCGCCTGCTTGAGTTGTGCGAGCGAGGGCGCGCTCGTGGAACTGCGCACGACAATTTCGCTCCAACGCTTCCACGATTGGCGCGATTGCGCGTAAGGCGTGTAGATGGCCGGCTCTTCCGCGCGGCCCAAACCGAAATGGCGCACATCACCAACCACGCCGACAATCGTGATCCACGAGACGCCTTCCTCACGCGCCCAACGAATGCGCGCGCCGAGCGGATCCTGATTCGAAAAATACTGCTGCGCCATGCTTTCGTTGATCACCCCGACAAGCGGTGTATCGGCGCGATCCTCGCGCGTGAGGCTGCGACCTTTGCGCAGTGGAATTCCGAGAGCGGAAAAGTAGTCGCCGGCCACGGTGCGGGAATAGAGTTCCGGCTCGTCGCCCTTCGCGAGCGGCGCGCGGCCTTCGATGATGAAATTATGATCGATCGCACTTCCGCTCAGCGGCAATTCGCTGATCATCGCGGCTTGGACTCCGGGGAGATGGTTGAGGTTATCGAGAACGTGATTTCGAAAACGCGTTTGCGTTTCGACCTCGCGATAGCGCGCTTCGGGTAGTTCCAGACGCAGCGTCGTCAGATTGCGTGGATCAAAACCAGGCGCGACGTGCGCGAGACGCCAGAATGTTTTCGTGAGCAATCCGCCACCGGCGAGAAGAACAAGCGCGAGCGCGAGTTCGGAAACAACGAGTGCATCACGCAAACGCGAACGCGCCGCGGTAATGCGACGACCACTTGGGCTAAGTGCCGATTTTCCATCTGCGCGCGTAGCTTGCCAGGCCGGCAGAATTCCAAAAATCAGGCCGGTCAAGAGCGACAGACCGAGAGTAAAAGCGAGCACACGCGGATCGAGATGAATATTTTCCGCGCGTGGAAGATCCTCGGGCCGCAACGCAAGCAGCGCGTCCACGCCCCAGCTGCCGAGAAGTAAACCGGCCCCGCCGCCGAACAACCCCAGTAGTGTGCTTTCGAGAAGAACTTGTCCGATCAAGCGACCGCGTCCCGCGCCGAGCGCCGCGCGAATACTTAATTCCTGCGCGCGTGAAGCCATGCGCGCGAGCAGCAGATTGGCAAAATTCGCGCAGGCGATAAGCAAGACCAAACCAACCGCGGCGAAAAGCACGAGCAAAGCAGGGCGCACATCGCCAACCATTCGCTCCTGCAGGGAAAGCAAAGTCGTTTCGCGCTGTTTGTTTTCGTCCGGATTGACCAGCGCCATGCGTCGATCGATGACGCGCAACTCGCTTTGCGCCTGCTCGAGACTGACGCCTTCGCGCAGTTTTCCGCAGGCGCGAAACATGTGCGCGCCGCGCGCCGTCGCCCCCTCTGGATAAAAAATGGAGACCGGTACAAACGCTTCAATCTCACCATGCAATGCACGGAAATCCGGCGCCGTTACGCCAATGATCGTGTACGTTTGACCGGCAAAAACAATATCGCGCCCGACGATATTTGGATCGCCGCCCAGCGCGCTTTTCCAAAAGTTGTGACCAAGGACCAGAACATGTGCGGCGCCTAACGAGTCGTCAGCTGACGTCAGAAGTCGTCCGAGCGCGGGATGCGCGCCGAGCACGGAAAAGAAATCACCCGTCACCAAACCCATGGAAACCTGGATTGGCTCGGCACCGCCGGAATAATCCGCCGCCTGCACACTCAATCCGCCGAAGACGGAGAACGATTCGCTTTGCCTCTGCACATCCGCGATTTCTGGAGCGGATTGATTCGAACGCAGCGTCACGAGTCGCTGTGGTTCTGGATACGGCAACGGGCGCAAGAGAAGTCCGTTGACGACAGTGAAGATGGCGGTGTTGGCGCCAATGCCGAGCGCCAGCGTCAGCACCGCAGTCAGGGTAAACGCGGGCGATTTGAGTAGCTGACGAAGCGCGTAGCGAAGATCAGTGATCATAGTTCGTTAGGCAGATTCATTCGGTGCGCAGAGCTGTAAGCGGGTTAACCCGCGCTGCCCGTCGTGCCGGCAAATAGCAGGCGAGGAGCGCGACGATGCCCAGAAGCACGGTGACCAACCCGTAGGTGAGCGGGTCAGCCGAAATGGTTCGGAAAAGCAGACTAGTAAGGGCGCGGCTCAACCCGACAGCGAGCGGAAGACCAATCGCCAGCCCAATGCCTGCCAGTCGGGCACCGTCCAACACGATCATTTTGAGGATGTCTTTCTCCTCCGCCCCGATGGCGAGGCGGACGCCGATCTCCGCGGTCCGCTGACTAACCGCGTAAGACATCACGCCGTAAATGCCGACCGCCGCGAGGACGAGCGCGAGACCGGCAAAAACCATCAGGAGGAGGGAGCTGAAACGTGTTTGGGCGAGCGATTTTGCCACCCACTGCTCCATCGTCCGCACGTCCGAAACGGGCTGATCTTTGTCGAGCATGTGGATTTGTGTCTCGATCGACTGCACCGCAGCGAGCGGATCGCCCGAAGTGCGCACGGTCAGCGTCATGAGGTTATAGGCGAGTTGCGGATGCGGCCAAAACGCCTCCGGTTTCGCCGGCGTGACCAGATCGACTGCCTGTGTGTCGCCGACGATGCCAATGATTTCGGTCGGCACGATCGGATCGTTCATCTCGATCGTGACCCGTTGGCCAACCGGGTTCTCGTTAGGGAAGTATTGCCGCGCGAAGGCTTCGTTGATGAGGACGACGTTGCGTTTTTCCACCGTTTCCCGCGCACTGAAAAGCCGGCCGTGGAGAAGCGGAATCTTGAGCGCGCGGAAAAATCCGTCGTCGCAAACCGTCACCGCCGTGACCTTCTCCTGGCCGGGTGCGCTTGAGGGTTGACCTTGGATGGCGAAGTCCGTCGCTGCGCCCAGACCGGCCATCGGCAGATAACTCACCGCGCCCACCGCCTCCACCCCGGGGATGTTCGCGACCCGCGCTGTGACTTCGCTGAAAAAGCGGATCCGTGCCGGCTCGTCGGGATATTTCGCGCGCGGCAATTGCATCCGCAGCGTCAGGACATGGTGCGGATCGAAACCCGGATCGACCTCGCGCATTGCGGCGAAACTGCGCAGCATCAACCCTGCCCCGACGAGGAGGACGACGGCGAGCGCGATCTCCGCCACGACAAAGGCATGGCGCAACCGGCGATGCCGAAGATTGCCGCCGATTTGCCGCCCGCCTTCGACCAGCGCCTGCTGCACGTCCGGTCGGGAGCCGCTCCACGCGGCGGCCATTCCGCAAGCGAGCGCGGCCAGAATCGAAATCGACCCGGTGAAGGCCAGGACCGGATAATTGAGCGAAAGCCCGTGCGTGCTCGCAAGGTCGACCGGGCTGAGGGCCCCGAGCAGCGCCAGACTCCATTGTGCGATGAGCAAGCTGAGGAAACCGCCGAGCACGCCGAGGAGGAGCGTTTCGCCAAGAAGTTGCCTAACGATCTGTCCGCGGGTTGCGCCGAGGGCGACGCGGATCGCAATCTCATGCCGGCGGGCCGCGCCGCGGGCGAGAAGCAGGTTGGCGACGTTCGCACAGGCGATGAGGAGAACGAAGGCAACCGCGCCCGAGAGAAGGAGGAGCGCCGGCCGGATCTCGCCGGACAATTCCTCGCGCAACGGCAAAACTTTTACTCCCCAGCCGGTATCGAAGTTCGGCAGCTCGTTCGTTAGGCTGGTGGCGATCGCCTTCATCTCAGCGCGCGCCGCCTCGAGCGTCACACCCGGCTTGAGGCGGGCCACAACGGAGAGATAGCGGCCGTGCGGTTCGCGCTGTTCCGGTCCGAGCGCAAAGGGCCACCAGAAATCGACCGGCTTGTCCACGAGCGAGCCGGTTTTCATGAAGAGGCGAACCCCCGCGGGCATCACCCCGACGACGGTTTGCGGTTTGCCATTGAGTTGAATCGAACGGCCGATGATCGCGGGATCGGAACCAAAACGCCGCTCCCACAATTCGTGCGTGAGAATAACCGCGACAGATTTGGGATCGGCGCTTTCCGCCGCGGTGAAGGTGCGTCCGAGAAACGGCTCGACCCCGATGACCGAGAAATATTTCTCGGTCACATTCTGCGCGACAAGCTCTTCCGGATTGCCGCTGCCGGTGAGGTTGGCGCGCGTCTCGGCGTAGCCAGCGAGGCTGGCGAAGGAAGTCGCGCGCTCCTGCCAGCGAAGAAAATTGGCCGGCGCGACGGTGTTAGATTTGCCGGGCCGCTGGGCGTTCGTCTCCCAGATGGCGACGATGCGATTCGCGTCGCGATAGGGCAGCCGCTCGAGGAAAACGGCGTGAACAATTGTAAAGATCGCGCTATTCGCACCGATCCCGAGCGCGAGCGTGATGACGGCGATGGAGGTGAAGGCGGGCGCTTTCAGCAGCATGCGCCATGCGCCACGCAGGTCATTCATAACGGAGCGCGATCATCGGATCGACTTTCATGGCGCGACGCGCCGGGATGTAGCTGGCGAGCAAAGCCGCGCCGCCTAACAAAAAGACCACGGTCGCATAGGTGACGATGTCGTTCGCACCGACCCCGTAGAGCAGACTGGCGAGCAATCGCGTCGTTCCGAAGGCAGCGAGCAAACCTGTCGTTAGGCCAATCGCAACCACGGTGAGACTTTGCCGCAAAATCATTTGCAGCATTTGCGTGCGTTGCGCACCGAGCGCCATCCGTATGCCGATTTCGCGCGTGCGTTGCGCAACGCTGTAGGCGATGACGCCGTAGATGCCGATCGCCGCCAACACCATCGCCACGCCGGCGAAGACGCCGAGCAGTATCATATTGAACTTCGGCCGCGCGAGCTGTTTGCCTAACAAGTTCTGCATCGGCGTCAGCTCGCCTACGAATACTTCCGGATCGACCTCGTGCACCGCACGCGCGACGGCAGTTTGCAGCGCGCCGCTGCCTTCGGTCGCGCTGCGGACGACGAGCCACATGCGACGGCCGGAGTTTTGCGCGAATGGCTGGTAGAACTCCGGCTGGCTCGGCACGCCGAGTTCGTTTTGTTTCGTGTCCGCGACGACGCCTATCACCTCAAGCGGGAGTGCTTTGGCGCCGTCCGCTTGATCGAGCAGGATGCGTTGTCCGATCGGATTCACATTAGGCAAAAATCGCCTAACGAATGTCTCGTTAACCATTGCGACCTTCGCCGCCGTCTCGTTGTCACGCGCGTCAAAGTCGCGGCCGCTCCGCAACGGAACCTTCATGCTTCGAAAGTAACCAGGCATCACCGTGAGGTTCGATGCATCGGGGTGATTGCCGGGCGCGATCGGCGGACCGCCGGCGATGGTGAACGACGAGTTGCTATCGTTGCCGCTGAAGGGCAATGGATTCGCCCCGCTGACCGCTTCCACTCCAGGAAGCGCGGCGATCTTCGGCATCAGCTGGTCGTAGAAACGGCGCTGCTGATCCGCTTCCGGATAATGCGTGCGAGAGATGACTTGATCAAGAACGAGCAGGCGCGTGGGATCGAAACCGGGACTGGTCGCCCGCAGATTAAAAAAACTCTTGATGAGCAGGCCGGCGCCCGCGAGCAGCAAAAGCGAGAGCGACACCTGCGAGATGACGAGGAACGCGCGCACGCGCGTGCCATGCAATCCGCCGGTCGAGCCCTTCGAGCCTTGCTGCAATGACTCACTGACATTCGCGCGCGAGACTTGCAATGCCGGTACTAGACCGAATGCGATCGTGCTGAGAACGGCGAGGCCAAAGGTGAATGCACCCACCATGGCGTTGATGTGAATCTCGCTAAGACGCGGTACGTCCCGCGGCCCGAGCGCGCTCAACACATCCACGCCCCACCAGGCGAGCAACAGACCGCCCGCGCCACCGAGTAGAGCAAGCACGAAGCTCTCCGCCAGAAGTTGCCTGACAATCAGAGTGCGACTCGCGCCGAGCGCCGTGCGAATTCCAATCTCGCGACCGCGTGCTGCGGCCCGTGCCAGTAGCAGATTCGCGACATTCGCACACGCGATCAGCAACACGAGCGCGACCGCGCTCAATAAGACCAAGAGCGCCGGCCGCACATTGCCGACAACATCCTCCAGCAACGGCACGATACGAATACCGCGATCGAGGTTGTAATCAGGATATTGCTCCGCCAGCCGCGCAGCGATTGGCGCCATCTCCGCCTCTGCCTGCTTCGGCGACACGCCAGGTTGCAAACGCGCGACAAGTTTCAGAAAGCTCGAACCGCGCCGCGTCACTTCCTGCGCCGTGATCGGTTGCAGCGGCGTGATGTATTCGCTGCGTTCGAAATCAAACGGAAAATTCCAGCCACGCGGCATCACACCAAGCACAGTGTAGCTGCGGCTGGACAGTCCGATCTGTTGCCCGACGATCCTCGCGTTGCCGGCAAATGCGCGCTGCCAAGTGTCGTAGCTGAGCACCACCACATATGGTGCCCCAACTTTTGCTTCCTCCGCCGTAAAGCCCCGCCCAATCATTGGCTGCACACCGAGGACATCGAAAAAGTCCCCGTCGACCGCGACGCCGGTCAACTCCTTCGCCTCCCCGACTCCGGTGAGGACCGCACCCGCCCCGGTATAGGCGGCCATGCCGGTGAAGCTGCGGCTCTGCGCACGGTAATCGTGGAAGTTCGGGAACGACGATGTGTAACGACCGTTCGGCTCGTCCTTGAGATTGTTGCTCCAGAGCATGACCAACTCGTCCGATTTCGGGAACGGCAACGGCCGGAGCAGGACGGTATCGACGACGCTGAAGATGGCGCTGTTCGCGCCGATCCCGAGCGCGAGCGTGATCACGGCGATGGCGGTGAACGCGGGTGTCTTGAGCAACATCCGCAGGGCGTATTTGAAATCGGTGATCATATTTCAACTATTCGTTAGGCCAATTCATCAGGCGTAATCGGAAGTTTCCGAATGCGTTTGCCGGTGGCGGCGAAAATGGCGTTGACGATCGCTGGCACGCTCGGCGGCACGGGCGGTTCGCCAATTCCCGATGGCTCCTTGGCATCCGTGCCGACAAGGTGAACTTCGATCACGGGTGCGTCGTTCATGCGCGCGACGCCGAAATCGCTGTAGGTCGATTGCTGCGCGGCGCCGTGTTTGAAAGTGATGCAACCTTTGAGCGCGGAGGAAATTCCCCAGATGATTCCACCTTCGGTTTGTTGCTCGACGCCGATCGGATTGATCACGAGGCCGCAATCGACCGCGGCGACCACGCGCTCGACTTTGACGTCGCCGCTTTCATCGACGTGGACGTCGACGACATAAGCGATGTGCGTGCGGCCATCATACATGTTGCAGGCGACTCCGCGGCCGCGCGGCCTGGCCACGGGTTCGCCCCAGCCCGATTTCTCGCGCACAACTTCGAGCACACGGCGCAGCCGACGCCGATCGTAGGTCTCCCGTCCAATTCTGAACGTGTCGGGCCCTTGCAAAAGCTCGAGACGAAACGCGAGTGGATCAGTGCCGCGCTCGTGCGCGAGTTCGTCGATGAAAGATTCGCGCGCAAAAACACTCGACGGCGCGAAGACCGAACGCCACGGCCCGTGTTTCACTGGCAAATCGACCGGCACATAAGCGGTCTCGATCGCGGGAATGTTGTACGGAATATCGTAAACGCCCCAGGACCATCCCCGATACCAGCCTTCGTTGCGTTCGGCCTCAGGCTCGAGCGCGGAGAGGTTGTGAAACGAGCCGGCCTTGGTGTGTTTCCAGGAAACGACTTTGCCTAACGAGTCCAAACCGGCGGCGAGATAATGCGCCGATGCGGCCTGGAAGTGCCCGTGCTTCATGTCGTCCGGGCGCGACCAGAGTACTTGCACCGGCGCTTTTGCGGCGCGGGAAATGGCGGCTGCTTCAATCGCGTAATCCGCTGCAAGTCGCCGGCCAAATCCGCCGCCGATCAAGGTCACGTTCACCTCGACTTTATCCGGCGTGGTACCGAGTGATTCCGCGACGCGTTTTTGCACGCGATTCGGCGCCTGCGTCGGAACCCAGAGCGTGCAGCGCTCGCCATCAACGTGCGCGACGCAGTTCATCGTCTCGACCGGCGCGTGCGCGTAAAAGGGATAGGAGTAAATCGCTTCGATTGTGTGCGCAGCGGGTTTGATGTCGTTAGGCGCAACTTCGTGCCGGGTCAGATTTCCTTTCTCGCGCGCCGCGCTTTCCAACTTCTTCGCGTGCGCCTCGGAATCGAATGCATCTGGCGGCGGATCGCTCCATTTCACCGCCAGCGCGGTGCGGCCTTTGATCGCAGCCCAGCTATTTTGCGCGACCACTGCGATGCCGAAATCTCCGCGCAAAATCGAATGCACGCCGGAAACCGCGCGCGCCTTTTCTTCATCCATCTTCTCCGCCTTCGCGCCCGTGTATGGCGGACGCTCAACGGAGACATACAGCATTGCCGGAATTTTTGTATCGATGCCGTACTGCGCACGGCCGGTTACGACGTCGCGACCGTCAATGCGCGCGGTAGGTTGACCGATAATTTTGTAATCCGATCGCGCTTTCGGTTTCGCTTCATTCGGAACTTGCAGCTTCGCGGCGTCGGAAACGAGTGTTCCAAACTCCAGTCGGCCTTTCGCGGGATGCACAACTGCACCGCGCTCCGTGTGACATTCGTTAGGCGAAATGTTCCACTGTTTCGCAGCGGCCGTCATCAACATTGCCCGCGCCGCCGCACCGGCCTGGCGTAACATCGCCCAGCCATCTTCCATACTGCCGCTGCCGCCGGTCCCGAGATCCTCATAGCCTGGGCCCGGTTTTGCCTGGGTAAGTTTGATCCGCGACCAATCGGCATCCAGTTCTTCCGCCAGGATCATGGCGAGCGAAGTGCGCACACCCTGGCCCATTTCCGATTTGCCAATCGTCAACCAGACGGCGCCGTCAGAATTTATTTTTACCCAGCCGTTCGGCTTAAATTCGTTAGGGACGTCGGCCGCAAAAATCCGCGTGCAATTGAAACCGACGATCAGCGACGCGCCGCCCAGCGCGGACGTTTTCAAGAAAGTGCGACGCGAAGTGATCATGCCTTCATCAATTCCGCCGCGCGTTTGATTGCGCTGCGCATGCGTGGGTAGGTGCCGCAACGACAAACCGATTCCGACATGACGGCATCGATTGCTTGATCGCTCGGGCTCGGATTTTCGCGCAACAGCGCGCAGGCGTTCATAATCATTCCCGGCTGGCAGTAGCCGCATTGCGCGACGTCTCCTTCCAGCCATGCGCGCTGGCACGGATGATCTCCATCTGGCGACAAACCTTCGATCGTAGTGAAGCTGCGCTCCTTCGCTTCGTGCGCCGGAATCTGACACGACCGCACCGCCTTTCCGTTTTCCAAAATCGTGCATGAGCCGCACACGCCGATGCCGCAACCGAACTTCGTGCCGGTCATGCCCAACGAGTCGCGCAATATCCAGACGAGCGGCATGTCGTCATCGACATCGACTTCCCTGCGCGCTTTGTTGATGGTGAGGGAAATTTTCATTTCACTCCGCGTGCAGCGCTCTTACGGGATCAATTCGAGTCGCACGCCTCGCCGGCAACCAGCATGCTGCCGCAACGGCCGCCGCCAGGACGGCGCCGCCGCCGAGCCAAGCGATCAAATTCGGTGCGGGCATTTCCGCCCATTGATTCTGCACGAGACGAAAAAGGCCGAACGTCAGGAGCGCTCCGGCCGCGAACCCGATTGCGAGCAAACGCGCGCCCTGTCCGGCAACGAGCTGAATGATCTGGGCCGCGGTTGCGCCGAGGGCGCTGCGAATTCCGAATTCGCGTTCGCGACGCGCGACCTGCAAGGACAGCAATCCGTAAAGTCCAACCGCGGCCAGAACTAATCCCAGTACGCCGAAAGAGGAGACGAGTACGAAGATGAAACGCTCGGTCGTGCGCGATTGCGCGGCCAGTTCGCCTAACGAGATAAAGTTGTAGGCTGCAAGTTGGGAGTTGGCGCGGGTGAGCGCGGCGCGAACCGTCGATTCAGTATTCGTTAGGCGTTTCGTCTGCAGGACGAAGGTGATGTCCTCGAGCGGCGCGGTCGCGTGCACGAGCATCTGGGCCATCGGCCGTGCGATCATCCCCAGGACTTCTCCGTCCCGCGGATCGGCGATCGCCTTCATGTCGCCAACCACGCCGACAATCGTGAACCACGGACGCGTCCCATCCATTCTTCCCCAGCGGATGCGCTTTCCAATCGAGGATTCGTTAGGCCAAAAGCGTTTTGCAATGCTTTGGCTAACGATGCAGACGAACGGCGAGTCGGCGTTGTCGCTCTCGGAAAAATCACGACCCTGCAAGAGCGGCTGTCCGATATCGCGGAAATACCTCGGCACGGTCAGGCGCGAATACGCGGCGTAAGTCCCGGCCGGTTCGGGGGCGGCCGCGTTCTCCGGATTGAAAAGCATCAACGTCCATGATGCGTCCATCGGCGACGGCGAAACGACGGTGGCTGACTGCACGCCGGGCAAGGCGCGTAGTTGTGCGAGCGAAGCATCGAGCGCGTGCTGTTTCGCGACGGCATCGGGGAAAAATTGGTCGGGGAGCGAAATGCTCACTGCCACGCGATCGCGCGTTTCGAAGCCCCACGGTTGATTGACCAGATTGCGAAAATATTGCGTCGCGGAAACGCTCGCCGTCAGGAGCGCGGCGGCGACCGCGAGTTCGATGACGACCAAAGAGCTGAGCAAACGGCGCGCGCTACGGTCAAGCGTGGCGCCGCGCGCAGTAGCGTTCATCGCGCTCCGCAAATCGGTGCGCGACGCGCGCAATGCCGGCAGCAAACCAAAACCGAGCGCGACCAACGACATCACGCCAGCCGCGAATGCGAACACAGGAAGGTCGAGCCGCGGAACGTAATCGAACTCGCGCATCGCGCTGCCGGTTGCGTCCGCACCTTCCGGGCTCATGGCGAGTAGAATGGGTGTAGCCCATGACGCGATGAGAAGACCTAGGGCAGTTCCGACGACCGCGAGCAAGAGCGCCTGGACCAGTTGTTGCCTAACGAGTCGTAGGCGGCTGGCGCCGAGCGCGGAACGCAGGGCAAATTCACCTTCACGGTCGACCACGCGCGAGAGCAGCAACCCGGCAAAATTCGCGGCCGCAATGAATAACGCGCAGACCGCTGCGCCGACGATAACGAGAACTTTGGGACGCAAATCCATGACGAAGCTCTCGCGCAGTGGCGGCATATAGGCGGCGTGGGCGTTGGCCGGATTCGGATCCGCTCGATTGATGGCGGCGAACATTCGCTTCGCTGCGGCTTCAGCTTGCGCGGGCGTGATGCCCGGACGCAATCGGCCGACGCCGTACAAATAACGATTGTTGATCGTGGTGAGATTATCCGACTCAAGCACCAGCGGCAGCCAGACATCAGCCCGATACGGATGGCGAAAATGCTTCGGCATTACGCCGATGATCGTGTGTGGCACGCCGTCGAGAATGAGTTTGCTGCCGAGCACGTCACGCCGCGCATTGAGTTTGCCGTGCCAAAAATCATCGCTCACGATCGCAACGGCGGCGTGACCGGCGCGACCTTCCTCCGCACTGAAGTTGCGACCTTGAGCCGGCGGCAAACCAAGCACGGAGAAGAAATTCGCGGTGATGTGCGCGGCGGGAACGGTCTGCGCCGGCGAGCCGCTGTTAATACCGACCACCGCGACTCCGCCGGTGCCGCCGGCGACGTCTTCGAAGACATCCCGACCGAAATCGCGGAAGTGTTGCAACGTGCGATCGCTCAGATTGAGCGACGCGGCACGCGCGCCAGATTCATTTTGCGCTTCAAAAATCCTAACGAGTTGTTCCGCGTGTGGAAATGGCAGCGGACGGAGTAGCGTACCCTCAACGACGGAAAAAATTGCGGTGTTCGCGCCAATGCCGAGCGCCAGGGTAAGAATAGCGACCGCGGAAAACGCCGGCGATTTCAGCAGCAGACGCAGCGCGTAACGCAAATCACTCATAACCGGTGACTTCTCGTCTTGCTCAATCGCTTCATTCGTTAGGCTCGGGAAAGTGCAATCACCGGGTCGAGTTTGGCGGCGCGACGCGCCGGCAGATAACAGGCGAGGAGCGCGACAACGACGAGGAGCAATGAAATGGAAACGAACGTGACAGGATCGGTCGCGCCGACATTGAAAAGCAAACCGGCGATTACGCGCGTAAGTGCCAACGCACCGAGAAGGCCGGCCACCACACCGATGATGGCGAGCGTCATTCCCTGCCTAACGACTAGTCGCAGCACATCGGCTTTCTGGGCGCCCAGCGCCATGCGAATTCCGATTTCCCGAGTGCGTTGCGCGACCGAGTACGCCATCACGCCGTAGATGCCGAGCGCGGCGAGCAAGAGCGCGGCGCAGCCGAAGACGGTGAAGAGCTGCATCGAAACGCGGCGCGTGCCTAACGAATTCGTGACGACGTCGTCCATCGTGCGGACGTTGTAGATGGGCTGGTCCTTGTCGAGCGCCTGCACTTCGCGTCGCAAAGTGGTTGCGAAGGCGGCCGGATCGCCGGCCGTCCGAATCACGAGCCCCATGAAATTCCACTGCGAGTCCTGGGCGTGTGGAACGTAGATTTGCGCACCGCCCTCGCCGGTAAGAGAACCGGTCTTCGTGTCCCCGACCACCCCGACAACTTCGCGCATGAATTTTTCATCGCGGCGATGCCCTCGAAACGCAGACCAGATGCTGAGGCGTTTGCCAATCGCCGCCGTGGGCGAACCGAAGTAACGCTTCGCGGTGGTTTCGTTGATGATTACCACCTTCGGTCCGTCAGCATTGTCGCGAGGTTCGAAGGTGCGTCCGGAAAGCAACGGAATTTCGAGGGCGCGAAAATAATCGCCCGTGATGGTGGAGAACATCGCATCCTTCGCTTCGTCCACCGTGAGCGGCCGGCCTTCCGGAATAAACCCGCGTCCAATCGCATAACCACTCGCGTTGAGCGGAAGATTGACGCTGCCTCCCGCCGCTTGCACGCCCGGCACCGCTTCCAACCGTTCTATCAGTTGCCGGAAAAATTCCACGCACGGCTGATCATCTCTGTATTTCGGACCCTGCAACGCCAGGTTGGCGATGAGGACGTTGTGCGCATTGAAGCCCGGCCGCACCTCCTGGAGACGGAGGAAGCTCTTGATGAGCAATCCAGCGCCAACTAGCAGCATGAGCGAAAGGGCGACCTCACCGATCAACAGCAGGCTGCGCGCACTTGTCCGCCGATGTCCTTCGCCGCCGCGTCCGCCTTCTTTCAATGCGCTGGTGACGTCGAGCTTCGAGGCTTGAAGCGCGGGGACGATACCGAAGAGAATGCCGGTCAGCGCCGAAACGCCAAGAGCGAACGTCAGGACGCGATAATCAATCCCGACCTGTTCGAGTCGCGGCGCGCCTTCGGGCAACATCGACATCAGCACATCGGTTAACCAAATACTGAGGACGAGTCCCGCAGCCCCGCCGATTGCCGAGAGAAGAATGCTCTCCGTCAGCATCTGCCGCAGAACGCGCGTGCGGCTCGCGCCCATCGCGGCCCGGATCGCAATCTCCTTTTGCCGCGCGGCGCCGCGGGCGAGGAGGAGATTGGCCACGTTCGCGCAGGCAATCAGGAGCACGAATCCGACGGCGCCAAGGAGCGCGAGGAGGGACGGTTTTACCTCCCGAACGAGCCGTTCGTGGAGCGTTGAAACGGCGACGTCCCAACCTTTGTTCGTCTCGTGAAACTGCTTGTCGAGCTGCGCATTGATGGCGCTGAGACGAGTTTGCGCCTGCTTCAGATCGATACCGGTATTCAGACGCGCGATCGCCGACCACACGCGGTTATCGCGCGGTTCGTCCGAGAGATTGACCGCGCTCGGCACCCAAACTTGGCTTTGCTCCGGGTATTCAAACCCCGGCGGCATCACGCCGATGATCGTGAGGGATCTTGAGCTCATCTCGACCTGTTTCCCGACGATGGCCGGATCAGATCCGAAGCGGCGCTTCCATAAGCCGTGGCTGATAATCGCGACGGTTTGCGGCCACCCTTTGTCGTCTTCGGGAACGAACGTTCGGCCGAGAACCGGCTGGACACCGAGCACAGAGAAGAACCCGGTCGTCACACCGGCGCGCGGCACGCGTTCCGGCTCCGCCCCATCCGCACCAAAGTTGGCGGTACCGGTCCAGTAGGCGGCGGTGCTCGCGAAGAGATCGGTTTGTTGCGACCAATCAGTAAAGTCGAGAAACGAGATGTTGCTCTCCGTGATGCCCGCCGCAGGATTTTTGCCTTCGATGTAGATGATGCGTTGGGCGTCCGGAAACGGCAGCGGACGGAGGAGAACGCCGTTCACCAGGCTGAATATGGCGGTGTTGGCGCCGATGCCGAGCGCGAGCGCAATGATCGCGACAGCCGAGAAGCCCCGATGCTTTAGAAGCATCCGAAGACCGTAACGAACGTCGTAAAGCAAGGTGTTCATTAGTCGTCAGGCATTCTGTTTCGATTCCCACCTGCGATCGACAGCCATGGCGCGAAGCCCGAAACAATCCTGGCGAACGGGACCGATTCGCGTCGGGTTCGGTGGATTGTTGGGCAATTTGTGTTCATGAGTCGGTTCATTCAGAACGCAAAGCGACCAACGGGTTAACAGTTGTGGCGCGCTGTGCCGGCAGCCAGCAGGCGACAAGCGCGATGACAGCGAGGAGCAGCGCGACGGCGCCGAAGGTCAGGCCGTCGAAAGCCGGCACGCCGTAGAGGAGGTTGCCGAGCAGCCTCGTTAGGGCAAAGGCTGATGCGACCCCGATGATCACGCCAACCGCGGTGAGGCGCATGCCACCCCCCACCACCAGACGCAGGACGTCGCTCTTCTGTGCGCCAAGTGCCATGCGAATACCGATCTCGTGTCGCCGTTGCGCCACCGAGTAGGCCATCACGCCGTAAATGCCGATAGCAGTGAGAAGCAAGGCGACGCCGGCGAAGAGCGAAAGGAGAAAAGCGTTAAAACGCGGCCGCGCCAGCGAATCCGAAATGTAATCCTCGAACATTCTTACCCGCGAGAGCGGCAGGCCAGGATCGAGCTGGCGCAGCACTTGACGGATTGAACCCGTGAGCGCCGCCGGGCGTGAAGTGTTCGCGCGGACAACAAGGGAAAAAATATCGAGCGGGATCTGTGAGGCCGGGATGTACATCTCGGGGGTGAATTCGCCGCGCAACGATTGATGCTTCACGTTTGTCACCACACCGACGATCTCGCGCATCGGACCATCGGCATCGGTGAGCGACATGCCGGGACGAAGACGCTGTCCGAGCGGGCTCTCGTTAGGGAAATATTTTTGCGCAAAGCGCTCGTTAATGATGATGACAGGTTTCGAGTCGAGTCGATCCGAAGTGTCGAAGAGCCGTCCCCGGACTAACGACACACCCATGGCGTGGAAGTAGTCGCTTCCCACCAGCCGTGTCGGACTCGCGTCGCGTTTGCCCTCCGGTTTTGGATGTTCCTCGACATCGAAAGAAGTCGTCATGTTGCTCCCACTAAGCGGGAGCGGGAAGACCGTGCTTGCACTCCGAACGCCAGGGAGGGCGCGCACTGCAGTGAGGAGTTGATCCTCGAAGGCCACGATCTTCTCGGGTTTTGGATAAGCCGCGTCCGGCAGGACGATCGTGGCGGTGAAAAGCCGTTCCGGTTGGATGCCAGGATTGACGCGGCTGAGATGGGCAAAACTTTGCAGGAGCAAGCCGGCGACCGTCAGCAGGAGAAGCGCAAGCGCTACTTCGCTGACCACGAGAGCGTTGCGCAGCCGGTGATGACTGCCGCTGCTCGATCCGCGCGCGCTGTCGTTCAAGGCTCCGCGCAGATCGAGCCGCGAGCTTTGCCAGGCCGGCACAAGACCAAAAAGGACTCCTGTGCCTAACGAGGCGAGAAATGTAAAAGCGAGGACCGCACCATCGAGCTGGATGTGTTGGGCCCGCGGGATACTTTTCGGGACTAACGAGACGAGAAAGTCGGTGCCCCAAACGGCTAGAATCAATCCGCACAGGCCGCCGAGAATAGCGAGGAGAAGGCTTTCGCTGAGCAGTTGCCTAACGATTCGGCTGCGGCTGGCGCCAAGCGCAGCGCGCACCGCGATTTCCTTTCGCCGCACGGTCGCACGGGCCAGAAGAAGATTAGCGACGTTGGCACTGGCGATCAAAAGCACGCAGCCGACCGCGCCGAAAAGAACGTAAAGTCCGCGCGCAACGTCGCCCACGAGATCTTCGCGCAACGGTGCGACCCCGGCACTAAATTGAGTGTTCGAGTCCGGATATTGACGCGCGAGAGCGGCAGCGATCGTGTGCAGTTCCGCGTCGGCCTGGTTGACAGTAACGCCTGGTTTCAGGCGGCCAATGCCTTGCAGGGTGTGATCGCCGCGTTGGGCGGTTTGCGGCTTGGTTCCGTCGAGAGTGCTGGCGTCGAGCGCGCTCGTGACAAAGATTTGAGCCGGATCGGAATCGAGCGGGAACGAAAAGTCAGCTGGCAAGACACCGACCACAGTGAAAGAGCGGCTGTCGAGGGTAAGCCCTTTTCCAATCACCGAGGGATCCGCTTTGAAATGCGTCTCCCAAAAGGCATGACTCAGAATGACCGTGAGTCCGCCCGGGCCACCGCCCGCCTTTTCCTCCCCGCGCTGAAAGGTGCGACCAAGAACCGGGTGGACCCCAAGCGCATCGAAAAAATCGCCCGACACTTTCTCTGTGCGCAGGCTCTCCGGCGGGCCCTGTCCGACAAGCGCCAGGTGCTCCAGACGGTAGATGGCGAGCTGTGCGAAACTTTTGTTCTGTGCCCGAAAATCGTAGAAATCCGGGTAGCTAACGGAGCTGAGTCCAGTCTCGCCGGCGGGACGATTGTTGATCGAGCCCCAGGCGACCAGTTGCTCCGGTTGCGGAAAAGGCAGTGGTTTGAGGAGGACGGCATTGACCACGCTAAAGATGGCGGTGTTCGCGCCGATGCCGATGGCGAGGGCCAGCACCGCGACGATTGTAAAACGCGGTTCCTTGAAAAGTTGGCGAAAGGCAAAGCGCAGATCGTTCATTAGTTTGTCGATTCGTTAGGCAAATTTGGATTGGCTCCGAGCGAAGCGCGCGGTGCGGATAGATTCATGAGCAATTCATTCCGTGCGCAACGCAGTTAGCGGGCTGATCCCCAGAGCACGACGAGTCGGGAGCCAGGTTGCGAGCAATGTCGCCGTCGCGAGAATCAGCGGTGCGATGATGAAGGCAAAGGGATCGAGTGCGCTGACCTGAAAAAGCATGCTGCTCACGACTTTTCCGCTTCCAAAGGCGAGAAGCAGGCCGAGGATCAGGCCAGCTGCAAAGATGGTGAAGCCGTCGCGCAGGAACATCCATTGCACCGCCCCAGGCTGCGCACCGAGCGCAACGCGGATGCCAATCTCGCGGGTGCGACGTGCAATCGAGTAAGCTTCAACGCCGTAGACCCCGACGAAAGCGAGGCCCAGCGCGACGAGGCCGAAAATGCTGAAGAGCATCGCGCCGGCGCGGACAACCCAGAGTTGGAGATTGGCTTCGAGATGTTCCGCAAAGGTGCGGAGGGTGAGAATCGGCAGCGCGGGATCGACCTCTCGAACGGCTCGTCGAATCAGGTCTGTTGTAGCGGCGGGATCAGTTCCGGCGCCGGGCGCGAAACGGACGTGAAAGAAAGCATTGCTTTGGAATCCTCCCGCAAACGGGAGATAAAGCGCACCCACCGCGTCTTCCTGGATGAGATTGTCTCTGGTGTGCGGGACGATTCCGACCACCTCGACCACCTGTTTCGCGGCGATCGTCGGTTCGCTCTTTGTCGGTCCGTCGCCTTTGCCGCGAGCGGGGCGATCAGCCGCAAACTGAATCTGTTTGCCGAGCGCATCACCCTCCGGCCAGAGTTGTTTGGCCAGCATATCGTCGATGACGGCGACGCGCGCCAAGCCGGCTTGCGTTGCTTCGGCGAGAGTGAAAGCCCGGCCACGCAAGAGCCGCTGGTCCACGGTCGAGAAATAATCCGCTCCAACGCTGTTCCAATGGGTATCGAACGCGCGACCGGCAGCCGCTGTCGCCGGCTGGGAACCGGGCGCCGGGTTTACCCCCGCGCGCTGGACCATCTTGCCTAACGACAACATTCCAAAAGGAACCGTCGCTGAGATACTGGCGTGTTCGACTCCAGGCAGGGCACGCAGCCGCTCCTCGAGCGTTCGATAGAGACTTTGCGCGCGCGTTTGATCGTAGCCCGCCAAACTCGTATCGAGTTCGAGAAGATAATTCCGGCTGGTCTCTAGACCGGTATCGATGTTTGCAGCCTGGCGAGCGCCATGCGCGAAAAGCGCGGCGATGGTGAGAAGGGCGAGCGAAAATGCAATTTGGATAACAACCAGCGGATTGCGCGGAAGAAATTTCCAGCGCCGTCTCATGACGTCTTCGCCTGCATTTTCCTTTAAGTTGGTCAGAGCGGTTGAGCGCGAAAGTTTCAGCGCAGGCCCAAGCGCGAAGGCGATCGTGCTAAGAAAGCAGAAGCCGACGGTGGCGAGGAGAACGGAGGCATTCGGCCCGCTTTTCCAAACCAAATCAATCGGCATTTTGCTCCGGAGCGAGGCGACCAGAAAATCGGAGGACCAAAGCCCAAGGACTAATCCACCTATGCTTCCGACGAGCGCGAGGACAAAGCCTTCGCTGAGCAACTGACGCACGATCCGCCAGCGGCTCGCACCCACGGCAAGCCGGACCGCGATTTCTTTCCGTCGGGCGGCGCCGCGTGCAAGGAGCATGTTGGCGAGATTGAGGCACGCAACCAGTAAAACCACACTCGCCATTCCCATGAGAAGCGGGGCGAGGGCTTTAACCTGGCGATCGTCAATCGGCCGAGAACTGGTCGAGAAACGGGAGAGCGGCGCAGTGATGAAGGTCTGATTTTTCTGCGCCACGGGATAAGCGCGCTCGAGATTTGCAGCCAGGGTTTTGAGCGCGGGCTCCGCCGCGGCCGCAGTCATTCCCGGTTTCAAGCGCGTGACAAGCAAGAGCTGGTGACCGTTGCGATCATCGAGTGTCGCGTGGTCGCTCGTCTGGAAATCATTGATCAATTGATCGTGCACTCCGAGCGGCACCCATACTTCCGGAGCCGCAACTTGCATCGTTCCGGTAAATCCTTCCGGCATGATGCCGACAATCGTGAAAGGCCGGGCATTAATCGTGATGGTCGAACCCAGCAGAGCGCTCTGTTGACCGCGTTTATTCCAGTAGCTGTAACTCACGACGGCGACGTTCGCATTGCTCCCTGGCCTTTCCTCGTTAGGCAAAAACCCGCGCCCGCGAAGCGGCTCGACGCCAAGGATGGAGAAGTAGTTGGCTGAGACGATATCGGCAAACGCACGCCGGGTATTTCCGTCCTCGCCGAGACCGACCATCGCGAGGTTGTGCGCCAACACTCCAGAGAACACCGTATTCTGGTCGCGAATATCGATATAGGTCGGATAGGAAAAGCTATGGAAGCTGGTTGGTTCCTTCTTATCCTGCGAAAAGAGCTGCACGATCTCGTGCGGCCGGGGAAAGATCGCCGGCTGGAAAAGCAGCGTATCGAGAAGACTAAAGATGGCCGTGTTTGCCCCGATCCCGAAAGCAAGGACGAACGCCGCCGCAATGGTAAAACCGGGCGATTTGCGGAGCTGGCGAAAAGCGAAGCGAAAGTCGTTCATATGCGCGGCCCGAATGCCGAGGGTGCGAGAAAGAATTTGTTCGTTAGGGAAAAAACTCTGCGCTTTAGGCCGCAGGACGAGGCAAGGCGGCAGCCTGCGCTACCCTCGCAGGCGACGTCTGCCTCCCGAGATTTCTTTCTTAGTCCGACCATAACGAGTTACTCGGTACGCAGAGCCTCAATTGGATTCACCCGCGTGGCACGGCGCGCGGGGAAAAGACAGGCCGCGAGAGCGACGGCCGCAAGCACGACAATCGTTAGGCCAACCGTCAGCGGGTCGTATTCGTTAGTCTGGAAAAGGAGAGAGCTCATGACGCGGCCGGCCGCGAGCGTCGCGCCCAAACCAATAAGCAGCCCAAGGCCGACGAGCCGTCCCGCCGAGACGAGCACGAGCCGGAGCACATCGCTGCGCTGCGCGCCAAGTGCCATGCGAATGCCGAACTCACCCATGCGTTGCACAACGCTGTAAGCCATCACGCCGTAGATGCCGACGGCGGCAATCACCAGCGCCACCGCCGAGAAAACCATCAGAAGCAGCATGGCAAAGCGCTGTTTCGCGATCGTGTCGCCGAGGATGTCCTCCAGGGACTGAATTGTTCCGACCGGTTGATCTTTGTCCACCGCGTAAACCACCGGCCGTAAGTTGCCGGAGATCGCGGCGGTAGAACCGGTCGTGCGCAGGATGACGTTGAGCGAACTAAAGGGAGCCTGGGCAAAGGGCTCATAGGTCTGGCTCGTTGCCGGCTTGTCCACACCGTATTGCTTGATGTCGGCTACGATGCCGACAATCTGGCGCCAGGCGTCGGGACCGTTCGTGACCAGGATACGCTTGCCAATTGGATCCTCGTTAGGGAAATACTGACGGGCCAGCGTTTCGTTAATGACTGCCACACGCGGCGAGCGCACATCATCGTGCGGATCAAAAACCCGACCGCGAATGAGCCGAATGCCCATGGCGCGGAAGTAATCGGGCGTGACGGAGTAGTAATTGGTATTCGGCATATCGGCGGGTGCGACCTCAGGCCGGCCCTCGATCTTGAAGCCGAGCACCCAATCGCTGATCAAAGGCAACGAATGAGTCAGCCCAACAGCCTGCACGTCCGGTAAAGCGCGGAGCCGGGCAAGAAGCGAATCGGCAAAGGCGGTTTGCTGCTCCGGTTTCTCGTATTTCTTTTCCGGCAAGGCCAGTCGCATGACGGTGGCGTGCGCGGGCACGAAGCCCGGATCGACATTCGTCAGGCGCATGAAGCTGCGGGCGAGCAAGCCTGCACCGCCGAGAAGGACAAGAGCAAAGGCGACCTCGGCAATGACGAGCGCGCCGCGCAGGCGACCCCGGGCGTCAGTCGATCCGCGTGCGCCTTGTTTCAATCCTTCGTGCACATCGATGTGAGCGGCGAGCAAGGCCGGCGCGATGCCGAACGCGACGCCGGTTATCAGACTGAGAAGAAGGGAAAAAATGAGAACGGTTGAATCGAGATGAATGTCGAGCGTGCGCGGCAGAGAAGAAGGCGCGAGCGCAAGTAACAGATCAAGTCCCCAGTGAGCGAAAACCATCCCGAGCACTCCACCGGCGAGAGCGAGGACGATACTTTCCGTCAGAAGCTGCCTAACGAGTCTAAGTCGGCTCGCGCCAAGTGCGGTCCGAATGGAAATCTCCCGATGCCGCGCAGTCGCGCGAGCCAGCAGCAGGTTGGCGATGTTGGCACAAGCAATAAGAAGCACGCAACCGACAGCCCCAAGCAAAGTGTAAAGGACGGTCCGCACATCGCGCACCATGTAATCGAGCATTGGAGACATGGTGACACCCCAGCCTTTGTTAGAGTCGGGATACTGGCGCGCGAGCTGGGCCGCTAACACTTCCAATTCCGCCCTGGCCTGGGCCAAAGTCACATCCGGTCGCAGGCGTCCAATTACCGTGAGAAAGTGTCCGCCTCGTGCATCGGCAGAAGTTTCATCCGGCTTGAAAGCCATCGGGACCCATGTATCCACCTTGCTCGCTTCGCCAAAGTGCGGCGGAGCGACGCCGATAACTGTGTAAGGCTCTCCGTTATATTGAATCGAGCGCCCCATGATGTTGCGTTCTCCGCCAAAGACGCGCTGCCAAAAGGAGTAACTCAGAACGGCGACATGATTCTTCCCCGCCGCGTCTTCTTCTTGCGTGAAGACTCGCCCGAGGACTGGCTGGATCCCGTAGACATCGAAGTAATGAGCAGTCGCTTTAACTCCGATAAGCCTCTTGGGTTCGCCTTCGCCAGTGAGATTGATCTGCGTCCCAGTATATGCGGCGAGATGTTGCCATGACTTAGTCTGCTTAACCCAATCGAGATAGTTAGGCGGGGAAACGGAAAACTCCGGAAATTGCGGGATGTCGGTTTCACGGATGAGGGCAATGCGATCCGGATGCGGGTAGTCGAGCGGGCGGAGGAGAACGCCATTCACGACAGAAAAGATCGCGGCGCAGGCACCGATGCCCAAAGCGAGAGTAAGAATCGCAACCGCGGCAAAGCCGGGATTCTTGACTAACTGGCGAAAGGCGTAGCGGAGATCATTCATAAGTTGTTACTCGGCGCGGAGGGCGATCATCGGGTCGATTCGAGTGGCGCGACGCGCGGGCAGCCAAAGTGCAAACAAGCCAGTCGCGAAAAGCACACCAACACTGAGACCGAGCGTGGTGAAGTCGTAGGGAGAAACGTGATAGAGCAGGCTGCCGATCAACCTCCCAACCGCGATTGCACCCGCCAGGCCGATGGCAGCGCCGATGACGAGCGGCAGAGCGCCCTGGCGAAAAACAAGCAGCACGAGCTGACGTTGCAGCGCACCGAGTGCAAGACGAATGCCGAGCTCGCGACGGCGCGTGGCCATGGCATGCGCGACCACGCCGTGCAAACCAAGGGCGGCGAGTAGAAGGGCGACCGCGGCGAAGAACCCCACCAATCGTGAGTACAACGACTGGGTGGCGTGATCGGCCGCGATCATTTGCTCCATGGTCTTAAGCCCATAGAGCGGGACCTCGGGATCAACCGCGGCCACGGCCTGACGGACTGTCGGCTCCAAAATGAGCGGCGGCAGGGAGGTGCGCAGGACGAAATTCATTTCGTTAAATGCTTCCTGAGATTGGGCGAGATATCCTTGGAAGTAATTTCCGGGGCCACCGTCAATGCCGTAAAGCGCGACCGTTGGCACGACGCCAATTACCTCTGCGCCATGCTGATCGCTGGGCGTGCGATTAGCGGCGCGACCACGGTAAAGAACCTTGCCGATCGGATCCTGGCCGGGCCAGATCGCGCGCGCCATGCGTTCGTCGATGATGATCTTTGGCCCGGAGTCCGGCCGATCGTTGGCGGTGAAGTTACGCCCATGCAAAATAGGCAAACCGAGCGCGCCAAAATATTTCTCGTCGATCACTCCCATCTCCATGGCGGGTTCGTGGCCTGGTGGATAAGGCGCGCGATCGGCGACGTCGAAGTAAGTGGACCACTGAGTGTGCAGGGGAAGGCTAAAGTTCATTCCGACCGTGCGGACACCGGGAATGCCCTCGAGTTCCCGCCGGATGGAATTGAAGAGCGCGACGCGCGCCTCCGGCTTTTGGTAGGCGGCGCCCTGTTCGGGTACACTCACGGAAAAGACGAGCAGGTTGTGCGGATCGAAGCCAAAGGGGAACCGCTGAATCTCTGCCAGACTGCGAACAAACAGGCCTGCTCCCGCGACCAGCATCACCGTCAACGCCACCTGCGCTGCCACCATGATTTGCCGGGTCCATTGCGATGAGCTCCCGATGGTGCCGCGACCGGCGGATTGCAGCGCTTCGCGCACGTCGACTCGTGCGGCGCGCAAAGCCGGCCAGAGGCCAAAGAACAAAGCCGTGAGTAATGTCGTGCCTAACGAGAAAAGGAGGACTGCTCCGTTGATCGAGAGATTCTGAAAGCGCACGCTGGCCGGGCTAAAGGCTTTGATCCAATCGAGGGACCACAGCGCAAGGAGAACACCCAGCCCGCCACCGAGCAGAAAAAGAACGGAATTCTCGACTAGAATCTGACGAGTAAGTTGGGCACGACTGCAACCGAGTGCGGCCCGAATGGAAAACTCCCGCGTCCGAGCGAGCGTGCGCGCCAGTTGCAAGCTGCCAACGTTGGCGCAGGCAATCGCCAGGAGCAGCCCAACCGCGCCGAGCAACATCCAAAGCGCCTGCCGATAGTTGGAGACGAGCACGTCGAGCAAAGGCGTGACAGAAAACGTCGTTTCGGCGTTCTCCGAGGGATACTCAGCTTCGAGGCGCTGGCCAATTGTGCGTAGGTCGGCCTGGGCTTGCTCGAGAGTGACGCCGTTCGCCAACCGGCCGTAAGCAAAAAGACCCGGTTGGTTCCCACGCTTTTGCCAACTCGCGTCAGTCGAAAACGGCGCAATCGGAAGCCAGAACTCCGACAGGCTGGGAGTGATGACGTCATCCGGTAAGACACCCACGACCGTGTAAGGCACGCTGTCGATCAGGAGCGGCTGACCGATGGCGTCCGCTTTGCCGCCCAGCTTGCGCTGCCAAAGCGACGCGCGAATGACGACGACTTTCTCCCCGCCGATCTGATCTTCCTTTGTCGTGAAAGGCCGCCCGACGATCATGGGCACGCCGAGCACGCGGAAGAAATCACTCGAGACGAGCGCACCGTTGACTTTCTCTGCAACCCCACGGCCGGAAATGGTGTATTGGCCGCGCTGCGTGACAGCGAGTGCATCAAAGCTGCGATTGTCACGCCGGACGTCCTGGAAGTTTGGCCAGGAAAACGGGATATCCTGCTCGCCTTTAAACTTTTGCCGCAAGACCATGATCTGGTTCTCCTCCGGATAGGGAAGCGGTCGGAGTAAAACCGTATCGACCAACGAGAAGATGGCCGTACAGGCGCCGATCCCCAGGGCAAGAGTGAGAATCGCGACCGCGGCAAAGCCCGGACTCTTAATTAGCTGGCGAAAGGCATAGCGAAAGTCGGAAAGCATTGACTTATTCTCGTTAGGCTAGCCCTATTGTTGGGCTGTCTCTTTATCAGCGGAGACGATTTGGATCGAACCCGCGCTGCTGCGCAGCACAAGCTTTGTCCCACCACCGTTGATTGTGCCCTTGAGTGAATCCTCATCAGAGCTAAGTCGCGTGATTGGGAGATCGCTATGAATTCCGCCAGCGCTAGTCTCGGCATCGATCGTTAGGGCGGCATTCGAAGGAGTGGCGACGGTGATGTTGCCACCAGAAGTTTCGAGGTGGACGTCGCCGGCCACCGGCGAAGGCAGAATGGCTGAGACCGAGCCACCGGAAGTTTCCGCCTTCAGCATTCCGCTAATATTGCCAAGACGCAGTTTACCGCCGCTGCTGTCGACTTTCGTATCTCCGATGCGGTTGAGGACGGTGACGTTTCCGCCCGAAGTATCGACATTCAAATTTCCGCGGCCGCCGGTCACTTCGATCCGTCCGCCGCTCGTATCGAGCTTGGCTTTACCGTCGCAATTTTTCGCGGTGATTTCGCCACCGCTCGTGTCGGCATGGATGTCGCCGTGGATCTGGCCAAAGGTGAGATCGCCTCCGCTGGTGTCGACTTTGACATTCCCGGCAATGCCTTGGGCGGAGATATCGCCGCCAGCAGTATCAAGATCGAGATTGAAGCTTGGCGGCACTTTGACGGTGTAACGCCCTTCAGTCCGTGAATGTCCGATTGCACTCCAAAACTGCATGCCTAACGACTCATGCTTGTGGATGGCACGGACGATAACTTTGTCGCCTTCGGTTGTGACTGTGATCGGGACGGCAGCGAGATATTCCTGCTCCTTTTCCTTCGACGACATCTCGATTTTCCGATGCGCGTCGATCACGACCTTGTCGCTATCGCCGGGTGCGACATCGATCGAACCGAAGTCGACATCGACGACGAGTCTGCCGCCTGGCTTGGCTGGGCGGGTTTCGTGTTTGTTCTCCTCAGTGGCGGCGCGAACGCCGAGCGAGCTGATGACGAGGAGCGCGGAGATGGTGAGCAGTTTCTTCATAATTGGAACTTGGTCGTTAGGCATGTGCTTGGGTTTAGGAAATCATGAATTTCATTCGCAACGCAGGGCGATCATTGGGTCCACGCGCGTGGCGCGACGCGCGGGCAGAAAACAGGACAAGGCGGCGACGAGAGTGAGCAGTCCGGTTACCTCAAAGTAGATCGTCGGGTCGAGAGGATTGACTTTGAAAAGAATGTTTTTTAACGCCGCGGCGGCGACGACGCCGAGGAGCAACGCGACCCCGCCGGCGCCAAGCGCCAAACCAATCGCGAGTTGCCACGCGCCCTGGCTCATTACCATGCGCAAAATGCGAATCGCGTCGGCGCCAAGCGCCATTCGAATGCCGAATTCCTGGGTGCGTTGATTAACCGAAAAACTCATCACGCCGTAAAGGCCAACGCCGGAAAGAACGAACGCGACGATGCCGAAGATGGTGAAGAGGGTCGCGATGACGCGATTACCGGAGAGGATGTCGTTGTGAAACTGTGCAGGCGTTCCGGGAAAATACGTCGGCAGATTTGAATCCAGAGCGGCAACCGCCTTGCTCAAGACCGGTCCAAGCGCGTCGGCACGGACCCCGGCGCGCGGCCTAACGAGCACAGTCGCAAACTGCGTGGCAGGTGATGCGCCCAGGAGCGGCATGTAAAATCCAGCCGCTTCGGTCTGTTGATCGAATGGGCCCTGCATCAGGGTGTCGGGCACAACGCCGACGACGGTGCGCCACGGCTGTTCCTTGCCAGGATTGAAAATGCGCACCTGATGTCCAAGCGCGCTTTGATTGCCCCAATGTTTGCGTGCGAAGCTAGCGTTCACGATCGCGACCGGCTGCTTCGAGTCACTGTCGTCGATCGTGAAATCGCGACCCTCAAGGACCTTCAGACCCAGTGTGGTGAAGTAGCCGTCGGAGACGGATTCGAAGTTGCCGCGCGGGCGATCCCGATCGGTCAAATATTTCTGGCCATCGATCTCGTATTGTCCGGCAGGCGCAAAGGTCATGCGAAATCGATCGGTCATGGCCGCGGCGTCGAACTGCGGATTTGCTCGCAGGGTGCGAACGGCGTTCTTGAAAAAGTCGCGCCGCGAATCTTCGGTCGGATAAGTGCCTTCCATCAAGGCAAGCCGCGCGGCATAAAGACTGTTCTCGTCGTAGCCGTAATCGAGCTTTGTCTGGTTGCGGATTGATTTGATCTGCAACGAAGCGGCGATGAGCAGCGCGGCGGTGAGCGCAATTTGGCCAACCACCAGCACGCGGGTGATGACATTGACGAGACGGCTGCTGTTACCACGGCCGCCCTCTTTCATCAGCTCCGCTGCGTTGCCCCGCGAGCTGAGAAAGGCAGGAAGCAAACCGGAAACGACGGCTGCGAGCAACGTGACGGCAAGAGCGAAGAGAAGAACGCGCCCGTCGATCGCAAATCGCCACCAATACGGTGGCGGAAAGGGCGCGGCCTTTACCACTTTGTCGAACAGATCCACGCCCCAATAGGCGACGAGCGAGCCGGCGATCGCGCCGAAGACAGCGATGACGAGACTTTCGGTGAGCATTTGCCTAACGAGTCGCCAGCGCGTCGCGCCGAGCGCACCGCGGATAGCGAGTTCTTTCGAGCGCAGGGCGGCGCGACCGAACTGCATATTCATCACGTTGACGCAGGCGATAAGCAGAACGAAGACGACCGCACCAAGCATGGCCCAAACGATCTGCCGCAGTTGCACACCGGTGAAGGCGTTGAGCAATGGCGTCACACTTGCGGAAGTGAAATTCTGATTCGTCTTCGGATTATCGGTCGCGATGTTGCGCGCGATCGCGATCAGCTCCGCGTTCGCCTGGTCGAGAGTCACGTTCGGTTTCAATCGGCCCATGACCGCGGGCGCCCGACTGTTCGCGCCGAGGAAAAGCTCGCCGCGTGGCGTGGGCGGCCACTCATTGTAGAGCGGCGTCCAAAGTTCCTCCGAAATCGGAAACTTAAATCCAGGCGGCATCACGCCGATGATCGTCGCCGCCTTCCCATTAATAGTGACGTTCTGCCCGACGATCTTTGGGTCGGCGTTGAAATCACGGTGCCAGATTTCGTCGCCGAGAATTGCGGTTTTTGGCGAGCCAGACTTGTTATCATCGGCGTTGAAATCGCGGCCCAGCACCGGCGACACGCCGATCATTTTGAAGATATCTTCGGTGACGTAAGCGCCGGTATAACGCTGCGGATTGCCTTTGTAAGTGACGTTGATGGTCGAGCCGTTGAGATAGCCCGCCGTCATCGCGAAGGAATGCTGTGCCGCCTTGAGGTCCTCGTAATCCTGTGCGGAGGGAATGTTGCCGACGCCGAAGTTGTTGTTCTGGTCGCTCGCTTTGGGATCGATTAATCCGACGCTGACCAGTTGTTCCGGATGGGGAAAAGAAAAGCCGCGAAGCACGATCGCGTTGACCACTGTGAACTGAGTCATCGCACCGCCAATGCCAAGTGCGAAGACGAGAATGGAGAGAATGCAAAAGACTTTGTCCTTCTTGAGGACGCGGAGTCCGACACGGACGTCCTGCCGAAACGATTCGAGAATCATGATGTTGTAGCTCGGTTGCTGTCGACGATCCAGCCGTCGCGCAGTTGGATCAGACGATTGCCGTGGGCGGCGTTGGTTTCCGAATGCGTGACCTGGATGACGGTCGTGCCTTCGGAGTTGAGTCGTTTAAAAAGCTGCATGATTTCCTCCGCCTGACTGGAATGGAGGTTGCCTGTCGGCTCGTCGGCGAGAATGAGCTTCGGCTTGGCGATGATCGCGCGCGCAATACTGACGAGTTGTTGCTGCCCACCGGAAAGCTGGCGCGGGTAGAGGTCTTTT
Source organism: uncultured Verrucomicrobiae bacterium (assembly GCA_963786175.1). GTDB lineage: Bacteria > Verrucomicrobiota > Verrucomicrobiia > Chthoniobacterales > UBA10450 > JAICXG01. The sequence goes on along the minus strand of CAWAYD010000006.1, from coordinate 122,444 downwards.
TTTCCGACGATGGAGAAGCGGTCGAGTGTATCTGCGACCAGAGCTGCACGTTCCGACTTGCTGTAACGGCGATAGGAGAGTGGGATGTCGAGGTTCTCATAGACCGTCAGGTCGTCGAGGAGATTGTAATTCTGGAAAACGAAACCGATCTGCTCATTACGTAGCTGAGTGCGTTCCTTGGGTTTGAGGCGATGAACGGCTGTTTCGTCGAGATAGTACTCACCCTCCCAGCCGAAATCGTGCATGCCTAACAAATGAAGGAGCGTGGACTTGCCGGCGCCGGAGGGTCCCATCACCGAAACGAAATCGCCTTCATCGACTTCGAGATTGATGTCGCGCAGGACGTAAAAGAACTGCTGCTTACCTAACGGATAAGAGCGCTCAATGTGCTGGAGCTTGATCAGTGGTCCGAGATTCATCTTTAACCTCTCCCAAGTGCGATCATCGGATCGGCCCGGGTGGCGCGACGTGCGGGGATGTAGCTGGCGAGCAATGCGACCAGCGCGAGAACGACGGTGACAAAGAGAAAGGTCGTCAGGTCGATTGCGCTTGTGTGATAGAGCGCGGAGCGAAGGAGCGACGTAGTGGGATACGCTACGATCAAGCCGATGGTCGTACCGGCCCCGATCAAAAGACCGGCGCGCGACAGGATGAGGCGAAGGACGTCGCCGCGTTGTGCGCCGAGGGCCATGCGGACGCCGATCTCGTGCGTGCGTTGCGCGACGAGAAACGACATCACTCCGTAGATGCCAACGGACGCGAGCACCATCGCCAGCCCGGCAAAGACTGTCAGGAGGACGACCGAAAGGCGACGCGGCGCGACCGAATCGGCGATCACGTCATTCAATGTGCGGACGTGCGCGATGGGCTGCGCGGAATCAATCATTTGCACTTCGCGACGGATTGCACTCGTTAGGCTGGTGGGACTTTGTGCGCTACGGACGGCGAGGATAACGCTTTGATAAGGCGCCTGCGTAAGCGGAGCGTACCACTCCGGTTTCACCGGTTGGTCGAGGCCACGGTGGTGAACATCGCCAACCACACCGACAATCGTGGCCCAGGTCGGACCCTTGTCGGTCGGGACGCGCATCCTCTTGCCGACAGGACTGTCGTTAGGCCAATACTTTTCGACAAGCGCCTGGTTAACGATTACGACCGGCGGCGCATCGAGCTTGTCGCCGGGGTTGAAGTAGCGGCCTTTGAGCAGCGGCATCTCGAGAGTGCGAAAATAAGCGGCGGAAACGAGGCGAATTTCCTCGTCGGGCATGGGATGTGCCTGGTCCATTGGCCGGCCTTCAATCTCGAACGAGGAGTCGCTGTTGATGCCGCTCATCGGGAGGATGATCGTTAGTCCGGCGTTTTTCACCCCCGGCAAATCACGCACGCGTCGCTCAAGTTCGTTGTAAAAGTTGATCTCCGATTGCTTGTCGGGATAGCTCAAGGCGGGCAGGGAAATCTCGGCGGTCAGAACGTGATCGGGGTTAAAGCCGGGGTTGACATTTTGCATCTTGACGAAGCTTTTGAGGAGCAAGCCGGCGCCGGTAAGCAGGACGAGCGCAAGCGCTACTTCACCTATAACGAGTGAATTGCGCAGGCGGTTGTGACGCCGCCCGGAAGTGGAACCTCGGCCGCCTTCCTTGAGCGATTCAGTCAGGTCGAGTTTTCCACCGGCAAGGCCGGGGGCGATGCCGAAAGCCAGGCCGGCGCCGAGAGCGATCGCGAGAGTAACGAGCAAGACCGTAAGATCGAGATGAACTTCGCTCAGGCGCGGTATGGTTTGGGGACCGATTGATCTCACGAAGCCGATCGCCCACAAGGCGAGAAGAGTTCCCGCGCCGGCGCCAAGAATGGCCAGCACGACACTTTCCGTCAGGCTTTGGCGAAGAAGCCGAAAACGACTCGCACCAACGGCGACCCGAATCGCCATCTCGCGTTCGCGCGCGGTAGCGCGGGCCAGAAGCATGGTAGCGAGATTGGCGCAGGCGATGAGGAGAACGAGTGCGACCGCGCCGGAAAGAATAAAGAGAAGCGGCCGCATGGGTCCAATCACCTGTTCCTTAAGCGGATAGATGGTGGCGCCAAAGCTCTCACCCTTGGGATAGTAATCAGGGTTCCGTTGCCGCATTCCTCTGACGACTGTTTCAATCTCAGCCTGGGATTGTTGCGCAGAAACGTGAGGCGCGAGCCGGCCGATCACACCGTAGCTGCGCGAGCCGCGCCGCTTCATTTCGTCATTCGTAAATCCGAGCGGCTGCCAGATATCGGCGCGTTCACCGAACTGCGCACCGGTGATATTGAAGAGCGGAAGAGGAAACTCAAAGCTCGCCGGCATGATACCGACGATGGTGAAAACCCGACCGTCAGCGGTTAATCTGCTCCCAAGGATGCGCGGATCCCGATCGAACTTGCGCCGCCAGAGCCGTTCGCTGATCACTACGACATCGTCGCGACCCTGCGCGCATTCTTCCGGACGGAAAGTGCGGCCGCGCACCGGCTCAACGCCTAAGAGGGGAAAGAGCTCAGACGAAACCTTGGCGCCAAAGACGCGCTCCGGGAGATCGTGCTCCGAGACGTTAAAGGTCGTGGTGTCGAAGGCAGCCAGTTTGTCGAAGCTCTTAAGTTGCGATTTGTAATCGAGGAATTCCGGAGGCGAAACTGGAATGGTATCGAGTTGCTGGTCGCGAAAGTGTTCGAAGAGCAGAACGAGGCGCGACGGGTCCTGGTAAGGAAGTGGCTTGATCAGGAGTGCGTGAACGAGAGTGAAGACCGCCGTGGTCGCGCCACAGCCCAGCGCCAAAGTCACAATCCCGACGAAGGCGAAGAGCGGATTCTTCGCAAGGACGCGGAATGAATGACGAAGATCCTGCAGCATCTAATTGTCAGTTCGAAAGATGGTTCTTTTCGACAGGAATGGCCTGGTGCATTCGGCCAGTAAAAGGCGCAGTTGGCCCTACCGTGGACGGCACGGGCCGTGGAGCGCGATGGCGGGGGAGGACCACCGCGATGTTTCCGGCGAGCAAGGCGAGAATAATGAGCACCTTGATCGAGTACTTGTTTCGATCCGTGCGGCGCATCTCGCTTGCTCCTCGCTAGCTCAGGCCGCCATTTTATCTTCCACAATCCGGCCATCGAAAAGATGGACGGTGCGATCCGCATGCTGTGCAAAGCGCTGGTCGTGCGTCACCATGCAAATCGTGGCGCCACCAGCGTGAAGCTCTTTCAAAAGATCCATAACCGCTTCGCCGTTGCGGGAATCGAGATTGCCGGTCGGTTCGTCGGCAAGCAGGATGGCAGGTTTGCCGGCAAGGGCGCGCGCCACGGCGACGCGCTGTTGCTGACCACCGGAAAGCTGGCTGGGAAGATGTTTGGAGCGATGCGCCATGCCAACGCGCTCGAGCGCTTCATTGACAAAAGCTTTCCGCTCGCCCGATCCCATTCCGCGATAGGTCAGCGGTAGCTCAACATTTTCGTAGACGGTCAGGTCGCCGATAAGATTGAAGCTTTGGAAGATGAAGCCAATTTCGCGGTTGCGAATGCGGGCGCGCTCCGGGAATGAAAGGTTCGCGACTTCGCCGCCCTTGAGCGAATAACTTCCACCCGAAGGTGTGTCGAGCAGGCCCAGAATCGAGAGCAGCGTCGATTTCCCGCAGCCGGATGGGCCGGCGATGGAAATGTATTCGCCGGAGCGAATGTCGAGGTGAATGCCCGAGAGCGCGTGCGTTTCGACCTCATCGGTCAGAAAAACCTTGGTGACGCTGTCGAGGTGAATCAGGGTGTGGTTTCCGTTGTTCATTTTTTGATTGGTTAGGTCGTGGTTGTTTGGAGAGTTTTTTAGCCGGAAAGGCTTTTACTGAATGTGGTCTCGCCTCAATTCAATTGAATGCGGTCGTGCGAGTCGTAGGCACTGGTGTCGGATAGGATGACTTGATCGCCTTCTTTCAGGCCGCTTAGAATTTCGATCGTGTTGACGGAGCTGCGGCCGAAATGAACCGGAGTGCGAATGGCTTCCCCGTTGCTGGTCAACTTGAACACGCCGACGGTCGCGCCGTCCTGCGCAAAGGCTGGACGACCGACGTAAAGGACATTGTTTAGCCGCTCAAGCTCGATCGTTCCATCAACGCTCAAATCCGGTCGCGCGCCCTTTGGCAATTCGCCATCGAGAGCAACGTCGACTGTGACGGTTCCTTGCTCCACCGCCGGATCGACTCGGATAACGTGGCCGGCAACGACGCCATTGCGCGTATCAATCGAGGCCGGCTGATTGATTTGAATATCTTTTGCCTGTGTCTCGGCAATTTTGACCTGGGCTTTGAGTTTCGTCGGGTCGGCGACGCGGGCGAGATTCGTCCCCGCAAGGACGCGCTGACCTACCTCGGCCGGCAATTGTTGCAGGACGCCAGTCATGCCCGCCTTAACGTGCAGGTTTTCAACTTCGCGAGCAGCCAGATGGGCTGAAGCCTTTAATTGATCGACGGCGGATTGCTTCGCTGTGAGCTGTGGCTCGATCGAATCGCGCGCAAAACTGAGGCGCTTCTGCTCGATCTGATCGCGATTTTCCAATTGATCGCGTTTAATGATGGAAGTCTTATAGGCAAGATCTGCGATGAGGCCGTTCTTTTTCAGGTTTTCGTTCGTCTCGGCCTCCATCTTCGCCTGTTGAAAGTCTGAGTGAACCTGAGCGGTCGTAGATTCCTGATCGAGCAACTCGCGCTGCAACGTCGCCCGCAGAGTCGTTAGTTCAGCTTCCGCAGCTTTTTCTTTGAGATCGGCATCGCTTGCAGCCTGCTCAAGATCGGGGCTGGAAAGCTCCAGAATCGTTGTCTCGGGTTTCACCTGTGCGCCTGGCCGAACAATAATCTTTTCCACCCGCCCTTCCTTGCTCGCTGCGATCCAGCGAATGTCCTCTGGGACGAGTGTGCCAAGGCCGCGCACCTGGCGCAGCATCGGTCCGCGCTTTACCGTATCAACCCAAACCGAGGCGCGGTCGACGCTGATGGCTGCCGGCTTAAGGCGCGAAACGATCACGCCAATCACCACCAGCGCGAGCAGTGAACTGCCGATGATTATCAGCCGGCGTTTCTTCTTTTTGCGGGCCAGGTCCGGGCGCGCCACGTCCATTGACGAAGTGACGGGCGTGAAGCCCGAAGGCCGCGCGGGTTGTTCGCCTCCCGCTATCACTTCAAAACTTCGCTGCATGACTGGTTAATAGCGCCCACGCTTAAAAAATACCGCCGGTGTGAATGAGGGTTGCGACGGCCTGAAGACCGTTGACGATCGGCAAAAGGGCGGTGCCAATGAGCGCGGCGAAAACTGCCGCGTCGACCGCGAAACCGCGAGCCTCTTCCTCCGCAAAATAGCGACTGCTAATTTCGAAGAAAGATGGACGATGAAATTTAGCCGGTGTTCCGCAGGAACCCTTCAACTGCGAGGTTCGATAATGATGTTCTGTCTGCGGAAAGCTTCGGTCGCCGCAGATGATGCAGGCTTCCGACGCGTGCCGCCGATTGAGCTGCTGGATGTGAGGTGTGTTTTTCATTTTGTTCTGCGTTCTTGTTCCTGTGAGATGCGATGAGCTTCTCGTTTGGATTCAGGAATTTTTCGAAGGCGCGGCCAGCTATTGCAATGGCTGTGCCAAAGAGAGAACAATTTTTTAAATACCTGATGCTTAAAGGTTTACAATAATGATCTGTTTTCGCGATCTGTTGTTTATGCCTCAGGCTTGGGATTGGGCTGTCCCGATTGCGGGAAAGGGAAACCGGGAGCCTAAAACTGGAAGTAGATAAAGTCTGAAGTCGTTAGGCTGCGAAGGGTGAGAATTCCCATGAAGAGAATTACGCCAATCGCGGTCTCGAAAACAAAGCGAGCGCGCTCTGGTAATTCGAACTCCAAGTTCCAGCGGGGAAATACTCCGGTGCAAAGCATGTGGATTGCCAGCGGCAGGGAGTAGATACCAACCAGCTCGCCAAAATAGATTCCCATTGCCCAATCGCGTCGCGACCAGCCGAGCGGCGAAAGGGTGAGATCACGGATGAGTTGGGCTATGTCTCGTTCGCGAAACATGAGCCAGCCAATGCAGGCGAGCATGAAAGTGAATCCAACTTTCACCACCCAGGGGATTCCCTTGCCGAAACCCAGAGTAAGGAGCAGGCGCTCAAACAAAAGTAGAAATCCCCAGTAGAAGCCCCACAGAACGAAATTCCACGATGCGCCATGCCAAAGGCCACTGATGGCAAAGGTCGCCAGAAGGTTGAAGGAATTGCGCACGATGCTACAGCGGCTGCCGCCTAACGGAATGTAAAGATAATCGCGCATCCAGGTGGAGAGCGAGATATGCCAGCGTCGCCAGAAATCAGCTGGCGAAGTCGCCAGATACGGGTGCCAAAAATTCCGCATGAGCTCGAACCCTAACAATCGTGCCGTGCCACGCGCGATATCGGTGTAGGCCGAAAAGTCGGCGTAAATCTGCACCGTGAACGCGAGCACCCCAGCCCAAAGAACGGGAAACGAGGGCGACGAAAGCGCGAAGATCTTGTTGGCAATGATCGCGGTGTTATCGGCGATGACGACTTTTTTGAAAAAACCCCAAAGCATGAGCCCAAGAGCATTTCGCCAGAGTTCGGCATCGAAAAAGCGTTGCGAGGAATACTGCGGCAACATATGGCTTGCACGCTCGATCGGCCCCGCGACCAGTTGCGGAAAGAACGTCACGTAGAGCGCGTATTGCAAAAGGCTGCGCTCCGCCGCGATTTGACGCCGGTAAACGTCGACCACGTAGCCAATGGATTGAAACGTGTAGAACGAAATCCCGACCGGCAAGGCGAGGCGCAGAGCGACGTGCCATGGATTCGCGCCCACACCGATGAGAAGGGTGTCAAGATTATCGAGAGCGAAGTTCGCGTATTTGAAAGTGCAAAGGAGCATCAGACTGAAGCAGATGCTGATGAGCAAAAAGACGCGACGCCGCAGCGGCCAGCGTTCCATCCCCAGCGCGCACAACCAATCAATTAGAGTCGAAGCCCAAAGCGGCAAAAGAAACCAGGGATGTTCCCAGCCGTAAAAGATGTAGCTCGCGACGATAATGAAAAAATTCTGACCGCGTCGCGGAAGCGACCAATAAATCGCCAGGACGACGACCAGAAAGACGAGATAGACTAACGAATGAAAGATCATCGCAGTAGGATCGGTCGCAGTTCGCCGGCGTAGATCTTGGTCGCACGCCCTTTCGCCCAGGGTCCTATGTGGTCGTCGTCGGGCCGCAGATACATGTCAGGCGTGAAATTCTTGTTCGCGGCCGTATCGAGGAAGACGCAACCCTGGCTTTCGATCCACGCCCGTAGTTCCGCGACGTAAGCTCGCAATTCGTCAGTTTCTTGAAACTTATTGTCGGGCCCGGGATTCGGTCGCACCCTAACGAAACAAAGTGGAATATTGGCCTCCTTCGCTGCCTGCACGATATGCGGCAGGAAATTTCTCCTGGGATCGGCACTAAAGACTAACGAACGCGCCGCGATGGCTTCCGGGGTTTGCGGCAAAGTCTCCTGGCGCAACCTCGCGACGTCGAAGATCTCGTTCACCCGTCGCGGTAATCCCTTGATCTTTGGACCGGTCAGGGTCTCGGTCTTGAAAGCGAACCGACTTATTTTTTCCTGATAATGATGCCGGCGATCGTTCAAAGGATAGAGCCGACTGGCAATTTGTTGCAGGAAGGTTTCGCGGCGCGATTCATCGCCGAGCACGTCCCGATAAACGGGATCTTCTCCGTGCATGAGCGATTCAAGAAATGCGCGATAAGTCGCGGTGGTGCGAAAAGCCGCATTGGTGAGCAGATCGTAAGTAAAAAAGATGCAAACCCAGCGCGGCTTTACGTCGGAGGGAATGACGTAGTTCTTTAAGCTCAGATACCAGGCAGCGGATGAAGCGCCTCCCCGCCAGATCATGTCGACCTTGCCGTCGCCTAACTCTTTTTGGAGTAACTGCGGATCGATCGCGGCGTGCACGAGCGAATCACCAATCAGGATGATGCTCGGCCGGTCTGTCTGCAGTCGTTCGAGTGGTTGCCGGTTAAACGGTCGTTTGCTCGGCAGCCAATGATTGAGCGCCAGCGGCACCAGTAGAACAGTCAGGACAAAAATCAGCAACTGCGCGACGTGCCGAGACTTCATCGCGCTCAGCAGGGCAGACGAAGGAGGGCTTCGCTCCCGGTGCGATCGAGGCGATTGGCGAGCGTGAGCGAGCCACCGTGGGCTTCGGCAATTTGACGGCTCAAGGTCAGGCCGATTCCAGAGCCACCCGGTTTGGTGGTGAAGAACGGGACGAAGAGGTTGCTCGGATTCATGATTCCCGGGCCTTCATCGCGCACGAAAACTTCCGCGCAATCGCCCACCGAACGCCAGCCGGCAACGACCTGGCCGCCAGTCTCAAGCGATGCATCGACTGCATTGTGCAAAATATTGATGAGCAACTGCTCAATCTGCGCCGCGTCTGCCGGGACGACGATCTCCGGACCCTGCGCAAGGCGAACCGGAAGACGTGTTTCCAACCCGACCACTCGCCTGACGAGTTCCCCAAGACTAATGCGTTCCTTTTGCGGCGGAGGCAGTCGGGCGAGCCGCGCATAAGCCTGCATGAAACGGCTGAGCGATTCGGCGCGAGAGGCGATCACATTCAAACCACTCCGAGCATCGTCGCGCCAGTCGGGCGGCGGCGGATCGCGCTTGAGCAGATTCTCCAGACTGCCAGCAACCGACTTAATCGGAGCGAGCGAGTTATTCATCTCGTGACCGAGCACCCTGACGAGTCGCTGCCAGGCGATGCGCTCCTCTTCACGCAAAGTGCGGCTCAGATCGGTCAGGACCAGCAGTTCGTGTGGCATACCATGTTCGCGAAAGTTACTCTTGCGGATGCCCCAACGCCCTGAGCCTCCGGGAAACGTAAGCGTCAGCGGCTGATCTTCATCGGCATCGAGGCAAACGGCCAACCCGAGGTCGCTCGCGCGTCGGCCTAACAACTTGTCAATCGGTTGGCGAAGCAGATTTTCACCCGCGCGATTCACCAGCCGCAAGCGCCGGTCTGGATCGAAAGTGAAAACGGCGACCTCGATTTCGGCCATGATCGTGCGCAAAAGCGCGGTTGCTTCAAAGGCGCCGAGCCGCTGCACGCGCAGCGTTTCGCCCAACTGGTTGATCTCGAGCAGAACTTCGCCAAGCGCGTCTTCCGGCCGGGCACCGCGAGCGCGAATCGAATAATCACCTTCGCGCAGAGCGGCCAGCAGATTGCTCATGGTTTGCAATGGCCGCACGATGTGATCGCGCGAACTGGCGATAAAACCGAGCGCACAAACGCCCATGAAAAGCACCAGAGTCCAGAAGACTTTGGGGCTGAAATCGCCGAACCAAAGGAGGGCGAGCGCAACGATGAGCGCCGGTGCCACCGCACCCAAGGTCAGCCAGGTGAGGCGTCCTTCGTGCGAAAGCCGCCTTCGATGCCGGGAATGGGCTGACGCTGGCACGGGCCGCTACGAGCAATGATGACCGACCAAATCCGAGAGACGAATGCAGAAAACTCGTCCAGGAAGACAACTCGAGAGCCGCTGCGCAGCGGTTGCAGTTTCGTGGTTCCTCATGTGATCATTTTTTCGGACTTGGATTTTTGCTTCGTCGTTCACAGACCGTAATGCTGAAGCCGCCGGTAAAAGGCACTCCGGCTCAAGCCTAACGATTCCGCTGCCTTGCGTGCGTTGCCATCGTGCCGGGCGAGCGCTTTCTTAATGAGAAAAGCTTCCACCTCCTCCAGACTCATCTCCTCAAGATGCGGTGAACCATCGCCGGCGGTCGTTAGGCCAAGATCATTGGGTTTGATTGTACTGCCCGCCGACATGAGCACAGCTCGCTCGATCACGTGATCCAGCTCGCGCACATTGCCTGGCCATTCATGGCGCATGAGCGCCTCGTGCGAAGCCGGCTCGAGTCCCGCCAGTTTTTTGCGATAACGCTCGGCATGTTGCCGCAGGAAATGCGCTGCGAGCGGCGCGATATCTTCGCGGCGTTCGCGTAACGGCGGGAGAGCAACCTCGATCGTGTTCAGTCGAAAGAGCAAATCCTGCCGGAACCGTCCTGCCCCGACCTCGTCGTGCAGGTTGGCGTTTGTCGCGGAAATAATCCGCACGTTCGCATGCAAAGTGCGGGAAGAGCCGACACGCTCAAACTCGCCCGTCTCGATGACACGCAATAATTTTGCCTGCTGACTCATCGGCAGATTGGCAATTTCGTCGAGGAAGAGCGTGCTCTCGTCCGCCAGCTCGAACCGTCCGGCGCGATCCGTCTTTGCATCGGTAAAAGCGCCTTTCACGTGACCGAAAAGCTCGCTCTCGAAAACGCCTTCCGAGAGTCCGCCCATATTGACCGTGATCATGATTTTGCTCGCACGCGGCGAAAGCGAATGAATGGCCTGAGCGACAAGGCCCTTGCCGGTCCCGTTCTCGCCCGTGATGAGAATGTTCGCCTCGGAGGGTGCGACGCGTGAGATCAGTTCCATCACTGGCTTCATGCGCGACGAGTCAGAAATGATGTTCGGCATTTTACCGCGCAGCAGTTCGCTCTTCGCCTCGAGTTGCTGACTTTTTCGCAGCGCATTACCAAGGGCGATTTGCGTCCGGACAATGGCGAGAACGCGGTCGTTATCCCATGGCTTGGTCACGAAATCGCGCGCGCCAAGCTTCATCGCCTCAACCGCGAGATCGACCGTCGCCCACGCCGTCATGACGACAATCGGCAGGTTCTCATCCAGCGACTGAATGCGTGGAATACTCGCGAGTCCCTCCTGACCCGAAGTCGTGTCACGGGTGTAGTTGAGGTCCATCATGAGGAGCGAATAGGTGCGTTTTTCGAGCGAGTTCATGACTGCGCTTAACGACGTCACCGCATCGGTCTGATAACCTTCGCCCTTGAGCAAAATGCGCAGCGCCTCGAGCACGTCAGGTTGATCGTCCGCAATCAGAATCCGAGTCATCGGAATAACGATGAACCGCATTTCCGTGGCGCCGTCAATCTTCCCCGCGAGGCGGCCTTGATCGGAATTTTGAGAACCGACTCGAAATTGGTGACGGCCGCGCTGCAAAAGGCGGGCCCGACTCCCGAGCGAAATCTTCTTCGCTATGACTTATACTCGTTAGGCATCGCTGCATCCGATAGGAAGCGCGAAGCTCACCACGCGATCGCAGCCGATGATTTTTCGCGGTTGTGATCGTTCCCCCACTTCGACGACAAGAGCGCGGGGCCGAAATTCGTTGACGATTTTGAAGCAGAGTGTTGCATAGGTGTGGCCTGCGGCGCGCTGCCGCGCCGCCTTTTTTGCATGACCAGCTCGCCTCAATCACCTAACGAAGCGCCCGCCATCCTTTCCCTCATCGGCCACACACCATTGGTCGAGATCACGCGAATCGAAACGGGACCGTGCCAGCTTTTTGTGAAGCTGGAAAACCAGAATCCCACCGGCTCAATCAAGGATCGCGTTGCGCTCGCCATGATCGAAGCCGCAGAACGCGAGGGCAAATTGAAGCCGGGTGGCACCGTTGTCGAAGCGACCGCCGGCAACACCGGCCTCGGCCTCGCTCTCATCGCGAGCGCGAAAGGTTATCGCATCATTCTTGTCATCCCCGATAAGATGTCGCAGGAAAAAATCGCCCACGTCCGCGCCCTCGGGGCGGAAGTTCGCCTGACGAGAAGTGACGTGACTCGCGGCCATCCCGAATATTACCAGGACGTGGCGGCTCGCCTAACGAGCGAGATTCCGGGCGCGTTTTACGTCAATCAATTCGGGAACCCTGCGAACCCGCTTGCGCACGAGACCACCACCGGCCCGGAGATTTGGGAACAGATGCAGCACGATCTTGATGCAGTCGTGGTCGGCGTGGGTTCCGGCGGCACGCTCACCGGGCTCGGGCGCTTCTTCAAAAAAGTCAAACCGGAGGTGGAGATGATTCTGGCCGATCCGGCTGGCTCCATCCTCTACGAATGGGTCAAGACCGGGAAACTGGAGAAAGCCGGCAGCTGGGCGGTCGAAGGAATCGGTGAGGATTTCATTCCCGAGATTGCCGACATGACACTGGTAAAGGACGCTTTCGAAATCGACGACACAGAGAGTTTTGCGGTCGCGCGGGAACTGCTGCGCAAGGAAGGCATCCTCGCTGGGTCCTCAACCGGCACCTTGCTCGGCGGCGCGCTTCGCTATTGCCGGCAGCAGAAGACGAAGAAGCGTGTGGTGACTTTGGTCTGTGATACCGGGAACAAATATCTATCCAAAATGTACAACGAGTTTTGGATGGCCGAGCAGGGCTTTGTCGAACGGCCCGTACAAGGCGACCTGCGCGATCTCATTTCCCATCGCGCGGAGCAAGGCGAAGTCGTTTCCGTTGGCCCTGACGATACCTTGCTCACCGCGTTTAAACGCATGCGCACCGGCGATATTTCACAGCTTCCCGTTCTGAACGGGGACGGCCGCGCGGTTGGGATCATCGACGAGTCCGATTTGCTCGTGAAAGTGCATCGTGATCCGGCCGGATTTAACGATCTTGTGAAAATCGCCATGACTGATCGGCTCGAAACTTTATCGCCATCAGCCAGCATCACGGACTTGTTAGGCGTGTTCGATCGCGGCCGCGTTGCGATCATGATGGAAGGCAACAAATTCCTCGGCCTGATCACGCGCACGGATTTGCTTTCCTTCCTTCGGCTTCACATGCCGAAATGAACCGCGGAGGAGTCGGCCCATATGAGAGATAGAGGAAATCATTGTTTCAATTTGTGTCCGTGGATCCAAGTCACGGTGATCGGAATCAGCGTATGAGACAGAAGCATCACCTCGCCACCCGCGTGATCCACGCCGGTCAATCGCCCGATCCGACAACCGGCGCGGTCATGACGCCGATTTATGCCACTTCGACTTATCAGCAGGAAAGTCCCGGTCGGCACAAAGGCTACGACTACGCGCGCTCGATTAATCCGACCCGCAGCGCTTACGAACGCTGCGTCGCCGACCTTGAAAGCGGCACGCGTGGCTGGGCTTTTGCCTCCGGCCTCGCCGCGATGTCGACTGCACTCGAAACGATTGACAGCGGCGCACATATCCTGTCGAGCGACGATCTTTACGGCGGCACCTATCGACTTTTCGAAAAAGTACGACGGCGCTCGGCCAATCTCGACTTCACTTTCATCGACATGAGCGACGTCGGGAAAATCGAGAGAGCCTTTAAGCCCAACACGCGCATGGTCTGGGTGGAAACGCCGAGCAACCCGCTTCTCAAACTGATCGACCTCGAAGCGGTTGCGCAACTCGCGCGCAAACACAACGCGATTTCGGTTTCTGATAACACCTTTGCCAGTCCATGGATCCAGCGCCCGATTGAGCTGGGATTCGACATGGTGATTCATTCCGCCACCAAATACCTCAACGGCCATTCCGATATGGTCGGTGGAGTGGCGGTGGTCGGGGAAAACAAAGCACTCGGCGATCAGATGCAGTTCCTGCAAAATTCTGTCGGCGCGATCGCTGGTCCGTTCGACAGCTTTCTCGCCATGCGTGGATTGAAAACGCTCGCGTTGCGGATGGAGCGGCACTGCCAAAATGCCGTCGAGTTAGCGCAATGGCTGGAGAAGGAGCCGAAAGTGCGCAAGGTTCACTACCCTGGCCTAACGAGTCATCCGCAGCATGCGCTCGCACAGCGGCAGATGCAGGGGAAATTTGGCGGCATGGTCACCGTGATCCTCGATACAGACCTTGCCGGCACCCGGCGTTTTCTCGAGAACACGCATCTTTTCGCGCTCGCTGAAAGCCTTGGCGGTGTGGAAAGCCTGGTCAATTATCCGCCGATCATGACCCACGGCGCGATCCCGGAGGAAACCCGCATTGCGCTCGGCATCACCGAGTCACTCGTTAGGCTCTCCGTCGGCGTGGAAGACGTGGAAGACCTGCGCGAGGACTTGCGCAGCGCACTCGAGGCAATCTAGCCCGATTTGCAAGAGCTGGCGCTCCGACTCCCTGAGACGCGAAGGCTTTGCTCAACCAGGGGACTGCACAATCCTCTCCTGCCTTTTCAAGTCATCACCATTCGTTAAGCTGCGCCCATGGGCAGCAGCTTTGGCCAACTTTTCCGCATCACCACCTTTGGCGAATCGCATGGTGGCGGCGTTGGTGTGGTGGTCGATGGTTGTCCGCCGAGGATCTCGTTAGGCGAAGCCGATATCCAGCAAGAGCTGGATCGTCGCCGACCCGGCCAAAGTAAGATCGTTTCGCAGCGGAGTGAGCCGGACCGCTGTGAAATTCTTTCCGGAGTTTTCGAGGGCGAGACCTTAGGCACACCGATCGCCATTCTCGTCCGCAATCACGACGCGCGACCGGAAGCCTATCGAGAGATCAAGGAAACGTTTCGGCCGTCGCATGCTGATTTCACCTACGAAGCGAAATACGGCACGCGCAACTGGCAGGGCGGCGGTCGAGCTTCCGCGCGCGAAACGATTGGCCGCGTTGCCGCCGGTGCGATCGCGCGCAAGGTCCTGGCACGAGCCTTTCCGGAATTCGAGCTGCTTGCCTACGTCCTGCGTGTCCACGAACTCGCTGCGACAATCGATCACGCAACCGTCACCACTTCGGCTATTGACGCCAGCATCATGCGCACGCCCGATCCGATCGCCGCCGAAAAGATGATCGCACGCATCGAAGCCGCGCGAGCGGAAGGTGATTCGTTAGGCGGAATCATTGAGTGTCTCGTGCGCGGGGTGCCCGCAGGCCTGGGCGAACCGGTCTTCGACAAGCTCGAAGCGGATCTGGCAAAGGCGATGCTCAGTTTGCCTGCGACCAAAGGTTTTGAGATCGGCTCCGGCTTTGCCGCCGCGGCCATGAAAGGTTCCGAGCACAACGATCCTTTTGAGATTCGCGACGGCAAAGTGCGAACGACGAGCAACCATTCTGGCGGAGTGCAGGGCGGGATCAGCAATGGCGAGAATATTGTCTTTCGCGTCGCCTTCAAACCGACCGCCTCCATCGCGCGCGAGCAACAGACCGTGACCACCGATGGCAACAAGACCACACTCAAAATGCGTGGCCGCCATGACCCTTGTGTGCTGCCACGCGCAGTGCCGATAGTCGAAGCGATGGCCGCGCTCGTCCTGTGCGACCATGCCCTGCGTCAACGCGCAATCTCGACTCCGTGAGCGCGCCATCGCCCGGCTGGCAGCTCGCATTTGTTTCTTTCGCCGCCGTTCTCGTCTTGTTCGAGCTCGTCCGCGGCTGGCGGCGTGGCGTCGTTAGGCAACTCGTTCGATTGCTTGCCCTGATCGTGGCTTACGCAAGCGCGCTTTTTGGCGGGCATGCATCGCTTCCCATCCTGCGACCGATGATTCACTTGCCCGATTTCATCATCGCGGCCTTTTCCGGTTTACTGCTCGGCTTCGTTGTCTATGCATTGATCAACACCCTTGGTGCGATTCTTTTCAAACGCACCGCGCAGCAACCGGCAGGGATGATTCGGTTTCTTTACGGATTCTGCGGCGGCGTTCTGGGAATTTTCTTTGGGCTCTTCAGTGTCTGGCTGGTGGTTGTCGCGATCCGGTCGCTCGGCGCAATCGCCGGAGCGGAATCGAAAACGGAGATCGAGCGCCGGCCGTCGACGCTCGATTCGCTACAGCGCCTGAAAAGCTCAATCGAACAAGGCCCGCTGGGGGAAACCATCAAGACCGTCGATGTCGTTCCGACGCGAACCTATCAGACGTTAGGCAAGCTGGGAGATGTGGTCTCGAATCCGCGCAGCGCGGAACGCTTCCTTCACTACCCGGGCGCTCGCGAGCTGACGCAGAACCCACGCCTCGTAGCGTTGCGCGATGATCCCGAGATCATTGCGCTTATTGAGCAGCAACGTTATCTCGACCTCCTCCAAAATCCGAAGCTGATCAACGCGCTGAACGACCCATCGCTCGGCGCGCAGGTGAAGAGCTTCGATTTCGAGAAGGCGCTGGATTACGCTCTAGCCAGGCAATAACCGCTGCCTCGCATTGCATCACTCGACTAATCACGCCTAGCGATAAGCGAACATCACTGTCGTCAAGCTGGGTGCGGAGGTCGACCTCCGCCGCTTCGCGCTTGCCCTGGAACAGCCTTTGAGCGCACGATGGCGCTATGTTCATTCGACCTCATGTAATTCCCGGTGAAGCTCCCGGCTCACTTGGTCATTCAAATGATTTCCCGGAGGAGCCGCCTGTTATTACTCTCATCGAGTATGGGCCGGACTCTTTCGAAGAACGCAGAAATGTTGGCTGCGAAGAATTACTCGTCCATCTGGACAATGAGTTAGTCACCTGGATCAACATCGATGGCTTCGGTGACCTGACTGTCCTGCGAACTCTGGGGGAGCGCTTCAATTTGCATCCTTTGGCATTGGAAGACGTCCTTGATATAACTCAGCGACCCAAGGTAGAGCAATACGATGACTATCTCTTTATCGTTGCGAAGATGATCTATTTCGATGCGAACAAGGACATCGGGGCCGAACAAGTGAGTATGTTTCTCGGTAAGACTTTTCTCATAACTCTCCAGGAAGAGGCGGAATTTGATGTTTTCGAACCGGTGCGCGCCCGTATCCGGAGCGGGAAAGGACGGGTCCGCGCAGCCGCGCCGGATTATCTGGCTTACGCTTTGCTCGACGCGATTATCGATCACTACTATCCGGTGTTGGAGTCAATTGGTGCAGAGATCGATGCGATCGAGGACGGCCTGGTGGATGACCCGCTAAGCCGCCCGGTGGGGAGTTTGCACGAACATAAGCGAACGCTCACGCAAATTCGCCGCATGGTCTGGCCGCTGCGAGATGTCACCAATCTGCTTTTGCACGAAGACCCTGGGCTGATTCGTCCCGAAACCAAAATCTTTTTGAGAGACTGCTATGATCATAGCGTCCAGTTAATGGATGTGGTCGAGAGTTACAGAGATGTCTTATCCGGTCTGACGGAGATTCATATCGCGAGTATTGGTCTTCGCACGAACGAAATCATGCGTGTGCTAACAGTTATAACCGTGATCTTTATCCCACTGACCTTCATCGCTGGCGTATATGGAATGAACTTTAGTCACATGCCGGAGTTGCAGCAGCCCTGGGGTTATTACGCCTGTCTGCTTCTCATGGCGACCGTGGCGATTGGTCAGCTTCTGTATTTCAAGAAGCGCCGCTGGCTCTGATGCGGCCGCGGAACGGCGATTCGCAGAGACGTCCGCGCCATGCCATGATGGCGGGGCATGTCGGAATATCTGGTCGTCAGCACAAGTGGAAATCCGGAGAGTAACAGCCGGAAGATGGGCAAGGTGGCCTACGAGTTTTTGTGCAGGCAAAACGTGGATTGCAAATGGATGGATCTCGCGGAGTTGGATCTTCCGCTTTGCGACGCCGATGCCTGCTATGCGCATCCGGCAGCGCGCAAGCTCGACAGTGCAGTCGAGTCGGCTAAAGGCGTTTTGGTGGCGGCACCGGTCTACAATTATGATGTGAGCGCGTCCGCCAAAAACATGATCGAGCTCACCGGCAGCTCGTGGGAGGATAAAATCGTCGGTTTCCTTTGCGCCGCCGGCGGGATGAGCAGCTATATGTCGGTGATGGCTTATGCTAACAGCCTTATGCTCGACTTTCGCTGCGTCATCATTCCGCGCTTTGTCTACGCTACGGCTGACTCGTTCGATGACGAGACTATCTCCGATCAGGAAGTCCTGCGACGGATCGAACAGGTCGCGGGCGAACTGATTCGCTTTACGAATGCCTTGCGTCGTTAGGCCGATTTCGTTAGGCGATCCTGGCCGTCTTCGCGCCTAACCAGACCTCCGCTCCTTCGCGAGCGGCTTCCACTTCGACTGGTCTGCCGCTTTCCAGCACCAGAGTACGAGCTGCTTCCACCATCTCATCGATCTTCCGGTCATCGTGATTGGGATCATGGTGGAATAGGAACAGCTTGCGCACCCTGGCATCGACCGCGAGCGAGACCACGCTACTGAGCGAGCCATGGCCCCAGCCGACCTTTTGTGCGTATTCTTCGTCCGTGTATTGCGCGTCGATGATGAGAATGTCGGACTGCTGCAGGAATTCGACCAGCTTGGCGCGCGCCTCGGCGGCATAAGCGCGCGCATCGGCGAAGCTGGCCTTGTCGGGTCCGGCCTGATTGAGTTTCAAAACATCGTACGGCTCGTTATCGGGTAAAAAAGCGATCGAGCCATTGCTCGTCGTCAGGCGATAGCCGACGCAGATTCCGGGATGATTGAGAAAGCGCGCGACGACTTTGACCCTTCCAATGGTGAACTCCATATCTTTCAGCTCATCGATCGAGATCGCGCTCGGCACATCCCGCAGGCTGATGGGAAAAAAAGAAGTCTCCATCTGACCGGCGAGCACCGCACCCAGACCGGCGCGCGCGCCTTCATAACCGAGAACGCGCAGAGAATTCTTCTGGCTATAAACCGGGAGAAAAAATGGCAGACCCTGGATGTGATCCCAATGCGTATGGGAAATGAGAAGGGTGGGTCGAATTGGCTGGTCGCCAAACTCCGCTTCCAAAGCAATGCCGAGCTCGCGGAGACCGGAACCAGCGTCCAGAATGATGATCTCGCCATCGGCGCGGACTTCCACGCAACTGGTGTTACCACCGTAGCCAACCGTCGACGAACCGGGAACAGGAATCGAGCCTCGTACTCCCCAGAATTTCACTCGCGTGGAAGGCGGGACAAAATCCGGCACGGGGCCGCTTGCCTGAATGTCGGCCGGAAGAAGAACGCGCTCGATGACTTCACGCAGGTTTTCCCAGCGAATCGGTTTTACGAGGTACTCATCAGCGCCAGCTTCAAGCGCGCTCTTGCGATCGACGCCATAGTCGCGGCCGGAGACAATAATAATTTTCGTGCGCTGCAAAAGTTGCCGCAGGCTTCGGCACACCTGGAACCCGTTGGCCTTCGGCATGAGCAAATCGCAAAGAATCAGCTCCGGGCGATGTTTAAGAGCGAGGTGAATCCCGGCTTCGCCGTCACCGGCTTCCAGAATTTCCCAGTCTTCGCGCCCGAAAAGCTCGGCGGTTGTGCGCCGGCTTTCGGAATCGTCCTCAATCAGCAGAACGGTTGGCATGGTGGTGGCGCAAATTCGTCTCAGAGGCTCGCAGTGCAAACAAGCGTTTTATACGGCAGCAGGCGCAGAGCAAGAATGCCTCTCGCGCAGATGGCAAGACTTCGTCAGGTCCAGCGAATGCCAATCGACCGACATCATTCAACCCAGGGCAATGATTGATGACCAACGATTCACGTCGAATTTTTTCCCAGCGAAGCCTTGCAAAGCGTCGGAGATAGGGTGGCGGAGAACAACAGATGGAAACGTCGCGCGCGATCCTCTTGCGCAAACGCAAGCTGAGTGACACGAGCCTGATTGTCTCGTGGTATACGGAGTCGTTAGGCAAAATCGACACCGCGGCTAAAGGAGCGCGCCGGCCGAAAAGCCCCTTCGCGGGAAAGCTCGACCTTTTTTTCCAGGCCGAGATTCAAATCAGCCGGAGTCGCCGTTCCAATCTCCACACCCTCACTGAAGTCGTTCTGCAAAACCCCTGCATCGGGATTCGCGACAATTATTTGCGGACCCAGGCCGCTTCTTACTTCGTCGAGTTGATCGAGATCGCGACCGAGCCAGAACATCCCGGGCCCGAGTTGTTCCATCTCCTGCAACGCGCTTTCGGTTTTCTAGATGGGCAAGACCCATCGCGGCAGGCCGTTCGCCATTTTGAAGCGGAGCTGGCGCGCCTCACTGGCGTGCACGACAGCGCCGCCTTAAAAAGCGATCCCGCATCGGCCCTCGGCGCTTTGTTCGGCCGGCTGCCGCGCGGCCGGGCTGCGTTGCTGCGCGCACTCGCCTAACTTTTGCCGAACAAAACTCTGGTCAGCGCGCGACCGGCGGTTAACATCTGGCGCAATGAAAAAGATTCTGGGGCTAGTCGCGGCAGTACCTACTCGGCGGCGCCTTGAGCGCGTCCGCGAATGAGACTTACAAGATCGATTCGGTCCATTCCTCGATCGGCTTTAAAGTGCGGCACTTCTTTAGTTTTGTGACGGGCGACTTCAAGAAATTCGAAGGCACGATCCATGTGGACATGGATCATCCTGAGAAATCCTCTGTCTCCGCGACGATCGACGTGGCGAGCATCGACACAAAAAACGACAAGCGCGATGAAGACCTGCGTGGTCCAGATTTTTTCGAAGTGGCGAAATTCCCGACGATCACTTTCAAGAGCAAGAGTGTGAAGAAGACCGGAACTGAAAGTGGCGACATCATCGGCGACCTCACGATGCACGGGGTGACAAAAGAGATCACGCTACATGCCAAGTTCCTCGGTAAAGGGAAAGGAATGGGCGGCAAAGCAATCAGCGGATGGCAAGTCACGGCCGATCCGATTAAACGCGCCGACTACGGCCTGAACTGGAACAAGGCGGTCGAGGGAACCTCAGTCGTGGGCGAAGAAGTCACTATCTCCATCGACGTCGAAGCGGACAAAGCGCCCTAACGAGTAAAGGTTGAACGCGGCGCTTCATCTGTCCACCTGACCTGCTCGGGCCGGGTAGCAGCACCTGGGGCAACTTCTCGGCAAGTTGGAGACGAACGACTCAACGCCACTTGGCATCTCAGGGCGATCCGGTGAGGGAGGGATTCGAACCCTCGGTACCCTTTTGAGGTACGGCGCTTTAGCAAAGCGCTGCTTTCGACCACTCAGCCACCTCACCAATCCGGGCGGAATCGAAGTTGCAGAATATCGGGAGCGCTCGAAGCTCGTCAACCGCTCCCCGCTTCGTCATGCGCCTTGCTCCACTGACTCGATCGTCTTGCCTAACGACAGTCGCCGCCGGCACGATCTTTCTTATTCTTGAGGGTTGCGCGTCGGTTGATCGGCCGCAATCCGCCCAACCCGTCGTGAATGTCCGGCCACGAATGAACGTAGGAGAGATTGCGCTCGTGAATGAAGAACAGCATTTTGTCCTCATCGATCTCGAATCGAATCTCTACGTCCCGTCGCCGGGGACACTTTTGGTTTCTGTCTCACCCAGTGGGAGGACAGCGCACTTGAAAGCCGGCGCCGAACAGAAGCGACCGTTTGTCGCCGCCGATATTCTCGGCGGCCGCCCAGTGGTCGGCGATCGGGTGGAGCGATGATTAGCGAGGAAGAAGCGCTGGCGGCCGTTCTGGAAAAAGTGCGCGCTCTTTCCCCCAAAAAGGCGGCGTTGCTCGATTCGTTAGGCCAATTTGCCGCCGGCGATGTTTGGGCACAGCGGCCGTTGCCGCCGTTTGATAATTCCGCCATGGACGGCTACGCGGTGCAGTCGGCTTCCTGTCGCGCCGGTGCGAAATTGCGCGTCACCGGCGAACAGCCCGCCGGAGCCGATCGTTGCCTCACGATTCAAGCAGGCGAGGCAATCCGTATTTTTACCGGTGCGCCAATGCCGGCGGGAGCGGACGCGGTCATCATGCAGGAAGAGGTGACGCGCGAGGGAGCAACGATCGTCGCGCAATGCGACGTTGAGCTAGGCGATTTCGTTAGGCGAAAGGGTGTAGATCTCGCTGAAGGCCAACGAGTCCTCGCCCGTGGCGAGCCGATCGCCGCGCAGACTTTGGCGCTTCTGGCCTCGCAAGGAATTGGGGAAATTGAAGTCGGCGGCCGGCCAACCGTGGCGATCGTCTCGACGGGCGACGAACTCGCGCCTGCTGGCAGCACGCCGCGGGGCGGCCAGATTTTCGAGAGCAACTCGCTCATGCTGCACGCACTCGCGCGCTCCGCAGGTGCAGATGTCGCGCTGGTCGAGCATTGTCCGGATGATCTCGACCAGTTGATTTCACTCTTTCGGCGAGCATTGAAAACCGATGCCCTCATCGTTAGCGGCGGCGTCTCGGTCGGGGATCGTGACCTCGTGAAGCCAGCTCTCCGCGAACTCGGCGTTGAGATCGACCTTTGGCGTGTGGCGATCAAGCCCGGCAAGCCTTTCCTATTCGGCCAGGCGGAAGCGGCTTCCGTTTTCGGTCTTCCTGGAAATCCGGTTTCGGCTTTCGTCACCTTCTTGAAATTTGTCCGGCCTGCTCTCTTGAAAATGAGCGGCGCGGCCGAAGGTCAACTCGATCTGAGAAAAGTTCCCGCGCGACTGAGCGTCAAGATTTCTAATGAAGGCAATCGACCGCATTATCTGCGCGGGAGTTTGCAAGACGGCTTCTTCAATCCCATTGGACGACAGGAATCTCACGCCCTTTTCGGCTTGAGCCGGGCGAACGCGCTTCTCCGCGTCGACCGCGGCGAGACGCTCGACGCGGGCGCGGTCGCGATGGTGGAAATCTGGGATTGAGCAGCGGGTTGCCCGTAAAAATACGGATGCTGCACTCGGGCAACCGCCCCGAAGACATCCACACCTTGGTCCATCCGATCGCGGTGGCGTTTTCGTTTCCGGGATGGGAACGTATCGGCGGATGGGTCTGAAAGAATACAAACGCAAGCGCGACTTCTCCGTTACCTCCGAACCGAGGGGGGCAAAGAAGTCGCGCCCGAAGCGAGTCGCGGGCGCTTCGCGCTTCGTCATTCAAAAGCACGATGCCAGCCGTTTGCATTACGACTTTCGCCTCGAGATGGAGGGTGTGCTCAAGTCCTGGGCTGTGCCCAAAGGCCTTCCCTGGAAACGCGGCGAAAAACATCTCGCGGTCGAAGTCGAAGACCATCCGATTGATTACGAAGACTTTGAAGGCGTCATCCCGCAAGGCAACTACGGTGGCGGCACGGTGATGGTCTGGGATCGCGGCATTTATTATGTGCATGGCGAAAAGCCGCTCCAGGCGCTGGAGGAAGGCCGGATTCATCTCGTACTCGAAGGCGAAAAAGCGATCGGCGATTGGGCGCTCATCCGCACTCGCATCGACGGCGGAAAAAATAATTGGCTCCTGCTGAAGAGCGACGCTGACGTGGAACCCGTCTCGAAAAAGCGCGACGACGAATCAGTGAAGACCGGCCGCACCATGAAGCAAATCGCGAAGGACCGCGACGCGGAATGGGAGTCAAATCGCCCTAACGACAGAGACGACGCGAAAAACGCTTTGCGTGAGAGAGTTCGCAAAGTGGTCGCGCGTGGCCAACGCAATCGTAAAAAAAAAGCGGCCGAACCAGCCAGCCGAATCAGAAATAGCGCAGTCGCGCTGCCGAATGCATTGCCCGCCGGAAAGCCGCAGTTCATCGACCTGATGAAGCCGAAGCTGGTTGAGAAACCGCCGAGTGGCCGCGGTTGGATTTACGAATTGAAGTTTGATGGCTTTCGCATCCTAGCAGTCAAGAACGGTGGAAAGGCGAAACTGTTTTCGCGCAATGAGAATGATCTAACGAACAAATTCGACGGAGTCGCCGCTGCCATCGCCACCCTGCCCTGCGACGAATGCGTCATCGATGGGGAAGTCGTTGCGCTCGACGAGGAAGGTCATTCGTCCTTTCAACTTTTACAGACTTACGAACTCGAAAACCGCAGCGCGCCGCTTCACTATTACGTTTTCGATCTGCTCCAACTGAACGGGAAAAGTTTAACCGGGCTTCCCCTAACGACTCGCAAAGAAGTCCTGCATCAGTTGTGCGCTGCGGCGGGCGATCCCATTCGTTATTCCGGGGAGCTGGGCAACGATCCTGTGGCGCTCCTGCGGGAAGTGGAACGCCACGGCCTGGAAGGCATCATCGGCAAGCTGGCCGATTCGGTCTACGAGGCGGGCCGGCGCAGCGGCGCGTGGATCAAACTCAAATCTATTAACGAACAGGAATTCGTCATCGGCGGCTACACGCCGCCGGCCGGCGCACGCAAGCATTTCGGCGCGCTTCTCGTCGGCTATTACGAAAATAAAAAATTGCTCTTCGCCGGCAAAGTCGGGACCGGCTTCGATAGCAAGATGCTCGCTCATCTGCACCAGAAATTTCAGCCCGAAGCGCGGGATAATTGCCCTTTCGCCGATTTGCCCTCGCAGTCCGAAGGCAAATGGACACAAGGCATCACTCCCGGGATGATGCGCAAGATCAGCTGGATCAATCCGGTTTTCGTTTGTCAGGTGAAATTCGCCGAGTGGACCCGCGATGCGAAACTGCGCGCGCCAGTTTTCCTCGGTCTCCGCGAAGACAAATCGCCTAACGAAGTCAAGCGCGAGCGGCCTTTAAGGTAGACAAAGGCGATTTTTGCCGAACAAGTCCTACAGTTTCCCGACGACCTCACTCGCAGCTGCGAATGCCGTCGCGCAAACCTTCCCTTCGGCATCATAACTCGGGTCGTATCCTGCGATCGTCATCGCCTCGATTGGCAGATGACCGGCAATCCTCGCCAGGAGCTTTTCCAAAGTCTCGCGTCGAAATCCGCCGCGCACCGCGTACCCATTCGCCCGACCCTCGGTTGGATCGAGCGCGTCGAGATCGAGATGAATATAAAAGCGCTGCATGGTCGGCCCGAGCGTATGAAGCATTTTCTCGATTTCGTTAGGGGCTGCGTCCGCGGTTAGCCTAACGATCGGTGATTTTGCCAGAGCCGCTTCCTCGCCCGGGTCGAGATCACGCACCCCGAGCATGACAACGGCTTTCTCGGGCACGGGCGCAAAGCCCTCGATGCTGCGCGCGAGTTCAACCCAGCAACGTCCAGTGGCGGTCGCCAGCGTCATCCCGTCAAGGAATCCGCTCATGGTGGTTTGCGGCGTGTTGAAATCTCCGTGGGCATCGATCCAGATCACGCCCGTGCCTTCGCCCAACCCCGCGATCACGCCGACCGCCGCCAGGCAGTTGCCGGCGAGAACCAGCGGGAAGCGTTGAGCCTTCCGCGCGGCGCGGATCTCCTCCGCGACCGAGCGCATCAATTCGAAGCTTGTTTGCACTTCCGCCCGCCAATGCAGCGAAGCCGCCTCAATCACCCCCACATCAACATCGTGCCCGCGGTCGGCAAGATGTTGTGCCAGGCCTACACTGCGCAAGCGCTCGGGCCCGGCCCCCATGCGCACGTTACGCTGACCAGAATCGTAGGGGACGAGAAGCAAGCGAATGTTCATTCAGGTAGAAATGTGGTTTCTCTCCGTTCGCACCAAGCAGCAAAGCCTACAACGCAAACTAGGTAACGGATTTGAGACCCTTAGGATGTCGCTGCTCGAGAAGATAAAATTCTACAATCGATCGAACAACGTTCGAAGGGCGATCGGCGAAAGGCTGGCGAGGGCAGCGGCGACCGTGATTCGTCGCACCTCTTTCCGCGCGATCTTTATGTTTGCCTTCTCAGGCCCGGCTTCCTGCAAAAGCACGAGGGTGCGTTTGCCGAGGAGTGCCGGGAGGACGGTAGCGAAGCGCACTCGCCAACTCGTTAGGCTGACGCAGTAGTCGATTCCCTGGCCGATTTGGTCTTCCGCTCGTTTCAACCAACTCGAAAAGACAACCTGGAGAGGCGCGGCGGCTAGCTCATCCGCCGGCAGGTAGTCGCGGCCGTTGATCAGGTCGGCAGGCCGATCGCGCAAAACGTTGATCAGCTGCAAGCCTTTCCCGTAATCAACTCCTAGTTTCGTCATTTCGTTCGGCGAGCGATTGGCGAAAGGCGGCAGAAGACGGAACCCAAGGCTGGTCCAGAATTGTCCGACGCAGCCTGCCACCAGCCACGTGTATTCGTCCAGCTCAGCCGAGCTGCGGAGAGCGATAATTTTGGTCGGATCGCCGAAACGCTCGAGGTCGAGCTGCTGTCCCCTGACGATTGTTTGCAGGACCGCTCGAATATCCTGGCGATCACTGGCACTGAGCCGCCCCAGCCATTCAAAACAGGCGCGCAAATTTTCGATCAATCGACGTTCGTTAGGCTGACGCTGCTGCCGGGCAAATTCGTGGAGCGAAACCTCGACCGCAGAGAAGTCCAGCTCACCAGCGATAACTCTCGCCAAATCCCGCAAGGTCGTCAGGCGCACATTGCCCGGAATCGCGGCGGTATCAGCGATCGTGTCAGTCGCACGGGCGAGGAGATAAGCCAAGGCGACCGGTTCGCGCAGCGGACGGGGCAGAAACCGGATCGTGAGATAAAACGAGCGTGAGACCGACTTAAGGATTGCCTTCACGGACCAACATCGCGGATTTCGATCTGGGAAAGCTGCGCATTACCCAACCCCATCTGGTCCGCGACCTGCACGTGGGCACCGAGACGTTTAATGGGCGGCACCCTGCGCTTCTTGCGCCATTCCTCGAGTTGCCGCAGCGCAATCGCATCAATCGCCACCGGATCCTTGCTCGCGTAAAGCGTGGCGAAGGGAAACGAGTAGCCCGGCTGCGACTCGGGGCCGCCGGCGTACTGCGCGAGCAATCCATCCATGAGATTGAGGACGACCTTCGGTCGGATACGCGGATCGGCGTAAATCTCCGGAATGCTCGAAGCGCCGAAATCCGGTGGCACGCCAAAGCGCCGCCAGTTGTCCATATTTGGAATGGTGACGTTGTAGAGGCAACCGGCGAGGCCATTGCGCACGTTGTCGCTCAGCACCGGCAGGTTAATGATCTTGGTAACTTCGTTGGCTACGATCTTGGAAAAATGACTGACGCTGCTCGTGTTCTCGGTTTCGCTCAGGAGCGGCATCTCGCCGCGGTTCCCGATATATTCGAAGTCGCCCCAGATCAGGTTCCCGAGAAAGGGCGCGGAAAAGGTAGCTTTGGCATCGTAACCGTTGCTCGGCGGGATGGAACGCAGTTGATAACCTTCCGTGCCGTGATAGCCGGCCTCCTTGATTCCGCCTAACGAACGATCCCATACGATGATGCTCTCGCGCGAATGACCAGCCGCGACCAGGCCGTCGACGATCGTATTCACGATTTCGCGATGGGTGGTGAACAGTTCGCCGCCCGCCGCTGAAATTTTGATTCCAACACGATCGTTAGGCCGAACCAGCGACCGCCAGGCGCCTGCGATGTCGGACTGGTGCGTGACGGCAAGAACCAGAGCATTGGTCATGCGCCTAACGAGCTCCGGGTTGACCTTGTAATCTCGAATCGCTTCCGTGTTATTTGCGCGGTAAACGACGGAAGGTGTCGCCTGGGGCATTGGCGGCGGCACCGGCAAACCTTGACCAACTACGGAGCCGACGCAGGCTGCCAGGGCAGGAAGAAAAGCGATTGAGCGAGTGAGTCGAGCGACGATGGTGGGACTCTATGGGTGAGGGGGCGATTGACAACTCTGAGGCGCGCAGCGCCGCCCAGCACATTTATGTGCACATTCCTTTTTGTGCCCGCATTTGCCCATATTGCGCGTTCTACAAGGAGCGAGCTGATCCCGCGCAGGCAACACGTTTTTGCGACGCGATTCTGGCTGAGCTTTCCACGGCGACTGCGGGAGAGGATGTGTGCCCGGAAACCATTTTCTTTGGTGGGGGAACGCCCACCGCCCTAACGACGGCTCAGCTGGAGGCTTTGCTGCGCGGTTTTCGGTCGCGGCTTGATCTGTCGGAGTTACGGGAATGGACGTTTGAAGCCAACCCCGGCAGCGTCTCGGAGCGAAAGGCGCGCCTGCTGCGAGACGCGGGTGTGAATCGGATCAGCCTCGGGATCCAATCATTTGATGATGGACTGCTCGAGTTGCTCGGACGCGAGCACTCCGCGGCGCAAGCGGAAGAGTCGTTTGATTTGTTGCGGCGGGCGGGGTTTCGAAATGTGAATGTCGATTTAATGTTCGGCTTGCCGGGCCAGACTCTCACGCAATGGAAGATGACTCTGCAACGGGCGACGCAGCTCCAGCCGGATCACGTCTCTGCTTACTGCCTGACTTACGAGGAGGACACTGAATTTTTCCTTCGGCATACGCGCGGCGAATTTCGAAATGACCCGGAAGCGGATGCCGAATTCTTTGCCACGGCTGGTGAAGTGCTGGGCGCGGCCGGTTTTGAGCATTACGAGATCTCGAATTATGCGCAGTCGGGGTTCGAGTCGGTCCATAATCGCGCTTACTGGCGAGGTGAGAATTATCTTGGCCTTGGTCCGAGCGCGGTTTCGACCTGCGGGTTGCGCCGGTGGCAGAATATTTCCGATTATCGGGTCTACACCGATCGCGTTTTGCGGGGAGAATCGCCTTCCACTGGCGATGAGATTCTCACTCCAGAGATGAAGCGCGCGGAAGCAATCGCCCTCTCGCTGCGCACGAACCAGGGTGTGCCGGCTGCCTGGCTGAAAAATCGGCCTAACGAAATCGAGGAATTCGTTAGGCTGGGTTTGATGGCACCGTTGGCCGGGCGTTATGCTCTCACGCCGGCTGGCCTTTTCCTGGCTGATTCAGTTGCAGAAGCTTTCCTTTAATCGGGGTTTTACCATGTCGAGCGGGGGTCGCGTGACCAACCTGCGCGCAGCGCGATTGACGCCTCAATTGCGGCCCGAAACCTGCGCGCGTATTATTTTCTAAATAATCAGAACCAGGGGAAAAGGGGAATGAGCGACGAACGAAATCAGCGGCCAAAACGGGACGAGCTGCCTAACGACGACGAGCAGATCAGCTTGCTGGAGGCTTTCGATCACGTGGTCGCGCTATTGGCGCCGGACGATTTTGCACGGGAGCGGTTGCTCGTCCTGCGCTCTGAGATCGAGGCGCAGGAACAAATGGTGGGCGACGCGCGTGATATGATCGAGAAGCTTGAGCAGGTGATCAAAAAGGTCACCTCGCCAGCCAATCGCATCGGCACGTTTCTCGGCAGCCCGGCGCGCGATACGGCGCAGATTGTGGTCGGTGGTGCGGACTATTATTGCAACGTCGATCCGCGCATCAGCCTGGCGAAATTACAGAAAGGCACACGCGTTCTCGTCAACGAGGCCTACGTCATCGTGGGCGATCTGGGCTTTGAGACGGCCGGGCCGGTAACCAAAATCGCGGAAGTGTTGGGCGATGATCGGCTGCGCGTTGGCGCGGAACATGGGCTGCAGTCGTTAGTCCTGCAACGCTCGGCCAAACTGACCAAGACGCCGCTGAAGGCGGGCGACGACGTGCGGGTGGACGCCAACTACCGCGTCGCACTCGAGCTCCTCGCCACGCCGCAAGCGCGCGATCATTACCTTGATGAAGTGCCGGAGCTGCCCTGGGAAAAAGTGGGCGGCCAGGACGAAGCGCTGCAGGCGATTCGCGACGCAATCGAGCTGCCGCTTTTGCACGAGCAGCTGTTTAAGAGATTTCAGCACGTCACTCCGAAAGGCTTTCTCCTTTACGGGCCACCGGGCTGCGGCAAGACGCTAATCGGCAAGGCGACCGCTTATAACCTGACCAAACAGTTGCGCGATAAAACCGGCGCCGACATGCGGGAATACTTCATGCACATCAAGGGCCCCGAGATTCTCAATATGTGGGTCGGCGAATCAGAGCGAATGGTGCGCGAGATTTTTGCCACGGCACGCGAGAAACGCCGCGAGGGTTACATGCCGTTTCTCTTTATCGACGAGGCGGAGAGCATTCTGGGGACGCGACGCGCTTCGCGTTACTCGAACATCCTTTCCACGCTTGTGCCGATGTTTTGCACAGAGATGGACGGAATCAATTCGCTCAACGAGGTCGTGATCATTCTGGCCTCGAATCGCGCTGATCTGATTGATCCCGCCATCCTGCGACCGGGCCGCATCGATCGCAAGATCAAGGTGCGCCGCCCGAACAAACAAGGCGCCGAAGAAATTTATCACATTTACCTGACGAACGATTTGCCCTACGACCGCGCGATCCTGGAAGGTCATGAGTCGATCGAGACCGCGATCGATCGACTAATCGATCGACTGCTTGCAAGTCAGTTTGCCCAGCGCGAAGAGAATCGCCTCCTCGAGGTGACGCTGCGCAGCGGCCGCAAGGAAGCGCTTTACCGCAGCGATGTCATCAGCGGCGCCATCATTGCTTCGGTCGTCGAACGGGCAAAAGGCATGGCCATTAAACGTTCCATCTCGAGCGGGAATGACGAAGGCATCAGCGAGACCGATTTGCAGGCCGCCTTCAACGCCGAGTATCTCGAAAACGAAATCCTGCCCGCAACTGACATCGTGGAAGATTGGCTCAAACTGATCGACTACGATCCAGACAATGTTGTCAAAATTTCACCGGTCCGCCCGCTCGGTCAGGCAAAGGCCAAGCCGATTTCCGGAGTGATATAGGATTCAAGACGCTAAGAGAACGGCCCCGGCCGAATCGAGATCGTCGACCAGTTGGAAGACATTTTCGCTCGCATCCGATTCGGTTTATGCGGATAGCTTGCTCACGCCGATGAAAATTCCTGTAACTCTGTTCGTTGTGCTGGCCACGACCGCTGCCATGACTCAGGCACAACTGGGACCTCAACTTAGTCAGGCGAGACTGGAGAAGTTGATGTCTCGTTTTGCTCCCACTGAAATCAAGGTCGACCTTTCAAAGTTTTCGCCTAACGACCGCAAAGTCCTGGCCAAACTGGTTGAGGCTTCCCGCATCATCGATGGAATCTTCCTTCGTCAGCTTTGGTCGCAGAACCCTTCCATGCTGCTCGACCTGGCTGGCGACCAAAGCGGGGACGGCCGCGCGCGGCTGCATTACTTTCTCCTCAACAAAGGTCCGTGGTCGAATCTCGATCACGACGCGCCTTTCATTTTTGGGGCGCCGCAAAAACCGCCGGGCGCAAACTTTTACCCACTGGACGCGACCAAGCCGGAAATCGAGAAATGGATTTCCCCTCTGCCGGCGGACGAACAGGAGCGCGCGAAGGGATTTTTCACGGTCGTTAGGCGCGATGCCGAACGGAAGCTCACTCTCGTTCCCTACAACATCGAATATCAGGGCGAGCTGATTCGGGCCGCTCAACTGCTGCGCGACGCGGCCAAGGCGGCGAGCGAGCCGACCCTGAAACATTTCCTTACGACGCGGGCCGACGCATTCCTGAGCAATGACTACTACGAGAGCGACGTCGCCTGGATGGAATTGACGAACCCAATCGAGCCGACCATCGGCCCCTACGAAGTCTATAACGACGCATGGTTCAATTACAAAGCCGCCTTCGAAGCCTTCATCACCGTGCAGGATGAAGCGGAAAGTGCGAAACTGAAGAAGTTCTCCGGTCAACTCCAGGACATCGAGAACCATCTCCCGATCGATCCGAAGTATCGGAACCCGAAGCTCGGTGCCCTATCGCCCATGGTGGTGGTGAACGAAATATTCTGTGCGGGCGACGCGAACCATGGCGTTCAGACTGCAGCCTACAATTTGCCTAACGACGAAAGGGTGACCCGCGAGAAAGGATCGAAACGGGTCATGCTCAAGAATGTGCAGGACGCGAAATTTGCCACGACACTTGTGCCGATCTCGAAGGTCGTGCTTTCGCCTAACGACCAAAAGGATCTCTCGTTCGATGCCTTTTTCACTCACATCGTGGTGCACGAGCTGATGCACGGCCTTGGCCCGCACGACGTGACGATCAACGGCCGCAAGTCCACCGTTCGGGAAGAGCTCAAAGATACCTACAGCGCGCTCGAAGAGGCGAAAGCGGACATCTCGGCGCTCTTTGCTCTTCAATACTTGATCGACAAGGGCGTGCTGCCGAAGTCACTCGAGCGCCCGCTTTACGTGACTTATCTCGCCTCCAGTTTTCGCACCATTCGCTTCGGAACAACCGAAGCGCACGGTCGCGGCATGATCGTGCAGTTCAATTACATTCTGGACCATGGCGGCTTTGTCTCCAATCCAGACGGCACCTTTTCAGTTAACCTGGAGAAAATCAAAACCGCGGTGGAAGGTTTGACCCGCGAAATCATGACTGTGCAGGCGGAGGGAAATTACGAGAAAGCCAAGGCGCTCCTGCCAAACGCCGGCTCCATTAAACCGGAACTAACGCAGGTGCTGAGCAAGATGGCGGGCATTCCGGTAGATATCGAACCGAAGTTCACCACCGCAGATCAGTTGGTGCACGAGTTCCCCTAACGAGGGTAAGTACCGAGGCGGTCGTTTCCCTGGCGATCAGGCTGCTGCGGGATACCGGTCGCGGCGTGGGCTGCGCTCAAGTATCCGAGGCGATGCAAGACCGGTGCAAAAATCTCGTCCAATCGCCGGATCGTCCCGGCTTGAAGTTTCTCGCGGTGATCGCCGGGCGTGACCTTGCGCTTGTGCGCCCAGATGTCTTCCTCTTCGCCTGCCGACACACTGTTGGCGTGACGCGCTGCCACGACCGAGAACGTTTCCTCCGGATTCGTTAGGCTAAAGCTGGCAAGGAGTTTGTCCAGCCAACTCGGAAAGGCGAGCACCATCTCTTCGTAGGAAAGGACAATCGTGTTTGGTCGGTCGCAGAGTTCAATCAGATAACGCTCGTAACGATCGCGCACATTGCCGACATGGCGTTTGTAGCGCGAGCCGATGCCGTAGTCGCCGCGGTAATCGTCAAAACCCGGGCCCACCATATCGAGGACGAACTTGTCGATCCCTGCCTCGGCCACTTTCTTGCGATAACCGGTATGAGCCTCGATTTCCCCCGCATGCATGTAGCAATAGCTGTAAAACATCGAAACCAGCACGTCGCGCGGATCGCGCAGGTGCAGAATGATGCTCGCCTCGTCCAATGCACGTGTCGGGACGAAGAAGCGCACTGGGCCGAAGCACCCGCTTCGTTTGGCGATGAAATCTTCCCCGGCAAACATTCGCTCGAAAGGCAACTGCGACCTGCTCGAGGAGTAATACTGGATGCGATTTAACTCACAGATGTCTTTCAGCACGCGATGCAAGACCATCGACCCCGCCTTGTGGGTAGTGAAGGCGATGACGTCACGCTCCGGGTGACGCGCTTTTCCTGGCAAGAGCCTGCCGAGTACACGCCCGGGAAAGCGCGGGGCAGGTTTGTCTTCGGCGGACGATTTAGTCATTGTTTCCCATGCGATGCGCGCTTCTCGTTCTGCTCGCGCTGTTCACGTTTTCGTCAGGCGCGGACGCTTTTGAAGACAATGGCATTGCGGATCTTTATGCACGCGGGCTGCGCGGCGACAAGCAGGCCGTGGTGGATTGCATCGCCGCTTTGGAAGCACGGCTCGCACGTGAACCTAATGATCAACTGGTCCGCGTCTACCTCGGAAGCGCCTGGACTTTGCGCAGCCGCGATCTTTCGATCGGTTTTGCCAAACTTTCGGCCCTGCGCAAAGGAATCACGCTGATGGATGAAGCGGCGGCGGCTGCACCTAACGACTGTCGAGTTCTGCTGCAGCGTGCGGTGACGAACGAAGCGTTCCCTGCCATTCTTGGCCGGCGGCAAATGGCGCGAACTGAATTCGATAAATTGGTGGCGCTCGTCGAAAAGGAGCCAGCGTGCCTGGACCCTTTCGATCGCCAGCTTCTCTACCTCAACGCCGGCCTGGCGGCGCAGCGCGCTGGAGAAAACAGGCGCGCCATCGAGCTATGGCAACGCGGACTAACGATCAACGCCGACTCTCACCTCACGAGTGAAATCCGCCAGGCGCTCGCCGGGTCGTGAAGGCGAACCATCCTTCACCTCGCTGCTCTTCTGATTAGATTCGATCGATGCAGGAGGATCTGGAACGCGTGCTGTTCGATGAAGCGACCATCCTGCGCCGGCTCGACGAACTGGCCGCGGAGATTTCGTCCGAATATCGCGATCGCGAACTGACTGTGATCGCGGTCCTCAACGGCAGCATTATTCTCATGGCCGACCTGCTGCGACGCATTCCGCTGCCGCTGAAGCTCGATTGCCTGAGCGTCGCGAGTTACCACGGCGGCACCACGACGAGCGGCGAAATCATCTTTAACCAGATCGCGCTACCTGATGTCGCGGGCCGGCACATCCTCATCCTCGACGACATTCTCGATAGCGGCGTAACCCTGGGAGGGATTCGCGACAAGCTGGAGAGCAAGAATCCATCAAGCGTGAAAATCTGTGTGCTCCTGCGCAAGCTCAGGCCCCGCCTGCGACCGGTGGAAGCCGACTATGTCGGTTTCGATATCGGCGATGAATTCGTCGTCGGTTATGGGCTCGACTATATGGAGCATTATCGCAACCTGCCGTGCATCGGCGTTTTGCGAAAAGAGAAGATTTTCTCCTCGCCTGACAAGGCCTAACGACTAACGAGATTGCAACTCACGACACAATTCTTTTCCCAGCTCAGGGAGATCGTCGGCCACGGCGAGATGAGCGTCGAATTGCCAGAAGGCGCCACCGTGGGCGATTTGCTTGCCCAGCTTTATCGGCGTTTTCCCGGCCTCGAAAAATGGGATGCCAATCTTCTCGTCGGCGTTGGAGTCGATTTTGTCGACCGCGAGCAAATCCTCCAGCCAAACGATCAGGTCGCGCTGATGCCACCCGTCCAGGGCGGTTAAAGAAAAACTCCAGCCTGGAAAGTTAGTTCGCCTAGTCGCGAAAGTTTTTGAAACTCGTCGCCACGCCAAAGTCTTTGCTCCGGACGAACGCGATCACTTCCTGCAGTTCGTCGCGCTTCTTCCCGGTGACGCGAATCTGGCGGTCCTGGAGCTGGTTCTGAACTTTGAAGCCGCCGGCTTTAATCACCTGAATGATTTCCTTCGCCTTCTCGCCTTCGAGTCCCTGCTGAATTTTCAGCTCCTGGCGCGCGTGGCCCATGGACGAAATAGCGGGTTCCTCCTGCGTAATGTTGCGCAGGTCGACTCCGCGCTTCGACAACTTACCGATGACAATTTCGCGCAAGCCGCGCAAGCGCGACCCATCTTCCGCGGTCAAAATGATCTTGTCTTTCTCGGACTGGATCTCCGCAGTCGAACCTTTGAAATCGAAGCGCGTGGCGAGCTCCTTGCGCGCCTGGTTCAGCGCATTGTCGATTTCCTGTTTGTCCACTTCGGAAACGATATCGAAAGAAGGCATGGCGAACGGCGAAGCGTGGAATGTGGATTGCGGAATGAGATGGAGACGCTCTCGTTATCTTCCGCATTTCCTCTTTTGCGCCAATGAATTTTTCCGGCAGCTCACGTCTCCTCCTTGTCTTCGCGCTCGCCCTTGCCGTCGGAACAGGTAGCTGTACACGCCGTCTTTCGCAGGAGGAAAAAGATGTCCGCAGTGAACTGCGGCAGACGTTGCGCGCTCATCAATTTGCGCACGCCATTCCGCTCGCCCGCCGCGTGCTGCAATCTTCCCCTCATGATGACGGCGCCTGGCAGCGTCTGGCGCAGGCGCAGGACGGAGCTCGTGATTTCGCCGGTCTGGAAACGACGTTGGCCAACTGGCGCGAGGCGACAAAAACGCCCTCGTCAAAATACGAGGAGTATCGTGGCGATCTTGCCTTGGCGAACGGAAGGGCGACGGAAGCAATCGACGCCTGGCGACAAGCTGCGGCCGCTGAGACCGGGAAGACGCGGGTTTGGGCCAAGATCGCGCGACTTGAACAAGAGCAGGAAAACTGGTCCGACGCTGCCCTGGCCTGGACGCGGGCAACGAAGGGAGCGGATAACCCGGGATACCTGGTCAACCGGGCAACTTGTTATCGGCATCTCCACAATTGGGAGGCAGTACGAGCGGATTTGCAGCGCGCCCAAGAGCTCGCCCCGCAAGACGCCCTCGTTAGGCAGGAACTTATGCGCTTCGACCGACTGGGAAAATTCCTTCAGGAAGTGCGCGAGTTGGACGGGCAGTTACACGCCTTGCCTAACGACGCCGGTCTCCTCGCCGACCGCGCCCTTCTTTTCCTAAGAGCGGGCGATCCCGCCCTGGCCCTCGACGACGCGAAGCGCGCAGCGCAGCTGGCGCCGAGCGCGGTGCGCCCGAAGCTCTTTTGCGCTCTGGCGGCGCATGCGCTTGGCCGCGCGGCGGAGAAAACGGTTCTTCCCGGGCTTAGACTGGAAACTTTGTCGCCGGAGTTTCTGCAAACCATCAGTCGGCTTGACGTGGAGATTGCCGCCGAGCCGAAGGATCCGAACTTGCTCGCAAACCGCGCGTGGCATTTGAACGAGATCGGCCAACCGCAGCTTGCGCTCGCGGATGCAAAAAGCGCTCTGGCGGCAGAGCCAAAATCGGCCGACGCGTCCGCAGAAGCGGGCTACGCCCTGGCAAAGTTGCAGCGCAAGGCGGAGGCCTACGGACAAATTGAACGCGCCACTGAACTCGATCCAACTCTCGCGACCGCCTGGCAATATCGGGGTGAACTGGAAATGGAACGGGACGACTACAAGGCGGCAATCGATTCCCTGACACACGCCCTCTCAATCAACCAAACGGCCGCCGCCCTGACGAAACGCGAGGAGTGCTATCGCAAGGTGAGCTTGCTGGAAAAGGCGGAGGACGACCACAAAGCGCTGGAGCAATTTGGCCCACAGCGAAGCAAGACGCCGTAAACGCCCGGCCAGGGAAAGCCCGGGCCGGGCGTCGTCGTGAGGTTGAATCAGTTACTGACGTCGACGTTATAGGATTCGACCAAGCCAATTCCTGAGGTGCCGCCTGAACCGCTCAAGAGCACAGTGTAATTACCGGGTTCGAGCACTTCATACAGCGCCGACTCGTTAGGATCGCTTGGCGCCAACCCAAAACCCGAGATGGTTTGGCTGTTGGGATCATCCATCCAGTTATCATTCGTGTCGATAATGTCGCCGTTCGAGTCAGCCACCTGGATCACCGGATCCGCGAGCGTTCCGCTCACTTGATCGGAGAGCGAAGGTCCCAGGCCGCGCACGACGATTTGCGACAGGCCGCCGCCGCCGATGATGAAACCACCGATCATGACGTTGTCGCCCGAATCCACCAAACCGCGCGTGCTAATGTTGGCCAGTTTGGAATCAGTCGTGCCCTTATCCAAATCGTAAGCTTCCACCAAGCCGACGCCGGTGTCGCCGTTCGCTCCACTCATGATCAGGGTATAATTGCCGGGAGCGAGCGTTTCAACGAGAGCCGACTCAGTCGGGTCACCCGGGGCGAGATCATTGTCGGTCAGCACCGTCTGATCATCAGCACTCAAGTCCATCCAGTTGTCGTTTGTCGCGACAACCGCACCGGCCGAGTCGTGCAGCTCGATCACCGGATCGGGGAGGAAGGATGCCGCGCCGATCATACCATTGAGCGAAGGCCCGAGACCGCGCAGCACAACCAGCTTCGAATCGCTCCCGGTAATGATGAAGCCGCCGATAAGTACATCGTCTCCGGTGCCGACATTGAGGCGGGTCGAAATATTTTGTTGCACGGAAGGCGGAGTGACTGTCACGGCGGTCGGATCGAGCATGAAATCGAGCTGCTGCACGGTGAGGTTGAGGGTGCCTGGAACGGCAATCGCATTGCCGGCTCCCGGCGAGCTGAAGTCGAGCGTGAGAGTGCCGGAAAAAGTACCAGACAAGGCCACGACGACGGGAACCGCAGCAGTTCCCTCATGCTCATGGAGCCCGGGATCGATCGTGCCGCTTTGCGGCGGCAAATCTACCCCGTTGACGTTCAAAGTAAGGGTATAGGCGATTGAGGTATCGGTTGCGAGATCACTCGCGAACTTGTAGGCGACAGAAAACTGATCGCCGGCATCGGCGGCGTATGTGCCGCTGACCGCGATTGTGGCCAAGTTGGTCGCATCGGGTGTTACGGTCACTTCGCCCGAGAGGTGGATGAGAGCGCCGTCGCCAATCGTCGTGTCGACCACGATTGTGTTGTTGGTGAAAGAGCCGGGAGGCGTGTAGGTCGGACTTCCATCATCGAGTGTGAGCATTCCAGCCGATGCTTGATCGGCCAGGGCAAAAAGAGCCGCCGCAGCGGTCGCAAGTGTAAACAGTATTTTTTTCATGTGGTGTTTGGAATGGTTTGGCTGATTCGCTGCCGTCCTCTTCCGAAGAAGGCGGTAAAATAAATTCGGACTACACTTCACCGACGGATGCCGCTTCTTTCTTATTCACCGTAAACTCTTGCTGGCCCGTTGGCTGCTCTTTCAAGACAGCCGATGAAAACCTTCATGGTCCTGGTTCTGACCGTTATCGCCCTCTTTGTCTGGCAGCGTGCCAACAATCCCGGGGGAGCGAGCCCGCCAAATCCGTCCACGAGGCTGGCGGCGACTCCAGCACGACCTCCGGCCTCGGCGCAGAGTT
Organism: uncultured Verrucomicrobiae bacterium; assembly: GCA_963786175.1. Classification (GTDB taxonomy): domain Bacteria; phylum Verrucomicrobiota; class Verrucomicrobiia; order Chthoniobacterales; family UBA10450; genus JAICXG01. The sequence goes on along the minus strand of CAWAYD010000006.1, from coordinate 84,389 downwards.
GGGTCAAGAATTCGCTCGACCGCACGCACGAAGCCATCGAACAGGTCCGGCGCACGCGCGAAGAAAAAGAGCGACCGTAAACGGCAGAACCCTGCGCCTGACGAACTGAGCGTTGACGGATCTTGTTGCCGGGTTGCGATCGATGATTTTCGCACGCAGCTTCGACGGCATGAATGTGTCGCTCTTCCGCCTCGCCGCCGTGCTCGCCTTTCTCGGGGTCGCATTGGGAGCTTTCGGCGCGCATGCCTTGAAATCCACCCTCGCGACCAACGATGCCACCGACGTTTGGAAAACCGCGGTGCTCTATCATTTCATCCATGCCCTCGCCCTGCTTCTTCTTGCCGTCCTCCCGGTGACTAACCGGCTCGCCGCGGGCTTCCTTGTGGCAGGAATTGTCCTTTTCAGCGGAAGCCTCTATCTACTTGCCCTAACGAATATAAGATGGCTTGGTGTCGTGACTCCGATTGGCGGTCTTTGCTTTCTTGCCGGATGGCTTTGGCTCATTATTCGCCCTCCAGCGTAGTTTGCACTCAAGAGAAGGCTGAGATCCCATTTTGTTAATCCTCGGAGCGCCCTCCGGCCAGAACGCTTCTCCACTACCTCTCCTTTGACTCAGGACCTCTCTCGTCCTACATCCGCTCCATGCAACATCAGATTATCGGCAGCACCATGCCGGTGCTCGAAATCCAGCTCGCGCCCGAGGAAAGTATCGTCGCGGTCTCCGGCGAGCTATCCTGGATGACGAGCACCATCTCCCTTTCCACAACGACGCAATTCGCCGGCGGTGGCGGGTTTCTTGGAGCCTTCAAGCGTGCAGTCGGCGGCGGCTCACTTTTCATGACCGAATACAAAGCGGTCGGTGGCCCCGGCTCCGTTGCCTTTGCCACAAAATTGCCGGGTCACATCCTGCCGATCGAAGTCACTCGCGGGCAGAGCTACATGCTTCATCGCCATGGCTTCCTTTGCGCCACGCCGGGAGTCGAGTTGGGAGTCGGCTTTCAACAGTCCCTGGGTGCCGGTATCTTTGGCGGCGAAGGTTTTCTCCTGCAAAAACTCGAAGGCGAATGTCACGCTTTCGTCGAGTTGGGTGGGGAGATCGTCAACTACGAGCTCAGTCCCGGCGAAACCTTGCGCGTCCATCCCGGCCACGTCGGCATGTTTGAAACGCAGGTGCAGTTCGATATCACCCGCATCACTGGCATTCGCAATATGCTCTTCGGTGGCGATGGCATCTTTCTCGCCGCCCTCACCGGCCCGGGTCGCGTCTGGTTACAAACCCTTACCGTGGCCAACTTCGCTCACGCCCTCGCGCCTTACCTTCCAACCGCCGAACGCGAGGTCGTCGACGTCGGCGCGGGCGCGGTCATCGGCTCCGTCATTCGCGGCCTAACGAAAAACTAACCGCTCGATTGACAAATAACCGGTCGCGGGCTCAAGGTCAAAGACCTATGGCAGCACATAAGCCTGCTAAAGCCACTGATGGGCGAAGCGCAAGATCACTCCAGGCGCTTCCGAATGTTGGCCCATCCGTGGCGCGTGATTTACGCTCCATCGGCATCACGCGTCCACAACAGTTAGTCGGTCGCGACCCGCAAAAGCTTTACCTGAAGCTTTGTCAGCGTACCGGTCAGCGCCAGGATCCTTGTGTGCTCGATACCTTCATCTCCGTAGTTCGTTTTATGGAAGGTGCACCCGCGCGGCCGTGGTGGCATTACACCACGGAACGCAAAAAACTTTTCTTCATTAAACCATGAGTGACATCGAAGCTCCACGGCCGCCTTTCCCTCCATTTGACGCCGAGTCCGCGGCAAAGAAAGTCCGTATGGCGGAGGACGCCTGGAACACGCGTGAACCACAGCGAGTAGCGCTCGCCTACACGATCGACAGTGTCTGGCGCAATCGCGCCGAGTTCCTTACCGGCAGAGAGGCGATCGTGCAGTTCCTTATTCGAAAGTGGAACAAGGAACTCGATTATCGCCTGATCAAAGAGCTTTGGGCCTTTCAAGGTAACCGAATTGCGGTCCGCTTCGCCTATGAATGCCACGATGACTCAGGCCATTGGTTTCGTTCTTATGGCAACGAAAACTGGGAATTCGATGAGCATGGTTTCATGCGTCGCCGCATCGCCAGCATCAATGACCTGCCAATCCAGGAAGCAGACCGGAAGTATCACTGGCCACTCGGCCGGCGGCCGGATGACCATCCTGGACTTTCTGATCTCGGCTTATAGGCGGGCGGCCTAACAGCAACCTAACTCCTCTCATCTTCTCACAGACCTATGGCGTGTTACTGCGCGGGTTGCTGTCGAAATAGGCGGCACCTTGCCACGAATTGCCATCGATCACCGGATGCGGGGTAGCAATCAGCGCGGTTCCGGATTCGAGAGCTAGCGCGGCACCAAAGAAGTCGTCCGTCGTGCCGTCGCTCGAAACAAATGTCTCCGCCTGCGTCCAGGTCCCGGCCGATGCCGTGAAAAGATACGCCTTACCTTGCGACGTGTGGCCATCGACAGTCGCCACATCCGCGCCGATGAGCGCTCGATTCTTATCAAGCGCTACCGCATTGCCAAAGTTATCAAAGGAAGCACCATCGCTGGCCGAGAGCTTTTGGCTTTGCACCAGCATCCCAGCCGAGCGGGTGAAAACATAAGCTGCACCCTGACCAAAGTGACCATTCACCGCCGCGTTGTACGCGCCCACGAGCGCGACTTGTTTGTTCAGCGCAACTGACTCGCCAAAGCCATCGCCGGAAGCACCATCATCCGCCACCAGCTTTTGCACCTGAGTCCAAGTCCCGTTGATTCTCGCGAAGCGATAGACCGCGCCCTGGCCAAACTTACCGTCAATCATCGCCACCGGTGAACCAACGACGATTGTTGGGCCTTCCATCGCCACCGAGAGTCCGAAGTTATCGAAGGCGGCGCCATCATTGGCTACCAGTTTCTGCGTTTGCACCCAGGTGCTGCCCGATTTGGTGAAAACGTAAACCGCGCCCTGCGCCGGATTTTGACCTACGGTCGCGCCGTTCGCTCCGATCGCGATCGCCTCCGACGAAATCGCGACCGACGCGCCGAAATTATCAAACAATCCACCGTCGCTCGCCGTCAGCTTCTGGCTTTCGCTCCAAGTATCACCAGCCTTGCTATAGAGATAAGCTGCTCCCTGGGCGACCACGCCATTCACCGTCGCACTAAAAGCGGTCACCACGGCCGTCTCCGGGCGGAGCGCGACTCGATACCCAAACTCATCCCCGGCGAGACCATCACTCGCCGTTAGCTTTTGGCCTTCGCTCCAAACACTAGCGACCCCGTTAAATAAATAGGCCGCACCCTGAAAGCTATTCTCACCATCCGCACCGATAAGAGCAGTCGATCCGTTGAGCGCGGCCGCGGAGCCAAAGTAACTATTCGCAGTCCCGTCGCTCGCTGTGACCTTCTCTTCCGTATAACTCGCCTGCGCAGAGAAGGCGAACGTGCAAAGAGCAGCGGCAAAGCCGCCAATCCTGCTGCCAAAGCGGGCAAGATGAGGAACGTTAAAGCGAGATTGCAAAATGGATTTCATGATTGAGATAAGTTGATTTTTGAAATGTGAAACGGTGAGTCTACGCGCGTTCTCAAAGCGATCAACCGCTAGGTGTCTTTCCGTGAATGTGCAGCGAAGTTGATTGGAGAGATCGGGGCGATTTCGCGGTTTCTTCCTTCGCCAACTCAGTCCCATTGCGAGTCACGGACATTCGCGCGGCGAATAGTCCGAGCAAAAGGATGACCGATGAAACCACGTTTGTTAGGAGATCTTTGTGCCGGAAATAAATGTCACATGCAAACCCCAGTCCTTGTAACGGGACGGCGCATGCCACCAGCAATCTGATACACCAGATTTCCCCATGACGAAGTCCCCGCCAAATCAAAGCCAGTGCCACGACACAAAACGCCGCCGCACACGCGTTGGCAAAGACTGCCAAACCATTAATTGTCGCGAGAGCTCTCGGATCTAGGGCTGCGATTTCGGGCTTCGAAAACAGGATGAACAATGATGGTGCGTTCGCGCCAAAAAGAAGCATAGCCACCACTATTCCGACGGCCAACAGGAGATTGCCTCCGGCCCATATTCCCAGACAGAAAAAAGCGATCTTGCGCACGAGCTTTTCTAATCACCTGGGGACGGCGAGCGGGGCAAACATCGAGAACCGGTTTACAAAATCAAATCTGGTCATTGGGAATGGCCAGCGGTTCGCTGGAGCGTATGGTTAGGCTTTGATGTATTGGGTGTCGACGCTTTACACTTGCATCGTCTTGAGGGCAATAGCACTTGATGTGATATCGAACGCCAGCCGTGACTATTGCACCTACTCGCCTGTTCCAAAGCGCACACACAACCTTGGCTTCTTTCGCAATAGGAATTGGCTGTTGCGTTTTGGCTCCTGGACTCGCGGTTGCCGATAACGCTCCCTGGTTCAATAACGTTCGTCCGACCGAAGCACTTGTGCGTGCCACGTCAGGCGATGATCTGTCCCTCCGCAGGCGACTACTCGCACTTTCGCCAGCGGTTCGCCCAGATGAAGCGGAGCGTGTCGCGCGCTGCGCCTACACGACTGGACGAGAGCTGGCCCGTGAATGGCGAGTTGTCTCGGTGCCGGGTGTTCAGAATTTTCTCGTTAACATCGGAGCCCGAAAGGGAGGCCTCTGTTTTCAATGGGCAAGCGAACTCTTGATCCGATTGAACGCACTAAGGCTTGAAACACTGGATCTGCACTGGGCAGAATCGTATGCGGAAACAGTGTCCGAACACAATGTGATCGTGGTGACCGCAAAGGACCAAGCTTTCGAGAAGGGCATACTTCTGGATAACTGGCGCTATGAAGGGCACCTCATCTACGGTCGGGTCACAACGGATCCCGAGTACAGATGGACAGAGAATTCGGCCGAGCTTGCCCGTAGACTGAAAGCAAATTCCAGTCCTACACCAAAGTCTGGCCTGTAAACGGCGAAATAAAACGGCCGATACCGCGCTGACACCTAACGAGACTAGGTTAGCTGACGTGTCCTCTACTTTGAGCTCCGAACCGTTTCAAGTTTAAGTCGAAGGTCATGCGCCTGATTGGAGAGCTTGCGCAAATCAGCGGCAAATTCTTTCTGCAGGTCCATGTGGACACGAAAGGCCGGCAGAATACGACCATCCGCGCCGTAGAATCCATCCGGTCCGAGAGCAATCCTCGGTAAGACCTCTCGCTCGGTAAATTGGTTGTATCGATCGTAGTTGTCGTGGATTCCGGTCATCTCGCTGTAAAAAAGCCCAAGCTCAGTTCGCAGGCCTGGCTCGATCAAACGGGCTAACCCGGACGACACCATCGTAGTCCAGGCGGCCGATGGAGGATGCGTTGAGCCCGGAATCCGATAGTAGCCAGGGATAGCTCGTGTTCCGCTGTGGTCTGCCTGTTCCCATACGGAAATCCTGGCGTCGATACCATCCGCGAACTCCAATCCCCGGGTCTCATATCGATTTAACTCAGCGATGACGCCAGAAAGAGCCTGACGAAACTCGGCTTGCTGGTTCTTGCTATCTCGATAGTTCTCGACCACGAAAGCAGCGCTGACGCCGGCAAATACGACAATCAACTGGCCGGCGAGCCAACCTACATGCCCGCGCCAGCTGTTCCTCTTTTCTGACTGCGTCATCGTTTGAGTTAGCTAACGAGAACGGGATGAGCTGCCGCGAACGAGCACTTCAAAGATCAAAAACTCTTTCATAACTCAAATATGGACTTCGCAGCGGCCAGCGGTTGGCTTCATCGCGGAGTTAGACATTTTGCTGTCTCGCAACACACTGCGGCATAGAATACAATTCGAAGGTAAAACCGGCATTAGCTCGGATGACGGGATCATTTATGGCCAATTCGCGTGCCTCGGCTTCGTTTTCCAGGTCGATGACGGCCATCCCATAGGTTCCCGCAGGGTCAGCGACAGGGCCAAAGATGACAACGATGCCTTTTCCCAGGAGATCTGTCCAATACCCGGCGTGCTGGTGCATCAGCGTGCCTCTGCGGGCGTGATGTCCGATGGAAACGATGGTCGTGGTACAATGAGCGTATAGAAAAAAGCTTTCATGATGTGGTCGTCGTTGATCGGTTGGCTTCAACGTCTAGCGAGAACAAGATCAGGTATCGCTGATGGCGGCAATGCGGATGTGAAATGAGCGCGTATTAGTTATACAAAAGTCAGGCGGCGTTCTCATATGCCACCACCCTTGTCACATTGGAGAGCCTCTGCTCACGTGTGCGGACCAACTCACCAGGCTGGAACTGCCACACCTCTTCTGTCGGAACTTCGCCAGTGATGCGGTAGATATCTTCGCGGATGTGCTCGGCTTGCGCCGGTCGCCACACTGCGGTGCCTTCGGCCACCAGTGGAATATAAATGGTCGTCATGTCGCGTGTGGTCACCGATCTGACGATACAGAAGATCAGCGACTGCGACGCCTGAAAAGCGAGTAAGGCGGCGACGACGGGAACGGCAAACACTCATGAAGTAGATCGTAGGCTATCGCTCGCTGATGCTTCGATGACTTGAGTTCGTCGAGTTGGTCCTTGTGCTCGCGCGCAAGTTCGCGAGCAACAGCTGCGAGCTCGTGTCGAAGCCAGGCGTGTTGGTTCGAGTTCATCGCTTGGCTAGGCAGGTGGCAGCCCACGCGAGGCATACTGCAAGCGCCAGCTGTCCGAGACAAAAGATGAGTAGCAAGACTGTGTGCGACAACTGTTGCCCCCTTTGGGCCACCGTCGAGGTAAATTGCGCGGTTGGCCATATCGCAGGTTGTTTTCGGTTTTTGATGTCCGCAACCGGATTGCGCGGGCGAAGGGTCGGAGTACCTGGAAATAATTCATACCGGTAGCCTGACCAAAGCGACTGATTGATGTCGCGTTTTCTCTTGTCGACAAAGGAAGCTTCATCGATTCATCCAAAATGGCAGAGTCGAAACGCGCACTCATCACCGGGATCACCGGGCAGGACGGGTCTTATCTGGCAGAATTGCTCCTGGGCAAAGGCTACGCCGTCCATGGAGTCGTTAGGCGAACGAGTAACCTGCTTCGCTCCCGCATCGAACACCTGCGCACCGACGAGTCGATTTACAACCAGCAGTTATTCCTGCACTACGGCGATCTCTCCGACGGTACGACTTTGCGCCGGATCTTTGCGCAAGTGCAGCCGGACGAGGTTTATCATCTCGCCGGCCAAAGTCACGTCGGCCTGAGCTTCGAGATTCCGGAATCGACTTCGGAGGAAGTAGCAATGGCGACTTTGCGTCTTTTGGAAATCTGCCGGGATCAAGGACACGCGTTGCGATTTTATCACGCCTCCAGTTCGGAGATTTTTGGCGCCGCGACGGAGTCGCCGCAGACCGAGACGACGCCGATCCGTCCCGCCAATCCTTATGGATGTGCCAAAGCCTTCGCCACTCAGCTCGCCCACGTTTATCGCGATGCCTATGGCCTCTTTGTTTGTAACGGCATCCTTTACAATCACGAGTCGCCGCGACGTGGGGAAAACTTCGTTACGCGCAAAATCGCGCGCACCGCGGCGCGGATTAGCCGCGGGCTGGAGAATGAGCTGGTCCTGGGCAACACCTCCGCGCGTCGCGACTGGGGGCATGCGCGCGACTACGTCGAAGCCATGTGGCTTATGCTACAGCATTCGAAACCGGATGACTACGTGGTCGCGACCGGCGTGACGCATTCCGTCCGCGACTTTGTCGACGCAGCTTTCGCGGTTGTGGGGTTGTCGCCGGAAAAATATGTAAGGACCGACCCGGCTTTTCACCGGCCGGCGGAGCCGACGAAATTGATTGGCTCGTCGGTAAAAATCGAACGCATCCTGAGCTGGAAACCGCAGACCACTTTCGAGGAATTGGTACGCGAAATGGTCGAGGCCGAGCTGGCCGCGCTCACTTCTGCCTAACGAGTGAAGCATTGGCTTGCGCTTTGATTTGCCCGCCCTAGTATCACCGCGTGAAGAAAATCGAGGCGATCATCAAACCCTTTAAGATGGAGGACGTCAAAGAAGCGCTCGCCGAGATCGGAGTTGAAGGCATGACCGTGAGCGAAGTGAAAGGCTTCGGGCGCCAGAAGGGGCACACCGAGATTTATCGCGGAAGCGAATACACGGTCGACTTCTTGCCCAAGGTAAAACTGGAAATTGTTTTGGCGGACGAGCTGGCCTCGCGGGCGGTGAGCGTGATTACACAAGCGGCCAAGACCGGCAAGATCGGTGACGGCAAAGTCTTCGTTTGTGAAGTCGAGCAGGCGATTCGCATTCGCACGGACGAACGCGGCGCGGACGCGGTCTAGCCGCCGGCGCCAGTCTTCTCTCGCGCCTGCCGATGAATGATTACCTGCTCTCGATTCTTCTCGGCGCGCTCGAAGGCCTGACGGAGTTTCTCCCCGTTAGTTCGACCGCGCATCTCCGCATCGCGGAAGCGCTGCTGCACATCGATCTAAAGGATGGCTTCTGGAAGATGTACAGCATCGTCATTCAGCTCGGCGCCATTCTTGCCCTGACGGTTTTTTTTTGGCGTCGAATTCTGAACTTTCTCGGCACCTTTCCGCGCGGCGAACGTGGCGACAGGACGGTGCTGACGCATCCGCTTAGCCTGGTCACGATCGCGTTTGTCGTCACCGCCGTACCGGCTTTCCTCCTCACCAAATTGATCGGGAAAAATCTCGAAAACCTTCACGTCATGGCGCTGGCGCTCCTCATCGGCGGCGTCATCATGTGGTTGGTGGACGCACTTTTTGTTAGGCCGAAGATCAACCGCGTGGAAGAGATGAATCTCGTTACTGCGATTTGGATTGGCGCGGTGCAGATTCTATCCGCGGTTTTTCCAGGCACCTCGCGTTCCATGTGCACGATCGCTGCCGGTCAGATCGCTGGCATGTCCCGCGAAGCGGCCCTGGAATTTTCCTTTTTTCTCTCCATCCCGACCATGCTGGTCGCGACCGGCTATGACTTGCTCAAGACCCTGAAGCCACATGACACCAGCGAAGCGATCGCTCCCCTGACGATGACGTCGCATCAATGGGTCGTGCTCGTCTTGGGCTTCATCATGGCGTTCATTGTCGCCCTCGCCGTTGTCGCCTGGTTCCTGCGCTGGGTGCGGCGACATGGCTTCACGCCCTTCGCCATCTATCGCATCCTGCTCGGTGGAGCGCTTCTTTTCGCACTGGCGCGCGGAGTGCTTGGCCGCTAGGCCCAAAGCGCGTAAACTTCCTCTCGTGCAAACCGAAGCCATTCTCCCCGACCTGCAAAGTTGTGTGCTCTGCGAAGATGTCCGTTGCGAATTTAACGGCATGCAAACGCTGGTCGGCGTTCTCAACATCGTCGCGACGCCGAAGCTGCCGATAAACTATATGCGTCTCTGCATCTGGACGCGCTGGTGCAGCGGCGCCGGCCGTTTTCATCAGCGCTCCAAGATCGTCGGGCCAGACGACACTCTCACCATTGCGCAGGCGGAAGTGGATTTCGATCTTAAGCAGATGGAAGGGCACGCCACCAACGTACATTATTTTGGCGGCGTGCAGTTTCAGCAATTCGGCCTGCACCACGTCGAGATTTATCTCGAAGATGAATTGCGCCTGCGTTTCCCGATCCCGGTGATCGAGGTAAAACCGTCCTCGACCTAGCCTAGCGAATCGGGCACGGAGTGGCCGTGGCCCGTTCGCCTAACGAATTCGCTCTGGTGGCTATACCCGGCCGACGAGCGCCAGGATCAGGAGGATGAGCAGAATCAATCCAACCCCGCCCACCGGGTAATAGCCCCAGCCAGTGCTATACGGCCAGGTCGGCAACGCCCCGATGAGAAGCAGAATCAGAATGATGATCAGAATAGTACGCATGGCCGCGAGATAAACGGTTCTCCTTGCGCATGGCAATTCTTTTTTCGCAGCATTCGTAGAAGCCTCTTCACAACGCCACGCCATTTCCGGTGGGTGGCAAAAGCCGCTTGCGCCCGTCGGTCGTCATCCTATCTTCGGGCGCGGTGCCCACGCAGTTCTCCCAGTCGGCGACTTCCGCTCAACCGCAACGCGATGGCAAACACAATTCTCGTCGGTGCGCAATGGGGCGATGAAGGCAAGGGCAAAATCATCGACTTCCTCACCGCTAACGCCGACATCGTCGTCCGCAGCCAGGGCGGCAATAACGCCGGCCACACCGTCATCGAAGGTGGCCAGAAATACATTCTTCATCTGATTCCATCCGGCATTCTGCGCCCGGGAAAAGTCTGCGTGATCGGCAACGGTGTCGTGATCGATCCGGTTGCGCTCGTGGGCGAAATCAACGGCTTGCGCAAGCTTGGGGTGAAGATCGGCAAGAACCTGCTCATCAGCGATTGCGCGCACCTTGTTCTGCCCTATCACCGGGCGCTGGACGAACAACGCGAGCTGCGACAGGGCCGCGCAAAAATCGGCACGACCAAGCGCGGCATCGGCCCGGCTTATGGCGACAAAGCCGCACGCACTGGTCTGCGCATTACCGATCTGATGCAGGCAGACCTTTTCACGGAAAAATTGCGGGTAAAGATGCTGGAGAACAACAGCATCCTCGAAGCTCTCGGTGCGAAACCCATTTCATTCGAGAAGGTGAATGAGGATTTTCTTGCCGCCGCCGAGGAGTTGCGGCCTTTCGTCGCCAACACCGTCGTCTATCTCCATCACGCCTTGCAGCAGGGAAAAGAAATCTTGTTCGAAGGCGCCCAGGGCACTTTTCTCGATATCGACCACGGCACTTATCCTTATGTCACCTCGTCGAATACGACCGCGGGTGGCGCCTGCACCGGCACCGGCGTGCCGCCGCATCGCATGGATCGAGTCGTGGGCGTGATGAAGGCTTATACGACTCGTGTGGGTGAAGGTGCGCTGCTGACCGAAGACCCGGCGATAGCGGAAATGTTGCACGAGATGGGCCGCGAATTCGGCGCCACCACTGGCCGCGCGCGACGCTGCGGTTGGTTTGACGCCGTGGCGAGTCGTTATGCCACGATGATCAACGGTATCGACGAACTCGCCATCACCAACCTCGATGGACTCGACACCGTCGATCGGATCAAGATCTGCGTGGCCTACCGACTTGATGGAAAAGAAATCGAAGTCCCACCCAGTGACGCCGCACAGTTGGAACGCTGCGAGCCCGTCTATGTCGAACTGCCCGGATGGAAACAATCGATTGAAAACGCGCGGCGGCTCTCTGATTTGCCTAACGAGGCGGTCGACTACGCGCGGCGTCTGGCAGACCTGACGGGCGCGCGGCTGACAATGATCAGTGTCGGGCCCGCACGCGGCCAGACGCTCCTGCTTTAGCCATGGCCGCCGCGAGTAAGTCGATCCCGCGTCACGTCGCCATCATCATGGATGGCAACGGCCGCTGGGCGAAGCAGCGCGGCCTGTCACGCATCAAGGGGCACGAAAAAGGCGCCGACGCTGTCCGCGCCTGCGTCGAAGGCTGCGGCGATTTACGCATCGAATATCTCACCCTCTACGCCTTCTCCGCCGAAAACTGGCAGCGACCCAAGGCAGAAGTCGTGGCGCTCATGAACTTGCTCGAGCGTTTCCTGAAGGAAAAAACCCCTGAGCTGGTCGAGAAGAATGTGCGCCTGCAGGCGATTGGTCGCCTGACGGATTTGCCGGCGGGCTGCCAACGGCAGTTGCACAAGTCCATCGAACATACGGCCAAGAACAACGGACTTACTCTCATCCTTGCTCTCAGCTATGGCGGCCGGCTCGAAATCATCGATGGCATCAAGAGTCTGCTCCATGCCATCGGACGCGGCCACATTGATCCGGCAATGATCGACGTCGAGATGTTCAGCAAACATCTTTACACCCGTTACTATCCCGATCCCGACTTGCTCATCCGCACTTCGGGCGAGATGCGTCTCTCCAACTTCCTTCTCTGGCAACTTTCCTATACCGAAATGTACGTCACGCCCAAGCTTTGGCCCGATTTCGGGAAAGAGGATCTTTTTGCCGCGGTAAGGGAATTTGGCCGCCGGCAACGGCGCTACGGCAAAGTATAAGCGCCTGTTTCGTTCTCCGGCGCTTCGGACTAGCGAAGCGAGAGGTTCGCGCAGGTAACCTTCGGCAGGGGAAAGGCCAAAAATCAATTGCAGCGAACCGACCAGCGACCTACGGTGGGTTCCCTTTTTCAGGAGTCTTAGCTCAATTGGTTAGAGCGCCGCCCTGTCACGGCGGAGGTTGCGGGTTCGAGCCCCGTAGACTCCGGGGTTTTTGTATCACGCAAATTCAATTTCGTCAGGCCAGTGCTCAATCCCGCGGTATGAAGCCACCCAGTGATATCGATGAAAGAGACGCCGGGCGCTGAGTGATTCCTGGGTCCTTGAAACACCGAAGGAGCCGCTTTCTCGTAACCTGGTTTTCGCTTTACTTCCGCACCAGGACCTAGAGAATTTCGATCAGCGCCAAGTCCGTTGGCGTCTCTGCAAAAAGAGCCCCGTAATCCGCTTTCCTCCGAGTAAGCGGCGAGCGAAGGGCTCGTTCGCACAACTGGAGGTTTCAAATGAAAAGAAGTCCGTTATTTTTCGCGTTCGCGATCGTCGTCGCTTCGTCGTTCGTTGTCCGCACGTTCGGAGCAGAGGCGGGGAAAGATCAAACAGCGATCCGTCCGTTCACGGTTCCGACAGTAACGCAGGCCGCGCTGGATGACCTTCGCCGGCGCGTCGCGGCCACTCGCTGGCCCGAAAAAGAACTCGTGGCCGATCAGTCGCAGGGCGTGCAGCTCGCAACGATGCGGAAACTCGCGACCTATTGGGCGAAAGACTACGACTGGCGCAGGTGCGAAAAGAAACTGAAGGCGTTGCCGCACTTCGTTACAAACATCGATGGCCTGGACATTCACTTCATTCATGTTCGGTCGAAAAATCCGAACGCGTTGCCGATGATCGTTACGCATGGCTGGCCGGGATCGATCATTGAACAGCTGAAGATTGTCGATCCACTAACAAATCCAACGGCGCACGGTGGAAAGGCGGAGGATTCGTTTGATATCGTGATTCCGTCTCTGCCCGGTTACGGATATTCGGGGAAACCGACAGTGACCGGTTGGGATCCGATTCGCACCGCGCGTGCCTGGGTCGAGCTGATGAAGCGTCTTGGATATAAAAAATATGTGGCGCAAGGCGGCGATTGGGGAAATGCGGTTACGGAACAGATGGCGCTGTTGGCGCCACCGGAGTTGATCGGCATTCACACCAACATGCCGGCAACGGTCCCGGACGACATCAACAAGGCGGCTTTTGCCGGTTCGCCAACTCCATCGGGCCTCTCAGATGAGGAAAAACACGCATACGATCAGCTTGCCTATTTCTATAAACACGGCCTCGGCTACGCGATGGAAATGGCGAACCGCCCGCAAACGTTGTACGCGCTGGCGGATTCACCCATTGGCCTCGCCGCCTGGATGCTCGACCACGATGCGGCCAGCATGGCGCTGATGTCACGGGTTTTTGACGGTCAGTCTGAAGGTCTCACGCGAGATGACGTTCTCGACAATGTCACGTTTTATTGGTTCACAAATACGGCGGTTTCTTCGGCGCGTTTATATTGGGAAAGTAAGCTGGCCTTTTTTGCGCCGAAAGGCGTCGCCGTTCCAACAGCGGTGAGCGCATTTCCTGACGAGCTCTATCAAGCTCCCAAGAGCTGGGCGGAGAAAGCTTATCCGAAGCTGATCTATTATAATAAGATCGATAAAGGCGGACACTTCGCGGCTTGGGAGCAACCAGAGTTTTTCGTCAACGAAATGCGCGCTGCATTCAAATCGCTGCGCTAAAGCGAAGCAAAGACCGCAGGTGCCGCGACACCTAACGAATAATCGCAATACCAAGACCGTAACATTCACGTTGCCAGTCGCCGTAGCTCACGAGCACTGGAGTAGCTCAACCCAAGGACATCGCAAACCGCACCGCGGTCAAAACCCGATGCGGTTTTGATTTGATTGTAGTGGCTGGTTTCCTTGTTTTAAACGTCGGACACAAGGTTTAAGGCCATTGCTGCGCCAAAGATCCTAGGGACAACGTCAAAAGGTTCGTGCCCCTCGCCTTCTGGGGTTCGACCCAGGAGAAACCGTCTTCCGAGATCGCCGTCTCGGCTAAAGAAAAGCCTTAAATGACAAAAAGGCACCGGACCGTGTGGGCTCCGGGATTTCTGTAACACATTTATTCCCTAACGAGTCTCGGAATATATTCGTTAGCGCTTGGAGCTCGATCATTTGTCCCAAAGCGGCTGCTGCGCATAGCGCTAGAATTTTTCTCGTGCGGCGGTGCACTTGAGCTTTCGCGCTCTGGCTTTTGGATCGCTCGTTCGCTACGAGGTGAAGCATGCCTGTAGGACATGCTGAGGCAAGAAACATAGTCTTTCACGAGCAGGCACGTCCGGCCGCATGATACCAGCATGAAAGATTTAGTTCACCGGCGCAATAAGGGGAGCAAGACCATCAGAGTCATTGAGCGTCCAATGAGCCGGGGGCCGAAGCATCTAGTCGCTCAGCCTTTCGGTGCCGAGCTCGTTGCCGAAGGGCAGCAACGTGGACCAGAAACATTTTGCGGATACACAGCTCGAAAATCACACTTGAGTTTTGCGCCAACGCAGACCGCGACCACGGCGGCTGCAGCCAGTTAGGGGGAGTTATGCGCGAAACCATCGAAGCAGTTTCCCGGTATGTAGGCAGTCCTGACAACAATCGAATTGTTTGTGGAAGTAGCAGCCATAAATGCAGGAGCCTGACCAGTCCTAGCCGTGGCAAAATTGTTCTACGTTTAAAAGACCTTTAGCCATGGTTGCAACCCTGATCTTCTGCACCCTCACCATCTGCCTCTTCGGCGGTTATGTCGATTTAGGCGATCAATCGTCGAAAGGCCTGGGAGACTAACGAATCAATGAAACGAAAAGAAATGAAAACGTTAAGTACAAATGCGAAACATGAATGGGATTTCTCCACCTGGTTTGTCTTCACCAGCCCGGCCCTGCGGGTTCTGTTCGGGTTCCTTAGCCTGCTCGTCTTGGTCCGCTAAAAAGTTAGCCTAACTCAACCCGATGAACGTAACCAATCTTATCCAAAGGAACAGGACCATGCATCCGAACCGGTGGAAGTTCTTGCAACCGCGCCGGCGCCGGCACGATCCAATGCTCGTTCTAAGTACGTCGGTCTTTAACTTCGAGCCCGGATGGAATCGCGTTCTCAGTCCATTGAACCAACGCGAGAGCGCCTGGCGGGCGTGAAAAGGAGCGCCGTCTCATGACTCTCGAAGATCCTACTTACGCGCAGCTTCAGCGTGAACTGCACCATGCTTTGCGGGCGCAGCACCCGGACTGGATTCTGCCAAATGGCGATTGTCCGACCGGCGACTCTTATGACGCTAGATTCGCGGAACTGCTCAGGCAGTTGCCGCCAACGGACTCTCGCGCACTGAAACAACATAACGGTTATCAATTTACATACGTACTCCAACATCCTTCCCGTCCCAGGACGAGGCAAAAAATACAATGAAAAAGACGAAGATAGTTATCGCAGGCGGCGGGTTTGCCGGCCTTTATGCCGCGAAATATTTTGATAAGCATTTGGCGCGGCGTCCGGATATCGAAGTAACTCTGATCGCGCGGGAGAATTTTATTCTCTTCACGCCGATGTTGCATGAAGTCGCGGCGGGCGATCTGGCGCCTGGCGACATTGTGAATCCGCTGCGGCGTATTCTGCGCCATGTCACTGTGATCGAAGCCGACGTGGAAGATGTCGATCTTAGCGCGAGGAAAGTTCGATGCGCGCATGGGCTCGACCGGACTGAGCTCGAGCTCGACTTCGATCATTTGCTCCTCGCGCTCGGTTCAGAGACGAACTTCTTCGACAACGCCGGCATCCGCGATTGGGCGGTGACGATGAAGAATCTCAGCGACGCGGCGCTGCTGCGAAATCGAGCGGTGGCTTTCTTGGAAGAAGCGACGCTGGAGAACGATGCGGTCGCACGTCGGCAATGGCTCACCTTCGTAATCGCCGGCGGCGGATTTGCCGGCGCGGAAACGGCGGGTGCGATCAACGATTTCGTACGCGAGACAGCGAAGTTCTATCCGGGTTTCGGAGACGAGGAGATTCGCGTCGTGGTGATTCATCCGGGCGATTATTTGTTGCCCGAGCTAGGCGAAGATCTCGGTCGTTATGCCGAAGGGAAGATGCGCGAGCGCAAAGTGGAAGTGATCAAAGGCGCGCGCGTGGCGAACTACGATGGATGGGTGGTTACGCTGAACAACGGCATATCGATTCCCGCTGCGACACTTATTTGGACTGCAGGAGTGAAACCCAGCCCGGTGGTCGCAGCTTTGCCGTGTCCAAAAGAAAAAGGACGAATCGTTGCAGATGAGTATCTCCAGGTTCCTGGATTCACCGGACTCTGGACGGTGGGGGATTGTGCGGCTGTTCCGGATGGCTACGAAACGGGGATCTTTTTCCCACCCACCGCGCAGCACGGGATGCGTGAGGCGGTGGCCGCAGCGAAAAACATCGAGCGAACAATTCTCGGACGACCGCTGCAGCCGTTTCGATATCGAACGATGGGCATGCTCGCGAGCATCGGCCATCACACCGGCGTGGCGAGTATGTTCGGATTCAAGTTCTCCGGTTTCATCGCATGGTGGATGTGGCGCTCGGTTTATCTCGCGAAGCTGCCGCGCCTGGTGAAGAAACTGCGTGTGGTGATGGCGTGGACGCTCGATCTTTTGTTCGGCCGCGACATCGAACAGATGATCACGTTGCGCGATGTCGAAGAGCTGAGTGAGCAGTGGGCGCGTCATTCAACTCGGCAAAAGAGCCTCGCTCACGGAGCGGGACATTCGCCCATCGCCGTAAACTAATGCATTTCCGCGAACGCTTCTTTCGCGCACAGGCAAAATTTCTCCGCCGCCGGACCAAGTTTTCCTTTTCGCGTCAGGATTCCGATCGCGACGCGCTTTGGTTCCGGCGTTAGGCGGAGGAGTTTGATCCGATCGCCGAAGACATGACCACCGAAAGCGTCGGAGGTGATGGCTACTCCGGTGCCGGCACTGACATCGGAAAAAACACCGGACCAACCGTCATGCTCCTCCATGATGCGCGGCTTATCATTCACGCGGGCAAAAATCACCGCGAGGTATTCCCGGTAACGAGGGTATTCGTCGTGACTGAGTCCAATGAATGGTTCGCGCGCCGCGTCCGCGATCGAAACGGACTGCTTTCTCGCAAATGGATGATCGCGTGAAACCGCCAGACAAACGCGTACAGCCGCCAATTGCTCGAAGCGGAGTTCCTCGAGCGCGTTTGCTTTGAGCGGAGGAAGGATGATCGCAAGCTGCAGCCGGCCATCGCGTACTCCCGCGATGTTCTTCTCGACCGGCCAATCGTGGAGCTTCACCCGCACATTGGGCATCGCTTTTTGATAGGCACGTAGGAGCTGGGGCATGATGCCCGCCGTCGAGAGCGGCCAATCGCCGACGTGCACCTCGGTCTCGCCCTTGCCGGCAATCGCGCGCACTTTTCCCACAGCGTCGTCGGTATGCTTCAGAATCGCGCGAGCTTCATCGAGAAACGCGCGGCCGGCGGCGGTGAGGCGAACCGACTTGGAGGTTCGCTCGAGTAACCGCACGCCCATTTCATCCTCGAGATCGCGAATCTGCCGGCTCAACGACGGCTGGGAGACGTGTAATCGTTGCATCGCGGCGCGCGAGACGTTTTCCATCTCGGCCACGGCGACGAAGTAGCGCAGGTGCCGCAGTTCCACGGTCGATGAGTCTATGCCTGCTAAGCATGCCGAGGCAAGAAACATAGTCTTTCACAAAGCCGGCCGCGCGGCGCGATCGTCTCCTCAACAAACGAGAGGAAAATATGATCAAGAAAACTAAACAGAACGCGGCGAAGTATTCGTCGATCCTTATGCTCCTGCTGCTTGGGTTTAGCAGCGGTTGTTCGCGGAAGGCGGCGGAAGTCGGCCCACCACCGCCGGAAGTAGTTGTGGCTACGGTGATGACGCAGGATGTCCCGGTGGAGCGCGACGGCGTGGCCACACTCGAGGGTTTCATCACTGCGACCATCAACGCGCAGGTGCAGGGTTATCTCATTTCGCGGGATTACAGGGAAGGCGGTGTTGTTAAGAAGGGCGACCTCCTTTTTCAAATTGATCCACGTCCATATGAAGCCGCGCTTGCCCAAGCACAGGGTAACCTGGCCACCGCACGAGCCAACAAGCTGAAATCGGAAGCCGATGTGAAGCGCGCCATCCACTTGTTTCAAGAAAAAGTCATTAGCGACCAGGAGCGGGACACCTACATCAATGCTGCCTCTGTCGGTAACGGAAATGTCCAATCAACGGAAGCAGCGGTGAGACAGGCAGAGATCAACCTTGGTTATACAAAAATCACTGCCCCGATTGATGGGATCGTCGGTATAGCGAAAGCACAGGTAGGCGATCTGGTCGGGCCGGGCACTGCAGCATTAACAACCATTTCCCAGATGGATCCGATCAAAGCCGCAATAAACCTCGGCGAGCAGTCGTTCACCGAATTTCTAACTAATCATCCGGATGCGGACGAACGCGAGCGCTACCTGAAAGGACTGCAGTTCGACCTTATCCTTGGAAACGGAACTCTCTATCCACATAAAGGCGAGTTCTACGCGGAAGATCGAAATCTTGACGCACAGACAGGCGCGATCCGGATCGAATTGACCTTCCCTAATCCTGGCAACCTTCTGCGGCCCGGCCAGTTTGGAAAGGTCCGCGCTGCCATTGAACAACAGCGCGGCGCTCTGGTTATTCCACAGGAAGCGGTTACTGAGCTTCAAGGCAATCAGACGGTCGCGATCGTTGGTAACGACGGCACAATAAGCATCCGCGCGGTCACGATGGGTGAGCGCGCGGGCGGAATGTGGCAAGTCACCAAAGGTTTGAAGCCGGGCGAGAAGGTCGTGGTGAAGGGAATGCAGAAAACCCACCCAGGTAGCCTGGTGCGAGTCATTGAGTGGTCGCGCTCAGGCGAGCAGCTGGCGTCTAACGAGTCCGCGCAGACAAAGGAGAACTAAGCCATGTCAGAATTTTTCATCAGACGCCCAATCGTGGCAATTGTGATCGCCGTTTTGATGGTGCTGATCGGCGCCATTTGCCTGACTATTCTGCCCGTCTCGCAGTATCCCGAAATCGTCCCGCCCGAGATCCAGGTGACCACGCATTACACCGGCGCGGATGCAGTCACGATTGAGCAATCAGTGGCAGCGCCACTCGAGCAGAAGATGAGTGGGGTCGATAAGATGAACTACATGTATTCGACTAACGCCAATAATGGCGACATGCGGTTGATCGTGAATTTTGACCTCGGAACCGATGTAAATATCGACCAGGTTCTCACTCAGCTACGTGTTTCACAGGCGCAATCGCAGTTACCCCAAGACGTCAATAATTTTGGCGTAACGACCCAGAAATCGGTCACGGCGCCGCTCATGCTCGTGGCAGTGACTTCTCCCAGCAGTAGCTATGACGATATTTTCCTGGCTAACTATGCTTACATTAACCTGGTTGATCCACTCCTGCGCTTGCCCGGAGTTGGCAACGTCCAGGTATTCGGCGCCGGCCAATACGCCATGCGGATGTGGGTCAAGCCCGATCAGTTAGCCAGGTTAGGCTTGACTGTCCCGGACATTATCAGCGCAGTGCAAAAACAGAACAATGTCAATCCTTCCGGTCAGATCGGCGGTGCCCCTATCCCAAAAGGCCAGAAGTTTACTTACACGGTTCGCGCGCAAGGTCGTCTCAGTACGCCCGAGGAGTTTGGTAATATTGTCCTGCGGGCTAACAAAGATGGCTCTTATGTGCGGGTAAAGGATGTCGCGCGAATCGAGCTTGGCGCACAGACTTATCAAACGAAGAGCCGTTTAAATGGCAAGCCCATCGCGCTCCTTGGCATTTACCAACTGCCGGGTAGCAACGCGCTTGAAACGGCCAAAGCCGTTCGCCAATACATGGCGGAAGCGAAACAGCGCTTTCCGGCCGACATGGATTACGTCGTCTCACTCGACCAGACACTTTCGGTCACCGAAGGCATGGATGAGATCGTTAAGACACTGGTCGAAGCGATCGTGCTCGTCGTTATCGTTGTCTTCGTTTTCCTGCAAAACTGGCGTGCAACGATTATCCCACTTTGTGCCGTGCCGGTTTCGTTAGTCGGAACCTTTGTCCTGTTCCCGTTATTCGGTTTCTCGATTAACACGCTGTCATTGTTTGGCCTTGTCCTGGCCATAGGTCTGGTGGTGGACGATGCCATCGTCGTAGTGGAAGCAGTGGAACACCACATTGAACAAGGCAAGTCGCCGCGAGACGCGACGTTGCAGGCCATGCGTGAAGTATCCGGGCCGGTTATCGGTGTGGCCTGTGTGCTCGCGGCTGTCTTTATTCCGACGGCTTTCCTGCCAGGAATAACTGGCCGGTTGTATCAGCAGTTCGCACTTACTATCGCCATCTCGGTTATCTTCTCCGCCTTTAATGCGCTCTCGCTCAGTCCGGCGCTCTCCAGCCTGCTGCTGCGGCCGCGGAAGCAACTGGGTGGGCCACTCGGGTGGTTCTTTGGCTGGTTCAACCGCATCTTTGGCAGCCTAACGAATGGTTATGTGAACTGCTCCCGGCATGCGATTCGCAAGACTGTGATAAGTCTCGCCCTGCTCGCGTTCTTCTTTGTCGGCGCCGGCTGGTTCGGCAAGAAGCTGCCCAGCGCCTTCATGCCGGAGGAAGACCAGGGCTATTTTTACATGGCCTTGCAGTTACCTGAGGCGGCGTCGCTCGAGCGCACTGACGAAGCCGTGCACAAGATCGAAGATCTCCTTAGTAAGACACCTGGTGTGGAATACGCCACCAGTGTGGTCGGATTTAATCTGCTTAGCTTCGTCCAAACAACTTACAGCGGCTTCTTTTTCGTTACCTTGAAGCCATGGAGTGAACGAACCAAGCCGGAAGAGCAATTTGAAGCGATCAAGCTGCGCCTGAATCAGCAGCTCTACAGCCTAACCGATGGGATTGCCTTTGCTTTCTCGCCGCCGGCGATTCCCGGCGTCGGCACGTCCGGGGGTTACACCTTGATGTTGGAGGACCGCTCGGGGAAAGACATTAAGTTCCTGGCTGACAACGTGCAGAAGTTTATGGAGGCAGCGCACAAACGTCCGGAGTTAGGCATGATGTTTACGACCTTTCTGCCAAGTGTGCCGCAGCTCTTTGCCGACGTAGACCGCGACAAGGTGCTCAAACAGGGGGTCGACATCAGCCAGGTCTATCAGACTCTGCAGAGTTTCATGGGCGGCTACTTCGTTAACTACTTCAACCGCTTTGGACGAACTTGGCAGGTTTACGTTGAGGCAGAAGGCGATTACCGCACCGATCCGATCAATATGCGTCAATTCTACGTCCGCAATGCGAACAATGAAGCCGTCCCGCTCGATGCCCTGACCACGATCAGGAACGATGTCGGGCCGGAGTTCACGACGCGTTACAACGCTTATCGTTGCGCGCAGATCAACGGCGCCCCTGCGCCCGGCTATAGCTCTGCCCAGGCGATGAAAGCGTTGGAAGAAGTTTATCAGCAAACCATGCCGCGAGAGATGGGCTACGACTGGATGGGCATGTCCTTTCAGGAAAAGAAGGCAGCGAAAGGTGTTTCGCCACTCACGGTCTTCGGCCTGTCGCTCATCTTTGTCTTTCTTATCCTGGCGGCGCTGTACGAAAGCTGGTCATTACCCTTCGCCGTCCTGCTTAGCACGCCGGTCGCGGTCTTCGGTGCCTTTCTTACCTTGTTTTTGCGGCATATGGAGAACGATGTCTATGCGCAGATAGGTCTAGTCATGTTGATCGGTCTGGCAGCTAAGAACGCCATTCTAATTGTCGAGTTTGCCAAGACCGAACACGAGAAAGGCAAATCGCTGCTTGACGCCGCCTTGGAAGGCGCGCGCCTGCGTTTGCGTCCGATCCTCATGACTTCATTCGCCTTTATCTTTGGTTGCTTACCTTTGTGGTTTGCAAGTGGTGCCGGCGCAGTAGCCCGCCGTGTGCTTGGGTCGACCGTCATCGGCGGAATGCTCGCGGCTTCAGGTATCGCAATTTTTCTGATTCCGGTGGCGTTTTATCTGGTTGAGCGGCTCGCGACCGGACGCAAGTTGGTCAAAGCAGAGAAGGCGGCGCTGCCTGCTGCTTTGCCGCTCACCGTTGCCTAGAAGGAGCTATTCGCGCTACTCAGCGATCATGCCATGGACACAGTCATCGTTACTGCATTAACAGGTATTTTCGGTTCACTGTTGGGCGGCTCTGCAAGTGTGGCGACTGCGTGGGTCGGACAAAGAGCATCGAACAAGCGCAAAGAATTGCACGCTGGCCTAACCAGGCGCGAAACGCTCTACGGCCAGTTCATCAACGAATGCTCAGCACGCACGCTGCATTCGTTTGAGAACACTCTTGATAAGAGCGAAACGTTGTTGTCAATCTACGCGCTGCTTAACCGTATCAGGCTCTGTGCGTCAGACGCAGTTCTGAGTGAGGCGGAACGAGCGTTGACCGCCATCGCCGAACAGTACTTCAGGCCGAATCTTTCCCTCGAACAACTGCGCGCGTTAATTCGCGATGGCGCCAGCGCCGATCCGCTCAAGTCATTCGCAGAAGCTTGTCGAGTCGAACTCAGATCGATGCAGAAAGCTTTGTAGTCGCAGCGTGAAGTACAAAACAAAGAACATAATGAAATCTCGTAAGCGCTTCTCTTGCGCACTGTCAGACGGGTCATTGATTCCCGCAAAGTCTGCGAGCTGAGTCAGAGACAAACTTGACCGATCAGCTTGAGCGCGGCACCGCTAATGAGAACCGGCCTATGTCCGACTCGCCCGAGACCAAACCGTGAAAATCTGAACAAGATTTGAATAACACGAAATCGAATGTGACTGTCACAAGCTGGATAAATGCGTGCAGCGCAACGCTCGTCGTAAAGACACGATCACAGTGGTGAACAGAGACATTTTTTTCTTCGCGTTGGTGGTTTTTATCGCCCCGTGGACCACCGGCCAGACGCGGCCTCCCGCGAAATTCCCGCAACTGGCAGACAACACCCCACTCGAATGGAAGGTAACAGCGGTTGATGGGTCGGAGATCGACCTCGCGAAATTGCGCGGCAAAGTTGTGCTGCTCGATTTTTGGGCGACGCGATGCCCTCCTTGCGTCGAGGAATTGCCGAACGTTTTAGCGACCTACAAAAAGTTTCACGAGAAGGGGTTTGAGATCATCGGTATCTCCAGCGACGAGAACGAGGAAATCCTCCTCCGGTTTGTCAAAGCGCAGGGAATCACATGGCCGCAGTATCTCGATAACTACACGCAAATCAGTCAGTACTGGAAGATCAATGGACTGCCGAGCATGTGGTTGATCAACAAGAAGGGATTGGTTGCGAACAAGAATGCGCGGGCTGACCTCGAAGGCAAGGTGGCGAAGCTCCTGGCGGAGTAATGCAGAGTTAGCTGTTACTCCCGGCGTCAGATGGACACGCGACGAATAGCAGTCGTGTAACTTATTCGACCTGATAACAGCGGATCTCGGCTTGTTGCGAACCGCGATGAGGGACATCTACAAATAAAGTGTCGCTCACCGGCACCAAAAGTCCGGTTCGAGCACCGTAGGCTCCACGGAATTTCTTAGGGTGTGAGCACCACTTCCCAAGACTCGGGAAGATTCACGATCGTGCAGATGCCTTTTGGCCGTCCAATCGAAAGTGAATGTAGTGACGCGGCCCCAGATGCGTCTCTATTTTCAAAATAAAACCCCGCCGCAATACGATCCTAGCGAATCTCGGGGTGAGGACAGTCCGGAATGAGGAGGGAGATGGCAATGAATAAGAGTGCGGCCAACACGATTCCTAGGACGCGAACCCACTTAGACCCGGAACCGGCTCTCATAGAAGAAAGTCAATCAGTGAGAATGTGCGGGCAAGCCATCATGGCTGTGCTGCGTGGTCTGATGGAACTCTTCGCCTGCTTCTTCGATCGGGTCGACATGGACCATGACTGAAGAGACGTAATTCAGGTGATGCATCACTTGATGACGGACTTCTTTTGCGACGGTGTGCGCTTGGGCAACGGAAAGATCTGAAGGCACAGCGACGTTTAACTCGGCATGCAAACGATGGCCTAACCAGCGCCCGCGCACCTCAGTGACTTTCTTGACTGCGTCAATATGCTCGACCGCGTGTCGTATCTCGGCAATCACTTCCGGTTCGATTCCGTCGAGCATGCGAGTAAAGACGGCTTTGCTGGATTGCCAGACGATTTGAACAATCGCGATCGTTATGAGCAAGCCGACGATCGGATCAGCGAGGGGATAACCAAACCAGACGCCCACGGCACCAAAAAGCACGGCCAGACTTGTCCAGCCATCGATCCGCGCGTGATACCGTCAGCGATCAGGGCCGCGCTTTGGATTTCCTTGCCTACTTTGATGCGGAAGATGGCGACGGCTTCGTTGCCAATGAAGCCGACGATTGAGGCGATCATTACCGCCCAAAGATAACCCACCGGCTGCGGATGCAGGAAGCGCCTTACTGTTTCATAGCCGGCGACGACAGCACTAAAGGTGATCGTAAGGACAATGGCAACGCCGGCGAGGTCTTCCACCCGGCCGTACCCATAAGTGAAACGTTTGCTCGGCCTCCAGCGCGCGAGCATGAAAGCCACCCAAAGAGGTATGGCCGTCGCGGCGTCGCCGAAGTTATGGATCGTGTCCGCGAGCAGACCGACACTCCTCGAGAGAATGACGACAACAATCTGGATGAGCGCGGTAATGAACAGACCTATGAAAGACCACTTAATCGCCCAGATCCCGCGTTCGGAAGTAGTTATCGAAGGGTCGACCACGCCGTGGGTATGTCCGTGGTCGTGATCATGGCCGCCGCGGTCATGTGAATGGTCGTCACAATCGTATGAGTGATCGTGATCGGATTGATGTTCGTGTCCGTGAGGCATAAGCGTCGGAAGCAGGAGAATTCTGCACCCGAGGATGGGTTTTGGCCAGCGCTTGAAACGGCAGATTGCGTCGAAAGCGCCTCTAAATCGCATTGCCGCGGATGAAAGAATTCGATTCAAAATCGCGCGCGACGATTGGAAACAGCAAGAGTAACCGGCCCACTCTCGCAGCGGTCCCGTTCGTTGGTCTTTCGCTGCTGGGAGCGGCGCCGCCGCCTTACGTGCGCTGCGCATCAACGAAAGGACTGCGCGGTTATCAATTCGGTTCGTCAGCAGGCGGAGCCATGATCCGTAGCAGCGGCCTTCCGGACACATTCTTTAACGGGAAATAAACCTTGTGCGTCTTGGAATCGACCGAAACGCTGTGGCTATTCGGACCTACCCCCGTGTCGCCGATCTTCCGGAGTTGATCGTCGACGTATTTGAATACGGACACGAGGCCGGACTCGCACGCCACGTAGAGTAGTTGCAACCCGCGATCGAAGGCCAAAACGTCAGGGCCATCCCCTAGCGGAAAGGTCGCTTCAACCGCATGGCTGTTTAGATTGAAGACGATAAGCTTGTTATTTCCCTCACAGGCAATGTAAGCCTTGTGGTGTTCGTCATCGATGTAAAAGCCATGGGGATGTTCGCTGCCCGGCAACGGATAGCGTGCCTGAATCCTGTTGGTTTCAGGATTAATCTCCACAAAGTCATTGCGGGTCTGAACGCAGGCGTAAATCAGGTGCGAGACTGGGTCATACTGAGTATTACCGACCTCGCCTCCCATCTTAATCGTGTCGATTCGTTGGTTGGTTCGAACATCGATCACCGTCTCGACGCCACCACTTTCGTCCGAAACAAATAGCCTGTGAGTCTCGGGCGCATAGGCCAACCCATCCGGGAACTTCCCATCTGGGATTCTTTTCGTTACGGCGAGCTTCTCCGTGTCAATCACAGCAATCTCGTGGGTTCCGGGAACGCTCGCATAACAGGCCTTTGCTGATCGCACTACCAGAACACCGGTCACGGTTGGCAGCCCTCGCAAGTTCGCCAGCACCCTATCAGCCTGAGTATCAAAAACGACCACGTCCCCGTCGCCCATGTGAGACAGATACAACCTACCCGCGGCGGGATCGAAACTCTGGTAGTCGAAGCGTGTCGCGCCACCCGGGAGGGGCACGTCTTTTACTTGTTCGAGTATTTTTTTGCCGCCCGCGGCCCCAATGCTCTGGATGCAGACTACTAGAAGAAGAGCTACGATAAAGAGCTGACAAGATGAGCGGGTTTTCATACCAGACGGGAGTAGTTATTCATATTGCAGGGCCTCAATCGGGTTAAGGCGCGACGCTCTCCACGCGGCGTAGTGGCCAAAGATGATTCCAACCGTAGCCGCAACGGCGACAGCGGCGAAGATGGCTGACAGCAAGGGCAAGGTCGGCCAGTTATGAAACGCAGTGACAGCCATAGATATGCCGCGGCCCAGCAGAATCCCGGCAATGCCGCCGAACAGACCGAGCACAACCGCTTCAACCAGGAATTGTCTCATGATGTCGCCCGCGCGACCACCCCCTGCCATACGTATGCCGATCCGGACCGTTCTCTATCAATTCATTTAGAGGTCCTTGTGTTCCTCTTCGCCAATATTCGCCAGCGTTGTGTCAAAACCTTCCGGCTTTCAGTCCGGCGATCACGGCACGTGCCGTCTTCAAATCATCTTCGATCAGCAATATCTTCGAACTCGCTTCCACTTTCGAGAATTAGCTACCAGGCGCTTCTTATCCTCCAAAGACAAACATCTTGAAAAGAAGGCCGAGCAGACCGCTGCCGAGCACGACCGGAATCACGCCCCATTTCCATTTCATCATGCCGATGAATGCGATTGCGCTCAGACCCAGCGCGAACCAGTCGAAACTTCCGTTGCTTGGCCGTAGAACGTGAATCCCGAACCAGACAGCGAGATTCATTACTACTCCTACGACTGCGGCCGTGACAGCGGATAATGTGGTCGTCAGGCGCGCGTTCCCGCGCAGTTGCTCGATATGCGGGCCGCCCACGAAAATCCAAAGAAAACAGGGCGTAAACGTGGTCCAGGTGGTGATCAGCGCGCCGAGCGTCGCAACTAACAACTGGTTCATACTGCCGTGCTGCACCCAGCCACCCATAAAGCCGACGAACTGCACCACCATGATGAGCGGTCCGGGCGTGGTTTCGGCGAGGCCGAGTCCATCCATCATCTGGCCGGGCTGCAACCAGCCGTAGTGATCGACCGCTTGCTGCGCGACGTATGGCAGCACGGCGTAGGCGCCGCCAAATGTGACAACGGCGGCCTTGCTGAAAAATAGGCCTTCTTTGAAGAGGACGCCATCCCACCCTTGCCAAAGGCCGAGCAGAATCGTGGGCAACAACCAAAGCGCGACACAGACGGCTGTAACCTTGAGGCCGCGGGCAAGTGATGGCCGCGTGTGGTCGGGCGATTCCGTGTCGTCTCCCAGCACTGATCTGTCTGTGTCCTTCGCATCGCCGTGTCCGCCGACGACGAGAAATTTATTTTTCCACAATTTGCCGCCGATGAATCCGATGAGACCGGCGCCGATCACGATTATTGGAAACGGAATCTTGAAAAAGAAAATCGCGACGAACGCCAGCGCCGCGAGACTCCACATGACAGAGTTCTTCAGCGCCTTGCGCCCGATTCGAATCACTGCCGCCGCGACGATTGCCATCACCGCGGGCTTCAATCCATAGAACACGGCCGCGATCCACGGAATGTTGCCGTAAGCCGCGTAGACAAAGCTCAATCCCCAGAGCACGAAAATCGACGGAATAACGAAGAACGCGCCGGCCACGATGCCTCCCCAGGTCTTGTGCAGTAGCCAGCCGATGTAGATCGCGAGTTGCTGCGCCTCGGGGCCGGGCAGCAGCATGCAGAAGTTCAAAGCATGAAGAAATCGCGACTGGCTGATCCACTTCTTTTTCTCAACCAGCTCCGTCTGCATGATCGCAATCTGCCCGGTCGGCCCACCGAAGCTGATTAGCCCAAGCTTCACCCAAAAACGAAACGCCTCGGTAAAGGTCGGATGCGCGATCTGTCTCGACGCGGCGTTTTTCTTCAGCGGTGTTTGAGTTGTCATGCCCTGGGAATGCTTGCCTTCAACGCGTCGAAGCAGCCGAAGCCTTTCTCAAGAATCTCGTGATCGCTCAGACCCAGCTTGGCCCAACCGATAAACATCCGTTGGAGACCGACGCAGTCCGCCCGGCGAAACTTGTCGTCTTCCAAATCGGCATCGTGAATCATCTCACCGAGAATCCGGACGGCTTTGTCTTCGATGCGGAAGCTCTTCAACAGTGTCTCGAAAGTGCAATCCTCGCCGTGGTGCGTGAACTCCACGTCGAGCATGTCGTAAGGAATTGCCGATTTCCGCGGGCTCGACCCGAAAACGAACTTCGCCTCCGAGTCAATGAAATTGCGGATGAGCCATGCTGAACCGACGCGGTCGATTTCTGGCCGCGGACGCGTCAGCCATGTTTTGCCAGTATAATCCTTCGCGCTTAAAGGCGGAGCGGCTGCACTTTTTCCTGCGCCAGATTTTTCAGCACTTTGCAGCAGTGTCTCGACATCGTGTGCTCGCGGCGAATCGAAAAAGTCTATCTCCCGGAGTTCGCCAAACCGCGCTCGCAGTTTCTCCAGTTCCGTTGAAAACGATTCGCTCCTTCGTTTCCGGTTGTGCTTCAAAAGCTCTCTCAGGGATGAGATCAGTTCCTGGTAATCGCTGGCGCGCGCTTCGTTGAAAAGCGCGATGACCGCGCCGGCACTGAGATTTTCGATTTCCGAAACGCGGATCAAGGTGGCTTCGCCGCCGCCGTCGCGGATTTGCTGGGCGAGCCATTGGAACCGCTCGAGGTGTCCCGGCGAATCCGGCAGCAGGTAGGCGGAAGTCTTGAGTGAGAGCGCGCCGAACTTCTTCAGCCGGCGCCAGAGATTGACCCGTTCACTGCTCTTGGTAGTAGGCAGTTCATAGAGGAGCAAAATCCACTTCGTCTCCGATTGCATTGACATAGCTGATACTACAAAGTTATATGTGTTGCAATCTCATGAAATGGATCACGCGTGAAAAAGTAAAGGTCGATCGTGTCGCCTGTCCGTGGCTCATCAAAAACTTCATCGATCCGGAGGCGGAATTTCACTTTCTGCCGCACGCCACTGATTGGTCCTCGATCACTGATGGCTTCGTTTATGATGTGCCGAACTGCGAGCTCGGCCACCACGGCGAAGACGTCTCCTTCAACTCGCTCTTGAAGAAGTACAACCTCACCGATCCCGCTCTTATCCTGCTTGGCGAGATCGTTCGTGCCGCTGATTCACACCCTGAACGCCCTCATCCTGCGGGCGAAGGCCTGCGCTGGATTGCACACGGTTTTAGCGCGCTCGGTCTCGGTGATCACCAGATTCTCGAACGGGAGTCTGCCGTCTACGACGCCCTTTTCGCCGAGTGCCAGCGACAAATCGCTAAGGCATGAATCGGCTGCGGACCGCCGCGGAATTTTTTGGTCTCAGGCGCAATCTCGTCATCCTGCTCGTTGCCACTTTCGTCATCGGCACGGGCGAAGAATTGTGGATGCGCTTCCTGCCGAAATACCTCCAGGCACTTGGAGCAGCCGTTTTTGTCATCGGTTCATTTGACGCGATCCGAACGCTTCTCGGCGCAATCTATGCCTATCCCGGCGGCCTTGTTGTAGATCGCTGGGGACACCGGCGCGCGTTCATCGCCTTTAATATTCTTTCAATCATCGGTTATGCGCTCGTGCTGATGGTGCCGCGCTGGGGCGCAGTGATCATCGGGATGTTTCTGTTCCTGTCCTG
The DNA here is from genome assembly GCA_963786175.1 of uncultured Verrucomicrobiae bacterium. GTDB lineage: Bacteria > Verrucomicrobiota > Verrucomicrobiia > Chthoniobacterales > UBA10450 > JAICXG01. Next base: position 54,501 of record CAWAYD010000006.1, on the reverse strand, counting down.
GACCTGTTTTTCCCTCCCTGCGACCTTCTCTCTTATCGCCGCCACGCTCGAGGCGCATCGCCATTCGATGGGCATCGGCATCCAATCGATAATTAAGCGACTGCCGATCATGATTGCGCCGTTCTTCGGTGGAGTGCTGATCGATCGATTTGGCATTATCACCGGCGTTCGGATTGGATTAGTGATCTCGATTCTCTTATCGGCGGCGACAATTCTCGTGCAAAAATGTCTGCCCGAAGAATCGACACCTTCCGACGCTCTGCTGGAACGATGGAGTTTCTGGCGAAGTCTGGGCAGCTTTAACGCGCCTTTACGCCGGCTGCTGCTCAGCGACATCCTCATCCGCTTTTGCGAAAGAATTCCGTTCGCCTGGGTCGTGATCTACGCCATGGATTATGTCGGTACGGACGCGACGCAGTTTGGCGTATTGACTACGATTGAAATGGCAGCGGCAACCCTGTGCATTGTTCCGGCATCACATTTTGCCGACAAACACGGACGCGAGCCATTCGTGCTCGCCACATTCATCCTTTTCACAATTTTCCCACTCGCGCTCTGTGTCTCCGGCAGTTTTGCCATGCTCGCAGTCGCTTTCGCGATCCGCGGATTGAAGGAATTTGGCGATACTTCGCGCAAAGCCCTCATAATCGGCTATTGCGATCCGCAACGGCGCGGCCAAATGATCGGCGCATATTATCTGACCCGCGATCTTCTCGTTAGCGGCGCGGCAATATTCGGTGCCTACCTGTGGAAGTTAGGTCCTGCCACAAATTTTCTTACCGCCGCAGCTTTCGGGCTGGCCGGAATACTCCTTTACCTATCGACCACAACGTTTTCCCCAAAATTCGCCTAAGAGCAGGTGATAACGGATGGGTGCGTTGGACACGACTACGTCTCCCTATTCGTGCACCTTTCACTCCGAGATGAAGGGTTCGGTTGGTTGTAAGATAGCGAACGCGTGCGTCCGGGAGTGAAAAAGATTGGTCGCGGAAGCTAATCGCCGTTCCTAACCCACACGCGGCAGGAATTCTTCGCCGGCGATCTTGCCGTTTCTGGTCGTGTAGACGCCGACTTCGGTGATCGTGCGACGTTCACTGGTTTTCTTGTCGGTCACGTCGGCGTCGTATTGAACGACGAATCGGTCTCGCGCCACAAACGGTTCGCTGGCCTTGAAGCTGTGCACTTCCATGGCGTCAACCCACCAATCTATCTTGCCGCGCACACCTTCTTTGCCACACGTCTCCGGCGTGGTCGCTTCCACGCTGACAATGTTGTCGTCATAAAGCGTATCGAGTGCTTCGTACCACGCCTGTTTGCGGACGAGATCGACAACCTTTCGAGCTAGTTCTTCGGTGTTCATGTTTTTTTCTCTTTAAGGTTAGGTTACTTGTTGATGAATTTCTCCATCCGATCGAGAACGCTGTTCCAACCCTCGTTGTGACGGTCGCGTGATTCCTCACTCGGCAGTTGTTCATGCACCAGTCGAACTTCTGTCCCACCGTCGCTATCCGAAAACTCGACAGTTACAATACTGTTCCGAGCCTCCCATGCCTCGTCATCATCCCATTTCCAGGTAAAGACGATCTTCTTTCCGGGAACAAGCTCCCGATACTCACCAAACACAACCATCTCCTCCCCCTCGGACGTAACTAACTCCCAGCGATACTTACCGCCAACCCGGACGTCGCCGATCAAATTGGTCGTCCGAACGCTTTCCGGGCCCCACCATTCCCTCAACTGTGCCGGATCGGTCCATGCCTTGTAAACGCGATCCCGCGGGGCACGGATAACTCGTTTGATCTCAAGTGATGTCTTTTCGCCTGCTGTCTTCATATCTCAGTGATCTAACTTGGACTTAGTACTTATCGTGCCGTTTCACCCAATCCATCGTTGAGTCCGGATTTTCGTCGCGTCCTTTCGGAACGAGATCGAGGAAGTTATAGGCGCCGACCAGGAGATCGAGGCCGCGCGCATACGTGGAGTAGGTATGAAAGACATCGCCGGTCTCATCCTGGTAAAAAACGCTCAGACCGGGAAGCTCTTCCATCTGAAACTCCTTGGTCGTGTAGTTATAGTAGATTTCGTTCTTTTTCTCCTGAGCTTCGGTGAAGGAGACGCGGTAATCGTAGTTAAAATCGGTCCCGTGTGACGAAACCCATTTGAAACGCCAGCCCATGCGTTTCTTGTAGGAAGTAATGTCTGCTAATGGCGCTCGCGAAACCGCGACAAGTGTCACGTCACGTTGCGGCAGGTGCCAGTTGGCACCATCGAAATGGTCGGCCAAAAGCGAACAAGCGCGACAACCCTCCTCCCAGCCCGGGGCGAACATGAAGTGATAGACGATAAGCTGACTGCGGCCGTCGAATAACTCGGCGAGCGTTTCCTTGCCGTTTGGACCGTCAAGAACGTATGACTTTTCGATCTTTACCATCGGCAAGGCGCGTCGGGCCGCGTTCAGCGAATCCCGTTGCCGTGTGAATTCCTTTTCCCGTGTCAGCAAATCTTCCCTGGCGACGAGCCATTCAGTTTCTGGCACGATCTCTCGTTTCAATTCTGGTTCTGCTAGTTTCATCTTCTCCTTTGAGTTTGTGGCTTAGTTTATTCCTGCAAAGTTTGTTCAGAACGAAGGCGGCCAAACCGCCCCCGGAGCTTGCCCCGGCGGCGGTCAATGCAACGTAGAAGAGACAAACCGGACACATCAGCTCTTCCCTTTCTTGCTGACAGCTTGATCGGTTTCTTCCAGATACGCGGCCAGCCGATCGAGCGAGCCTTCCCAAAACTTGCGATATTGCTCGACCCACGCAGCGGCCTGTTGCAGAGGCCTGGCCTGAAGTTCCATTTCGTGCACACGGCCATAACGCCGGCGTCGAAGCAGTCCGGCGTTCTCGAGGACACGGAGATGCTTGGAGACGGCTGGGAGCGACATGGCATGCGGCTGGGCAAGGTCAGTGACTCGTTGAGAGCCGCTGGCCAGATGGGCGAGGATCCGTCGGCGCGTCGGGTCGGCCAGGGCGGCAAAAGTTCGGTCCAATGTCTTCGTTGAATATTTAACCATCTGGTTAAGTATTTAGCACGGCGGAGGAAGCGCGCAAGAAGAAAATTTTTCGACCGGTCCTACACCAGTCTCGTTAGGCTAACTGGCAATGATCTCACCACCGGAAGTGGGCGCACTGACGCGCTCCTAAGCCGGCGACGCTCCGGTTTTCGTTAGAAGAAAATCGGAATGATGAGAATGGCGACGATGTTGGCCACTTTGATCATGGGGTTGATCGCCGGGCCGGCGGTATCTTTATAAGGATCGCCTACCGTATCACCGGTAATTGACGCAGCGTGAGCGAAGGAACCTTTCCCGCCGAAGTTACCCTCCTCGATGAATTTTTTCGCGTTATCCCATGCGCCGCCGCTGGAGGTCATGGCTATGGCAACGAAGAGACCAGTCACAATCGTGCCGACGAGCAACCCGCCAAGAACGACGGGCCCGAGTGGTTTGATAACCGCGACAGCTACGACGAATGCAACCGGCAAAAGCGCCGGGATGATCATTTCGCGCAAGGCAGCCTTGGTCACGATGTCGACGCAGGTGCCGTAATCGGGAGTGTCTTCGCCGCGCAGGATGCCCGGCTTGGCCGTGAGCTGGCGGCGTACTTCACGCACCACGGCGCCAGCCGCCTTGCCCACCGCGTCCATGCTAAAGGCGGTGAAGATAAACGGCAGTAAACCGCCGATGAAGAGACCGATAATAACCTTCGGTTCCGTGAGCGAAAATTGGAGGGTAAACGGACGGCCGCTGGCCGCGAAATGAGCGCGCAGCTCTTCGACATAAGAACCAAAAAGCACCAGAGCGGCGAGACCGGCCGAAGCAATGGCGTAGCCTTTGGTCACCGCTTTCATGGTGTTACCAACGGCATCGAGCTCGTCGGTTACTTCGCGAACCTCTTTTGGTAGGTTGCTCATCACCGCGATGCCGCCGGCGTTGTCGGTGATGGGTCCAAAAGCATCGAGCGAGATGATGATTCCCGCCATCGAGAGCATGCTCATAACGGCGATCGCGATTCCGTAAAGGCCGGCGTAATGAAAGCTGAAGAGGATGGCCAGCCCGATAAAACCAACCGGCAGCGCGGTCGCGTGCTGACCAATGGCCAGGCCCGCAATGATATTGGTGGCGTGGCCGGTCTCGGAGGCCTTGGCGATTTTGCGCACCGGACCGAAAGCCGTCGAGGTGTAGTAATTGGTGATGACAACCACCACACCGGTCATGAGCAGGCCGACGAGTGAAGCAAGGTAAAGATCGTTAGGGGAACGAAGCGCATCGGCAATCATAACGCCATTCGGAAAGAGATAATGTGTCGCCGGCCAAAACAGGATGGCGGAAACGATCCCGCTCGCGAGCACACCTCCCATGAGAGCGTTGGCAGGTTTGAGCGCGACCAGATTCACAAAAAGGATGCCGCAGATTGCGCCGAGCACCGAGATGCCGCCAAGAATGAAAGGATAAGTGATCGCTGCCGGCGTGTCGGCGAGAGTGAGCGCGCCGACCAGGATCGCGCCGATCAGGCTAACAGCATAAGTTTCAAAAACGTCTGCCGCCATGCCCGCGCAATCGCCGACGTTATCGCCCACATTGTCAGCAATCGTGGCCGGGTTACGTGGGTCGTCTTCCTCCAAGCCGCTCTCGATTTTGCCAACCAGGTCGGCGCCTACGTCAGCCGCCTTGGTGTAGATGCCACCGCCGAGTCGCGCAAAAACACTGATCAAGCTCGCGCCGAGCGCTAACCCAATGAGACTGCTAATGGCTGGGTTGTGGCCGATCATCTTGCTCGCGACGGTGTAGAAAATTCCGACCGACAGGAGCGCCAGCCCAACGACAAGAAGTCCGGTCACCGCGCCGCCGTTAAACGCGATCCGCATGGCGGCGGTGCGCGATTTCGTCGCGGCCTCCGTCGTGCGCGTGTTCGCCAGAACGGCGATACGCATTCCAATGAAGCCGGCGGCAAGCGAGCAGGCCGCGCCGATCAGGAAGCCAATCGCCGTGGGGTGATCCTTGAAAATAAAGAGAAGGATGAAGATCAGAATCGCGATCCCGCTGATCGTGATAACCTGGCGATTAAGATATGCCTTCGCGCCTTCCTGAATCGCGCCGGCTATTTCCTTCATGCGCGCGTTGCCAGCGGAAGCGTTCTTGACTTTAAAAATAAGGGCGATGGCAAAGGCGAGGCCGATGACGGCGCAAACCATGGAGAGCGAAACGCCGGAGCTAAGGAAAGATAACGCTATAGGAGTCATAAGATACTTCCCCGACGCGAGGAAGTCGCAGGACTTTAGAAGGGTTTTCCCGGGTGGCAACCGGTTTAATCCAAAGCCGCAAGAAGGGAACTCATAGGAGCTTTAGTCCTTGCGACCCCGGCAGGGCCGTCTTTAACCCCTGCTCGGCGTACTGTGAAGTGAAGACCGCCCAACTTAAGTGAGGCGGCAAACAGACCGCTAGTTATAGTTCGAATACCGAGCGCAGGCGGCGCAGAAACGTGGCCCGATACTCGAGTGCTTTGGTTTCCGCGGCGGCGCTGCGCGCAGCGTCCTTAAGGAGACCTTCAGTTTCCATCTTGCGCGCCGCGAGCAATTCACTCAACTGCACCACGCACGTCGGCGAATCTCGCAGCACCGTGGCCATCGCCGGCTTGGCAATCTCGATCACTTCGCAATCTTCTTCGGCCCGCACCGTCGCCGTCCGCCTTTCGCCCGTGAGGAGCGACATCTCCCCGAAACAATCTCCCATCCGCAGTCCGCCGACCCGAATCATGCTGTCGTTTTGCGAGACCGCGACACTAGCCGAGCCGTGGAGGAGGACGAACATCGACGCGCCGTCCGCGCCTTGCTCGATGATTTTCTCACCGCGCCCGAAGCGTATGGTACGCGACCCGTGCAGGATCGAGTCGAGCTGCTCGCTCGTTAGGTATTCAAAGAGTGGTTCGCCTTCCAAAATCGTCCGGGCACGATTTCGTTCCTCCTGCGGTTCCAGGGTGCGGCGGCGAGTTAGTTCCACCGTGCGAATGGGGAATGGAATGGTGATTTTTTGCCGCCTGAACTCGTACCAGACGTTGGTCCGGATGGCGTCGCAGACGTTGTGGTAGTCCTGATGATCGAGCATGTAGAACTTGATCTCATAGAAGATCGCGAAATCGCCGAATTCCTTTAGGAACACCTTCGGCTCGGGATCCTTTTGCACCCACTCCGCATGAAGCGTCGCGTGAAGGAGGGCGTCTTTTACCTTGTTGGGCGGCGTGTGGTAATCGGCTCCCACCAGGATGCGCATAGCGTGCAACTCGGATGGGTAATGCAAATTGACGATGGTTTGCCTGACGATCTCGTTGTTTGGGATGTCGAGGTAGATGGCGTCGTTCGTGCGCAGGCGCGTCGAGCGCCAGTTGATCTCCATCACTTCCGCGAAGCGTTCTCCTACCTGGAGCCAATCGCCTACCTTGTAGGGGCGATTAATCTGGAGCGACATGCCAGCGACGACACCGCCGAGCAGGTTCTGCGTGGCAAAGGCAAGAATGATCGCGGCCGCTCCCGAAGTAGCGAGCAGGCCCCGCAGCTCCCGCTCCGCGTGATAGCCAAAACTAAGCACAAGGAGAAGCGCGATGAGGAAGATGAGAAGCGCCCCCAGCTCGCGGAGAAACTTCGGGATTACCGTCTGGCGGCGCTGCTCAAAATAAAGATCCCAAAGATAACGGTCGACCAGCGCGATGATGACCGCAGTGCTAAGGAGGATAACCGCCGCGCCGACATGATTACGCCAGCGCAGATCGAGCCCATAGACCCAGGCTGCGGTATACGTGCCCAGCGTAAGGGCAAAGAACTGAAAGAAGATGCCGAACGGCACGCCGGCCCGTCGTTTGAGCAGACGCCCGAAGGAGAGCGTGACAAGAAAGGTCGCGAGAAAAACCGCGACGGTCGCGACGTCTCGTTGGGCTGCGGCGAGAGCGAGCATTCGTTAGGCAACTAAGATAGCAGAAGCCGAGCCTGCGTCACCAGCCAGTTATGACGCTTCAACTGCTCATGGCCGATAGCCCTTGTCGCGCCAGTTTCCGTGGTAGTGATTAGTTCACGTCTCGAACAAATTCGGTTTCCGGCATCAGGACCTGGTGAAGACGGTCAAGTCTATCTCCCTTCCGCCCTGGATGGAAATATCCTGGCCTTCCTCACCGACGAAGAAACGCTGTTCACCCAATTCGTAGCTTCGTGCGCACCGCCAAAGCCGATGGTCTAACATTGCGATGACCGCGTTCTCGCTCGCGGCGGCTCATCTTAGTCTCGTTAGATGAGAATTTTGACGTGCAGAAGCACATCCCTCCGAGCTACGTTATTGCCATGAGCACCGACCTCGCCCGGCTGGCGAACGACCGTTACGAGATCGCCGATGCCCTTCACCGCTATGCCTTCGGCCTCGATCATGGCGACGCCGAGACCCTCGCTTCGGCGCTGGCCGAGGATTGCATCCTGGATTTCCGTCCCGCCGACAAGAAACTTCATCTCAATTTTCCGCTAATTACCGGCCGCCAGGCTATCCTCGATTCCGTCCTTCCTCTCATCGGCCCGCTCGATACGAGCCACACCGCCACCAACCTTCAAATCGAGATCAGCGACGATTCGGCGACGCTTTCCGCCTACGTCATGTCGCAACACTTCATGCCGCACCAGGGTTCGCGGCCCGGGGCCGAGAACGCCCTCCTCATGAACCGTTACGATTGCGAGCTGGCCCGCGACGGCGAGAAATGGCGCTTCAAACGCGTCACGATCGGCAACGCCTGGTCTCAGGGCAACCCCGAGATCCTCAATGCCCTCGCCACCTACCGAGTCCTCACCTCAAAACCGAAGCCGTCGAAGTGACGTCGCCCGACAACCTCTCCCGTCGTCCGCTCACGTATCCCATCACTCATACCTACCTCACACCGCCACACGCGTTCGCGCTCGCGGTAGCTCATCTTTGTCTCACTAGGCAATGCGCTTCGTATTCACCGTCGATTATCAGCAGAACGTTCTGACGCTGGAACGCCCGGACTAAATGCCGCCGCGAGCCCGGAGTTATAAGAAAGTTGAAGATGATTAGGTGAGGGTTGAGAGAGGGCATTGCGCCATGACTCCCGGCGACTCATCTTGTGTCTCGCTTATTACTCTGGAACGGCCTAACCAATCGATGTTGCGAACCGGTGACTTCTTGTGACGGCTGCGAATACGAACTCAATCTCTATAACTTTGCAGGCTCTGACACACGCCTTGAGCGCAGAGCGTGGCGGACGAAGTTTTGGCCTATCTCCCACATGGGACCGGGGAATTTGCGGCACTCCGTTAACGTCGCGTCGAGGGCGTTGACGAACATATCGACTTCCTTTCTCGCCGATAATGAGTGGCGGAAGAATCTTCACTACGTCCATGGCATGACCTGCAACCTGCGTCAGGATGCGATGCTGGGCCAGCATTTGAGTGACCACCATCTGGGCAAACAAGACTTTGTCGACCTTGTGCAGGAGTTTCCAGCCCATCTTTAACTTAAATTCGTTAGGCTCATGAAATTCGATCGCAATCATGAGGCCTTTCCCGCGCACCTCCTTGATGAAGGAGTGTTTCGCCTTGAGGGCGTCGAGACGCTCGACGAGAAGCGCTCCCATCCTGGCAGAGTTATCGATCAGTTTTTCGTCATCCAGCACTTCGAGCGCGGCCAGGCCGCAGGCCATGGCAAGGTTGTTACGTCCGAAGGTTGTGGAATGAACGACACAACGATCCATTCGGCTAAAAGTCTTTTGATAAATATCGCGGCGCGCGACGATCGCACCACATGGGACATAGCCGCCGCTTAGGGTCTTGGCCAGAGTGATGATGTCAGGCTCCAGGTTCCAATGTTCGAAGCCAAACATCCTGCCGGTGCGACCCAGCCCGGTTTGAATCTCGTCGCAGATAAGCAATGTGCCGTATTGCCGGCAAAGCTCCTGCGCCCGGGTGAAGAAATCGCCGCGTGGATAGTTTACTCCCTTGCCTTGCACCGGCTCGATGACGAAGGCCGCGACATCCTTTTTCGCCAGCTCTTTTTCCAGGGTGGCCAGATCTTCCAGCGCGATGCGCCCATCGAAGCCCTGCACGAGCGCACCGAAACCTTCAGTAAAGCTCTCGCAGCCCATGAGCGAGAGCGAACCAAGACTGAGGCCATGAAACGCTCCGCCTAACGAAAAGACACGCGGCCGTTGCGTGGCGGCTCGGGCAAACTTAAGCGCGCCTTCCATGGCTTCCGTGCCGGAATTACAAAAGAAGACTGCATCGAGATGCTTCGGCGTTCTTTTCGTCAGTGCTTCGGCGAGCAAGCCGCTGAGGAGCGAGCAATCCATCTGCACCATATTTGGCAGGTCGAGATCAAGCACGTCGCGGATGGCTTTCTGGACCGCGGGATGGTTCCGCCCAATGTTGAAGACGCTGTAGCCGCTGAGGAAATCGAGATAGGCGTTGTTATCCATGTCGTAGAGATAAGCGCCTTCCGCTCGGGCATAGACTTTGTCGAAGCCGATCACGCGTTGCGCCGCGACAAGGGTGCGATTGAGATGCCGCTCGTGCAGTTCGTAGTTCTCGCCCAGCCGCGCGGCGACGATTTCCTTTAGGTCAAAAGCCATCAACATTTCTTAGGCGATCGACGGGTGGAAGGCAAATGACGCCAGCTCTCATGGCTTCCAGTCCTGATAGGCTTCCTGCGCGCCGACTTGGAGGTTGGTCTTGCCTGTGCTGTATCGATCCACCTGGGTCGCGAGCCATTCGAACCATTCAAAGCTTTTCTTGGAGCCACTGCGCCGGCGTTCTTCTTCGATGTAGGTTCGCAGCTTCCGCCAAGCGAGTCGGACTGTTCCGCCCATCAAGTCGTCCACGACGTGCAGGGGAACGATCCGCGCATAAACCGAGTAGCCAAGCCCTTCCAGGATAATGCCGACGGCACAAGCGGCCTCCAGCATGCGCGGGTCAGCTTCTATCGTCGCGGCACTGACATCATCCGGAATGTTGTGCACCATGAGCATGGATCGCATCCACTCTGGAGTAAGGATCGCCTGCACCGCAGCGAAGGCCGCCCGTTCCTCCCGTTCGCGGCGGGCTCGACGCATCTCGATGATTCCAAAAATGACGGCGGTCAGGACAGTTAGCGCCGTGGCGAGATTGGCGATCGTCGAGAGATCCAAGGCGGCAAGGGTTGCTGCAAGTTCAACGCTCACTGTCAACTTTCAATCAAGAATGCGACATCCTCCGTGTCGCTCCGTAATAAGAGCTTACGGTTTCCAGTCGCGATAGGCGATGAAGGCGCCGACCTGAAGATTCGTCTGGCTGACGCGGTGGCGATCAAGTTGTTCGGCCAGCCATTGGAACCATTCCCAGCTTTTCTGTGTGCCGGTGCGCTCGCGTTCGTCGATGACGAAAGGCTTGAATTTGCGCCAGCCGATTCGCGCCATCCCGCCAACGAGATCATCCGCGACTGCCAACGGCACGATGCGTGCGAAAACCGAATAACCGATTCCTTCCATGATGGTGGCGATCTTCAGCATCGCTTCCAGCGCGCGTTGATCGTTTGCCAACTCGGCAGCAGTCGTTCCGTCGGGAATCGAGGCAACGATCATCGACGAGCTCATCCACTCCGGAGTCATAAGCGCCTGGACGGCGGCGAACGCGGCACGCTCTTCGCGTTCGCGACGGGCGCGGCGCATTTCGATGAGCCCAAAGGCGACTCCCGTGATGACGGTGAGCGCGGTGGCTACGTTGGCGATGGTCGAGAGTTCCACTGCCCCACTCTAACCATTCGTCTTGGTGGGCGAACGAAAATCCTTTGCCTGATTGCGCTTCGTCCCGGCACTTATAACGTGCGTTCTTCAATGCCAGTCGCCGAACCCGAAGTTACGTCCGAGATCGTCGCCCAGCATGGTCTGACGCCGGAGGAATATGAGCGGATCAAAGGCATTCTTGGGCGCGAACCCAATTTCACCGAGCTGGGTATTTTTTCGGTCATGTGGAGCGAGCATTGCTCCTACAAGAATTCGCGCCGTGAGCTGAAGAAGTTTCCGACAACCGGGCCCAACATTCTCGTCAAAGCTGGCGAAGAAAACGCCGGCGTGGTTGATATTGGCGACGGTTGGGCGGTCGCATTCAAAATCGAATCGCACAACCATCCGAGCGCGATCGAGCCGTTCCAAGGCGCGGCCACCGGCGTCGGCGGCATCATTCGCGACATTTTTACCATGGGTGCGCGGCCGGAATTTCTCCTCAATTCACTGCGCTTCGGCCCGATTACCGGCGACTCAGCGAACGTGAAGACGAATCGCCGGCTCTTTACCGGCGTGATTGCGGGCATCGCGCATTACGGCAATTGCATCGGCGTTCCAACGATCGGCGGCGAAATTTATTTCGATGAAAGTTTCGAAGGCAATCCGCTGGTGAATGTCTTTTGCCTGGGCGTTTTGCGGCATGAGCAACTCGCGCGCGGCGCGGCCAAGGGAGTCGGTAATCCAATCTTCTACGTCGGCGCAGAAACCGGACGCGATGGTCTGGCCGGAGCCGCCTTTGCCTCGCGAGAGTTAACTGAGGAATCGAAGGAAGATCGACCCGCGGTGCAGGTAGGCGATCCATTCAAAGAGAAGCTGCTGCTCGAGGCATGTCTGGAATTGTTAGGCACGGATGCAGTCGCGGGCATTCAGGACATGGGCGCGGCCGGGCTGACTTGCTCGACCTGCGAAACCGCGAGCCGTGGCGGCACCGGCGTGGAGATCGATCTTGCGAAAGTCCCGAAGCGCGAAACCGCCATGACTCCTTACGAAACGCTGCTGAGCGAATCGCAGGAGCGAATGCTTATCATTGCGCGGAAAGGAAAGGAAGATGTCGTTAGGCGAATATTCGAAAAATGGGATGTGCCCTGTGCGGAGATCGGTCGGGTAACGGACGACGGCGTGATGCGAGTGCTGAACGATGGAACGACCGTGTCGCAAATCCCGGCCAGGCCGCTGGCAGAAGAAGCGCCACTTTATTCACGTGAAGCGAAAGTGCCGGCCGCGGGAGGCGCCGAAATCACGGAGGAAGAGATACGCCAAAAGGTCTCCGTGCCTTCTGTCTCAGAAGCGGTCGATTCTCTTCGCCAACTGCTGTCGAACCCCACGATCGCCTCGAAAAATTGGGTCTATCGCCAGTACGATCACATGGTGCGGACCGGCACAGTCGTCAGGCCGGGATCGGATGCGGCTGTGTTTCATGTGCGAGCGGCAAACAAATTCCTCGCCGCCACGACCGATTGTAACTCGCTCTATTGCCGGCTTGATCCGCGTGAAGGCGGGCGCATCGCGATCGCCGAAGCGGCGCGCAACCTCACCTGCTCCGGCGCGAAGCCACTGGCCGTGAGCGACAATCTGAATTTCGGCAATCCCTATAAGCCGGAAAATTTCTGGCAGTTGCGCGAAGCAGTCGAAGGACTAGCCGAAGCTTGTAAGGCTTTCGAAACGCCGGTGACTGGGGGAAACGTTTCGCTTTATAACGAAAGCCCGGCTGGAGTCGTCGATCCGACGCCAACGGTCGCCATGGTCGGCCTGATCGAGCGCGAAGAATGGATCACCACACAGCATTTCAAAGCGGAAGGCGACGTCGTGATTCTGCTAGGCGAGTTCGGTCACGAGCTGGGCGCTTCACATTATCTCAAGGTGGTACACGGCTTACGAATCGGCCGTCCGCCACGCCTCGATTTCGAGCGGGAGTTGGCCGTGCAAAATGCTCTGCGCGAGATGATCCGGACCGGTCTTGTCCGCAGCGCGCACGATTGCAGTGAGGGCGGACTGGGAGTTGCCCTTGCCGAGGCTTGCTTTAGTCCCGCAGGTTCGTTAGGCGCAAAAATCGATCTCTCCGCCGCCAGTCAGCGGCGCCTCGACGAAATCCTCTTCAACGAAAGTCAGTCGCGAATTGTCCTTTCTACTGTGCCGGAAAACGCCGATGCCGTTTTGCAGCTTGCCCAAGAGCGTGGTGTGCCGGCGCATCGTCTCGGTCGCGTTGGCGGCGATTCTTTGGACATTGCTGCTGCCGGTGAATCGCTGCATTGGACGGTGCGAGAGATCTACAACGATTGGCACGACGCGATCGCCAACGCCGTCCGCGGGGAACTTACCACGACATGAAAATCAAAGAGTCGCATACCTACGAAAAAGTCATCCTGACGATTCAGGTGATCGGATTCTTAATCCTGATTGCGGTGCTCTGGGCCGATGAATATCTCGACGTCCCTTTCCGATTTCTCGGCGCCCTTAAGACACCACTGCGACCGCAGGAGTTTTGGGTTGAAGCCACGACCGTCCTGCTCGTCGCGACGGCCGTGATCGCGGCCACGCTGTGGGTTTTTCGGCGGCTGCGGTTTCTCGAAGGTTTCGTTCACGTCTGCGCCTGGTGCCGCAAAGTGCACGTGGGTGAAGATTGGGTGTCTTTCGAGCAATACCTCAAACGCGAGCTCGACGTGCAATCGACTCACGACATTTGCCCCAGCTGCCGAACGAACGCTGCGAAAGGTCGCAAGCTTGACGCGGTCGTCTCGTGATCCCCGCGTAGATCACTTGGGGATTCTGTTTTAACGCGTGCTTGGGGAGACGATATCTGCTCGATCGGGTCCAGTCTCAGCGCGCGGCGGACCTGATACGAAAGGCAAATGCCGCGATAACCGCGTCGGGATGTGATCTTCAAAGCGCTCACTCTTCGACTGCTTCAAGTTGCTGATCGATTATCTGACCGGTATAGCGGTCAATAGCTACGTGCAGCCAGTAGCGCTTCTCTCCCTCGACAACGAAACTGGCGAGGTTTGAAGCGTTCGGCGGGTAACGGCCCGACTGTGCAATCACATCGATGAACAAACCCCAGCTACGCGCCTGGGTGGTTTCAGATAGCGCCCGAGCGATAGTTTCCTTTTGTTCTTCGAGCGAACCTATTGAGTTACCTGCCGCCTGGACCAACCTGGATATGTCACTCTTACCCAGGGCAGGTTGCACCAACGTTCCCAAGGCAGGATTACCAATGATTCCCGATGTCGCGGAAGGCGTTGGCTGAGCGGCGGCGTTATTTGCCTGAGCGAGAGTAACTGGCGAGGAAGACCCATCTTCTGCCGTGGTCGCATTTTTTAAGATCGCAGCTATGACTGCCGGGTTTGCCGTGTTTAGACTTGTCGTCCCGGCGCGGACAGCGGCAGTGTTATAAGTGAAAAGATCAAGCAGCGGGCAATCAAGACTGGTCGAGGTGAAAAAGTTTATCGTTTTCGGCGCGGGACTTATTTCGGGCCGCATCGCATAGCCTAATTCGCCGACGCTGCGAAAAGGACGGTTGAGCATCGTGTAGTTATCAACAAACGGTCGAGGCGTTGGAGCCATTCCGGTCGGGGGAGGAAACGGCGAAGGTTGCGGCGACGGAGATGCTCTCGCTGGATCCGCGTTCTCCATCCCCACGGACCAGTTGCCTCCTGCATATTCAATTATTGTCGATGTAGTGCTGGTTGTTGGATCAGCAGAGGTACCGTCATCGTATTGGTCGATAATCGTAGCCCCGAGTGCCAATGTCGTCGCAATATGTGACGAGTCATTCGAATTGGTAGAGTAGACCGCATAGTTAAGAAGCTGAAAAAACTCGGGATCGGTGGTGAACGCGGGAATGGCCGATTGTAGCGTGTCGCCAGCCTTGCCTACATACTGCCAGTGACCTGGAATGGCAGGAGCTAGGGGTGGTCCGATGCTTCCCGCCGTACCTGCTGCCCATTTTAGTCCAAAATACTTTTGAATGTTCGCAGCAGTCGAGGAGTCAGGACTGTCCTTTACGAGAGCGAGGTTACCGAGAGCAAATCTGCCGGTAAGAGAAGCGGTACCCGCTTGAAATGTCGGAATGTTCTGCTCGCGCGAAAAGGTTCCGAGAAACTGAAGCATATTGAAACTCGGGCCGGCTGCTCTGACGAATTCGATTAACTCCTTCCGGTTCGCAAAAGCCTGGTCTGTCCGGCCGAGATATAGCGTCGAAGCTACGGTTGTGAAACCTTTCGCGGTATCCAGGAAGTAGCTCATAAATGGCGATGGATCGGGCGTAGGGGAAAGAGATGGGAATGCCCCTGAAGACTTGACCGTGGCATAGTTTCGCCATCCTACAATCTTGCTGACTGCTGTCGCGTTTGTCGTTGCGCCTGACGGCGTGTATTTCATTCCGGTCAAGTCAGCCAGGGCGATACTTCCTTTCCGTCCCGCTTCAACTGTGGACGGAGTTGGTGATGGAAGGCCGACGAGATTCGCATCGAGAAGTCCTCCTTCGTCGTAGATTGCAAAGGCGTAGCGACCAATTGCGAACCCGCTATTACCAGGGGTCGAATCAGCGAGAGTGGAATCCCATTCGGTGAAAGCAACCGGGCCGTGGCGCGTCACGATTACCCAATCAGGCGCCCAGTAGTTTGGACCGGCGAAGCCAGTCGTTACCGGTTCAGAGCTACTATCTTCCGTGTTGGCTTTAGGGACGAGGTAGTGAGTGTTCCATCGACTCAAGCTAATTGAGCGATCATTGAGGGAGGCATCCGTTGTAGAATTGACGGCAGCCGCTTCGCTCGGAACGGCCGGCAATGGGATCGAATCGTTCCTCACGCTGCGTCGAATGAGATTTGGGATGCCCGACCAGGGAAGGGCGCCGGCGGCCGGTTTGGGACTGCGCTGAGGAGTCACATTGGCACTCGTGATCGGCGTTCCCGCCGCTATCTCCTGTTTCATATCCGCGACTACCAAATCTAAGGCACTTCGCGCCAATTCGTCGGCCTTCCCGCCATGAAAGTCTTCCTGCGCTAGCTGGCGGTCTGTCGCGGTGCGAGAGAAATAGGCGAGGACTAACGTGCAAAGTATAACGAGGAACCCGAGAACAATGATCAAGGCCGCTCCTGGGTCGGGGGGAAACCGGATCTTCATTTTGGAGGGTTGAGATAGACATAGCGTTGATAGATCCGAACGCCGTTGATGGCAACTCGTGGCATGTCGGTGATGCTATCCAACGTGGCCTGCCAACTAGCCATCAGATCGTAGGATGGCTTCGTAGGATCGAAATCCTTCATTTGACCGCCCAGTTCGCTAAGTTGAGCGTTCGAAAGCGACACACGACTTTTTTGATCGATCGCAGCGATCGTTACGGTAATGGCTGTGACATCTTGCAAACCATCGCCTCCGGGTTGGTCTGAAATGTCGCCCGTCTTCAAAATATAATAATACTCGAAGCGGAAGATTTGAGGACCTATCAGCTCATAATCGGGATCTGGTGAGCTGCTGCTCGTTGCCGCAGGCCAGTTGTTGACGATCGCCTGGAGACCGAAAAGCATTGGTGTCTCCACGGCCGCGACGCCATTCCAAAGAAGTCCCTTGCTCATCCGCTCCATTTTGTTGAGAGAAGAAGAGGCAGAGTTGGAATTGATTCGGTAGGACACAAGCGAAAATGGGCTTTGGGAGCCGGTTGAAGGATAATAACCGGGAGCGTTACAAAAGAAGGCGATCCGGTCATTACCAGTTTCGGGATCAAGAGTGCCTTTGCCATAATAGTCAACGTCGGGGCGCTTAAGCATTTGGACGAAATCAAGGCTTATCCGGGCTAAAACAGATCTTACCTGACTTTCGGTATCCATTCTTCTGTTGCCCAAGGTGGTGATCATTGCCGCACTGTTGACCATTCGACTTACGATGAGTGTTAAGAGCGTGAGAATGGCAACGGAAACAAGCAATTCTGCGAGGGTAAAGGCGTGGCACGATTGCCTCATCGAATTAGTTCCGATCTAAGGCGACAAACATTTCCGATGCACGAGTGTTGGCGTTAGCCGGGTCAGCTCCGGCGGGCCATGTGATCCTCAGACTAAGGCGGGTGGCGGTTCGTCCACCGCTATTAGGAAGGAAAGTGACGGCCATGCGATAACGCGAAACACTAGTTAGGGTCCTCGAAGACTGACCGGCAGCGTCAAAGAATAGCGTGGTGTTAGTCGGAATGGTGATGCCGAATTGCAGAGAGGTATTCGTAGTCACCGGTGTGGCCCGAAGGTCTGCTGCGACTGATGTCAGAATCTCAACGGAGGCGGTTTGCTCAATGGAAGTGTGGTTGATCTGAAGGCCGGTGGTCAGGAGTCCAAAGATGGCGAGAAGGGAGATGGCTGCGATACCCATCGCAAGCGTGAGCTCAACAAGCGAGAAAGCGGTGTAACTGGAGGGATGATATTTCACCGAGTATAAATCTTAACGTTGCCTCCGAACCCGCTTATTTGAAGGGCGACAACGTTCCCGGGGTAGACGGCGGTTGAAGTGCCTGCACCACTGATTGGTGCTGGCACCGCGCTTCCGTGGGTTTGGACCAGACCTATCTCAACAAAGCGGCGAACGCTATAGGAGTTGCCGTTAACCCGCGCGTCGCCCGCTGGGTTAAACTGAAGCAACTTGTCAAAAATGTATTGCGCAGCAGGCGCGGGATTGCCCACTGGGTACTGAAAGCTATAGGGCGTTGTATATGGAGCCGTGTTGGGTATCGCGCCGTTGAGTTCGCCAAATCTCGAATAGTTATAGTTGGCCGGAGGGGGATCGAGTTGGATGGCGGGTCGGTTGTCGAAGGTTTCGCCCGTGCCAGTGCCGACGGCAAAAAGTGGCAAATGAGCGTTCTCGATCTTCAAAAGTTTCCCGATCTGATGCAGCTTTGTGGGATCGATTGTGCCGGTGCCGCTGCCGTAGATGTTGCTACCATCAATGGAAGCCACGGTTGCGATCACGATCCTTCCATTCCCGGGAATTGGGGGATTGGACGAAGAGTTCGAGGCATCTTCTTCATAGAAGCCAACCCAGGTATATGTGTTGCCTGCAATCGCTGTGGCACGGGCTTGCTCCAGCGTGCCTTTTATGGCGTATGCCGCGCTCGTGATGTCTCCGGCTCGCCTTAAGCTGGTAAATGCGGGGCCGATCACCAGCATCAGGGATCCGATGATTGCAATCACCACCAGCAGTTCCACTAGCGTGAAGGAGCAGGGCGAAGGAGAGGCGGTTTTGGCTAATGGCACGGCGGGAGGAGGAGAGGAACAGAGGCGTTATAGCAAGAACTGAAAGGATGAAAAGCCGAAATTTGATACTTCAATAGGCTGGAGAGGGGTAACCGACACATTTGCAACGGAGGCGGTGCGGAATGGCGGCTTCCCTAGTGACGCATCGGCACGGTTCTAGCTTTTTACGGGCCAACGTGCTGGAACACTCTTTATCCGAAGCCGAGCGTAGTCAGATTCTGCAGACCATCGAGATGTTTGAGGTCATTACTCAAACGCAACCCGATGATTATCAATCGCTGGAGATTCTGAAGGTCGCCTATCAGAAACTGGCCAAAACCGAAGAGGCCAGCCGCCTTTCCAGGCGCCTTGCCGAGGCTTACTTTAACGCCGGCTCTTTATCGCTGGCGATGCAGGAATGTGAATCCGTGCTCGCGGCTGAACCGCGGGCGCCCGACATGCTCGCTTTGCTGGGCGAGATCGAAACGAAATTGCACAGCGCCGGCCACACCAACGCCGATGCCGGAGCGCAAGACGCCCTTGTCGCTCCGAATTACACCACCACGAATCCGACCGCGGATGGCGGCCTGCTGGAGATCGGGGGCCGCAACGCGGGTAAGCCTCGTAAAAAACTGTCGCCAGAGGACGCGGAGCAGGGAAACGATCAGCTGGCCAAGTTTCTCATCGTTCAACAGCTCTTCGCTGAGGAAGAGGTAAACGCCGCGCTGCTCGAAGCAAAGGAGGACAATCGGGCCGCGAACGGCCCGCGCCTGGCAGCGTCGCTACTCGATCGGCTTTGCCAGGGCGATGACTCAAAGATGGAAAGCGTGCTCTCCGCGCTGATCGATCGGACCAAGTTCGCCTATGTACCGCTGGAATATTACGACATCGATCGCCAGGTGGTGAGGATGTTGCCCGACGAGCTGACCATCAACCGCCTTTTTGTTCCCTTCGACCTGATTAGCCGAACCATCATGATCGCGGTTTGCAATCCGTTCGACGCTGTAGCGCGCGAAGAGGTGCAGCAATCGCTCGACTACACCGTCACATGGTATCTGGCGAAGCCAGCGACGATCATCAAGACACTCCAGGAGATCTACCGGCTCGGGCCGCAAGGATAGGCGCGTGATGAGAAGCAAATCTTTCGGAGAACGCATCGCCGATGTTCTGATCGAAGATGGCCTCCTCCTCCCAGCGCAGCTAGACGAGGCCATTAATGTTCAAAAGCAGCAGGGCGGCCGTTTGCTCAAGATTCTTACCGACAGACAATTTGTCAGCGATCAGGACATGGCCTTTTCGATAGGTCGTTGTCTGAACACGCCGCCGACCAATTTGGCGAAATTGCGCGTGCCGGAGGAAATACTCAATCTTGTCCCGCGTGACATGGCCAAGGCGCACAAGCTGGTGCCAATCGCGCGGCTCGACAGAAAACTCTTCGTCGCCATGGCTGACCCGACCAACGTGCTCGCGGTCGATGACCTGAAGCGCCGGGTGCAGATGGAGATCGTGCCCATGATCACGACCGAGCGCGCGGTGAACGACGCGCTCAGCGGGGTGCACTCAGCGGGGGCCAATATGAGCGAAGTGCTCCGCCAGGTTTCGGAGGAAGCTGGTGACGTCGAAGTCCAGCAGACCAAACGCGACGAGATCGACCTCGATCGGCTGGCCACCGATAGCGAGGACGCGCCAGTCATTAAGATCGTGAATTTGATCCTGGCTCAGGCGATCAAAGAAAAGGCGTCGGATATTCATATCGAGCCATTCCAACGCACGCTTAAACTGCGCTATCGCCTCGATGGCGAGCTGGTAGCGGCCGAGTCGCCGCCCAAGGCACTACAACTCGCGATCACATCGCGCATCAAGATTCTTGCTGGACTCAATATCGCGGAGCGGCGCATTCCGCAGGACGGTCGCTTCCGCATCAAAGTCATGGGCAAGGAAGTCGACTTGCGTATTTCCATTCTGCCCACTTCACATGGCGAAAAAGTCGTCATCCGCATTCTCGATAAATCGGCGCTCGCCGGCAGCGTCGAGACATTGGGCATGGACGAGGAAACGCTTCGTCGTTTCCGCAAGGCGATCGACGCGCCGCACGGCATGATCCTGGTCACTGGGCCGACCGGTTCCGGTAAAACGACAACGCTTTATTCGGTCCTGCAGGAACTCAACAGCCCAAACTACAATATCGTTACGGTCGAAGATCCGATTGAGTACGAGCTCATGGGAGTGAACCAGGTCGCGGCTCGACCCGATATCGGACTCGATTTCGCCAGCGCCCTTCGCTCCATCCTGCGCCAGGATCCCGACATTGTGATGGTCGGCGAAATTCGCGATAACGAAACCGCTGATATCGCGGTGAAAGCGGCGCTCACCGGTCACCAAGTCCTTTCGACTTTACACACTAACGACGCTGCCGGCGCGATCGCCCGACTTGACGACATGGGAATTGAACCCTTCCTCATTTCCAGCTCGGTCATTTTGACCTGCGCGCAGCGACTCATCCGTCGCGTCTGCACGAATTGTCGCGAAGAGTATTTGCCCGAGCCCGAGATGTTCGCGCGTCTCAGCATGGAGCCGACGGAAGGCGCGGTTTTCTACCAAGGCGTGGGCTGCGACCGCTGCAAGGGCCGCGGCTATTCCGGGCGCGCCGCAATCATCGAAGCGCTGACCGTGAGCGAGTCAATCCGACGACTGATCATTAAGCGCGCTTCGGCAGCAGTGATCAAGAATCAGGCAATTTCTGAAGGAATGAAGACCTTACGAATGGTTGGCGTCGACAAGGCGATGGAGGGAATGACGACGCTGGAGGAGGTCTGGCGCATCACTGCTGAGGATCACTAATGAATTTACCGTTTCTGCGCTTCCTGAAGAAAGATAAGAATCGGGCAGAGAGTCATGTCGCGGTCGCCCCACGGCCGATTATTGGAGTCGAAAAGCCAGCCTCGGAACGTTTGGGCAGGACGTTTCTGCCTAACGTCGCCCGCGGCGCCGAGGCAGAACCAGAGACAAGTCTTTCCGTCCTTGCGACAGTCGGCATGAGCCCGGCGGTGAGCACCGGACCATCGGCCCTGTCCGGAGCGGCGCTAACGCCGAAAGCCGCGACGCCCGGGACAACCATTTTGCCGGTAGTGCCCTCCGAAGGAAGAACTCCAAGTCCAGCGCACAAGATTTCGCCATTGACAAATTTTGGCTTGGGAATTCCACGGCCTAACGAACCGCAAGCGGAGAAAAATGACCGCACCATCGCTCTCTCACTGGCCGATCTTTCCGCACACATACCCGATGGAATGCTGAGCCAGGTCCAGTTCGATCCCGAACGCCGCATTCTTTTCAAGGCTGCCGAAATCGAGCGAGGAATGGCGAGTGGCAGACCATCAGTGCGGCTGCGTTGCATCTACCAGCAGGTGCCCGAGTTCTTCAGCCGCGAAGTCAGCCCGGAAGACACAGCGCAGGTCGTCCTGCCAGTGGCAAAAGTGCTCGAACAGTTCGCCAGCTTCAGAGTGCGTTCCGATCAGGTTCGTGATCCGGCCATTCCACAGGTGGAGACGCCGTTTCTCAGGGTGACTATGGAAGACAGCGAGCGCTTCAGAACTTCGATCGAAGTAGTTTCGCCCGCAGAACCTGCTGTCAAATCGACGGTCGAACCATCACGCCTACCTCCGTTTCCGGCTCCCCTTGCGCCGCTGCGTCCCACAACTCCGGCTGCGCCAAGTGTTGCCACGCCGCCACCTATTCCCGAGCCGGGTGCGGAGTTAAAACCAATCAAGCCAATTCGTCTGTCGCTTCCAACCGAAAGCAAGGAAGCGGTCGCTCCTCCCGCCGCACCATCGGCTCCGCCAACTCCTTCGGTCGAGGCAACGCCACCGCGTCCGATTATCCAGCCCAGGTTTTCACCGAACGGAATAGGCGTGCCCGCCTCTGAGAGAGTTCCAGCCTCAAGCGGGCCGCCTGTTCCCACTCCTTTACCATCGCCTTTTGCGCCGCCGCCGCCAACGCGGATTCCGTTTCAGGTCGCTCCGACATCGGACGACTTGCGCGCGCCGCTCGCGTCCACTTCTGCGGCTGCACCGGTAACGTCAGCGCCAGCGATATCTTCTCCGCCCCCGTCCAGCGAGCTGCCTGAGATTGTCTCGGAAGGTCCACGTCTGCACCTTCCGCTGCGCGCCGTCCTGCGGGGAATCGCGCCGCTGCAAGTTTCCGGACCGACTGAGCAAGTGCCGGAATCGGCGCAAATTGACTTTCCGTTTTCGATTATTGAACCGCAGCTGTCGTTAGGCAAAATCTCACTTTCGCCGGAACAATTCTCGGCCGCGTTACCGGCAGAGTTCCGCGAGCGTTTCAAGATTGAGGATAGCCAGACTCCGATTCCGCTCCCCTTGGAGGAAGTGTTGCAACATCTGCCTAACGACACTCTTCGCATGCGGGCCGACCAGGAAGCGCCCGAGCTCGTGCCTGCCTTCGAAACGCCCTTCAGCCAGAAGGCCGCCGAAGATGCTGAACGCTTGCAGCTTCCCGCGTCCAAAATGGTTCTTCGCCAGGATGCGCCGAGTTTGCCCAAAAATGTTGAGTCCAACCAGGCATCCACGGTGGCGATCAATCAGGGTGCCGCCGTAACCGAAGGCCGATCGCCGGTTGTCGAAGTAAAGCCGACGTTTCCAAAACCGGTGGTGAATCTGACGCGTGAGAAAACGCTGTTGCCGGGAACTTCCGTTGCCCCAAAGGCATCGGAAAATACTGCTCCAGCCCTTCAGTCTGGCGAGCCCACAGCTCTGCAAAGGATCTTCGGGACCGATGAGCCACTCGATCTGAAATCCATCGTCACTCATGCCGGTCGTCTCCCCGGTCTGCGCGCATGCGCGATCATGTTTTCTGACGGGCTCAGCCTGGCGGAAAATTTCCCGCGCGAATACAAGGTCGATGCCTTGTGCGCCATTGCGCCGACCATTGTGCAAAAAATCGGCACTCAGATTCCGGGCGCGAACCTCGGACCGTTGACCAGCATCACTCTCTTCTGCGCCAAAGAATCGGTGAGCTTCTTCGCTCATGAAAATCTTTGTCTGGCCGCACTTCACGCCGGCGTAGACCAGGTTGTATCCGAAACACGCGCCCGTCTCAGCGCGGTGGTGAAAGAACTCGGCCGGATTTACAGACCACCGCCTAACGACTTCCATCAGCCTAACGCCTAACGAAAATTCATGTCGATCATCAATTACGCCAGCCGCGAAATTCAGTTCAAAGTCGTTTACTACGGTCCGGCTCTTTGCGGCAAAACTACGAATCTCGCTTACATCCACGAGCGGATTAGCCCGTCGCATCGGGGCGATCTCGTCTCGCTCGCCACCTCCGCAGACCGTACCTTGTTTTTCGATTTTCTCCCGGTGAACGCAGTCGTGATTAAGGGCTTCGTGACCAAGTTTCAGCTTTATACCGTGCCCGGCCAGGTCATCTACAACGCCACCCGCCAACTCGTCCTGCGGAGCGTGGATGGAATCGTTTTCGTGGCTGATTCGCAGTGGGAGAAAATGGAGGAGAACGTCGAGAGCTTTAAGAATCTGGAAGAAAACCTGACCCAGCAGAATCTGTCGATCGACGAGATTCCCTACGCCGTGCAGTATAACAAACGCGACCTAGCGAATATCGCCCCGGTTAATTACCTTGAGTTTCTGCTCAACAATCGCAGGAAGCGCGCGCAGAGTTTCGAAGTTATCTCGAGTACGGGGCAGAACGTTTTTGCGTCTCTCAACGCCGTTTCTCAAATGTTGCTGCATAAGTTCAGTAAACAGGGAGAAGCGCCCTCCAGCGCCTCCGTGACACCGACGACTCCATCCGAGGTTGTCCCTCCGCCACGCTCCATTCGACCGATCAATTTATGAACAGTATCCCCGCCCTAACGATCGAGCACGTCGCCAATCTCGATAGCATCCTGGCCGATTTCCTCCAGAAGGCGGACGCGGATCTGACGGTTGTAATCGACCGGGGCGGCAACGTCATCTCGCAATATGGCGACTTCGCCATCCTCGACGTCACGATTATCGCCGCGCTTGCCGCCGGATCTTTCGCCGCGACCAAGGAACTCGCGCGCCGGATCGGTGAAGTAGAGTTCAACGCGCTTTATCACCAAGGTAATGGCAACCACATTTTCATGAATTCCGTGGACGAAAACACCATCATGATCACGGTTTTTGGTCCGCGGACCACAGTGGGTTTGGTGCGGTTCTATTCCGCCGCGACGGGAGCGGCGGTCGCGGAGTTACTGAAGTCGCTCGAGGCGTCTGGCGCACACGGTTTCACTTTTGAAGCGAGCGACGTCACCGCCGGACCAATCTTCATTGATCGTTAGGCGTTAGGTGAGAATGTTTCTATTTTTGGGGGTTCTTTTTCGTATCCAAATAAAGGACGACAAAAATTGCCGCGAGCCACGGCCGCAGAACGGTATGGGCCAGAGTGCTGAAGAAAGTCGTTAGGTTGGCAAGCGGATCCTCCGCATTCATCGTCGTGATCGATTGCAGGAGACTGGTTGCCTGCTCGAGATTGGTCACGTTGCGAAACCGGTAAAATACGGCCGGCAGTTCGATCGCTATATTGATCCCGATAATCAAGAGCAGCCAAACTGAAGCGATGACCGCACCGCGAAAAACCGGACGCTGTGTCCACGGTCGCTCGGTACCTCCACGAGCAAGGGCTTTGCTTTCGCGCAACGCCTCCGTTGCGTCATCGCCGCCGAGCACAGCGGCCTGCTGCCAAAAAAGGAAGTTAATGAAGAGCCGCGCGACGGTATAGACTGTGAAGCCGAGCAGGCAGAGCGCGAGGAGCACAGTCGCAAGCGACGGCTCGCCGGCCGCAAGCGAGAACGCGAGCATCAGCGGAACGATCGTCCAGAGGAAGTAGCTGCCGTAAACGATGAGCGCGAGGAGAAAGACGCGGGCCCAAAGCGATTTCGCGCGATGAAAGATTTCGCTGAAAGTCGGATTGCGTCCGGCGTGGAGATCGGCCGCGAGCAATTGCAAGCCGGCAATGGAAATAGGCCACGCGATCACGAGCAGGGCAAGGCTCACGAACGCAATCGCGCCGCTGATCACGACTGGACCAATCGGTGCGCCGGACTTCGGCATTTCAAGAAACGGGACCGCGATTTGCAGAAAGAACGCCGGCACCGCGACGAGTAATCCGAGGAGGAAAAAGCGCCCAAAACCGCGGCGGAAGATATGCCAACTGGCGGCGACAATTTCCCCGAAATTCAAGCGCCTAACAGGCAGCGGCGGTGCGACAGCTGGTTCGTCGGCAAAAACTTCCGGCAATTCCTCCGCCCGAATCCAGCGCTCGCCGTCCGCTTCCCGAACTTCGTTTTCGCGAATGAGTCGGCCTTCGCGTCTCCACTCGCGCAACTCGTCAGCGCCGACCGGCCCGTATTCGCGCCCATCCACGCGCACGATCCATTGTTCCGCCATTCGGCTCATTTAATCGCGAATCCAAACAAAAACTAGCGGCTCCTCTTGAATCGCAACGGCTCAGGTTCGACGGCCTCAAAAGATCGAACCCGTGTTCGGAGATTTTCCTTTGCGCAATTGGGACTTCTTTTCGAATTTCGATATTCGGATTTTCGAGGTTTATTAAAGGCGCGTGAGACTTCTCCTCATCGACGGCCACTATTACGTTTACCGTTCCTACTTCGCGATCCTCCATCTTTCCAACTCCCTTGGTGAACCAACTAACGCCATCTTTGGTTTCACTAAGACGCTCCGGCTAATGTTGAAACACCTCCAGCCCGAGCTTGGCGCGGTCATTTGGGATCGGGGTCTGCCACAGCGTCGCACGGAACTTCAGCCCGGCTACAAAGAGACGCGCAAGGAAATGCCCGCGCCGATGGTGCCGCAGCTCGATATCATTCAGGAGCTCACGCCCTGGCTCGGATTTCAGAGTCTTTCTTTGCCTGATACCGAGGCGGATGATCTGATGGGTTGTTACACACTGAAAGCGCGGGAACTCGGGATCGAAACCATCCTCGCGACGAACGACAAGGATCTTTTCCAGTTGGTCGATTCGAGCGTGAAAGTCTACAGCACGGCCAAGACCGATCTCGCTTCGCCTAAGGATGGGTTCGCGTTGTTAGGCGAAAGGGAGGTGACCGCGAAATGGGATGTGCCGCCCACGCTCATCGGCGACGTCCTCGCCCTTTCTGGGGATGCCGTCGATAACATTCCTGGCATCGGGATTGGCCGGAAATCGGCCGCCAAATTGTTGCGGGAATTCGGCAACCTGGACGGCATTCTCAATGGAGTGGATGGGATCAAAGCCATTAACACGCGCCAAAAGATTGTCTCTAGTCGCGAGCGCATTTTGCAAAATCGCAAAATGGTGGAGCTGGATTGCGACCTGGAGTTGCCGGTGCCGGTGGAGGAGCTTCGCATTCGCCCGGATTATCCGCGACTGATCGAATCGATGGAGCGCTGGGAATTCAAGTCCCTTCTTCTGGAAGTGCGCGACGAAGCTGCCCGCGCTGGGAATGCTGTCCAGGGCGAACTGCTATAATCAGGCTGGGGACGCCTGAAAGCGCTGCTCTTCGTCCGCCCAAGTTCCCGGAAATCTTTTGAACGCAACCCAGCGTGCGCGGTCTAAATTCATTGGTTAAGGCGATTCGGGCGGTGGCACGCTCTCGCATTCGAAGGTTTCTCCGCGCGTGCCCTGCCCGGATCTTTTTTGTGGCTTGTTGCCGGACGTTCTTCCCGCATTGTTTCTCTTCCGGCAGGAAGACCGCACGCGCTTCGGCCGGCAGCTGACTGGCCATGAATTTTACCGCCGAAGATTTCCAGATCATTGACCTCGCTCTGCGTGAGGATATCGGGGACGGCGATATCACAAGTCAGTATTTCATCGGAGAGGAAGATCAGGCTTCGGCTCGCGCCGTCGCCAAAGAGCGAGCGGTCGTCGCGGGAACGGAGGTTGCGGCCGAGGTTTTCCGCCGCGTCGATCCGAGTCTCCGGGTCGAGATCACGCAAGCGGACGGGTCAGCGGTCGCGGGTGGAATGTCGGTGCTCGAAGTCCGCGGTCGCGCCCGGCCTATTCTGACGGCTGAACGTGTGGCGCTCAATTTCCTCCAGCATTTGAGCGGCATTGCCACCCTTACGCATCAGTTCGTCGAAGCCGCCGGCCCGAATGGCGCGAAGATTCTCGACACACGTAAGACCACGCCCGGCCTGCGCAAATTTGAAAAAGCAGCAGTCGCGGCTGGCGGCGGCAAGAACCATCGTTCCGGGCTCTACGACATGGTACTGGTAAAGGATAATCATCTTCTAGCGTGCAATGGATTGGCTCGCTTAAGCGCGGCGATCGAACGCGTGCGGCGGGAGCGGCCTGGCTTGAAGGTCGAAATCGAGGCCGACAACCTCGATCAGGTGCGCGCGCTTCTCGAAATTCCGGGAGTCGAAGTCATTTTGCTCGACAACATGCGCGGCACCGAGATGCGCGAAGCGGTTGCGATCGGGAAGGGAAAAGTGCAATTCGAGGCGAGCGGCGGCGTCAATCTCCGCAACGTTAGGCAAATCGCCGCCACTGGAGTCGACTACGTTTCCATCGGTGCGCTCACCCATTCCGCGCCGGCGATCGATTTTTCTCTCGAGCTAACCCATGTCGCCGCCTGACCCGCTTGATGCGGCACAGCTGCGGGCGGCGTTAGGCGAAAATCTTATTGGACGCCAGATCATGGTGCTGGCCTCGACTCGCTCCTCAAACGATTTCCTCCTGCGAATGCTGAGCCCGCAATTGCCGGAAGGCTTTGTTATCTTTGCCGAGGAGCAGACAGCGGCGCGCGGTCAGCGCGGAAATCGCTGGGCTGCGGCGTCGGGTCTTGGGCTCTGGTTTTCCTTCCTCTTGCGGCCAGACATTTCGATTGCGGAATCGCCGCGCCTAACGACCTGGGCGGCGCGAGCCGTCGCCGAGACAGTTCGGAGCGAGACCGGTTTGGAGCCCACGATCAAACCGCCTAACGACGTCTACGTCGCGGAGCGCAAAGTTTCCGGTATCCTCGTGGAAACGAAAGCCGGGCGCGGCGCGGCCTTTGATGCGGTCGTGGGCATAGGAATTAATCTCAACCATTCGACGGAAGATTTTCCGCTCGAATTACGAACGCGCGTCGGTTCGCTCGCGATGTTCTTGCAGCGGAAAATTGGCCGGACCACTTTTGCCGTTCGACTGCTGCGCGAGTTGAACCGGACTAACGAGTTTCGGGGGCCCGAAAAGGAAGCCGCTACTGCGCTTTAGGAGCCGCCTTCTGCGCCAATTTCCTTCAGCCATTGACGATAAATTTGCGGCGAGATTTCCGAGGGCTTGATCTCGCTGCGACCGCCCCAAAAAACATTGGTGTAGGAAACGGGAATTCCTGTTTCGGTCAGATGTCGATCGATTGCGGCTTTGTGCTCGAGCAGCAGCGCTTTATCCGTGCCGTGCGCCACCGCCATGATGTTTACGTTGCGGAACTCAGGGCCCGCCTCGCGCCAATAACAATGCGTGAGGATTTCATGGCGCCCGACTTCGCCACCTGCTTCCACTTCGCGCCCAGGCGGCACCGCCCAATGGAAAAGCGCGTTAAAACGCGTTACGCGCACTCCGCCTAACGACGGCTTGACGTGCTCGAGAAAAGTGGAAAACCGGCCGATGATCTTTCTTTGCGTGAGGTCTTCGGCAACGGCAAAAAATTCGTCGAGCGAAACGCCGGCTTCCTCCGCCCGTCCGAGCCACGGAGACGGTCGAATTTCAAATGGGGCGAATTCACGCTTCAGTGCCGTCAGGATCTTCCATTCGCGCTCGCCCAGTATCGCCGGCTGCACAACGATCATCGCCGCGGGCTCTTCTGCCCGCGTGCCCGCCGCAATATTTTTGCGCCTAACGTGTCCGACACCCAGAGTGAAGATTCCCTTCGCCGGCATGAGCCGGAAAACCTCGGCCCCCAGGGCGCGGGCGAGGATTTCAGCGTGCCGCTGCAGAGAGAAGCCCTGCGGAACTTTCAGCGTCGTCCAAAGCTTGTAGTCGGAGCCGGCTGTGCCCGTGTCGGTCGATCGCAAGACGACATGGCCCGAGAACGGATCGCGCTGCGACATCCAATCGAAGGCTGCATCGATTTTTTCCGGCGGCACTTTCCAGGCGACAAGCGCACCTTGGGCAAGGTTCGTGGCGAGCAGAGTCTGGCGCACCCGCCGCACTGTCCCGGCCTCCAGCATGGCGCGGATCCGTTCCAACACTTTCTCCAGCGGCAGGCCGGAGCGGACCGCGATCTCGCGAAACGGCTCGCGGACAAAGCCAACGATCTTGTCCTCTGAGATGGCGAGGATGCGGGCGTTCACCGGGTCGTTGTGTTCGACCGGGATAGTGTCGTCAGGCAAGGTTGGCAGGCTCACGGATTCCAAGTCACAGTTGCGGAGTTGCGGGCTGCTGCGCAAATGAAAAGCGCAAATGCATAAGGCGATTTTTTTTGATGCTGCCGGTACACTTATCCGCCTAACGAAAAGCGTTGGGCAGCATTACGCCCTCGTGGCCCGGCAACAGGGACTTGCCCTTGATTCCGCGGCGCTGGATCGCGGCTTTGCCCAGGTTTGGAAAGAAATGCCGATGCGTCCCGCGACTGGCGCGCCGCGCGAGGACGATGACAAAGGCTGGTGGCGCGATCTGGTCGAGCGGTTGCTCGAGCGCGTTGAAGTAAAGCTCAGCCCGTTCGACGTCGATACGTTTTTCGAGGCTGCCTACGGTCACTTCGCAGAAACTGGGGTTTGGGAATGTTATCCGGAAGTGTCCGCCGTCCTGGAGGCGCTTCACCCGCGCTTTGACCTGTCGGTGGTCTCGAATTTCGACGGACGGCTGCGAATGATTTTTGAGCATCTTTCAATGTCACATTTTTTCCGGCACGTTTTCATTTCCAGCGAACTGGGAGCGGATAAACCCGATCCCGCGATTTACCGACGGGCGTTGGAAATCAGTGGCCTGACGTCCGATGAAGTGCTGCATGTGGGTGACGACCCAGAACGCGATTGGGCAGGGGCGCGAACGGCCGGCCTGGAAGTTTTCGAATTGCGCCGGCCGCGTAATTCGTTGCGCGACTTGCCCGTTTTGTAACGCGCTCGCTTCCTTCAGAGCCAACCGGCTTCGCGCCTTGCACGCGAAGAGGAATCATCGTAGAGGCTGAACCTCATCCCGGGGTTGGTAGCTCAATGGTAGAGCAGCGCCCTTTTAAGGCGTTGGTTCCGGGTTCAAGTCCCGGCCAACCCATGCCTCTATAAATCACATTTCTCCTATGAAAAATCACGCCTTAAGTGAAAGCTTGATGCTTCAGGGAGACGCGTGGAAGCGCATAGAAATGAAGTTTATTCGTCAACTATTCGTCAACTGAGTCAGTGCAAATACGCCGCTTTTTGCCAAGAAGGCCATTCGTCCCTGAGATCGGTCACACAGCGAACAATTCAACCGGTGACGATTTCCGCTTCCAACACGGGAGTTGGCTCTGGCCGCGATTGTTTGACCGCATCTCTGATTTGGCGATTGAGCTGCAAAAACTCTGAGTAAAGGTCAACTGGGTTAAGATTGACCTCCATCCGGAGAGTTGGTTCGCCGCCCAGGAGAAGGGCTTTCTCGACCGCGACGCCGAAAGCTGGGATGGCAACCGCCACTGGAGCAGCGTCGATACCGTCTTCGATTCTGTTTAGGGCGCGTTGAGCTACGCGCAGGGATTGCGACAGAAGCAGCTGTTTGCGTTCCTGAATGGTGATCGCTTCCGCACGCTCGATCGCTTTAATTGTGTGGCCACCGACGCCACAGACGCGCGCGATCTCGCGATAAGAAACGTGCTCCCGAGGCTCGGCGAGAAGATCCACTACCTGCCGGTAAACGTCAGGGCGAACAACTTTCAACAACGCGCCAGTGGGCTTGCGATAAGGCATTGGCCAAGAGTATATGTTCCGACGAACATTTCTCAACAGCAGGATGAAAATTATCGAGATTGGGCCGACAAAGAAGTTCGGCGGTTCATGGTGCGCCGTGGAAGCTGTTGGAGTGTCGCCGTGTTATCCAGGATCTACCGGCAAACAGTTCGCGATTGATTGCGCGCGCGACTGCCGGTTCGGCGGTACCTCGGGCGAGATTCGCGTTTACGGTGTCTGCTGGGTATCGCGCCAATCTCTGTTGGAGCGTGCCTACTGAACTCGATACGCCTCGATCAGGCCAATTCCGGTTGTCCCGGCGCTCCCGCGTAAGACGGCGGTGTAAGGCCCCGCAGCGAGCCACTCGACCGCTGCTGCTTCACGTGGGTCTGCTGGAACCAGATTGACGGCCTCCAAATCGAGGGCCTGAGTTTCGGCCCAGCTGTCATTCGCCATCAGAAGGTCGCCGTTGGCATCGTGCAGCTCGAGCATCGGATCGGCCAGTGCGCCACTCACACCTAGGGCAGTGAGTGAGGGGCCGAGCGCCCGGGTCACAACTTTGGAGCAACCGGTCGTGCCGCCGACGATAAAGCCGCCGATCAGAACGTCATCCGCGGTTCCGACAACACCGCGGGTGCTGATGTTGGCCAGCTCGGAATCCGAGCCCGCGCTTAAGTCATATAACTCTACCAGGCCGACACCGCCGTCCGCCGTTTCGCTCGACATCACGGCCGTGTAGGAACCGGGCGCAAGGGTCATGCGAATAGCTGCTTCGACCTCGTTAGGCGGAGCGAGGCCCGCCGCCGTGATCGCATCCTTTTGCGTAGTCTGCCAATCGCGGTTTGTGGCAATTACTGCGCCCGCTTGATTGTGAAGTTCGAGCGCAGGATTTGCCAGGACGCCCGCCACACCGAACTGCGCGAGGGAAGGGCCAAGCGCGCGCACCACCAGGTCCTTGGACGCGCTCCCAGAGATGATAAAACCAGCGATTGCCTGACTGTCGCCCGCGCCAACTGTCACTCTGGTCGAAATATTCACCAATCCTTCAGAGACGGTGATGGCGTGAGGCGAAGCCATCACCACCACTTCGCTATCAGCCAGCGTTCCGGTCGGATCGCGCGGAAACTTTGCGTAGGGCAGACGCGCACCTTCAAAAACAAATTCATCAGCACCGATCTCGAGCGGAGTGGGAAAAACAACCGTGCCCGAGGCCCCGACGATATCGTCCTGGTCGACACCGTCACCACTTATCCCGATCGCTCCAATAAGCTCACCATTACGGTAGAGTGGAAAGCCACCTGGAAAGATCGTGATTCCGTTAGGCAGATCAGTCATGGGGCTGCCGCCTGGAAAACTGACATTCGAAAGTGTGCCGTTTAATCCGGAGAGTGCTTCCTGCTGGCCAAAAAACGGCCCCGGATGATTAGCATCTATTCCCGGAGGATAATGACTCTGCGCCAGAAACCCCACCGTGCGGGTGGAAAACGCCATCGTGTTTCCATTGTTGGAATAGGCAATCGCGGTCCGTGCCTTTTGCACCGCCACATCCCAGCTAAAAAGTGTAGCTTCGCCAGTTCGAAACGTTCCAAGGACGGTTGGCGCCATTCCGTCTCGGTTCGGGAAATTCACCACGGTGATGAAGGCTTCCATCTGAATCCCGATCGGCAGGCGAATGCCAGCCCGCGTAGTGCGCACTCGATCGGCTGCTGCGGCAAGCACGCTCGTCACTTCGGCCGCCGTCATACGTGGCTGACCATTAATGGTGCCTGCGATCGGATCGCTGATGAT
This sequence comes from uncultured Verrucomicrobiae bacterium, assembly GCA_963786175.1. GTDB lineage: Bacteria > Verrucomicrobiota > Verrucomicrobiia > Chthoniobacterales > UBA10450 > JAICXG01. The sequence continues at coordinate 21,756 of CAWAYD010000006.1, read as the reverse complement.
CGGTTGCCGGATTTGGCCTTCTACGCCGCCGAGCGTGGCGACCGGGTAAGGAAACGGCAAGGGCGCTGGTCGGATGGGATATTGGGAGGCGATGTTTCCGGGTCGGATGAGCGTGTCAGACAGATGAGTCGTGCTTTCGATGTACTCAAGACTAATGCCGTTAATGTAAACATTAGTCGCAAGGATATCGGAGGAGGCTTTAAAGCCAATCTGCCCGGCAAGAGCGACGTCCTCGTCCTTGTCGTAGCCGGCAATGAAGATAAAAGGGTTCTCATCCCGAAAACCCGCGATTGGGGGCGGCGTCCCATCCCCTGTTACCCCAATTCCACCAACGAGATGACCACCCTTGTAGAGCGGCATGCCTCCAGGCGCGCCATCGAGCGAAGTTCCAAGAACAGAATCAAAAAATGTGCCGGGAGACTGAGCAATAGTTAGGACGCTGGGCGTGGGAGTGGGAGGCGGACTAATCGGAATATGTTTGAAGCGGTTAACATCTGAGATGAAGAGATTCGATAAGCCGACACCGACGAGCGGCCCGGCGGGAACGTTCGAGACTCCGGGCGGAAAATGCTGCTGAATAATAAATGCCGCGGTTCGCGTGGTGAACGCGTTCTGATCACTGCTGAGGTAGGCCGCCGTCCCAGCCTTGGAAACCGCGGTCGCGATTTGCTCAGGGGTGGGCTCACCCCCACCAACGTTCCAGATTCCGAGCACGAAGCCTTCGCGATCGGTGACGGCGATGACACTCGCGGGTGAAATCTCCGAAGCGCGTGTTGCGGCTTGCTTGATAATCAGGTCGACGTCGCTCGCAGTGAGTTGGGCTTTCGCCGCCAGAGTAGAGAGTCCCAGCAGAAGGAGAACGGGGAATCCGCGTGGTATCATTGGACCAGCAGATTTGAACAGCCAACGCTGAGGCATGCCAAGATCAAAAACATCACTTAATCACAATTCTCGGTCATTTCGTTTGCCCGGAGTAACTCGGCTTGCCGATCGGTTTCCGCTCGGGCTTGCAACCGGATCAGGCTTTCTGGCAATCTCCGCCCGTGTCCCGCATCCGGAGAGCATTCCTGGCGCTGAGGAGCGATCCTCTGGAGAGTGAAACTCGGGCGACAAACGCCAGATGGTTGCTGCTTGCCATCGCAGTCCTTTTGACCTTTTCTCCCGCGTCCTTGCAGAGCCAAACGGACGTAGAACCGGCCGGAAGACCCGCGTTGGATGTAGCACCCAGCGAATCCGCGAAGCCGCAGTCGCGTTTTCAATTCAACGTCGAGCCGCGTAAGGATCTAAACCTTACTTTTGGCCAGGTCCCGGCGCCGGTTCCCACCGAGACACCCGGGGCGACCACTCAGCTTAACGACTCCGATACCGGTCAATTCAATCCCGACCCCGGTACGCCTAACGAACCTGAATCTGTCGAGCCGCCGACTCTGTTTCCGCCGGTGATTCCGCCATTACCCAAGTATGGCGAGGAATCTCTTCCACGCTCTCTTGCGCTACCCCGGCGCGACCAGCGCGAGGTCGTGCCCACGCGGCATAAACTCGGTTACGAGGAATATCCGGAGGCGGAACAGGAAGAAGGGCTTCTTTCAGGCTCCGAGGCGGTGCCGAATCGCTGGTTCGTTGGTTTCGGGCGCTGGAAACGCTATGCCGACCCCTCAGCAGAAACTCCCTATCAAGAAGGTGCCCTGAAACTATGGCATCCTTATCTGCAGAGTACCCTGAAAGGGGACGCGCCGATTATTGGACAGGATATCTTTCTTAATCTGACTCTAAGTGACTTCCTCCAGGTCGAAGCGCGCCGTCTCCCTACTCCCAGCGCAGTATCGAGTGCTCAGCCTAACAGTTCCGAATTCTTCGGCCGGAGCGAACAGTTCTCTATCTCGAACGACTTCTCAATCGGGATCGACCTTTTCCAGGGTGAGACAGCTTTCAAGCCGGTTGAATGGGCCATCCGTTTCCTCGGTGTTTATAACTATAACTACACTGATGTTCAGGAAACCAACGTGCTCGATCCCGATCCCCGCCTGGCTAACACCGATCGTTCCAAGGATTTCTTCGCCCTCCAGGAAGCTTTTGCCGACATTCATCTGCGCGATCTCTCGAATAACTATGACTTCATTTCGTCACGGTTCGGAATTCAGCCCTTTGTGAGTGACTTCCGTGGCTTTATCTTCAACGACTCCAATCTCGGGGTGCGGATTTTCGGCAACTACGACAACAACCGCTGGCAATATAATCTCGCTGCCTTCAGCATGCTCGAGAAAGATACTTACTCCGACTTGAATGAGTTTGAGGGGCGCGATCAATGGGTCCTGGTTGGGAATGTCTTTCGGCAGGACTTCTTCGCCAAGGGTTACACGGCAGAGCTAAGTTTTCTTACCGATCTCGATGGAGCGAGCCGGCACTATGATAAGAATGGCTTTATCACGCGCCCGGCGCCGATCGGGAAAGTCCAGGACCATTCGATCAACGCTTACTATCTAGGTTGGACCGGCGACGGTCACATAGGGTGGCTCAATATCACCCACGCCTTTTATCAGGTCTTCGGAGAAGATAACCTGAACGGGATCGCCGGTCGCCGCGTTTCGATCAATGCCCAGATGGCCGCGCTCGAGCTCTCGATCGATCGCGATTGGCTACGCCAGAAGGTCTCTCTCTTTTATGCGAGCGGTGACGACAATCCCAAGGATGGTACCGCGACCGGGTTCGACACAATTTTCGACCGCCCATTCCTCTTCGGCGGGCCCTTTAGCTTCTATGTTCACCAGGGATTTAATCTCGCGGGCACCGCGGTGAATTTCAAGCAGCGGGACAGCCTCGTGCCCGACTTTCGCACCAGTAAGAGCGAGGGTCAGGCGAACTTCGTTAATCCGGGCGCCTTTATTGTCGGCTATGGACTGGACGCTGACCTGACGCCGAAGCTGAGAGGCTTTTTGAATATCAATCACATTCAAACCATTCACACCGAGGTGACTCAGCAGGTCCTTTTCACCGAGAACGCGAACAACGATATCGGATGGGATTTCAGTGGTGGGTTCCAATGGCGTCCCCTCCTCAACGACAACATTATCGCAACCGCTGGAATTGGCTTTCTGGTTCCGGGGCAGGGCTACAAGGAGATATACCGTGCCAATACTCGGCCCGTGCCCGGATTTCACAATCCTCCCGGGGGAGAAGTTGATGACTTTCTCTACAGTGCAGTCTTTACGTTGACGCTTACCTACTGATGAAGCGACCCTGGAGTTTGATTTCTGGTTGGGTTTCAATAATTCTTTTCTTAGCCGTTTCCAGCGGCGCGCAAACTCCGACTGGCTACGGCCCACCGACCTCCGTTTCTCCCGAGGCTTCAGTGACCGCTCCGACGGGCGCGCCGCGCCGAAATTGGATCGATCAAACGAAGGCGCAGGCGGAAGCCAAGAGCGTCGGTTGCAATGAGTGCCATATCGGGATCGAGCCGATGCATGCCGCTTCCCATGTTGTTCTCGGCTGCACTGATTGCCATGGCGGTAACCCGACCCGGCACCTGACGAAAGAACAGGCTCACATTCTGCCGCGACACCCCGAATTCTGGCGCAGCTCGGCTAACCCGCCGCGTTCCGATGTCTGGCTGAATCATGAGTCAGCTGACTTCATTCGGTTCATCAATCCAGGAGATCTCCGGGTTGCCGACCAGGCCTGCGGTCTCTGCCATGGTGAGATTGTCCGCCAGGTCGTTCATAGCATGATGAATCATGGCGCGATGCTCTGGGGTGCCGCGATGTACAACAATGGCGCGCTTCCCTATAAGAATTACCAGTTTGGTCAGGCCTATGGAGCCGATGGCGTCCCGCTGCGACTCATCAATTACACACCGGTCACACCTAACGACACCAAAGTTCATGGAATTCTGCCCTACCTCGAACCGGTACCCCGTTTCAACCTGAGTCAGCCCGGAAACATCCTGCGTATCTTTGAGAAAGGCGGCGAGAAACAGTTACAGCTCGGAGCTCCAACCATCAATGAACCCCCAGGTCATCCGGCGCGTCGTCTCTCCGAGCGTGGTCTTGGCACATTGAACCGGACCGACCCGGTATTGCTTGGGATTCAAAAGACGCGGCTCCACGATCCGCTTCTCGGCTTTCTTGGTTCAAATGATCATCCGGGGGACTATCGCTCGAGCGGCTGTTCGGCCTGTCATGTGGTTTATGCTAATGATCGGTCGCCGACTAACTCAGGTTGGTGGTATAAGTATGGTCATGAAGGCCTAAGTTTTACTCAGGATAAAACGATCCCGAAAAACGAGCGGGGCCATCCGATTCTGCACCAGTTTACCCGTTCCATTCCATCGAGTCAGTGCATGAACTGCCACATGCATCAAGGTAACCTGTTTGTGAATCCCTGTCTCGGCTATACCTGGTGGGACCAGGAAACCGACGGAGAGCTCATGTATCCCAAGGTCCAGCATAACCCGACCGATGATGAGCTTGTCAGGTCGACCACCATTAACCCCGAGGCGGCGGCGGCGCGCGGACTTTGGGGCGACCGCGAGTTTGCCGCCCACTCAGCCGAGTTGAATCCAAGACTCCAGAACACTCAGTTCGCCGATTACCATGGTCATGGCTGGATCTTTCGCGCCGTCTTCAAGCACGATCGCAAGGGGACCCTGCTCGATCTCGACGATCATCCTATCTCCCACAATGATCCGCATAAGTTCTCGAAGGCAGTTCATCTCAATGACATTCACCTCGCCAAAGGAATGCAATGCGGTGATTGCCATTTCCTCAACGATGTGCACGGCAATGGCCAGCTCTATGGTGAGCCGCGAAATGCCACTTCGATCGGCTGTGTCGATTGTCATGGAACAATCTCAGCGCGCCCGACACTTATCACGACCGGGAACGCGGGTCAGGTCGACTTGCGCAACAGTAACACCTCTTTTGGGCCGCGATTTATCTGGGAAGGAACGATACTTTACCAGCAGTCATCCATGGCGCCGGATGTGCGCTGGGAGATCCCGCAAACCGTCGACGTCATCGATCCGGGTTCGCCGCATTACAATGCCAAAGCTGCTTATGCCAAGACTCTGGCCCGCGATGGTGTGAGTTGGGGAACGGTCCCGGGCAGTTCTACCGAACGTTGCCGGCGCCTGGCGCATGATAACAGCCGGATGGATTGCCAGATCTGTCATACCTCCTGGGCGACCAGTTGTTTCGGGTGTCATCTCCCGATGAAAGCCAATCAGCGCGTCGCGCTTAACAAGTTCGAAGGGGTTACCGACCGCAACTATACCACTTATAACCCTCAGGTGGTCCGGGACGATGTTTTTATGCTCGGGCATGACGGTTCCGTAAAGAAGAACCGAATGGCGGTGATTCGTTCCTCGAGCGCGGTGGTGGTTAGCTCCCAGAATCAAAACCGCGAATGGGTTTATTCTCAGCAGCAAACAATTTCCGCCGAAGGCTACAGCGGCCAAGCCTTCAACCCGCATTTCCCTCACACTACAAGTGGCGTCGGGACAACAAAGAATTGCGAAGACTGTCATCTTTCAAAGAAGGACGACAACAACGCCTGGATGGCTTCGCTCCTTGGCTTCGGCACCGGGAGTGTGAATTTCTTTGGTCGTTATGCCTATGTCGGCTCAGGCCGGGACGGATTTCATGCCGTGGTCTGGACTGAGCCGGACGAACCTCAAGCCGTAATTGGGAGTCATTTGCAAAAGGTTGCCTATCCGGATGACTACCGGAAACATCTCGAGGGAGGATCGATTTTAAAGGAAGCATACGAGCATCGCGGACATGATATCCAGGACATTGTCCTGCGCGGCGAGTATCTCTATACCGCGAATGGGCCCGGCGGCTTCGAGGTCTTTGACGTCGCTAACATCGACCAGAAAGGATTTTCGGAGCGGATGGTAAGCGCACCAGTTTCGCCCTTAGGTCAACGGACACGAATCCACACCAAATATGCAACCAGCGTTGCCTTGCCGAGCACGCTCGCGCTTGACCCGGCCCGAGTCCGGCGGCCAGAGAACCAGGAGCAGCCGATCGATCCGTTTTACGCTTTCGTCTATGTCTCGGACCGAGAAGAAGGCCTTGTTGTGGTAAACGTGGCAACGTTGGTCGATGGCAACCCCGACAATAACTTTGTCAAGGAAGCGGCGCGCTTTAACCCCGATGGTGTCCTAACCGGGGCCAGCTTTGTCACCGCAGCAGGACACAGACTATATCTCACGACACCCAGGGGCCTGTACGTCATTGACGTCCACGATCCGCTGCATCCGCGGATTACGGGCCAGCTAGCAGGCAACTTTCTGCATAATCCGCGCTGCGTCACGATCCAGTTTCGCTATGCTTTCGTCACGGATGATGACGGCCTCAAAGTGCTCGATATCACCAACCCCGATCATCCGCTGCCGGTCAATTCTGGAGTCGTTAGGCTAAGACATGCCAACCGGATCTATGTCGCGCGAACTTATGCCTATATCGCCAACGGCAATGAGGGCCTTGCCATCATCGACGTCGAAAATCCCGAACGGCCGCGGCTCAGTCAGATGTTTAACGCCGGCGGCGCACTCAATGACACTCGTGCCGTGCAAGTCGGCAGTGTGAGCGCTTCACAATTCGCTCTCGTTGCCGATGGCAAAAATGGTTTGCGAGTGATCCAGTTGATCTCACCGGATACAGTGCCGGGCGCCGCTGGATTCAGCCCGCGTCCTGACCCGAGCTTGATCGCAACTTATCCGATGAAAGGCGAAGCCATCTGCGTCTCGCGGGGCCTGGAGCGCGACCGGGTCGTCGATGAGACCGGAGGACAAACCGTTGTCTTCGGCCGCCGCGGTTCGCGGCCATTTAATCTTTCAGAGATGCTTCCGTTCCTGCGCCACGCCGATGGAATTTTTCCGAGCGACCCAAACATCCTTCGCGATGGACCGCTTTACCGGGTAGAGAACGTGGTGCAGCGCGGAGATAAGCTTTTTAGCGCCAGCGGACAGGAGTTGGTCCCAGTTCCACGCCCGGTTCAAACCGCGGGCAGCTGTCGCGTGCTCGATAATACTTCAGCTCCCTAACGAACAAAGGGCTGCACCATTGTTAAGGATTGCGGCACATGGTACCTGTGGCAGGTGCTGCATTCGGCGGCAGCGATGATTTTCTGGTTGTTGGCAAGCACTTTGCCTTTCGGGCTATGACAGGTGTTGCAGTCGTTGATTCCGGGCATGAGAACGTCGGAAGTGAGCCGGCTTTGGGTGGCGTGATGGCAATCATCGCACTCCACCATCGCGTGTTTGGCGTGGTTGAAGGGTGAACGTACGATCCAGCGATCGACAAAGACAGGCTTGGCAATGTAAGGCGCGGCGTTCGCCACTGGCTGGACGTCGTGACAAAGGGCGCAGCCGTAAAAGAGAGCCCGTTGCCGCGCGTCCGTGCCGGGTTGCGGTTTGTAGGGGCTGGTCACGAAAAAAACCTGGTGCTCGAAAGAATCGCCGAGCGATAAGGAAGAAGAAATGGCGGGATAAGTGAAGCGGAGCCGTTCGCGCAATTGCAACATCTGCTGGGTGACGAAGATCTTAATCTCGTTAGGCTTCGTTAGGCCCCTTTTGGTCGCCAGATCCGCGTAATGGGCGGGTAAATCTTGGAGGAAGCCACGGACCGCGACCGCGTCCCCGTGGGGCAGCATCAGGTCGGGGTTTTTCGGATCAAACTGGAGGGAATGACACACCTGGCAATGGGCGGCAAAGCGAACCGGTCGGTTGAAGCGGCCTTCGGAGTCAGGCTTATGGCAATAGGAACAGTCAAGCTTTTGTCCGTCGATGGGTGGAATATCTGGCGCGAAATGGCGTTGATGATTGAACCGCAGCACATCGGGGTCGCGCACACTTTCACGCTTGAGCTGGAACTCGGGATGACCGTCCCAGAAAGCGGCAAAGGTCCTGGTAAAACCCTGAGGTGGCCGGGGAAGATCAAAGACGACTTGCTGGGGCAAATGCGGATGGCGCTGGAAATTGGTCAGGTCCAGTCCCCGTCCCTTAGCAGTGGAAACGGCCATGGTAGCTGGGTTGTTATGACACGTCGCGCACTGCGCGCTCGGAACCGCCGCCATTGGTTCCGGTCCCTGGTGTTCCATGTGACAGACCGAGCAGGAACGCTCCGCGACCACGTTTGGTTCATGGAAGTTGTAGACACGGTGATCCTGTTTCAAGTGGCAGACAGCGCAATTGCTGTCGATCGGAGCAAAAGCCACGCCGGTGCGGAATCGTTCCGCGGCTGCGTCGCGAAATTCCACCGGAGTAAGAGCAATGCTGTTAAGGAGTGACTTATCGTGGCAACTCTCGCAACGCTCAGCCAGGGCTACGTGATTGCGCGAGAGCGGACCGGGATTGAAGAATTTCTCGTTCCCTTTTCTTTGGTAAACAATGACTGCGGCAACGCCGATCGCGAGCGAGAGCAAGGTGACAAGGAAGCGAGCGCGCCTGCCAAAGTGGAAACGCTTATAGTAGTCGAGATTGCCCTGGTATTGAGCGGCAATCTGTTTCTGGCTGCGTCTGGGTTCTGCCATGCGAGGAGCTAATAATAGAAGAGGGTTACAAAGGCGTGCCAGAGCGTGACAACGATGAGAAGAAAGGAAAACGGCACATGAACAAAGAGCCAGACATGGAGCCAGTGATGGAGGCGAGTTTGCAAATCGAGCAGGCGCCGCTGCTCGCACCAGCCCTGGATTTCGTTTACTGCCGTCCGATAAGATTCGCTCACGTTCAGACTGACAAAACGAAACGCGTCCTCCGCATATCGCGGATTGCCCATCATGTTTCGCCGCGGTCGGCGTGACTTCAAGTAGGGCATGATCTGTTCCTCGAGAAAGGTAACTAGGGCAGCGGTCGAAACCGGATCCCCGAACGAGGAAACGGTTGGCTCAATTGTCGGGGGCCCGGTTAAGGCCGCTGGGACAAGAGTCTGCAATGCCGGTTGCCTCAGGTTATCGCGCATTCGCTCCGCGCCTCGAAAGAGTTGCGCGCGGATGTGAGGGACTTGCTCGTGTACAGTTTCGTAGGGCAAACGTTCCTTCATCATCTGCGGCAGGACATGCTGGAGGAAGAGGCCATAGACGCCACTTAGCATCACCAGTCCGTAAAGACAGAGAAGGAACTGAGTCATTGCCCCGCCCACTCGAAACCCGCTATGGAATAGAACAAGCGGGATACTGAGCAGGGTGAGCCAGATATGAGCCCGCATCCAGAGCTGGACTGAACCGAGCCGCCAGAACAAGAATTTCTTGCGCAGGCTGAGCAGGACGCCAAAGACAAAGATGCCCAGCGCGACCGCGCCGAAAATCAAACCCACCGGAGTGCCCCCGATGCTCCGATGTTCGGAGGGCGTTTGCAACAAGGCGGGCAGGAGAGCGAACCGGGGAGGAAGCCGCTTTGAGTCGAAATTGCCGAGATAAATCCAGCCGGCTGCAAGCGTCGCGAGAAGAACGAAAAGGAACCAGGGAATGTGCCGACGGTTAAGGATTCTCATGCGAAGAAGCCCTCACAAGAGCGGAGGTCAAAAATTGTTGCGCGCCCATCGAAACGCTGTGTGGTGGAAAATCATACCGTCATGTCTTTCCGTTCGGGCCGAGAATAGGCTTGTCGATCGCCGGTATGGAAGCACTTTTGGGAGGCGGGTGAAAGTTTCCTCCGCTTCCAGACGCCATCAGCCGGCTCATTGAAACCCGACTGTTTTGTAGCGGCGACCCGTCACCGCGGAAGTCTTTTCTCGACGCTCCGACGGCGCTTATAGAGGACCACGACCGCACGGCGGCGTTTATGAGATGGCTTCTATTGGATCCGGTAGACCTCGACCAGGGCCACCCCAGTCGCGCCTTCCTTGCCCAGCACGAGACAGGTGTAGTTACCCGGCGTCAGAGTGGTCAAAATCGCCGATTCATGCGAATCGGTCGGTGGCAGGATTGCTTCGATTTCCTCCTTTTGATCGCTTGCCCAGTCATCGTTCTTGGCGACCATCGCACCGCTGCTGTCATGCAACTCCAGCATTGGATCGGGCAGAGTCCCGGCAACGCCGCTATTAGCCAGTTCTGGACCAAGCGCCCGCACCAGCACGGTACTCATCTCACTCCCGCCTAGAATAAAACCGCCAATCATAACATCATCACCACTTTTCACCTTGCCGCGAGTAGAGATATTGGCCAATTCCGACTCACTCGACACATCCAGACTCGCCGTGGCTAAGTCATAAACTTCAACCAGCGCGATCCCGATTGACTCATTCTTACCCCTCACTATCGCAGTGTAATTACCAGGCGAGAGTGTAGCCAGGATTGCCGATTCGCGGTAATCGGTTGGCGGGATGGTTGTATCGATAATCTCCTGCTCCTGAGTCGCACGCCAATCATCGTTTGTGCTCAATGTTTTGCTACTATCGTGCAACTCGGGGATCGGATCTCGTAACGTTCCTGCGACCGGGACACCATAACGTTAATCGAAGGTCCAATCGCCCGGAGTAATACCTTCTTGGGTGCCGTGCCGGTGATAATGAATCCAGCAATCAGGACATCGTCGGCCGTGCCAACTGCGAGCCGGGTCGAGATATTGCGTGCGCCCTGTGGGACGACAAAGAAAACGAGCGGAAGCGTGGCTGTACCATGTGAATTGGTCGCCACCAATTGCACGCTAGTAACAATTCCACCCGAGAGGTCGGGTCCAGGCAACAAGCTATTGCGGGTTTGAAAGATGCCGGAAATAGTTCCCGTCGCCGCATCGAAGATTAACCCTGGTGGCAAAGTGCCAATAATCGAGAAAATAGCCGGGTCATCTGTATCGGACGTAGGCGCCATGATCGTATAACTGAAGGGCTGGCCGGGTGTAACTGTTGCGCTACTGGCGCTGACGATTACCGGGAAGGCCGGGTCATCGGTGAAAGTCAACTCCAGCGTCGCGACCGCCATTAAGGCTCCATCCGTGAGAGTCAATCGAACGGAAAAACTACCTGCCGCCGTTTGGGTGCCGGTAATTTCGCCGGTCATCGCATCCAGACGCCCGGAAGGCAGACCCGAGGCCCTGAGAACAGCTGATGAAGACGCGCCTGAGCTGATAACCTGGAATTGAAAAGGGCTTCCCACCCGCCCCGTCGCACTCGTGTTACTGATGATACTAATACCGGAAGACGGAGGATTTTGCGCCGTGAGAGTTAGTAGCGCTCAGTTACGCTGCTAGGACCTTATGAAATCACTCTCCTACGCCTATCTCAGCCGGTTGTGAGCGACCAGCTTAGGACACAACCTCTTGCTCTGCGTGTGGGACGTTTAATCTTGACACAAACGGCCACGAAAGAGTGCAATGCCCACGGTGAAAATACTGCATTCCTTGGTCGTTAGTCTTCGTCCGGCGGTTTCGATTCTTGTGCGGCGGATCGCGTTCCCGCTGCTTGTTCTGGGTGCCGGGCTGCTGCTGATACAACCCTGCGCGGGTCAGAGTGGAATCTGGACGACTACCGGCACGCTCGGCACCGCACGCGATTCTCACACCGCGACTTTGCTGCCCAATGGCATCGTGCTCGTCGCAGGCGGTTACAACAACACCACTGGCCCTCTTGCGAGTGCGGAACTCTACGATCCGGCGAACGGCACTTGGACGGCCACCGGCAGCCTCAACACCGCACGCGATTCTCTTACGGCGACATTGCTGCCTGACGGCATGGTGCTGGTGGCAGGGGGAGTGGGTAGCGGTGGCCAAGTTTCTGCGAGCGCGGAACTCTACGATCCGGCGAGCGGGACTTGGACGGCCACCGGCAGCCTCAACACCGCACGCTACGATCACACGGCTACCTTGCTGTCCAACGGCAAAGTGCTCGTCGTAGGCGGTTTTTCCGGCTTCGGCTGGCTCGCGAGCGCGGAACTCTACGATCCGGCGCGCGGGACTTGGACGGCCACCGGCAGCCTCAACACCGCACGCTTTCTTCACACGGCTACCTTGCTGCCCAACGGCATGGTGCTGGTGGCAGCGGGAAATAACAGTGGAAATGTTTTGGCGAGCGCGGAACTCTACGATCCGGCGCGCGGGACTTGGACGGCCACCGGCAGCCTCAAAACCGCACGCTCGAGTCCCACGGCTACCTTGCTGCCCAACGGCATGGTACTCGTCGCTGGGGGATTGGAGATTAACAACACGCCTTCCGCAAATGCGGAACTTTACGACCCGGCCAAGGGGGCCTGGTCGGCCACCGGCAGCCTCAATACCGCACGCGGTGACTACACGGCGACCCTGCTGCTTAACGGCCTGGTGCTGGTGGCAGCGGGGGAGGATAGCAGTTTGGAGCCCTCCGCGAGCGCGGAACTCTACGATCCGGCGAACGGCACTTCGACGGCCACCGGCAGCCTCAACGCCGCACGCTTTCTTCACACGGCTACCTTGCTGCCCAACGGCATGGTGCTGGTGGCAGGAGGGGAGGATAGCAGTTTGAACTCCTCCGCGAGCTCGGAACTCTACTCTCAGGCCCCACCGGTTATCACCAGCCCCTTGCTTGCAACGGCGACAGTCGGTCTAGCTTTCAGCTATCAGTTCGAGGCCACTGGAGCAACCTCGTCGGCGGTCGACCCACAAACTTTGCCCCCAGGCTTGACGTTTGATCCTATGCTTCTCGCCATCGTCGGCAATCCAACAACGACTGGAACATTTCAGGTAGGCCTGAGCGCTTCAAACGCGGCCGGCACAACGCTTGCCACTCTCGTCCTGACGGTCCAACCGCTGCCGGCCTCAGGTCCGGTGATCATGAGCGTGACGAGTGCAACCGGTCGGACCGGGAGTCCGTTCAATTTCCAGGTGATCACGAGCGGGGGCACCTCTGCAGCGCGAGTTAGTGCGACTGGTCTGCCGCTGGGCCTGAGCATTGATCCAGTAACCGGTGCAATTTCCGGAACGGCGACGACTGACGGAAGCTTTTCGGTGACGCTCTCAGTGACTGAGAATGGCATAACGAACACAGGAACGCTGCAATTGACCTTTACATCCGATCCAGCAGTGCCGGTGATCGTGAGTTTGAACAGCACACCGGTTTTTCCGGGTCTGCCTTTTAGTTTCACGATCATGGCTCCGACCTCAAATTCTTCTGATCCGGTGACCTACTCCGAGATTGGCCCGCTGCCGCCGGGACTAGGCTTGGATTCGGCCACGGGCATCATTTCGGGCACCCCCCAAGCTAACGTCGGTTTGCAGCCCTCGCCCCAACTCTCGGGCGGCGTCATCACCAATGTGCAAATCTTCGCGTGCAATTCGAGCGGATGTGCTGCTCAAGGGCTTTTTTTCTTCCTCCCTGCCGGTGCGGTCAATATCTCGACCCGCCTTAGCGTCGGCACCGTTGATAATGTGCTCATTGGCGGGTTCATTACCGAGGGAAACGCGCCGATGAAGCTGGTCCTTCGTGGGATCGGTCCGTCGCTGGCAAATGCGGTTCCACCGGTGGCCGGCGCGCTCGCTGATCCGTTTCTCGAGCTGCATAGCGGCCCGTCCACGATTGCAAGTAACGATAACTGGAAGGTTAACTTGGCGGGAGGCAGCCAAGAGGTGGCGATCGAAAATATCTTGCTTGCGCCCACGGATGATCTCGAGTCAGCGATCCTAGCCGTTTTGGACCCTGGAGCTTATACCGCGATCATGCACGGAACAAACAGTGGTACGGGTGTCGGGCTGGTCGAAGTTTACAATCTCGGCGCAGGAGCTGTGGACTTGTCGTGTGAAGCGCATTTGGCGAACATATCGACCCGAGGGAACGTACAGAAAGGCGCCAACGTGATGATCGGTGGCTTTATCAACGAGGGAGGGACACCAATTAAGGTCTTGGTCCGGGCGATCGGACCATCGCTCACGGCTAACGGGACGCCTAACGGGCCGCCGCTGGTGGGAAGGCTGGCGGACCCGATCCTCGAGTTGCACAAACCCGACGGCACAATCGTCACGAATGACAACTGGATGTCGGACCCGACCCAGACAGCAGCCATCATAACGACCACCATCCCGCCGACGAATGCGCTCGAGTCGGCGATCCTGGTCACGCTCCCGGTCGGCGAAGGCGCTTACACAGCGATCGTTAGCGGCGCCAATGGCACGAGCGGCGTCGGTCTGGTCGAAGCTTATTTTGGGAACCCATGCCTGGGAGCTTCATGCCCGTGATCGACCGATGCCGCCGACTGACTCTTGCGGACCACGGCTCGGGTGTGTCGATTACGAGGCAAAGGTTCACGCGACGATCGTCCCCTCGAAAATGTTTAGCGCCTCGACGCTGGCATTGAAGAGGACGGTCCGAAGCCGTCGAGAGCAGACTGTGCTCGGCCTTCCGCGGGGAGGAAAATCAGCAGCGAAGTTATCGACAGAAATCCGAGGACGCCAAATGAAACTGCCCGACCGTTCCGCCGACCGGCGGTGATTATTCCTGCAACGCGCAACGCACCTACCCCGGCTGCGCCAAATCGGAGCAGCGGTGCTAGAGCACCGTCGCTTCCGAGGTGGAAACTGAAAAAAGAACGGCAAGGATATCCCCAAGGGTCGGTTTTAGGGAACCAACCTAGGATGTCGAGATAATTTTGAAGGACTCGTGATTCAAGATCGCTTTGTCATGGTTTCTTCACCGCCTAAGCCCCATAACCGTCGCGAGTGAAAGAAAGCGCCCGAGTTCGATTTTGCCTTCCGCTTCTCAGCGCCGTTGCTGCACTCAGCCCAGCTTTCGAATTACACGCAAGTCCGCGTAATGAAGCGAAGTTTGTCGGCGCAGTCGGTTGTCAGTCATCGAGTTGTCACGGCGGCGCGGGCGAGAAGCGAAGCCAGTATCTCACCTGGGTGAAACAGGATTATCATTTTCGGGCTTACGCAGTGCTTGTAAACGCGCGCTCGGCGCGGATGGCGGAAAGCCTGAGTCTCGGGCCGGCGCAGACGAATCCGCGCTGCACCGTCTGTCATTCGCCTTTCCAAGCGGTGCAGGCTTTTACCCCCTCCCGCCTAACGAACAAGGTGGAAGTGGATGAAGGTGTTTCGTGCGAAAGTTGCCACGGCGCCGCCGGTTCCTGGCTTAGAGGCCATACCCGGACCGATTGGACTTACGCAACCCGCGTTGGTGCCGGAATGCATGATCTGCGGAACTTCTATGTCCGCGCCAATACCTGTGTTACTTGTCATCAGAATATCGACTTCGATTTACGAGCGGCGGGTCATCCCGAGTTGACCTTTGAGCTGGATGGTCAGTCGGTCGCGGAACCGAAACATTGGCGCGATGATGACCCGTGGAACGGCCCGCGCGCCTGGTTGGTCGGGCAGGCGATTGCCCTGCGAGAGGTGAGCTGGGCGCTGGCCGCTCATCGGCAAACCGATTCGGCCCTCGAGGCCCAATGCGAAGCTCTTGTCTGGCTCTTGGCGAAAGTTACATCCGGCCAGAGCCGCCTGCCGCAGTTCGACGCTTCAAGTCGTCCTCGTGATGAAGTCCTTTACTCGAACATCCAGGAGCAGGCGGACACTCTCGCCCGCAAAGCTTCTACCGTTTCCTGGGATGAACACGAGGCGCAAACGATTCTCGCTGCGCTCGCCGCCACGAATTCAGAGTTTGCGGCCACGACCGGCGCCCCGTCGGAAGTGCTCTTTCAGCGCGCCGCTCGACTCGTGCTCGCTCTGGACCGGCTCTCACGGGCGCTTCGGCCGGCCAAAGGTCAAAGCAAGGTCGTGCCAGGTCTTCAGGCATTGTTAGAAGACGTGCGAACCATGGCCAATTTCCAGCCGGAGAAATTTGCTCGCGACCTGATCGCTTTTCGCGCGACAATCGAATCCCGCTCATCTTAGCATGCCGTCACCGATGCCCTTCGACGTTCATATTTTCTCAGCGATGTTTCCGCGGCGCCAGTCCTTCTGGCATCCAGCAGGATAAGAGTTATGGCGACAGAACAGTTGAGCGTCTATGCCCCGACTTTGGTACCCGTCTTGCGTCGGATCCAGGCGCAGTTTGGCTATCTCAAACCAGAAGCTCTCCAAGCCTTTTCACGCGAAACCGGCGTGCCGCTCTATCGGCTCCAGGCGGTCGCGAGTTTTTTTCCGCACTTCCAGTTGAGTCCGCCGAAAAAGGTGGTGCTGCGGGTCTGTCGCGATATGTCGTGTCATCTCGCCGGTTCGGCCAGGCTATTACGCGACCTGACTAGCCTAACGAATAAAGAAGTCGCGCTGGAAGGCACCTCCTGTCTTGGCCGATGCGATCGCGCCCCGGCTGCCTGTCTCGCACTCCAGGGCGGTGAGCATGAGCACTATTACCTTGGACGTTCGGCCGATGAGTTAAGCGCGGTCGTGACTGCGGCTCTCGCTGGCTCACCGCTTCCACCGAATCATGATACGGAAAAACAATATCACGAGGCGGGCTGGACAATCGATCCCTATCAAGGGACCACCCCCGATTATCGCGTTGTTCGCGCAACGCTTGCCGCACGCGACGCTTCGATCGATGGAGCGATCCGGATTTTGTCCGCCCGGCCCGATTGGACTTTGGAAATGCTGGAACAGTTCCGAATGGCCACGCGGAGACAGATGCGAGTCGACATTGTCCTCAAACCGGCGGTGCGCGAGGCCGTGCGCGCCTGGGAGACGGAAGGAGATTGGGCCAAAGGACCCGAGCTAGGCGGCTGGTCGGAATTGCTGCTGGATGAGCTTCGTGCGGCCGATCTGCGTGGTTTAGGCGGAGCCGGAATTCCCGCAGTGCAGAAATGGAAGGACGTTCGTGACGCCGTGCGCCGGCAGCGGTTGCGTGAACGGGACGACCGCGCCTTCATCGTAGTGAACGGAGACGAAAGCGAACCTGGGACCTTCAAGGACCGTGAGTTACTTCTGCGGACGCCGCATCTCATTGTGGAAGCAGTGATTCTGGCCTGTCTTGTTACCGAAGCGACACAAGGTTTCATTTTCATCCGACACGAGTACCCGGAACAGATTGAAGCGTGTCGGCGCGAAATTCAAAGAGCCGAACAACTCGAGCTTTGCGGTGAGAACGCCATGCTGATCGGCCGGAGTCTGCCTATCTCTGTGTTTGTCAGTCCTGGTGGTTACATTTGCGGTGAACAAAGTGCACTGATCGAGGCCATGTCGGACCGGCGGGGCGAGCCGCGGAATATGCCGCCGAAGCTGGAGACCAACGGGTTGGAGAATCTGCCAACGCTGGTCAGTAACGTCGAGACCTTTGCCTGGGTGCCCTATATCTGTCTGAACGGCGGCCAGACCTTCTGCAACCGGGGAGTGAACGGGTGGAAAGGGCGCCGCCTCTTTTCGGTCTCGGGAGATGTGAAACGACCAGGAGTTTATGAGGTAGCGATGGGCCTGACTCTACGCGAGCTGATCTACGGCGAGCAATACTGCCAGGGAATCGTCGGCGATAGGAAGCTCAAGGGATTCGCTCCTTCCGGGCCGTCGGGCGGCTTTCTCCCAGCCCGCCTAACGAGTAAAAGTGGTCTGCCGCGGAAGCACAGCGAAAACAAGAGCTGGCAGGAGCTGGCAGCACGGCGCGGCTTTGATCCAGCTTCAGCTGAGTTAGACATTCTCGATCTGGAGCTGGAATTGAATCTCTTTCGCGCCTTGAGCCCAACCCAAGCGCTCGGAGCTGGATTGGTAGTTTATGCCGAGGGCCGGAACATGGCCGAGCAGGCCGTGAATTCGGTTGAGTTCTTCCGCAACGAGTCATGTGGCAAGTGCGTTCCCTGCCGGCTCGGGTCACAAAAACTAGCCTCACTCGGATCACACTTGCTAAGTGGCGAGATCGAAGCGGACGAGTGGAATAACGAGCTATTGCCATTGGTTAAGGAGCTCGGCCGAGCAATCGGGCTGGCGTCGATTTGCGGTCTTGGGCGCTCGGTCCCCATCCCGCTGACGACCGCCGCCGCCTTTTTCGAGGAGGACGTGAAGAAACACCTGGTCGGTAATGGGGCAAAACCGGCATCAGATCTACGAGCAGATAGCCATGGCTCAATCTGACTTTGTATCTGGCCTGTTTGTTCGCGACGACGACGAAGGGTTATTCAGTCGCGACGTGGAGGGGCAGCTGGTCCGGCTCGATCGCCCGACTGAGTCAGACTATGCGAAGAACGTCACACTTCAGATCGATGGCCAGGCAGTCTCGGTCTCTTTGGCCGAACCGCTGGAGGATGCCAATGGCAATATCGTCGTGGACCTTCAAGGACGAACCACTCCGCGCTACACCACGATCTACGACGCGGCCCGGCGCCTGTATGTAAAGGAAATCGGAGACGAGAAGAAAATCCCGATTCCAGTCCTGTGTCATCAGCCTCACATGCGCCCGGTTGCGGTCTGTCGTCTTTGTATCGTTCAGATTTACGGGCAGAAGCGCGGTCGCAGGGCGGCCGAGCGCAAGTTACTCCCGGCCTGTCAACATGAGGTCAAGGAGGGGATGGAGGTTTTCACCATGAACGCGCCTGGGCCGGATGGAGAACGCGTGCGCGAGGCGGTGAAAGTGATGACAGAGTTACTGGCGGCGGACCATCTTAAGCCCGCCCCCTCGCCTGAGTTAGAGAAGGAGTTTGCTCAATTCAATGAGTTAGGCGAGATGAGTCGACTCTGCGGTGCGGACGTTTCGCGTTTTCGCCTGAATGTCTTATCGAATCATGCTCCCGAGGCTCGGCCGCTGGCTGGACGGCGAAGCCTGGACGCGTCGTCGCCGGTTTTTCTTGTCGATCATGGCGCCTGCATCCTGTGCGATCGTTGCATTCGCGCCTGTGACGATGTTCGCGAGAACCACGTAATCGGACGGACCGGCAAAGGAGCTAATGCCGGAATCAGTTTCGACCTGAATCTACCGATGGGTCAGTCAACCTGTGTCAAGTGTGGCGAATGCATGGTCTCGTGCCCGACGAGTGCCATTACTTTCAAGCCGGTCGCGCAGGTAAGGCATCTCGCGAAAGGTCGTTCGGCCAAAGCTTTGAGCACGAAAGAGCTGATTTCCGATCCAATCTTTGCCGGGATTCCTCCAAAGTTCCTGCTTTGGCAAGCTGGACTGGTTATTGGGCGAAGAGTAAGGACCGGCCATGTCTTATGTCGTCAAGGTGATCCCGGTAACACCGCTTTCATTATCCGGGACGGCCGCTTCAGAGTAAAAGCATTTCCCAGGATGTGGCGCGGCGGAAATGGACCGACCTGGTTCGGACGACAGAAACCGATCGTCCGGGAACGAACTCGGGCCGACGTAATCATTGGTGAGATGGCTTGCCTCCATGGTATGCCCCGCACGGCGACTGTTACAGCGTTAGAAGCGGGCGAGGTTTGGGAGATTCGCCGCAATGTGCTCGACCGACTGATGCGCCTGCCAAGCCAGCGTCAGAGATTCGAAGCTGAATACCGCAAAAGTTCTTTGGACCTCGCCTTACATAACACCGAATTATTTAGTGAGATTGAACCTGAGGAATATCGCCGCCTGATGGATTACCTCCGAGAGCGGCTGACCTTTGTTCGAGTTCAGGCAGGCCAAACTCTCTTTCGCGAAGGCGATATTGCGAATCACTTTTATCTTATACGGTTGGGGCACGTCCGGGTAGGAGTCCAACAACATGGCCGGGAGGCCAAGATTGTCACTAAAGGTCCCGGGACCGTTCTGGGTGAGATTGGCTTACTTGCGCTTTCCCTGGATCACGAACGCAAGACGGTCGAGGAGGTGGACCGTAACTTAAAGCATCAGCTTGCGGTGGCCGGAGACAATCTCGCCGCGGCTCTCCCCGCGGGTTTACGCAGCGCGACCTGCTCGGCCTTAAATAACCTCGAGTTGGCCCAACTAACCCGGAGCGATTTCCTTCAGATGCTGCGTCTGTCCGATGTCCTTCGTCGCCGGGTCGTGGAGCAATCGCTCGCCCGATTATACAGCTCCACGGTCGGGCACCGCGTTCTAGACGAGTATGTCGACCAGGGCCTCTATGAAGGTCAAAGTATCCTTGTTCTTGATCTGGATAATTGCACCCGCTGCGATGCCTGTACCAGAGGCTGTGTCGAGAGCCACGGGACCCAAACCCACGGCATCCCGATCCCGCGCTTGCTCCGCGCCGGCCGGCGGCTTGATAACTTCCTTGTCGCAACCTCCTGTCGTTCCTGTACCGACCCTCACTGTATGGAAGGATGTCCGGTCGATTCGATTCATCGAGGCAAGCATTTGCAAATTGTGATCGAGGATCACTGTATCGGCTGCGGGTTATGCGCGGAGAACTGCCCCTACGGCAGCATCTTCATGATCCCTAACGAACGTAACCCTGTCCTCGCACCTGATCCGGAACATGAAGCGAAGACCTATTGGGTCGGCCAACTCAAAGCGGCTAACTGCGATCTCTGCGACGCGGCCGGCGATCTGTTGTCCCCACACCCGGCCTGCGTCGCCGCCTGTCCGCATGATGCCGCATTTCGCATGACCGGCCCGCAATTGCTCGAGCGGGTCATGGGAACGCACGCGCAAGACCTGGCCTCGGCGGGTTTTCGATCTCCTATGACGGCTTAGACATTGGGAGAGTCACTTCTCGGATAATTCGATCACTCCTTGCCAGTTTTCCTGTGTCGGACTTTCCGAGAGTTTTACGATCCGGCGCAGATAAAACTCAGCCGGTCCGTCCGCGCCGCCTCGTAACTCACGCGTCCGGTGCATTGACTCAGCTGCTTGCGGGAATTCGCCCTTCTGGAAATCTTCCAAACCGCCCTCGAAGGTCTTGATCCAGACCTTTTCTCCATTCTCTGCCTCACACCGACAAAGCAGCTCGTGAATGATGACGCTGTGGGTCTTGCCCGCGACCTGGAACTCTCCGAGGCGACGAGTGATAAAGCGATCGCCAAGCTGTGTCCGCACGGAGTCTGAAATCAGGACCTGAGTGCCCAGATATTTGTTCAATGACTCGAGTCGGGAGGCAAAGTTAGTCGTGTCACCAATCATGGTATAATCAAACCGGAAAGACGAACCAAGATTACCCGCCAACACTTTGCCGCTATGCACGCCTACGCGGGTGCGCAGTTTTTTCCCGTGCACTTCAAGCTCGGAAAGACAGCGGAGATCACAGGCCGCCTCCGTCGCGCGAATGGCGTGTGCCGGTTCGTCGATTGGCGCGCCCCAAGCGGCCATGACAGCGTCACCGACATACTTGATGATGGTGCCGCGGTTCTTCAGGATACAGCGAGTCGTTTGCTCGAAGTAAGAGATAAGGAGGGCCGAGACTTCTGCCGGATCCAGATCTTCCGAAATCGTGGTGAAACTCTCCAGGTCGGTGAACATCACTGTAGCGTCGACCACCCTTCCGCCGGGCTGTAAATCGAAATCCGAGTCGGCGATCAAATCGGCCATCTCCGGCGAGAGATAGAAGCCGAACGCCTTACGCAGTTCCTTGCGCCGGCGGGACTCCAAGAGGTACTGAGAGCTAATACTCCAGACGAGGCCAAACGGAAGCTGGATCGCGGAAGGGATCAGCCAGGAAGACCAGATGCGTTCGTGCCAGACAAGCCATACCCCTCCGCAGGCAATACTGAGAGAAAGCAACAATGTCACCAAGGTTGCAGAGAACGGGCGCAGGAAAGAAAGGCTGCCGGCGAGAAGACCCACAATTACAATGACCAGAATCTCCCAGTTAGCCGGCATTCGAGTTAGCCACTCACTCCTGAGAAGGTTTAAAAGGACGTTGGCGTGGACCTCCGTTCCCGGAGTGAAGTCGTGAGTCATTCTCGAATAAGGCGTGGCAAACTCATCCCTCCCCACCATGAGACCGCCCAGAGCAAACTGGCCACCGATCAAGACG
>CAWAYD010000005.1:0-74544 GCA_963786175.1 uncultured Verrucomicrobiae bacterium | reverse complement strand
CGGCTAACACTCCGAGGAGAGCGATCGGCAGCAGGTAAGCGATCTGCACGCCCGTGATCTGTTGCGCGTTACCGTGAAAGTGAAACGTCAGCACGCTGATGACGGCGAAGAGGGCAAGAAAATCGCCGAAGACCGAGATCGTCTGCGCATACCAGAGACGCCGCATCATCGGGATGCGCAGGACCGCGCCCATCGACAACGGCGCAGGAAGTTCCGGATCGATCACCGGCGCAGCAGGTGCAGGAGATGCCATGCGCGTCACTTTAGTGATTGGCTCGTGTGGCGCCAGTTTTTGCGCCGAATCTCGTACGACCAAGCCCCTCGTTCCCAAACTCCCGTTTGGGAACGCACTTGTCTTTGAAACTCCGTTTCGCCCCTACGGCGACTACCGCCACTCGTCCAGTCGTATAACGGGTGATCCACCGGCGAGCCACTCGTGGGCCGACGAAAACCGCCAGTGTTCCGGGGCAGCGATCAACCCGCGCTTCACTGGGTTATTATGTATATACTCCAGCTTCTGCAGCATGATTTCATCGCTCGGGATTGATTGCGGATGAACCACTTCCTGCCACACTTGGTGCTGACTATCGGACTTATACTTGGCTCGATAATAAGCCAGTTGATTGAGTAACCCATCGCGCCCTTCCAGTTGCAGTTGCGCGACGATCTCGCGCGCCGTGAACTTCTTCAGGTCACCGATGGTTTGCGCAAGCTTTGGTCCCGCTACAATCGCGTGGAAGTGATTATCCATAATAACCCAGCCGTAGTTCACAAAATCGAGCGCGCTCGACATCGATCAAAAGTTTACTACCACCGAAGGCGCTCTCGGTACCTACACTTACTTCTGCTCGGTCCATCCGAAGATGACCGGAACGGATGCCGCCGCTAACTGTCCAGAGCAGGCCGGTCCCGGCCCAGGCCATGCACTGCAGAAAGTCGCGGCGATCGATCCCGTCGTGTTCGTGATTGTGAGAATGTAATCAGATATAATGGCTAGTTGGTCAGTAAGTGTCGCTTCAACTGTTCCTACTCATTCGGCGCGGATTTATTCCCGAAATCTTTAATGAGCCGAAATCCACCAGCGGTGATCGTTTGTTTGCGCGATCCGCTGGACAGCGGAGTTGTGGATGAACCTGGGATACCTATCCCCTGTTGATTTTCGTAGTCGATCAAGGCGGAGTCGTTAAACGCTTTCCTAAAGCTCGACAACCGGCGTTATGAATGGGCTAACAGTCAGGTTGCGTGATCGCTCAGGCGAGACCGAAGGTAGCGCGCGAGCGCAAGGAGTCCGATCTTTACCCCTAACAGCAGTCTCGCCCGTTGCCCTCCCGCTTAACGACGGCTTCCTGGATTCTTTGCTTCCAACAGTGGGCAATAACGCGTAAGTTATAAGCATTATCACCGCGAGCGCCGGCTGGTTCAGATACTTAGGTAACGTGGAGCGCCCCTTTGGAATGCTACGTTCGTAAGGTGAAGACATAGTTGTCGTTTTCTGTAGTTTCAGCTTTGGTTTTGACGGATGACTGTTACTCGCTCGCCGGCATTCGCGCGCTCAGATCCAGGTCGATAGTGGTCCGCTGACCAGCCCTGATGACGATAGGCAGGCGGACCTCTTTGTTGCCCTCCGATTCCCCAACAAGGAAGTAGGATCCGATGGGCAACGCTACGACGTCGGGAATAAATTCGTCGGCCGAAGGCTGGCTCGTGATGGTTCTAAAGGGCTTTCCGTCGCCCGTGTAGATCGAGTAGAAGCTGCGTGGAAAGTACCACGCACTATTCTCACTCGATGCGACTGAGCTAAGATAGACTGCCAGGTAGCCCTGCGCAGATGCCACAGGGTGACCAAGGCCGTTCGTCTTTGCGGTTGCCGGCTTAGCCAGGCACAATCCTAGCGCTACAGTAATAAGAATATCTTTTAATAGAGTTGGTTTCATAGGTTGTATTGGTGTTCACCTATCCATACCGTTAATGGCGCGGAATATTCCCGACGGGCGAAAATTGTTCGGTTCGAGGGAAGAGCGCCGCGCTGAAGCGGCGTGTAGATGGAGACGCGTGTCTCGGAGCGTCGAGGCCTAACGACTTATACGCAGGTCGAATACCTGCCTTAGGTCAATGATGGGACGTTTGCTGCTCGAATTGCTGCTGAAAAGCCTGCAAATCGCTGGCGTTCACATCGGAGACCGCCCAGTAATTGAAATCGGAATCCGCCCAATGCAGAAGCTGAAAGCCCTGGCGCGAGATTGTCCTGGTAGCTTTGCTCGCATTTGGTTCTGCCGGCCAAACAAACAGGTTAATGAAATGTTTGCGCCTTTGATAAACCAATGCCGCCGCGGGCCTGTTACCGAGGTAATCGAGACGGCCACCTACCAAAGGAAAGCCTTCGCTGGCCAGATCGACCACCGGCGCGGCGAAAGCGAGCTTCGCGTCCAACCACGGCTTGACCGTGTGCTGATCGGACGAAGCGACATCGGTAAGGTGGTTTGCCATGAGCGAACGCACATGACTGTCGATGAGTTGCGTCGCAAGAAATTGATCGGAGTCGTTGCGCTGTGAGGGTGAGAACAGGTTGAAAGCAATGACGGCGGCAAGAATAACTGCCGCGGCCAGAGCCAGCGAGTTCCAGGAGATTCCCGAAGGAATCGTGCGGGTCGCTGGCTGCTTTGTGGCGAGCCGCGGCGCAGCATCAGGTGCGATCGTGCGCGCAGACCGATCGCCCATTTCATCTCGCAGCGCTGATTGAATTCGCTCCTGTAATCCTGCGGGCGCCTTGTAATAGGGTACTGCGTTACTGATGACTCCAATTAACGAGCGACGAGTTTGGAAGGCTTCATCACAGCGCGGGCATTCGCGCAAATGCTCTTCGATGGCCTGGTTGGTGAGCGGATCGAGCTCGCCATCCAGGTAACCATCTGCCAATTTTAGCGCTTGTTCGCAGGTCATCTTCTATTACCTACCGATTCGAACCGCAAAATATTCCCTGAATTTCTCGCGCGCGCGAGCCAGCCGCGACATTACGGTGCCAGGCGGGATTTGCGCAATGTCGGCAATTTCCTTATAGGAGAGACCTTCCTGGTGTCGCAGCACCAGGATCTCGCGGAATTCTGCCGGTAACTCATCCATTGCTTCAGAAATCAGTTTCGCATCCTCAGTATGCTCCAGAATCGTGGCCGGACTATCTGATTCGGAATCCGCCGCGTGGACTTCTTCGTCAAAAGTTGTGGTAAGATCGACCGCTTTGTTCTTTTTCAGCAAGGTGTAGCAGGTATTCCGGACAATGGTGAGTAACCAGGCCCGGCCATTCGAGCCATGGAAGCCAGAGAACGATTTGAACGCGCGCAAATACGCTTCCTGCACGACATCCTGCGCATCCTGCTCGTTGCGCATCAGCCATCGCGCCAGGTTGTGAGCGGCATCCAGATGAGGGAGCACGGCGTCCTCAAAAGAGACAAGATCCTGTTTCACGACTTGCGGTGTGAAGTCGGGAGTCCTATCGGCACCAGGCATGAAATGACCACTATTCGACATGGTTTGCAGAACCGCTGCGGCCACACTCCTACCACATATATTCAGAGAATGCTGCCCGCTCAATTTGAGTGCGATTAAAGGCATCCGTCACGGCTTCGAAGAAGAAGTCAGCCAGCTAAAGAACAAGGCAACAAAGCTTCGCCAGCAGATCGCTGTCGCTTACCACTTCTGATGGGTTACAGAGTATTGCTGCGCTGCCTACCGGCCGACCGTGTTCATGATGTGCTCGGGATAACGATCACCGTATTTGGAATGGCAGCGGGCGGCTAAGGATAAATGAAACAAATCGACGTGATGTTATTGGAGTTTAGACGACATAGGTAGCAGATGCCTGACAAAATCCATCCTGACGTGCGCATTGGACACGTCCATCTGAAGGTCGCTGATCTGGATCGCGCCCTGAAGTTTTACCGCGACGTTCTCGGATTCGAGCTAACGCAGCGTTACGGAAATCAAGCGGCATTCCTTTCTGCGGGCGGTTATCATCACCACATAGGACTGAATACCTGGGAGAGTTCTGGCGGCACACCTCCGCCGACGGGTTCCACGGGGTTGTATCATCTCGCGATTGTTTATCCGACGCGCGCCGAACTCGCTGATGCGCTGCGACGGGTGTTGCGCGCTGGCATTCCCTGGGAGGGCGCGTCCGACCATGGCGTAAGCGAGGCCATTTATCTGCGGGATCCAGACGGGAACGGCGTAGAGCTTTACTGGGATCGTCCGAAGGAACAGTGGCCGCGCACAGCTAAGGGAGAACTGGCCATGGGGACCGAGCCACTCGATTTGAATGAACTACTTGGAAATCCGATCTCTTAGTAATTGAGAGGCAACGCCGACCTGCGCCTGCAGCCGCTACCGAATCAATGAGCCCTATTACGGCGTCGAAATTCCGCTCGATTATCTCTTCTTTAAATAGCTTGCTCGGTGAAATCGAGGCCGATATTTAGAGCGAAGTGTGCAGGTGAGACCTCAGGTCGGAGCGGTCCTTCCGATTGATATGGCCATCTGGGTTGAAATCTGCGCGGAAGTTTGAATTGTCGACCGGTCGACCATAGGCAGCCTTCAGGGCCACTATGTCGGCATCATTCACTCTTCGGTTCGAATCAGCGTCACCGATCAGGAAGCCAAAAGGGACATCTAAGTGCTGACCTTCACCGTTGACCTCCAGCACTTCCAGCGTCACGATCTGCGCGTTATCAACTCCGGTCAGCGGGACAATCATCTCGCTGCCGCTAAACGTCAGCGTCCCAATCGTGGCTACTCCGCCCACCACGGAGACGTCGCCAGAGGTGACTGTCACGTCGAAGGTCAATACAGCCTCGTAGGTATCCGAATCGCGACATTCTACTCCTGATGGACCAATGAGCGGCATTCCGATGTCGAAGGTGCCAGCCGCGCCATGTGTCAGTCGGGATGCAGCACTAAGCAGGATAACCCCGAGTTCGCTCGGTGGCGTGAATAGTTCTGCGCTCCCAGTAACATTAAAATCGGCGTCGAACCCTCCTGCGACCAGGACCATCCCGGCGTTCAGCAACGTCGCTGTGTGATCGGCATGGGCAAAGTTGGGATTGGCGGCCGGGATCCAGCTGCGACCCACCGGCTCGTAAAGTTCGGCGGTTTGGGAAATGCCGACGTCATCGTAACCCCCAACGACAAGCACCGTTCCATCGAACAGGAGGTTCGCCGTGTGATCGTTGCGTTTGCTGCTGAGACTGGAGGTGTAAGTCCAATTCCCGCTTTCTAGATCGTAGAGTTCCGCGCTCGCGAGAGCGTTGATTCCGTCAGTACCTCCCGCGACCAGCACCATGTCGGTGAACAGCAAAAGCGTTGCCGTGTGCGCGACGCGTCCAGTGTTGAGACTGCCGGTGGCGGCCCAGCTTCCGCTCGCCGGATCATAGAGTTCCGCGTCCGCGGTAGACTCGGTTCCGATCGATCCTCCGGCAACAAGGACCAGGCCTTCAGCCAACAAGGTCGCTGTGCGCGCAGCAGCCGCGACGTTCATCTGTCCGGTCGGAGTCCAGCTCCCGCTCGCGGGATCGTACAGCTCCGAGCTCTTCAAATTCTCATCGTTAAGAAATCCCCCTGCCACAAGCACCAGGCCGTTAAGCAGCAACGTGGCTGTGTGATACT
Organism: uncultured Verrucomicrobiae bacterium; assembly: GCA_963786175.1. Lineage (GTDB taxonomy): Bacteria > Verrucomicrobiota > Verrucomicrobiia > Chthoniobacterales > UBA10450 > JAICXG01. The sequence continues at coordinate 68,889 of CAWAYD010000005.1, read as the reverse complement.
CACGTGCGGTGTTCAGACGGCCGGTAGCAGTCCAGCCCCCCGTCGCCGGGTCGTAGAGCTCCGCACTCGCGAGCTCGCCATGGCTGCCAAGCCCTCCGGCGACGAGTACCAAGCCGTTAGGCAGCAAAGTCGCCGTGTGATCGGTACGCCGGTTGATAAGATTGCCGGTCGGAGTCCAGGTCCCGTGCGCCGGGTCGTAGAGTTCCGCGCTGTTGGAAAAGGCAAAATTACCATCTAGCCCACCCACGACAAGGACCAGGCCGTTGGGCAGCAAGGTCGCGGTGGCTTTAAATCGTGGGGTATTGAGACTGCCAGTAAGAGTCCAGCTCCCAATACCGTTGTTCCCTTCGCTGGAAGCGCCAAAGGCAAACGCCGCACTGAGCATTGCTGCAAAGAAAAGCGCAGCGATTACCACCCCGGAATCAAAGAAGGCGGACCGAGCGGTGGATTTGTTTTTCATGGTAATGGTTTTCAGGAGCTGAGACTACCTGGAGTGCGCAGTCTTTGACAAGACAATGGATCTTTGAGCACCTCAGCTAAGGGCAGACTCTGGAACAGCGCGAGTCACATCTTCGGGCTGCACATTCGCATCGATCCGATGCTGGTACCCGGGCTGCCATCGGCTTGCTCCCCTCGTTCCCAAACTCCCGTTTGGGAACGCACTTGTCTTTGAAACTCTGTTTCCATAGTGTCCAAACGACACCCTCTTCGTTTCCCGACCTTCGTCAGAACATGCGCAGTCGCTACCGCATCAATGAGCCCGATCGGCCACACTTTATCACCGCAACGATCGTCGAATGGCTACCGGTGTTCACTAGCTCGCGTTGCTGCGAGGTGGTGGTGCGTGCGCTTTGCTTCGCGCGCGAGCACAAAGGACTAAGTATCTACGGCTGGGTCATTATGGATAATCACTTCCATGCGATTGTAGCTGGACCAACGCTTGCGCAAACCATAGGTGACCTGAAGAAGTTCACGGCGCGCGAGATCATCGCGCAACTGAAGCTGGAAGGTCGTGATTGGTTACTCAATCAACTGGCTTATTACCGAGCCAGGTATAAGTCCGATAGTCAGCACCAGGTATGGCAGGAAGGGGTGCATCCGCAGTCAATCCCGAGCGATGAAATCATGCTGCAGAAACTGGAGTATATACATAATAACCCAGTCAAGCGCGGGTTGGTCGCTGTCCCCGAACACTGGCGGTTTTCGTCGGCTCATGAGTGGCTCGCTGGCGGATCACCCGAGATGCGGGTGGATCAGTGGCGGCAGGTGGTGTAGGGCGAAACAGAGTTTCAAAGACAAGCGCGTTCCCAAACGGGAGTTTGGGAACGAGGAGATCAAAGGCATCCATCACCGCTTCGAAGAAGAGGTCAGCGAACTGAAGGGCAAGGCAACAAAGCTTCGCCAGCAGGTCATTGCCGCTTACTACTTCTGATGAGTTACAGAGTTATTGCTGCGCTGCCTACCGGCCGACCATCTTCATCAGGTGCTCGGGATAACGCTCGCCTTCGACGTCGATCCCGGATAGCGCCTGCTTGATCTCTGCGAGATCACTCGTCGTTAGTTCGACATCGGCCGCGCCGAGATTTTCCTCCAGCCGATGCAGTTTCGTTGTGCCCGGGATCGGCACGATCCACGGCTTCTGCGCGAGGAGCCACGCGAGCGCAATCTGCGCCGGCGTCGCTTGCTTCGCCGCGGCGATCTTGCCCAGCAAATCCACCATTGCCTGGTTCGCCTTCAATGCATCCGGCGAGAAGCGCGGGAGCCCGCTGCGAAAATCGCCGCTCTCGAAAGTCGTGTTCGCATCCATCTTCCCGGTGAGAAAGCCTCTACCCAGGGGGCTGTAAGGTACCAGCCCGATACCGAGTTCCTCCAGCGTCGGGATCACCTCCGCTTCCGGCTTGCGCCACCAGAGCGAATACTCACTCTGCAACGCCGTCACCGGCTGCACCGCATGCGCGCGCCGGATCGTCTGCACGCCCGCTTCCGAGAGTCCGAAATGCTTCACCTTCCCCTGCGAAATGAGTTCCTTCACCGCGCCGGCCACCTCCTCGATCGGCACCTCGGGATCGACCCGATGTTGATACAGCAGATCGATCGTTTCAATCCGGAGCCGTTTGAGCGAACCCTCCACCGCCTTCCTGATATTCTCCGGCTTGCTGTTCAATCCCGGCGCGCCCGGCCGCTGATCGCTCCCGCTCAGGTCAAACCCGAACTTCGTCGCGATCACCACCTGCTCGCGGACCGGCGCGAGCGCGGGCCCGACCAGCTCCTCATTCGTGAACGGCCCATAGACCTCCGCGGTATCGAAGAACGTCACCCCGCGATCGACCGCGGCGCGGAGGAGCGCGGTCATCTCCTGCGTATCCTTCGGCGGCCCATACGCAGCACTCATGCCCATGCACCCCAGCCCGATCGCCGAAACTTCCAATCCGCTTTTTCCAAGTGTTCGTTTTTTCATTGCGCTTTCCTTTCGATGTTACTGCTCGCCGTATATTATCAGCCGCGTGGAGCGAAGCGACTTACGCGGCGCTTTTGCACGCGATCGTGCTCGGGCTGTCGAGTTCTTGCGGGAGAGTGAACTCAGCTGCGCAATACCTTTTGGAGCGTATCGGCAAGCTCGCCAATGCCCCGCATTGGGACCGTTAGATTGTTCGTGTCATCTTTCCATCACACTGGTAGAAGGATTTAATGCCGGTACAACTTCCGAAAGACGCATTGCAGCGCGTTCAAATCGGCCAGTCCTTTGCGGAGTACGATCTAATTCGAGAGCATCCCAGCTTGTTTGTATCGACTCCGGCCTCACTCGCAGCGACACAGCCCGACAATAAAAGGTGCTTTTTCATTGGTCGGCGCGGCGCCGGTAAGACGGCGATCGCCTACCACATCTTGGAGAAGAATAGGCGCGCCGTATCCATAATCCCCCAGGTTTTTGACCTAATAAAGCTCCCTTTAGCAAACGAGGAGTTTCGCGATACTCGGCAACGGCCGTTCAAATCACTCGTTTCCGCGATCGAGCGGGCCTTATTGGGAGAACTCATCCGTCTCTGGCGTAAAACTCGCATCTGGACGTTCAGTGACGCTGCTCCGAACATTAATAAGGAGCGTGGGCTAATTGAGAACTGCGATTTTGATCTTCGGGTCCTGAACCTTGTCCACGAAATTTTTGAAGCCTACTCGAACCCAAACCAAAAGCTCTGGCTTCGACAAATAAATCGTTCAAAAGACTTAGTTGAAGAAGTTAATCGAGCGCGAGAGAACGCAAATTTCGATTATGTCCTTTTGATCGACCGTTTAGACGAGTCGTGGGACGGCTCCGAATCTGCCGTTATTTCATTGATGGCTCTGATGCACGCTTGCGTTCGACTAATCGCTTCATGCCCCAGCGTTCGCCCGTTTCTCTTCGTGCGCGAAAATATCTTTAGCCGCGTTCGGCAGACTGATAATGAGTTCTCGCGCCTCGAAACATCGGTCGTCTATCTTGAGTGGACACCGGAGAAGCTTACTGAGTTCGTCGAAAGACGACTGGTGAGACCCTTCAACACGAAGCCCGCGCTTGGCGGGGAAGCATGGTCCTTTTTCTTCGAGGACGAAGGCGACTTCGATTCCCGTCGGGACGTCTTCACTTTCTGTCAAAATCGCCCGCGCGACGTGGTTACCTATGTGAGCTTTGCCTTAGAGGCGGCAATCGGAAAAGGACACGCAAAAATCCTGCGCGAGGACTTACACGGAGCGTGCGAAAGGTTTAGCACGTCGAAGCTGAAGGACTTAGCAGACGAATTCTCAGAAAACTACCCGAACATCCAACTAGTCTTGGAGTTTTTCTACGGGTTATCGACGGACTACACAATCACAGCAATTGAGAACTTTGTTCAGAAACTGCTAGTTGATCAAAAGATTGCTCGATACTGCCGCTGGTTCTTCGATACGTCTGCACCGCACGATTTCATCGCCCTCCTTTTTTCTATAGGATTCGTCGGCATTAAGGATGGGAGCGGGATTGCTTACAAAACAGCCTCTGGGGATCCAGCTGTCACCCCAACACTCAGTACGTCAACTGTCGTGAGGATACATCCGGCGTATCATGCGGCATTGCACCTTCGAGAGATGCTTCTGCCCCAAATATCGGACGATACAATCCTAAAGGTGGAAGGTATTCTGGCCGATCTTCCAGAAGGCTTCTCGTTCGATGGCTACAAGGAGAAACTAAAAGATCTCTTAGACAAGATTGATTACATCGATAAAGGAAAGCCCGGTGCCGTCGCATTCGAAGAGTGGGTTGGAGAGCTGATAAAACTTTGCTTCTTCCGTTCATTAACGAATGTTCAACCGAAGCAACGCACCTATCAAGGTGTAGTCATCCGTGACTGGGTGGCCTCGAATCGCGCATCTGTAGGGTTTTGGCGAATGGTGCGTGAGAAGTATGGCGCGACGCAGGTTATCTGGGAGTGTAAGAATTATAGTAACATTGGCGCCGATGACTTTCAACAGATAAGCTATTACCTTAATGACGTCGGAGGGCGGTTTGCCGTGGTTGCTTATCGAGCAACTGACCTCGAGCCTTCGTGTTATCGTCACGTGCAACGCATTGCTCAGCAAGGCGGGATGGTCTTATTGCTGACCGAAAAGGATCTACGCGTCTTTGTGCGACAGGCAATCAACGGAAAAGTGAAAGAGGATCATATAAGTGAGCTGTTTGACCGCACGGTCCGTGCCGTAAGCTAGGTGGATGTTCTATTGCGGAGAACGATAGGCGGTAACTCAGAGCCGGGCGCGAAACTCCGTCGGCGTGACGCCGACGACACGGCGAAAGACTTGCGCGAACGCGCCCGGGCTGGCGGAAAGAAAGTATCAAGGCAGAAGGATGAAGTAGGAATTGATTGCCGGGAGCGTTGGTGACGAATTGCGGCGGAGAGAGAAGAAGTTACAACGGCGTTACCTTTCCCGGTTCGCGTCGCACGAGCGGGTCGCGCAGAGTCCGCACCATGAAATCACCGTTCCACCTCTCCTCTCATTTCGGTCTTCTCGGACTTACCGCCTTGTTCTGCGCCAATGCCCCACTCGCTCGTGCGGGAAGCGCGACCTGGCAGCAAAACCCGGCGACCGGGAATTGGAATACGCCCGCTAATTGGACGCCGGCGACGGTTCCGAATGGCTCATCCGATGTCGCCACCTTTGCCAGCTCAAACCAAACGAATGTTACCGTCACCAGCGGCATCACCCTGGATAGCATCGTCTTCCAGCCGGATGCGGGCCCTTTCAATATCAATAACTCGTCTGAGTTCGCTATCATACTCATCAGCGGCGTGGGTGTGGTGAATAACTCCGCGTTGGCGCAAAACTTCGTTATTGGCGCCATCGGACACGATCAGGGAGCGCTCGATTTCTCCGGCACCGCGACGGCGGGGAACGCGATTTACACGCAGAGCGGCGCAGCGGTCCGCGGGTCCTTCGGCGGCACGACTTCTTTCTTTAACAGCTCTACCGCTGACACGGCTTCCTTTTTCCTGAATGGTGGTGCGGCGAACACGGCTGCCGGCGGCGGTGTTCTTTTCTTCGATACGACGAGCGCAGGCAGTGCAATTTTCACCATCAATCCGGGCATGGTGCGCGGTGCTACGGGTGGACACCTGGAGTTTGTGGATGCGTCGACTGCGGGTAACGCGACCATCGCCGCAAATGGTGGCAACAATGGCGCTGGCGGTGGCCAGGTTTTCTTCCTCGATGACTCCACGGGCGGCCGGGCCAATGTCGTCCTGCAGGGTAATGCGACGCTCGACCTGACGCTGCACAACGCGCCAGGAGTGACGCTCAATTCCGTCCAAGGTAATGGCCTGGTTGCTCTCGGTTCGTCCAGTCTTACGATCAACAACAAATTGAATGTCACATTCGGAGGAGTCATCTCCGGCTCGGGCGCTCTTATCAAGACCGGCAAGGGTAGACTGGACCTAACGAATGGCAGCACTCATACTGGCGGCGCGATCGTGAAAGCTGGCACTCTCCTGGCCGATAACACCACCGGGTCTGCCACCGGGACGGGCGCAGTACGAGTGGATTCAGGTGCGCTCGGCGGCAATGGCACCATTTCGGGCGCAGTCACGATCGGAAGTAACACTCCCGGCAATGGCTCGTTCCTTACGCCCGGACAAAGCTTTACCCATCCCGGCACGATCACGATTGAGAACAGCCTTACTTTCGCTTCGGACGGTTTCTTCAATGTCGGCCTGACAAGGGGTCCGACGGCCAGTCAAGTCGTCGCGGATGGTGTCACGATCCAGGCAGGGGCGCAGTTCGCCTTTTTCAATAACCGCGGGTTAGCGGTCCCGGTCGGCACGGTGCTGACGCTGATCAATAACACAGCCGCCACTCCCATCGCCGGAGTTTTCGATAACCTGCCCGACGGTTTGGTTTTCACCGACCACGGCAACAAATTCGTGGCGAACTACGAAGGCGGAGACGGCAACGATCTGACGCTGACCAGTATTCAGTAATAGCGAGGTTTGCCTCGCTCCTGAGTTAAACTAGTCGTCGGCTTCGGCGCCGGCGAAGCCAGGTCTTCCGATAACGGCAGCGGCTTAGGGATTACCTTCAGATAACATCATGAATTGAGAGGCATCCGGGCCAGTGGCCCCTTTTCTCCGTGCATTAGAGTGGAGAAATCAGTGCCGTTGCGGCAGGAGTGTGATGAACTCACAGCGATCTTCGTAACGAGTTTGAAGCGAGTCAAAGGGTGAGAGGTCTCCCCTTCTTAATTCAGCCTTCCTCCTTCTTACTTTTCCACTGTGGCGGCAGGTGGTGCAGCACGAAACGGAGTTTCTAGAATAGACGCGTTCCCAAACGGGAGTTTGGGAACGAGGGAAGGGAGCGGAGCAAATGCTCAAAACGCTCGAGAGTTATCTCGCGAGCTTTCCGAGAGTTGGATAGGACAACTCTCGGAAGCAAGTCTTCTTAAGATTCGCGGTTACGGAAGCGAGGTATTCTTGTGCCTCTTGACTTCGTTAACGTCGTTGGAGTTGATTACGCCATCCGGACGCACGTCCTCACGGAAGTTTGCGGACGTAACTGGCTGACCGACCTGCGCCGAGATGACGTTTTGGTCCATCTTATTCACCACCCGGCTGGCGTCGGCATCTGCAATGAGGAAGCCAAATTTGACATCCGACGTTCCACTACCCCCGTTTACACCCGAAAGGTGGATGGTCACGTTTTGCGCGTTAGCCACGCCGGTGAGCGGAACTCTCATCTCATTCCCACTGAAGGTAGGAGTGCCCGCGGTCGCGGTGCCGCTCGTTATGCTGGCAGTGCCGGATGTGACGGCCGTGTCGAAGGTAAAGACAGCCAGGTAGCTGCCACTGGTATCGCGGTCTTCAACTCCATCTGTGCCGGTGAGCGGCATGTTGATGTCGAAGGTGCCAGCCGTGCGGTGTGAGACACGGGAAGCCGCGCTGACCAGGTTCACCGTGCCACCGCCACAGGTATTGAAGGTGAATTTCCCGATGCGCGTGTGCCAGTTGAAGCTGCTGAGTGTCGTATAGTACTCGTTGACATGGAAGAAGGTGGTACCATCGGAAGGATCAACCGTAGTCATGCTATAATCTCCCCAGCGGTTTGAGGTCTGACTGGCTGTGCCGTTGAACATGACGGCTTCTCCCTGGCCAAGGTTATTGAGCGGGTCAGTGGTAAGACGTCCGGCATACCGAATGCCTGGGAACATGCTGGAGTTGGAGCTGGCGTAACCGATGGCGGTATTGCCGCATGAATCAACCGCGATGCTGGGCATAAAGCGCCAGACCCCGTCGCTGTTATTGGTCCAGGTTTGCTGCTGAGTCGGAGTGGTGGGAAATGTGCCGCCGGTTACGTTAAATTGGTACCAGCGAACACCGGTTTGACCGGTGCAATTCGCATCGGTACAAACCGTGCCGGAAGCCCACAACGACTCCGTCCCACTGCGATTCTGGTAGACCAACGGCGTCATGATTTTGTCGCCTAAGGTGTCCAGCTTCGACGTCGTTCCCTGTTGAGGCACGATGGTAAAGCCGGCGCCACTGGTGAAGGCGTCAACGAAACCGTTGACTGTAATGAGTGAGTTAGGGCTATGGTTAGTGCCAATTCCAAGTGTGGAACCTCCCGAAAAATTCACATGGTAGAGCCAGCCTTTTACCTGGGTCAGGGTAACGCCTCCAGTTGCCGGGCTGTCGATCGCAAGGAGAAATTCATCGCGTCCCGCGGGCGGCGCAGTGCCAGTGCGAAAAGTCGCCGGAACCAGGCTATAGGAATCGCCCAGTCCAGCCGTAGGAATGCTAAACCCGACCGCGTTAGCAGGCCCACCGGCCAGCATGCTGGCGCGGTCGAGTGCATAGGCGCGGACGCCATTGAAACTGGTGGGGCTGGCAAAGAGGTTCATCGTCAGGAAATAGGCGCCGCCGGGCTGCGGGTTATTCCAGAACCCGAACTTGGGATAATCGCCAAGGAAAGTCGGATTCCCCGGATCCACCTGCAGGGCATAAAGGAACCAGCCGCCGGTAACAGGGCTTGGCGTCTTAGACACAGCGATGCATTGGTAGAATAATGTTCCTGGAAATGAAGCAAAGGCGAAGTCGCTTACCAGCCAGCGATCGGCCACGGGGTCGTAAAGGACATATGGATCTCCGTCGTTTAAATTACTGCAAGGCGTGCCTACCAAAGGAGCAAAGAGCGAGTTGTATGTGGTCGGGCCAGCCAGGGTGTTTCCACTCTTGTCAAAAACCTTGAACGAACTGTTGATCGCTTCGACGTAATGATTCGGACCAACATCGCCGTCGCTGTCCGGCGGCTCGCACCCGCATCCGCTCTGGGTTTCCGCCACTCCCTCGAAAGTCAGTAGTGGCGGCGGGATGGTCGGCGTTGGTTGCCAAACGTTCTTGAGTAGCGTCGCCGTGAGGTTAGGACATTCCACTAAAGGACCCGCCGGCAGATCTCCCGCCCCTGGGTGTGGATAGCGCGTCATGACTCGCTCCTCAAACTCTTCCTTCGGCGCGATGTAAGGGAGACTTCTTAAATCCTGGTCCAGACTGACGGGACCGACCATTCGGACTATTTCAGGCGACCGAGACGTGGCGTCTGTTTGACCGCCCGTCTGGGCGAATGCGTTAGAGAATGTGCCAACGCTAACCAGCGCCAGACACAGGCCGATGCTGCCAAGTATGATTCCGAACACGACCCGCAGATTAAAGAACGCGTCCTGTGAAGATGACCTCTTTTTCATAATATTTTGTTACCTTTTCGTATGAGCTGGGACAAAGTGCTAATCACTGTGTCTTCCATCGAGGCTATCAAGACGACGATGCACCTGTCACTGCGTTCCTTCTTACCATTTTGTAACATCCGTGCTCTCCCTTTCGGCGGGTGATAGCAAGTCCGGCCGAAGCCTGAGGAGCGGGATTCGTCTTCGGTTAAAGCAGACGATCTACGTATTTTCCGCGCGTTCGAACGCTCCCGCACAGACCTGTTCGCACCACTTTTCCACCTTGCTGCGAATCTCATCGCGAATTATGCGCACTTGTTTGAGCTTCTCTTCGGCTGTGCCGGTGACCGCAGATGGATCGAGGAAGCTCCAGTGAAGGCGTTGCGCTGGACCGGGAAAGATAGGACAGCGTTCCGCGCTGGTTTCGTCGCAGACGGTAATCACGTAGGCAAAGAGTTCGCCTGACTTGAAGACATCGGCGGTCGATCGCGTTTCCTTTTTTGAAATGTCGATGCCTGCTTCGGCCATGACTTGGACGGCGAACGGGTTGAGTTTTCCCGGTTCGAGCCCGGCGCTCTGCGCTTCGAAGTAGCCGCCGCAGATGGCGTTCAGCCATGCCTCGGCCATCTGGCTGCGGGCGCTGTTATGAATGCAGATAAAGAGGACTTTCTGTTTCATCGAGTTATCAGGCTGACTTTGTGCAGCAACCGGCTTCGCGCACACAGATACAAAGCGGAACCGCGACGAGCGCGCCGAGAATTGGCGCAAGGAGGTAAATCCAAAGTGAGTGGAAGTTCATCGTCACCAACGCGGGCGCGAAGGAGCGCGCGGGATTCATGGATGCCCCGCAGATCGGGCCGGCAAACATCGCTTCGAGCGCAATGACACCGCCAATTGCGATCCCGGCCGTGATTCCTTTTTCTTTTGCGCCGACGGAGACGTTTAAAATCACGAGCATCAGCAGCGCAGTGAGGAGGAACTCGAGCACGAAGGATTGCGCTGCGCTGCCCGCGGGCAATGTCACGCCAAGAGTGGCATGGTCCGGAAAAAGGAGACGCAGGACCAGGCTCGCAGCAATGGCCCCGATGATCTGACTGACGATGTAACTCATGCCTTCGCTGGCCGGCATACGACGAGCGGTAACAAAGCCCAGCGTTACAGCGGGATTCAGGTGCGCGCCGGAGATGTCACCAAAGGTGTAGATCATGGCCATAACGATGAGTCCGAATGTGAGGGCAATACCCGGATGGGAGACCGCGCCTCCGGAGACGTCGTTAATCACGATGGCACCGGTACCGGCGAAGACGAGGGCAAAGGTGCCAAGCAGCTCTGCAAGACTACGTTTTGCGAGTGAGCCCACTTTCTCGTTAGGCGTCAGCCAAGTAAGGCGCCGGCCGGTGAGTCGCTTTTGGCGCGAACCTTCTCCAGGTTGCGCAAGTCGCGCTTAAAGGCCGGATCGGTTTGCACACAATCTTGAAGGCATTTCAGGTTTGCGTCCAGCTCGGCGTCACGTTTCTTCGGGAGCGAGTAAATCATCCAGTTCTGTTCGCGCTCGGCTACGACCATTCCTCTCTCACGCAGGTAGGCGAGGTGCTTCGAGATCTTCACTTGCGGTTCGTCCAGGATGTCCTGGAAATGACAGACGCACAAAGGCGTCTGTGTCAGGAGATGCAAAATGCGCAGTCGCGTAGGGTCGCATAAGCATTGATAGATTTGGACGAGGTCCATCGTCGGCTAACAGCACGTTGTGGCTGCGCGCTCCGCTTCCTCTGAGTTACTGCAGCAAGCGCCTTCCTCTTCGTGCCGGCGTCGTACCAGGCAATCGGTATGCCTTTCACCAAGCTGAAGGTCGATGAAGTCACCCCCGACAGTCGCATTCACGATCGGATACTGCGCCACGACGCAGCAATCGTACTCGACCTCAACTTCCAGGTCATCACTCGGAAGAACCTGCGTGCCGAGATCGAGGATCTTCGCGAAGGTCCCAGCCGCCAGCCGATGATCGAGATCATCGCCAAGCCAGGTCTGAAGCAGGCAGACCTCGATGCGGTCGTGCACAACGCCGCCGCAATCGATGAAGCGCTTCGTGACGTGTCCGACTTCCGTGATATGAAAATGCGCCAGGATTTGATCGCCATCGGGCAGGCGGAAACGCGGATAGGCGGTTGGTTGTGACCGCAGGGTCGTCTTGAGTTCGCTGAGTCTCATAACCCGGTGAGAATATACTCAAACGGGAATATAGCAACCAGGATTGACGAGATGGGGCGTTGCAACTGACACAGTCGTCTGGAAGGCCAAGCGGGCGCTTCGGTCAAACTGTTTTCAACGAATCGCCCGTCCGGTAATAGGTGATCTGGAAACGGGGGAACTCGTGCACCACTCCTAATGCGTCGGGATCGACGGTGATTATGAGCACGCGCGCTCCTCTTGTCGATCTCTTCCTATCGATAGGAAATATTCGGCAGTGGGTCAGTTTGAACCTAAAATTATTCCGACCTCGCTGAGCGTCATAAGAGTGAGGACTATGACCAACCAAATCCACCCAGCGAGACGGACGCCTGATGGAGGAGGCAACTTAACCTGTCGCCTATGGAACCAGGAGTAACAACGTATCACGCTCCGGGGTACCGAAACGAACCACAGTCCAAGAGCAAGCGCGAGAATGGCCGACAACATCAACAAGCTTATTTGGTGATTCGACGTTATCGCACGGCGTTTCCTGCGTACAAGCAAACCCGCTCAGGGCGCGGAAACAAGCCGTGCCTGAGCGGGTCGCCGTTACCTGTTTAATCTTCGTCAAGAACAACGCGATTGACCATCAGGTTGTCGCCGTCGCCCGTGTACTCAACATGCACTGGCACTCCGATGCGGACCCGCGTCCTGACTGTATCTTCATCCAGCTCTTTGCCGCTCTTCGTCACATAAACCACTTTCTTACCAAAGTGGTAATGGCGCGGACCGCTCGATTCCTTGAGCACGATGGCCGAGCCCGGCGTGTACTCCGTAATCGTACCTGTGCCCGTAGTCGTTGTCGTGGTCGTCGTGGTGGATGATGTTTGAGCAAAAGCGAGCGGCGCCACCGCTGCCAATGCTATACTTAGTAGTGTCTTTTTCATAGGTTCCTTTCGTTGTTAGGTTATCGGCGCGAAACGCCTGCTCTCCGCAGAGCTATGCACAGACTCCTCGCACCAAAGCTTTCCGAGATAACGCGGCCCGAGTCACCTGTACCCTGCAGCCAGTCCCAGAAAATCGTCAGCTCCCTATTATTCGGAATCGAATCTCGCGGCGGTCGTTCCGCGCTGGCGATTCGCATTGGAATCATTAGCCAGACTGGCGGTCATAGAACTCTAATTGATTGGGGCAATGTCAATTAACACGTGCCTTTTCGTAGTTACTAAACTCTGGAATTTTTTGCGGATGCAGCACACCGGCCAGGATTTCGAGGCTATTGAAAATGCGCGGACCGGCCGGACGAACCAGGCCCTGGCATCGACCAGGTAGATTTGTCCACTTTGTGCCGCGGACAGCGCGTCGAATCCGGGGAAATTCTTCAGTAACAGGTAATCCTGTCGCGCTCGTTAGCTGAGCGATCTTGCACACCGCCAAGAGTGGTCGGCAAAATTCTTAACAAATGCTCAAAATTTTTCTGTTCAATCTCCGGTCGGCCCCTTAAACCATGAGTCTCAGGGCAGTTTGCAGTAACCATGCAGATCCTGGTTTACAATTCGAGCGTGCTGCAGCCTCAGTCACCGGAGGCGAAGGCGATTTTTGACCTCGGCATCGTTTCCCTCGTCGTCTTCGCTCTTATCTGGATCATTGTCAGCGGCGGAATTCTTTACGCGATTTTCCGCTTCCGCGGCCGAAGCGGTGAGGCCGACCCGGAGCAGTACGCCGGGAACAAGAAAGTCGAGATCGCGTGGACGATCATTCCATTCGTGATCGTGTTGTTCCTTTTCGTGCTCACCCTCCAGGCAATGAACCGAGCTGACCCGCCACCCGCGTCTTCACCCGATCTGGTCGTGACGGGGCATCAGTTTTGGTGGCAGGCCGATTATCCGGCGTCGGGTGTGACGACGGCAAACGAGATTCATATCCCCGCGGGCAAACCGTTATGCGTTCGGCTCGAGTCGCAGGATGTGTTGCACGAATTTTGGGTGCCGCAGTTGACTCGTAAGATGACCAACGTGCCCGGCCAGCCTAACTATATCTGGTTAGAAGCGGACAAGCCCGGGACTTACCTCGGTCAGTGCTCGGAATTCTGCGGTACGCAACATGCCTGGATGCGCATCGTGGTGGTAGCGGAGGAACCGGCGCAGTTTGAGCAATGGCAACAGGCGCAGTTGCGCCCGGCTCAGGCCGCCGTGACTGACACGACACTCAAAGGTCTCGAATTGTTTCGAACACAGACGTGCATCAACTGTCACGCGATCAAAGGCGTGCCGGGCGCGAACGCACGGGTCGCGCCCGATCTCACTCACGTGGCCAGTCGCGGGCAACTTGCGGCCGGTGTCTTAGAGAACACGCCGGAGAACATGCGCCACTGGGTCAATAAGCCGCAAACGATCAAACCGGGCGCGCTCATGCCGGACTTCAACCTGAAGGACCAGGAGATTGATCAGCTCGCCGGTTACCTCTCAAGCTTACGATGAACGAAACCAGCACGACCGCCACGTTTCTACCGACGGAGCTACTCGACCCAGCGACGCGCGCGTATCACAGGCTAGCCTGGTTATCGACCGTCGATCACAAACGTATCGCAGTCCTTTATCTCCTGACTGCACTGGTCTTCTTCGTCATCGGAGGAGTGGAAGCCCTTTTCATCCGTCTCCAACTGGCCGTGCCTAACAATCACCTCGTCCAGCCCGACACTTTTAATCAACTCTTCACCATGCACGGCACGACGATGATCTTTCTCGTCGCGATGCCGGCGCTTTTTGGGTTGGTGAATTATGTCCTGCCATTGCAAATCGGCGCGCGCGACATGGCCTTCCCCCGCCTTAATGCTTTCGGTTTCTGGTGTGTCCCGTTAGGCGGGATTCTCTTGCACTTCAGCGTCTTCGCGGGCGGCGCGCCGGCGGTCGGCTGGTTTGCTTACACCCCTTTGAGCGAAACTCCTTATTCATCGGCGCTCGGCGTGGATTACTGGGCTGTCTCTCTTTTTGTTCTCGGCACCGGCTCCATCAGCCTGGCGATCAATATTGTAGCTACAGTCATTAGTCGGCGCGCTCCCGGGATGACGATCCGGCGTTTGCCGCTCTTTACCTGGATCAATTTCGTGAACGCCTTCATCATTCTCATGGCGTTGCCGGTCTTAAATGCCGGTCTGGCCATGCTCCTGATCGATCGCCAGCTCAACGGCCACTTCTTTCTCCCCATTGGCGGCGGCTCGCCCGTCTTATGGCAACATATCTTCTGGGCCTTTGGTCATCCGGAGGTTTACATCCTCGCTCTTCCGGCTTTCGGGATTATCTCCGAGATCATTCCGGTTTTTTCCCGCAAACCTATTTTCGGTTACGAATTTGTCGCCGCGTCCAGTGTCGCAATTGCGGTACTAAGCATGGGAGTATGGGGACATCACATGTTCACCGTTGGCATGGGTCGGCCGATGGATGCCTTCTTCGCCATCGCTTCAATGCTGATCGCTATTCCCACCGGCGTAAAGGTCCTGAACTGGACCGCGACGATGATCGGCGGGCGCATCCAGTTCCGCGTCCCGATGCTCTTTGCCATCGCCTTTCTCCTCCAATTTCTTGTCTCCGGGCTCACCGGAATCAGTCACGCCAGCGCGGCGCTCGATTGGCAGACGAAGAACAGTTATTTCCTGGTCGCGCATTTCCATTTTGTAGCCGTCGGCGCCATCGTCTTCGCCATCCTCGGCGGCATTCAATACTGGTTTCCAAAGATGAGCGGACGCATGCTCTCAGAGTCGTTAGGCAAATGGACCTTCTGGCTCATGACCATCGGCTTCAATCTGACTTTCATCATTCAGCATTTCCTTGGTTTGTTAGGTATGCCGCGCCGCGTCTATACCTATCCCGATCTGCCCCACTGGGGATGGATGAACATGCTCTCGACCAGTGGCGTTTTTTTTATGAGTGCCGCGTCGCTTGCCCTCGTCTGGAACGTCCTGAGTTCGCTCTTTCGCGGGAAAGCAGCCGGCGACAATCCTTGGAACGCCTGGACCCTGGAATGGGCGACAACTTCGCCACCGCCACATGAGAACTTTGTCGCTCTGCCTCCCATCCGAAGCCGTCGGCCATTGTGGGACATAGCCAATCCCGATCGGCCTGATCCGGTCGTCGGCGAAAATAGCGCCGCTATAACTCTGCCCGATCACAACAAGACCGGGATTCTCGCTTTCATCTTTTCCGAAGCCGGCTTCTTCCTCATCCTCATTCTGTCTTATTTGTACTTCTACGTGCGCCCGCAGCCGGGTCCTGGCCCGAAGGGGCTCGAGGTAGGACGAACTCTGGTCTTCAGCGTCTGCCTGTTCGCGAGCAGCTTTACTTTTTGGCGGGCGGAAATCGGACTACGCAAACACAAGCGGGCCGCGATGCTCGGGTGGCTCGGCCTAACGATCGCGCTCGGCACAGTCTTCCTTGCCGGACAGGTTACTGAGTACTGGAACCTATTCCAAAGCGGCGTCGCTGTCGGCACAAACGTTTTCGCGACGACGTTTTTCACCCTCACCGGCTTTCATGGCTTGCACGTTTTCATTGGGCTGGTGGCGCTCCTGATATTTCTTTGGCTGGCCTGGGAAAGCGATTTTGTCTCGGGTCATGAGTCCGCCTTTGAAGCTGCCGGTTACTATTGGCACTTCGTCGATGTCGTCTGGATCTTTGTCCTGGTGACAGTGTATATCCTCCCGCTTCTCAACAAATGAATAGTAGCCAATTCTTACTCAGGGGGTGGCAGTGGAATCCCGCTCTGCTGCTGGTCTGTGGCGCAGCGATTTGCGGGTATTTCGCCATCTTCGGGCGTCGCGGTCGCACGAGTTACTTCGCGGCGGCTATGATCCTCTTCCTGCTCGCGCTGCTCTCTCCGCTCGCCGCCCTGGCCAATGGCTATCTCTTTAGCGCTCATATGACTCAGCACATTCTGCTCGTCCTGGTCGTTCCCGCGCTCCTTCTGCTAAGTCTACCCCGAACCGTTTCGCTGCCGCGTTCGCTACAGGTTTTTGCGCAGCCACTGGTCGGCTGGGGTGCGGGCGTTGGCGCGATGTGGCTCTGGCATACGCCCGCACTTTGCAACGCCGCTAACTCCTCAAGGAGTGTTTTCGCGGTTGAGACGGTCACCCTCATCATCATGGGCGGACTGTTTTGGTGGCAGGTGATCGCGCCGCGCGAGGCGGACCGTCTACCGCCTCTTTTCGGAATGGGTTACCTTTTTACCGCCTGCGTGGCCTGCAGCCTTCTCGGCATTATTATTACGTTCTCGCCGGTGTCGATTTGCCCGATTTTTCAACATCCTGTCGACCAGTTAGGGATGCTCTCGACGATCCGCAATGACTGGGGCCTGACGATTGAACGTGATCAGCAGATCGGCGGTTTGCTCATGTGGGTACCGATGTGTTTGATCTATGCCACTGCCATCCTGGCGCAACTCGGGCGCATGCATGCGCCGCAAGCCTCGGAGGAGCATCATGCCTAACGAAGATTCACCTGCGGTACCACCGGGTTGGGAGGCTCTGCGCGAACAACCGCTCCCGCGACCCACTTACTTCCCGGCGGGTTTGGCCATGGGAGTCGCATTTCTCTTTTGGGGATTGATCAGCTCCTGGGTCATTTCGCTCGTCGGCTTTATCCTCTTCACCGCCGCGCTCGCCGGTTGGCTTACGGAAATTCGTCATGGACACAAGTCTCACTAACTCGCCTGCCGCACCGCCGCAGGAAACTCTGGAGGAAATCAGCCGACGGCGCTTTGTTGAAAAGCTCTCAATCGGCCTGATTGGATTGTGCAGCGCGATTGTCGGAGTGCCGGTGATTGGATTCCTGTTTGCGCCGTTCTTTCGCAAGTCACCGGAGGAATGGGTAACGCTGGGTAAGCCCAACGACTTTGAAATTGGCAAGACGGTAGCCGTGACGGTAATGGATCCTTCGCCGTTGCCGTGGGCGGGCGTGACGGCGAAGAACGCGGTCTGGCTGCGACGTGTGAGTGAAGACAGTTTCATCGCCTTCTCAGCTAACTGCACTCATCTCGGCTGCCCGGTGCGCTGGCTCGAGGGCGCCAAACTGTTTATGTGTCCTTGTCATGGTGGCGTTTACTACGATGACGGCACCGTCGCGGCTGGTCCGCCACCGCGCCCGCTCTTTCAGTACGATGTGCGGATCGAAAACGGCGTAGTGAGAATGAAATCAGTCGTAGTGCCGATCTCAACAACGCTGTGACCAGGATACTCAAGACAGTCTGGCTTTGGCTCGACGATCGGATCGGGATTAGCGTCCTTCTCAAGCCGGCGCGTCACCTGGCACCGCAAGACGCGAAATGGTGGTATGTCTTTGGCAGCGCCACTCTCACTGCTTTCATGGTGCAGGTCGTGACCGGGGTGGCACTGGCGTTCTCCTATATTCCTTCCTCTTCCCAAGCCTACGAGACGCTCGTATTCATAACCAGTAACGCGCCCTTTGGTTCCTTCCTGCGCGCCCTGCATTACTTCGGGGCTTCCGCGATGGTCCTTATGATCGGCGCGCACATGGCTCAGACGTTCCTGTTCGGCGCCTACAAGTTTCCGCGCGAGATGACATGGTCGACTGGCATCTTACTGCTCGCCTTCACTCTGGTGATGGGATTCACCGGCCAACTCTTGCGCTGGGACCAGACCGCAGCCTGGTCGGTTGTGGTCGCCGCCGAGCAGGCCGGGCGCATTCCCATCGTTGGCGACTGGGTGGCGCGCTTTATCCTGGGTGGCACAACCATCGGCGGCGCCACACTTAGCCGGTTCTTCGCGATCCATGTCTTCGTGCTGCCCGCAATGATGTTTGCCTTCATCGGCTTACATTTATGGCTGGTCTTTCGGCATGGCATCTCGGAGCCGCCTGTTGCCGGGAAGCCGGTTGACCCTAAGACTTATCGGGCGGAGTACGACGAGCTACTAAAAAAGAGCGGGAAACCATTTTGGCCGGACCTTGCCTGGCGCGACGTGATCGTCGCGACCGCCATGATCGTCGCCATAGGTCTTGCGGCATACTTCATCGGTCCTCCGGTATTGGATAAGCCGCCGGATCCAAGTGTGCTGCAGGCGGATCCCCGACCGGACTGGTATCTACTTTGGTACTTCGCGTTGCTCGCGCTCACTCCCGCCAGGATCGAAGGCTACGTCATGATTCTGATGCCGATCCTGATCGGTCTTCTCCTTTTCATGATCCCGGTGTTGAATCATAAGGGCGAGCGCTCGGCTACCCGACGCCCATGGGCAATCGCAGTCGCATTACTATCGGTCATCATGATCGGCTCGCTTTGGTGGGAAGGGCAGCGTTCGCCGTGGTCACCTAACTTCCAGGCCTTGCCTCTTAGTGAGTCAGTCGTAGGAGCAACGGTTGGTCCGATTTTCACCGGAGCTCGATTGTTTCACGACAAAGGCTGCTTGAATTGTCACCTCGTTCAGGGTTTCGGTGGCCGGCGCGGGCCGGACCTGACCTACATCGGGGATAAGCTATCGCGGGATAACCTGGTCCTGCGCATCGTCAATGGCGGGCATAACATGCCAGCCTACGGTAGTTCACTTAAACCCGCCGAACTCGACGCCTTAGCTGCGTTCCTGGAAGCGCGCAAACGTTCCTTTGGCCAGGAACAACGCACGGCTGAGAACGATACCAGGCGATGATCGCTTCACTTCTTAACGATGAGTAGAAAACACGGCGGTGGAGGCGCTGGTTATGCGCGCGCCCTATTAGTCACTGACCCTAATTGATTGGGGCAATGTCAATTAACACGCACCTTTTCGTAGTTACTAAACTCTGGAAATTTCTGCGGATGCAAAATGCCGGCCAGGATTTCCAGGCTATCGACAATCCGTGGACCGGGCCGGGCGAAATAGGCGCTGGCGTCGACCAGATAGATTTGTCCGCTTTGTGCCGCGGGCAGCGCGTCGAATTCGGGGAAGCTCTTCAATAAGAGGTAATCCTGTCGCGCTCGCTCAATCCCAAGTCCACAAAGCGCCAGCACAATAACTTCGGGACGCGCTTGCAAGACTTGCTCCCAGCTGATCTGTGCGGAAGGTTGGTGCTTTCGACCTAACGAGTCGTAACCACCCGCGATCTCAACCAGTTCAGGTCCCCAATGTCCGGAACAAAACGGCGGGTCAACCCATTCCATGAGAAAACACGACGGCCGTTCTGGAATCCCCCTTACCCGCGCGCGCACGGCCTCCACGCGCCGCGATAACTCTTCGGTAACTCTGTTTGCGCGTTCACTTACATCGCAAACCTCGGCTACGCGTCGAATGTCAGCGAAGATATCGGACAAGCTAGACGGTTCGAGGTTCACCATTTGCGGCGGACCGGGCAAAGTAGCTGCCAGGCGAGCGACTGTGCCGTAACCTATCGCGCACACATCGCATAGCTGCTGTGTCAGGATTACATCCGGTCGTAACTCGCGCAGGAGAGCGTCATCGATCTCGTAGATCGTTCCGTTCTCGCGCAGGGCACGTCGCACCCATTCATCCACGTCGCGGCTGCTTAAGCCGGCGTTATGGATCGGGCAACGAGTGACGCGCGGGCGCGCGTTTGCTTCGATGGGAAAATCACACTCATGCGAAACACCTACGACGTCGTCCATCAGGCCTAGCGCCGCGGCAATCTCGGTAGCAGCCGGCAACAAAGAGACAATTCGAGGCATTCGCTAACTTAGTCAGAAATTGGGTTGGGGTAGAATCCAGCCCAAGAGTTAGTAGAGGATTGATGGCTGCTTCTTGTCGCCCATTACGTGATCTTTGTTCTCCATCGCCCAAAGCATGCTACCAGCAGCGCGACAAATCCCGCGCCACAGATCCAGGCAAACCAGTCCCCGGTCTGCGAATACAACGTTTGCTCGCGCACGACGTTAACCTTCCCGCTAAGCGAAACAAATTGGCCGGGCACGGTCGCTTTCTCCCCGAGAATCCGGCCGCGACTATCGCTCAAGGTGAGAAGTCCGTTGCGCGCCGCGCGTGCCAACGCGAACCCGTTCTCCACCCCGCGCAACACCGCCATCCGGGCGTGCAGCCATCGGTCAAGATCGAAGTCCCACGCGGGCACAAGCAGCAAGCTTGCGCCGTCACGCGCGTACTCGCGGCTGAGCCGCGGAAAATCCATGTCCTTGCAGATCTGCAAACCCGCCCGGCCGATCGGAAGATTTAAAAGCACCCGTTCGTTCGGGTTTCCCGGATGCTCCGGCTCGACGCCTAACAAAAGGTGATGCTTGTCGTAATTCGCCGACACTTTCTGGTCGGGTGAATACACGCGCGATGAGTTAAAGGCGCCAGAGGAGGTCCGGCGCACGAGGCCGATGTCAATCATTGCTCCGGTCGCGGCTGCGGCTGAAGCAAAGAGCGCATCCACTTCGGTCAGGACATTGTCACTGACGCGCGCGATTTTTTCCGGCAGAACAACGACATCGGTTCCAGGCGGTGTCACGCGGCGGATTTCATCGGCGTACTCGTGTAGCAGTTCCAGAGCTTGTTGCTCCGACCCGAGATACGCACTCATCGGCATGTCCTTGGCGATGAGCACAGCCGCTACCGACTTCGCAGCGGTGCTCGATCGCAAGCGCCATGCGCCAAAGAGAAGAACCGCGCACAAAACCGCACCGACCGTAATCGTAAGCGCGCGGCGTTTCTGCAGCTGGCCGCTTCCGCTCAAGAGCGTTGCGACCGTGCCGGCAAACAAAAACACGAAGAAGCTAACTCCCCAAATGCCGGTCAGTGACGCAATCTGAATGAGCGGCAGATTCCCCATCTGCGTGTAACCCAGATTACCGTATGTGCTATGAGGTGAAACGCTGGCCGAGACGTATTCGCACGTCACCCAGAACACCGGGAAGGCGAGAGCAGCCGGAAAAAGCAAGCCGCGGCGCAGGAAGGTTCGCACCAGCAAAACTGCCAGCGCAAAGATGACCGCCGAAATTCCAAACGAAATAACGATTAGCGGCCAAGGCAGCCCGAGGCCGTAAGCGAGGTGTTTCCACAAATTCAGCTCGCCTAGAAACCACGCCACCAGCGCCAGGGTAAAGGCACCGCTGCGACTAAGTCGCGGCGCGATTGCAAGGATCGGCACCGGTGCCAACCAAAGTAACGGCCACATCGGCCGCAAACCCGTGCCGAAATAAGACAGCACCGAAGTCGCCGCACCGGCAGCGATCGCTAGCAGAAAGGTTCGAGATCTCACTTTGTGTGTATCAGTTGTCGGAGAACCGACCGGCAATAAGAAACAATCACTAACTTAGCAAGAATCCGGATGGGTAGAATCCAACCCAGCATTTAGTAGAGAATCGATGGCAGAAAGGCGCCGGCTGGTTCGTTGTAAAATCCTTTGCTCATTAAAGTCATCGGCTGCGTGACCCGAAGACCTTGCTCAAGGCACCAGCGAAATACTTCGCCGTTGCGGATTGGCAGGAGGAAACCTGGACCGACGAATTCTTTCGCCGCACCAATCAACGCCTCAAGATCGCGATTGGTTTCGCCAACTGCGTGTCCAAAGAAACCGATGACCGTAGCGTAACCAGTTACCCGACCTTGGCGCTCGACCACGGTTGCCTTGCCGCTGCCAATCGCATCACTTAACTCGCCGCCGCGGTTTTGTCCGTGCGCCTTTTGGCAAATACGATTACAAGCCTCGATGTCGGAGTCGACCGCCATCCGCACCACGCAATCCGTGACCGTTACATTCAAGGCCTGTCCCTGCATGCAAGCCAAAGGCTCGCGCACTTCGTAGCCAAGCTTGGCATAGAGCGAAAGCGAACGCGTGTGATAACCGGCCTGGACTAACCGCACACCGGTAAACTTCTTTTCCACTGCGCGCTCGTGAGCCTTCTCCATCAACTGCCGCCCGATGCTGCGATTCTGCACCGTCGGATCAACCGTGATCGGACCCAGCCCGGCGATGATGCCGCGTTCGTCGAGAAAATTGCTGCCAACAATCCGGCCATCGAGTTCGGCGACAATCGAATAAAATCCTGGATGCGATAGGAGTGAGTTAATCAACCCAATCGCCGGGTCCACGGATGGGATATCGGGAGTAAAGTTGTGCGCCTCGGCCACGGTCTTAAACGCCTCGTAACAGATCGTCCCGCAGGCGGTCGCATCCTCCGGTGTGCCTCTTCGTAACTTAAGATCCGCAAAGGATTCGCTCATTTCGTGACTGAAAGTAGACCAAGTGCCCTGGGACCTGGTCAAGCCCGATCAATCGCAAGCAGTGTTAACGCACCGCCTCGGCTTCTGGACGATTGGCTGCCTCATTGCAGCCTTTAGCAGCAACGGGGCGTTACCATAAGAACTGGGCCGTCGTCGTCCCGAGTGCCCAGGTTGTTTTCACGACCAACAACCTGCTGCACTTGGGGTAAGGTGTGCAACGGTTAGCGTATGACCGTCCGCAAAGGCCGACGGTAAGTCACGAAAGGTGCGGCACCGCAAAATCGCAGGAGGCAAGTCGGCTGAACTCAGCAATCGCCCACGCTCAGAGATCGAGCATCGGAGATTCCTGCTCCATCGGTTGTCTCTGGCGGGGGCAACCCTACCCAGCCTTCAGAATCAAATTGCCTGAGCCATCGCCGACCGCGGTGAAGTTGTAAGTTTGGCCGCTTTGCACATCCAGAGTCGTCTCGGGTAGGTCTCTCCGCCTGGGAGCCAGTGCCCGGATTGAGAGGACATGGCGCCCGGCTGACAGGGAGCCCTGATACATACGGCCATATGAAATGTTTGCGACTGAGGCACCATCAACAACCACGACGACCGTCACATTATTACCGAGATTCGGTATTCGACGTATAATCAGCGTGCCCGCACCCTGAACCGGCTGTGCATGGGATGAGGGCGCGGCGGCACTCATCGCCGGACTCGCTGCGAGTCCGCTAAGAAATGAGACGCACGTGATCATCAGAATCACTGGATTGTATTTACGATAGTTGGATATCTTCATTTTTGGTTCTTTCGGTTATGGATTTTGTCTCTGCTCCAAAATTCATCGCGGCGCCTCGGCGGCCATTGCGCGATCATAGGATATCGCGGTCACCCTGCCGAGGAAAGGCGATTTCCTCTTTCAGGGGAATTCCAAATCCCACGCTTACACAACAGCGGGCCGACCCGACAACTATCTCTAAATTACGAAAGAGAGCAATTCTGGATTGAACAAATAGCTGAAAGAGATTGAACGGACATCGGATCGATAAGTCGTGACACCCTTAGTGACTTGTCAGCGGCGCGCTCTCAGTTGGCAGGTCAAGGTGATGCTTTGCGATAATGGTTCCAATCTCGTGCGCGTGTTCCAACACGGTCTGGTAGAGGACGCGATAGTGATCGTGGGCCCAGAATTCCATGATCTGCCGCGCGCGCAGCTCGCCCAGCAACTCCTTGTCCGAACGCCATTCCAGGAAGTTCACCAGCAGATGGAGATAGTTGGACTCCTCATCCTGGGCGCCGTCCGGAAAGCCCACCGGTAACTTCGGGAAGAGAGCTCTTAACTCGTCCTCCGCCGCCTTGGTTTCGTCGTGACGATTATCGAGAAACCAGTGGATTTGCTCGTGCACAAAAGTCGAAAGCAAAAGGTCGTCATCCTTCAGGTGACGAGTATGCAGCGTCAGCGTAGGATGACTATGCGGAATCGCCTTTTCATCGATCACGACTGACCTGGTAAAATACCATCGTGCCAGTGGATATTGCTGCAATAAGCGGTTCAACTGATCTTTGGTGCGCACTTCCTCCGCGCTGTTATGCGCCAGCTTGGTTTCCATCTCAGGCGCGGGCGACGGCGCCGCCAAAGCTCCCACCGAAAGAACGGCCGACAGGATCCAAGCCAAGCGATTCATCGTTGCACCTACAGGCTGGCTCAATGGGTCGATTACTGCCCTTCCCAGGAAAGTCCTTCCGTCATCATTTTCACTTCGCTCCCGCCATTCGCCGGCTTGACAAAAATGGTGAGTGTCGCTTCGCCGCGCTTACGCTTCAGGATGGAAGAGCTAGGATTGAGCATGTCCGGGCCATCGTTGCTCCATCCTTGCGCTTTCAGGTTCGCGGCCAGCTCGGAGCAGACACTCTTTACGCCGGACTTACTCTTGAACTGCAACTGCTCCACGACCGAATTGTATTGGACCTCGGCCGCGTCTTTCGTCAGGGCGAGATCCCTGGCCTTAAGTCCGCCTGCTGCCGGCTTAGATTCGTTAGTCTCGGAGTCCTCTGCTGACTCCTCAGTTGTTGTCGACGGTTTCTCTGCCGCTTCATTCGTTTCCGCTTTGGTTGACTCGGTGACCTGATACTGTTTCGGGATCTCACCCAGAGGCGCGACAAACTTGAGTCTCGCCTCCCACGCCTCGCCGAATGCATCGGCCGGCCCATTGGTAGTAAGTTCGCCCTCGACCTTTCCGTTGTCGTAGCTGAATGCGCTCGTCTCTATTTTCCCGATGGAGCTGAAGTTCTTCTTCTCGAGCGCGCTGTGCACGACCTGACATCCGTAGATATCACCATCCTCGTGCATCGAGATGATCAATGCGCTCCCGAACTTCCCAAACGAAGCGTTAAAGTCCGGTTTGCTATCTTTCGAATGATCCTTTTCCGTGAAGACAAGGACGATCCCGGGCTTGCCATTAAATGGCTCACCCCAGCGCGCGGAGACATAGCTGAGTTTGGCGTCTTTGCCGTTTCCTTGGAAGATTCCGGTGACGGTCGGCTTCACGTTAGCCGCCGGGCCTCGCACCTTCGGCGTTGAGGCCGGCAGTTCCTGGCCAGCCTTGAGTAAGGCGACATTGAATCGCACATCGAACGAGGAAGGAATCATCGCGTCGGGCTCAGCCGACTGACTGACTTTGCCCATGGCCCGGCCATCCATCACCTTCAGTTCCGCCTTTGCGTTGGCACCGCTACGGTGACCAACCTGCGTGTTAACCCCAGCCGCGCTCCAATATTTCAGTTCGCCCGTTTTCTTAAAGACCATCTTGAGGAATGGCTTCTTAAAATCCCCTTCCCCGCCCTCCTTTTCCGCTGCTCGTGCTTCTTTCAGTGTCTCGCTCGCAATAGGCTGCCCACTCAGCACAGTCACGATCGCATCTTCGTCGTCGATCGTTGACTCATACGCCACCGCATGGGTCAATTGATAAGTCTTCTTGTTTAACATCACTGTCCCCTCTCCCGCCTTTGTCGTTCCCTCCTGAGCGAGGAGTGTCGCCAGCGTCATTGCGGAGATTGCGCTCAGCAGATAGATAAATTTTGTTCTCATAAGTTCTTCCGGTGGATGTTGAAGGTGGCTCGCATTTCGGCATCTCTCCAGAGAAATAACGAACTGCCAAGCCTTCATGCGCTGGCACCTTCCGATAGTCATATCCGGGCTCGGGCGGCGAATCGCTGAAACTGGTACCGAAAACGACTTCCCGGTTAGTGATTCAGCCTAACGAAGAGTGCTGACGTGATTTGAACCTGCCGACGAAGCGAGCTGGAGTCATCGCCTAGAACAAGGAGACTTTCTTTTTGCGCCTGACCTTATTCGATAGTAAAGGCGGACAAATCGTATGAAGCTCTGCCCTGCCTGTGGTCACGATCTGAAACCAACCAAGCTTCTCGCCGTTCAAGTGGATCAATGCCCCAACTGCAAAGGTGTATGGCTCGATCGCGACGAGCTGCGGCTGGCGAAAGATCAGGCCGACCCAGATCTCGATTGGATGGATTTCGAAATTTGGAAACATCCAGATCTCTTCACGGTCGAACAACGGCACCTCAAGTGCCCCAAGTGCCAGACCGAACTCGTTGCCGTTCGTTACGGCGATACGAAAGTCAGCATTGACTACTGCCGAACGTGCGAGGGCATCTGGCTGGATCGAGGTGAATTCAGGCAAATCATCGACGCGCTGGAGAGCGAAGTGACGCACATGACGACTAGCGAATACGTCAAGGCGAGCATCGCGGAAGCAAAAGAACTGTTCACCGGGCCAGAGCCGTTTCTATCTGAGTGGCGAGACTTCAAGACCGTGCTTTGGCTACTTGAACTGCGATTCTTCACCCAGCATCCTCGCCTCATGGACACGGTCGCGAACATTCCGCCCAGCCCAATCAGTTGAGGCGCGTGTTCGGTGGCTGACGTTCCTAACTGAGCAAGTCGCAGCGCCGCACCAAAGGTTCGCCGCTTATTTCACGAAAGCGCTAACCAGCGCCGCGATTTCGTCGGCTTTAGTGTCGAGCGCGAAATGACCGGCCTCCAGAACATGGACCTGCGCCTTAGGCACATCTTTGCGATAACGTTCCGGTTCGCCGGGATCGAAGGAAAGGTCGTGCCTGCCCCAGATAACTAGCAACTTCGGCTGCGCCTTTTGCAGCCAGGCCTGCCATTTAGGGTAAGCTTCAACGTTCGTGCGGTAGTCATAGAAAAGGTCGCTCTGAATTTGCCCCTGCCCTGGTGAGTTCAGGAAGGCATACTCATCGGTCCATAGGTCCGGGTCGTAGAGTTCAATCCTGGGATCGTCCCCCACATGTCGCGTCCTGGTTGTCGCGAGCGACAGGAGATTTTCGCGTAAGGCTGCTTCATGCGCGGGGCGATCCGCCCAGAATGCTCGCCGCTTCGCCCAGTTCGCGCCCAGCCCTTCGTTGTGCGCCACCGCATCCTGCACAATCAGAGCTGTAACTCGGTCCGGATGCGCCAAGGCCATCCGAAAACCGACCGGCCCACCGTAGTCCTGCATGTAAAGCGTGAAACGCGAAAGCCCGAGCGCTTCGGTAAAATGATTCATCACCTCCGCGATGTGATCGAAAGTATAAGCGAACTGTTTCGGATCCGGCCAATCGCTATGCCCGAAGCCGGGATAATCCGGTGCGATCAGATGATAACGATCCGCCAAGCGTGCAAAGACCGGCTCAAACATTCGCGACGACGAAGGTAACCCGTGCAGAAGCAGCAGGACCGGTGCGTCTTTCGGACCGGCTTCGCGATAGAAGATAGTAAGACCATCTATCAGCTTCGTGCGGTAGGTTGTCCTATGTTCGCTCGCGGCGTCTCTCTCCTTCATTTCCGCCGGCGTCGGCTCCTTTCGCACACTCTCTTGCTCAGCTTTCACGTTTGTTAAGACAACGATTCCCAGGAGTCCGACCAACCAATGGAGTGATGTGTTCATTCTCGTTATGAAAAAGGATCATTGCTCATACCAACAAAGAAATCGCAGCGCGCAGTGACGGACGCTTGTCAGGCCGCAGGCCGCCGCACCCGGACCCACTGGTGTTGGATCACGACGATCTGCGTGTAGATGACCCAGACCAGCATTAGCGTTGATAGCAGCGCCAGCAGGTTGAAGGCAAAGAGCAGGCGCGACTTTCGCTTTTCCAGCCGCACTTGGAGCGCGTCGACATCCGCGCGCATCGACTGAACGTTCGTCTGCACCTCGCCCAATCGCGTGTCGATCCGCTGCGCGAGGGCACTCAGGGCGGTAACTGTCTCCGAGCTAGCGGCGTTCTTCTGCTCCACCAGCGCTCGCAACGTGCTGCGCAGTTGCGTCACGTCCGCGGACATTCCTTCGAGCCGGTCAAAGGTTTCATCCAGTGTCGCGAGGCGCGGCGCACGCTCGGTCATTCCGGGTAACGAGCTCACAAAGCTGACCGCGTTGCTCACGGTAGCGACCGCATCGCGCACCGGAGCAAGCGTCTGCCGCATCTGTGCGATACGCGGCGCCAGGCTTGTCTCCAAACGTTCGTTCAACGCGTTGAGCACAGGACTGTTCGCCGCCGCCTGTGCGCCGACGGTACTGATAGTCTCGGACGCCTGCTTCACTTCTGTCCGACTCGTCGCGATGAGTTCATGCACGCGCCCCACTCCAGCATCGACTACGCCGACGCCCATCTCGATAACGCCAAATCCTTTCAGCGCGACGTCGGTCGCCTTGCGATTAACATACCACGCGCCAAAAATGCCGACGACGCTCACTGCGATGAACAGCACCGCGAGCGCGATGGCGGCAAAGCGAGCTGATTTCTCGAGGATTCGCATATTGGGCTCCACTACCGACCGACTCCATACTTTCCTACAAGTGAAAGAAGTGCCACTCAAAACGCGGCTCTTCTTGCACGCAGCATCTTCTCGATTGAGAGCCGCGCTCGGCAAACTCACGAAAATGGTCCAGCGTAACGGTATGATCATTCTCCGCTCCGTGCTGTTACTGCGCTTTGGAATGTTCCTGGCCTTCGCCGGCACGCCAGCGTTCGCGCAAACAAACTCTCCGTCGGACGACCCGAAGCTGTTAAGCGACACCATCGCGCAGATGGACGCGAAGACGTTCGCGGCGTTTAACGCTCATGATCTCGATCAGCTCATGTCCATGTTTGCGCGCGAACTCGAGTTCTACCACGACAAAGGCGGGCTAACGAACTACGACCAGACTCGCGAAGGATTTCGCAAAATGTTCGCTTCGATGCCAGACATTCGTCGCGAGCTTTTGCCCGGCTCGCTGAAGATTTACCCAATCAAAGATTTCGGCGCCATCGAGGTCGGCACCCATCGTTTCTGCCACAAGGAACAAGGCAAGGATGAGTGCGGCGAATTCCCTTTTGTCATGATTTGGAAAAAAGAACGCGACACATGGACCATGTCACGTGTCGTCAGCTACGGCCACTAGCCTCAAGAGCCGAAGTGCGTGGCCACCGGTCACAAAGAGAGGCGTCCGGTAAGTCTTTACGTAAGTAGTGAGTTCTAATCCACTGTCACTGACTGGGGTTTAAGCGCAGCAGTCTTTCGAAGCGCCGTTGCCTTCACGGTCGTATTCGTCGTGGCGACGCCACCAGGCTCCACTCTCGTTTCGTCCTTTTGGTGCACGGTCGAGCCACTGATACATGCCCCAAAGCCCGTCCAGTCCGCGCGCATAAGTGGAATAAGTGTGATAGACGACCCCGTCTTCAAGCGCGAATGCGCTCATCCCTGGTCGCTCGCGCACATAGGTGTTCACATCCGTCCCGCACATGCCAGCAAACTTACTCGCGCCATCGGAGGTCGAGCGCGAAGAGATCGGCGCGACGGGTTCTTCGCGTTCGTAATTGTACTCGATGCCATCGCGCTGCTCTTCCTCGGTGAATGAGGCGCTGAAGTCGGCATTGAACTCGCCGCCTAACGAGGAAGCCCAGGGAAAGGTCCAGCCCAGGCGCCGCTTATAGGCCTGCAGTTTTTCGAGCGGCGCGCGCGAGACAGCCCAGAGCATGACATCGTGGTTGGCCAGGTGCATCGCGATTCCGTTGAAGCCATCGGCGATCGCCGAGCAGGAGGGACAGCCCGCCGTGTAGTCAGGCCCGAACATGAAGTGATAAACGAGCAACTGCGAGCGGCCTCGAAAGAGATCGGCAAGCGCTGCGTTCCCTTCGTCGGTCTCAAATCGATACTGTTTGTCGACTCGAACCCACGGCAATTCCTGGCGTTGCTGCGCGATCTCGTCGCTGCGACGCGTGAGTTCCTTTTCCGCCGAGAGCAGTTTCTTGCGGGCCGCAATCCATTCTTCACGTGTTCCAACCTTGTGCTCAGATTTCGTTGCCGTTGTGCTCATGTTTTCCTTTTTCCGTTCCTTCAACCCTCAACTATAACTCGAATGAGCACGCGATGGGCAGTTGCGTTTTCCTCAAGACGAGGCCAGCCGCGCCACCAGCGCGGCCACGGCCAGCAAGAGGAACAGCGTCGCCGGGCCTAACGAGAAGTCGCGCCCGCGCAGATGAGTGATGATAGCACCGACAAAGAAGACAATGAGGCCAACCGCCGCGGCTATCCCGATCACCGGAACGCCGATGCCGACGAGCAGTCCGAGCGCGCCCGCGGTTTTGAGAACGCCGAGCGTTGTCATCCATGACTCGGGCACACCGGCTTTGGCCATGGCGATGCCGACCTTGTCATAGCGGACAAAGTCACACGTGGCAGAGAAGATATTAGCAGCTGCGGTCAGGATCGTAACAAGGAGATAGACAGTAAACACTTGGAACTCCGATCATCATTTCGCGGTGTTGACGGAGGGGACAGTTCTCGGGAGCGCGAATCCCGCGGCGATGAGCCAGACGAATCCGGGAAATCGCGTTAGCGGAATAAGAAAGAGCGCCTGAGGAATCACCAGGCTGAGAGCGCTCAATTCCCCGATAAGCGCGAGGGCCAAACCGAAAGCGACCAGCCATTTCGGAAGAAGGCTAAAGAATCCCGCAGGGATGCATATCCCCGCAATCAAGAGACCTAGCGGAACGGAAAATCCCACTCCGCCAAAAGAAAATCCGAGGTAATACAACGCCCGCAAGACGGCCGGATCCCGCGCGATTCCGGGGTACGCCATCACCCAGAGAACGAACGCCGTTGCCACCATGTTGAATGCGGTCATCAATCCTCCAAATAATGCAATGTAGGCGCCGGTCGCACGCACACCGAGAAACTGAAGCCGGCTCACCATCGTAGCCGTGAAGATTCCAAGAGGGATCGCGGCGCCGAACTGGAAGAAGGCGCAGATCATTACCGTCCTGGGATAAGTTTGAAAGTAAGTCGTGATCGCTTCAGCCGATTCCCACGGCCCGGGAAAGTGCGGCCCGCCCGTAAAGCTGACCACCTGATACAGACCGGCGTTAAAGAGAATGGTGTAGACGATTGCCAGAACGCCCGGATGCGGCCCGCGATGATTGCTTGCGATGATATTCGTTGCTTGCATGAATGATTCACTATATGAACGATTGCGTTTCGCAAGTAATTTCTTTAAGGTTCCGGCGACCATTTATGACATCCCGTCCACCACGGCCCACTGGCGCCGCCTTTCTTCTCGCTCAGCTCGGCGCGCACGCCGCCGATCGTTTTGGTGAGCGGATCAAAAAATTGCACCTGGCCCCACGCCATGCCGGAATCCTGCGCATCATCGAGAAAACTCCCTCGTGCAATCAACGCACCTTAGCGAAGAAACTCCGCGTGCTCCCGAGCCGCATGGTCATCCTGATTGATGAGCTGGCGGGAAAGGGCTTGGTCGAACGGAAGCGCAGCACGAAAGATCGACGCCACTCCGAGCTCGTCCTGACCCCGCGCGGTCGGCGCATGTTGGAAAAACTTTCCCAATTAGCCGCCCAACATGAAGCGGACCTTTGTGCGGGTCTCACGAGCAAAGAGCGTGAACTGTTGGCTTCGCTTGGGCGAAAAATCGTCCATCAGCAAGGGCTCACGCCCGATGTGCATCCGGGTTATCACAAATTGTAACATCGACTTCGGGCGGCGCGTCTTCGCGGTCTTTCACCGTCGAGCGGATGAAGCCAACCGGTTCCAATGTCTAAGGTCTCATCTTGTCCAACGCTGTTCACGCTTGCGGCGATAACTGCCCATCGCTCTTGCGAGAGTCTGGCCGGCGTGCGTATAGATAAATGCTCGCCGCCCGCACCAATCATTTTAGACTTTTAGAGTTTCCGCTTTCCGCTTTTCGCCCGCCAATCCCCTTCTTATCCTGAGGCTTGTCCGCCGCACAGTTGGTTGCGGAGCGGTCAGGCCAGCAATTTTACTTCCTCCGGCGAGATGCAGCGTTAGCAATCCGTGCTCTTCCGTAACCTTTAATCCGAGAGTTATTGCGTAGAACTCTTTTACCTTTCCAAGATCACTCGCGGCGAATCCGCTAAATGCTTTGCTGTGTTCTAACATAGAAGTAACTCCTGATTCAGGCTGCGCCGGAATAAAGATCGCGCTGCCAGATTTTCGCCGCAGCTTCATCTCGCGACGAGATGAGAAAGCGCTCCCACGATTTTGTTTCGTGCCAGACCGGCGCGAGCTCCCACACGCAGAAGGCCGGCTTATGCATTCCGTCGCGCGGCCAGAGAGCGAAATCGGCCATGGCGTCGCCATTCTTGTAAAAGACCGTCTCCCAAACTTCGTTGTTCCCGCGCCAGGTGTTAACAATCAGGAAATAAAAATCTTCTCCGCACCGATGCAAAATGACAAAGCCAAGTCCCTTTGCTTCAAGGGGAGTTCGTGCCAGAAACGAACGGGCCAGCCGATCGATCTCATCCGGGACAGGTCTATCTTCCGCAGAAAGCTGATACCACTTCAACACCGCTCCGTCGGTTTCGATCATCCCGCCAGGCGTCACGCGCTTCGGGCCATGCTCGTAGTTCTGCCCCACTCCCAAATCGTTCTTCAAAATCGCATCGATCGTTGCCATATCACCAAGTTAGTTTGGGAATCCTCCTCGTCACTGGCTTTGCCGGTTCGCTCAAAGCCCAAGCCTACCGTCAGTGAAGGCAAGGCACGCCCGTCCTGGAATTCTAACATTCAGACCCCTGATCTCGCCTCCGCCCGTCTCGCTCATTCCCGATCGGCGTTTGGAACGGTTGGGATGGGAAAGCGAACGCGGTTGAGTTCCGTTAGGCTGCGGAGCAACTGGGCGTCAAAATTCCAAAGAACCCATGTCGCATCGTCTCATTTTTTGAGCGGCGTTAACAGTGGCTCTTTCGTGTCCGTATCCACCACCATCACGGCCAGCATCTTGGCAGGTTCGGTCTTGCTCGCATTCTCATCAACACTGTGTCGATCACCGGGCATCTCGGAGAAGTTCTGTCCGGCTTTATAAACAACGGCCGGCCCATCATTGACCGAGGTTCGGACCGCTCCTTCGAGAACGGTTGCATAGGTGAAAGCAGATTTGGGATGGATGTGGGCCCCCGTCGCAACGCCGGGACCATATTCGACGAGTATACCCTTCATACTTTTGCCAGGCACATTGGGCAGAGCGTGATCGAAGACGACCGTGACCTTTGGACCTTCGTCAGCGGCGATCCCTGAGTCTACGCCGAGAGCGGTGACGATGAATGCGCAAACAATAAGTGTGCAGATGAAGCGTGGCAGACCGAGTGGTCTTGAAGTTCGGATTCGTTTCATGGTGATGTTCCTTTCTGTTATCTGGTTGGTTCTTCTAGAGATGTTAGGGCAAGGGTTCATCCGAGGTGCTTGTCAGGACCTGCGGCAGTGTCATGAGCTGCGACCGCAACGAGCTAAAGTACTCCTTCTTCAACGTCGTAAACATCGAAGAAAAACTTCACTTTACTTGGCGGATGACAAAACTGCGGAATGTAAGTCTCAAAATACTCCTGGACCTCTTGCGAAAGATCGCAAAGCCGAAGGCTACGCATCTCGTTATTCCATTTGATAATCGCAGTGGAATCTTTCTGGGTCGCGTTCTGACGGATCCAGTGATCGACTTCTTCGTCAGTCGCGCCGGTGGCAACAAAGTCCTTGAAATTCATCGCGTCCAGGCCGGTGAACTTCCAAAAGTAAGCACCTAGACCACATGGATAGAAGTTGTACTCGCCATTGATGCCGAGCAGATCGGCCCGAGCTTTGTCGAGCATCCGTGCGGCAATGACGAATCCGCCGAGCGTGTCACGCGGGCTGTGCGGTGGTGTTTTCCTTAAATCGCGAGTCAGTTGTTTAAGCTTGTCTGTGTTCATAGGTTTTTCCTGCGCCTTTGGTCAGTTTACGGTTTGATGAAACGCGAGTGCGAAAGCGGACGCGATGCGTTTCATTGTGATGCTCTTTCTCAACTCTGGTTTGATTGATCTCGTGATGTTTGGAAGAGGTCCTTCCTTCCTTGGCTTTTCTAAGCTGTGGAGCGCTTGAGCCAGTCTTCGTAATGCGTCGGGCCGAGGCGGGGATTGTTTCCAGGAACGAGGCTTTGATCATTCACCGCTATGCCGAAGTAGCCTGCCTTATCGTCGGTGACCACGTTCCGCGCGTCGCCGGTCGCAGTTAGAAACTGCCGAACAAGTTCATCCTGTCGGATCTGATCAGGCCCAGCAATTTCGATCATTCCATTCACCGGTTCCCCGAGAGCTACCTCTGCCACCGCGGCAGCGACATCATCCGAAACGATTGGCTGCATCAGGACTGATGATAACCGAATTGCTGAACCGCCGGTCGCCGATTGAGTAATGCTCTTCACGAACTCGAAGAACTGCGTTGCGTGGACGATCGTAAACGGAATCCCGGAAGCCTTGATCAGATTTTCCTGGGCCATCTTTGCGCGGAAGTAACCACTTAAAGAACCGGTGCCACTTCCAGTCAGGCGATCGGTACCGACAACCGACAGCGCCACGTGATGTCTCACGCCGGCGGCCTTTTCCGCGGCAAGAAGATTGCGGCCTGACGTCTCGAAGAAATCCAAAGCAGGCTTGTCTTCGAAGGAAGGTGAGTTTGCTACATCAACGACCACCTGAGCGTCTTTAAGCGCTTCAGCCAATCCCTCACCCGTGAGCGTGTTCACACCCGTAGAAGGTGACGCCGCCACTACCTCATGGCCATGCTGGCGAAGAATGTTTACCACCTTTGATCCGATTAGTCCGCTGCCGCCAATAACCACGATCTTCATTTTGTTACTCCTATGCGTTTGTTTCTCGAAGGATTTTGGTTCTTCAAAGATTGTGCAAATGCGCTGGCTCTTACCCAACGCCTTTAAAGACCAGTTTGGTAAAGAACTCGCCGTTAATGAAGCCCGTTCCCCATTTGGCGTCATAACTAGCAGTGACCTTTGCGGCCACTATTTCATTAAGAGATTTGCCCTCTCCTTTGAGAGCAGCAACGCGGTCGCGGATGGAAGTAAGGATATCGCGGTATTCGATCATCTCGGTTTTGCCGCCGACCGGGCCGTGCCCAGGGACAACAATGGTCTTATCCGTCACCATCGTGAGATTTGCTTCCGCGGCCTTGATCATTCCGTTAATGTTTCCGCCGGTCGAATAATCGATGAAAGGGAAGTGTCCGTTCCACCAGGTGTCGCCGGTGTGGAGGACATCGGCTTCAATAAAATAAGCCGAGACATCGCCATCGGTGTGGGCGGGACCGTAATACTTAAGAGCGACTGTGGCGCCGTTAAGATGAAGCGTCTTCTCCGCTCCGATGATCTCGGTTGGGATTGCTGCCGCTGGCAACGGCGGGAAGGTGAAATCCCAGTCATCAACGCGGGTCGTTGTTGAGAGATGTTTCTTCGTGTTCTCGTGCGCGATGATCGTCGCACCGGCCGAATGCATCCACTCGTTGCCGTCGGTATGATCGAAATGCCAATGCGTGTTAACCAGATGTTTGATCGGATCGCGACTGATGGCATCCAGCGCCTCGGTAATCTGTGGGCGCGAGCCCAGATATCCCGAGTCGACAATGAGTTTTCCATCGGACCCGGGCAGGACCGCAATGTTGCCACCGGACCCGATGAGCGCACTCACATTTCCGCGAAGTGCTTGAGTCGCGATCTTAGCCTTGGCGCCACTCGCGCGAGCGCCAGAGACAAGACTTCGTTCGGCACCGAAAAATTGGCGAGGGGTCAAACTAAGCGCGGCCGCGGTGAAGCCGGCCGACGCAATGAAACGTCGCCGCGAAATACCCTCCGATTGTGCGCTCATGACTAACCCTTGAAAAACGCGAGCAGGTCGGCGTTGATGATATCGGCATGCGTCGTGATCATGCCGTGAGGCAGATCTTTGTAGGTCTTCAGCGTGCCGTTCTTGAGGAGCTTGGCTGAGAGTGGACCGGCGGCCTGATAGGGCACGATCTGGTCGTCCTCGCTATGCATGACCAGGACCGGGACCGAAATCTTTTTCAGATCCTCCGTGAAGTCAGTCTGCGAGAAGGCGACGATGCCGTCGTAACCCGCCTTGGCGCCTCCCATCATGCCTTGGCGCCACCAATTCCAAATGAGAGGCTCGATCGTTTTCACGCCCGGCCGGTTGAAGCCGTAGAACGGGCCGGCCGGCAGATCGTAATAGAACTTGGGCCGGTTGGCGGCGAGTTGGGCTTGGAGATCGTCGAATACCGATTTGGGCAAGCCTAACGGATTGGCCGGGGTCTTCACCATCAGCGGCGGCACGGCGCTGATGATCGCAGCCTTCGCCACGTCCTTGTCACCATGACGGGCGAGATAATGCACCACCTGGCCGCCGCCAGTCGAATGGCCGACGTGAATCGCATCTTTCAGGTTGAGATGATCGGTGACGGCCTTTAGATCGTCGGCATAGTGGTCCATGTCGTGTCCGCCGCCGGTTTGAGTCGAGCGACCATGTCCGCGCCGATCAGTCGCAATCACGCGGAAGCCTTTGCTGGCGAAAAAAAGCATCTGCGGGTCCCAATCATCCGCCGAGAGAGGCCAGCCGTGACTGAACACAATCGGCTGCCCGCTGCCCCAGTCTTTATAGTAGATATCGATGTCAGCTCCGTTTTCTTTTCCAGCTGTGACGTATGGCATACTGAGTTTCCTTTCGGTTAAGTTACACTTGGAGATGCGACACCCGTGGCCGGATCGCCCCGGGGCGGATTCTGCGAACTTTAACGTCCAGTTGTCACGTCACAATTTTGTGACGTCAGGTCTGCTCTACCCTCCCTGCGCAGGTGAAGAGCAGCGCGGCCAATAGCCAGCCAGCATTGAACCACGAGAGCCGGACACGCCGGGAGGCGATGAAATCGTCGGCTGTTTGGGACTCTCTCAACTATCAGGTCTCAACTCTCAGCTTTTCTCGCCCCCGTCAGCGCCCGATTATTGAGACCACGTTATTCAGACAAGCGCAGCGATCTAAGTGGCAGCGCTCAAGTCTGTCACTTCTGCTGCATCTTTTTCAGCTCCGCCTCAAGCCGATCCAGATTTTGTTCGTTCGCCTCGGTCACGAACGACTTCACTCGCTCGAAATGTTCGCGGGTATCGAACCGCTGACGCCAGCTCAGCCTCGTTTTGTTTTCCCCTTCCTCTGCCAGCGTGATGAAGAGTTGAAAGTAATGTGCGGGATCAGGATGACTGATCACAATCCGCTCCGGCTCGCCGAACTCCTCCACTACATATTCGTTTTCGTAATCAGCGCCATCCGGTCCGTGCAATGTCAGCTGCAAACGTCCGCCTGGCCTGAAATCGAATGAACGAATGGTGCTTCGAAAACCCGTCGGTTCCCACCATTGCGCGAAATGTTCCGGCTCGCGAAACGCATGAATGACCTGCTCGCGCGATGCGTTCAGCAGGCGCTGATGCATCGACTCCCGATCGGCGGCGCCGGTATTTGGATCTGTTTGGGCCATGGAACTTCCCTGTCACTAATGCCACTGCGCCTCACACTTCACGCAGAAGTCTTTGACACGCCATTTAAGCGGAATCATCCACAGATTTCGCAGATACGTGCAGATTTGAAAAGGCAACACACTTACCAATCTGTCAAAGTCTGTGTAATCTGCGGACCCAGGAGGGTTTGACTAAGTTGCTGCCCATCAACCCCGCCCTGACGAGTGATCTCCGATCAATCTATGTCGGCTCACACCACTCGTTAAACTCCACCGCGCTTGAGCAGGTAATCGAGACCGCCGACGCGATACCAGCGATAGCCGTAACCCTCCAGTACGACTCGGTGCTTGCCCGACTCATCCGCTTCACTGTGCTCTTCGCCTAACAAATTGACCAGGCGTTGGCCTTGTTCCCCCAGCCCTATGTCGACAGAGACCTCGCGCGGTTCCTTATGCAGGTTGTGCATCACGACGACGGAGTTGTTCCGCCAGTCGTAACGCATCACGAGCACAGCTGGATCGCGTACCTTCAGGACCTCAAAATCGCCCCAGCCGATCTCCGGCACTTCCTTCCGCATTCGGATGATTCGCTCCGTCCAGTTCAACATCGATTCCGGATGCCGGCGCTGGGCTGCAGCATTCAGGCGCTGATAACCGTAGGGCCCTTTGTCGATCACCGGCTTGTTCGGCTTTTTCGATTTCGTGAAACCGCCATTCGGCCCGCCCGACCATTGCATCGGCGTGCGCGCGCAATTCCGCTCCGGCAGGTCGAGATTATCTCCCATACCCAGCTCATCGCCATAACGAATCACCGGAGTGCCGGGCAGGGTGAACATGAGGCTGTAGGCGAGCTCGAGCCTCCGTTGATCGCCGCCAAGCATCGGCGCGAGCCGCCGGCGAATCCCACGATCGTAGAGTTGCATGTTTTTCTCCGGGCCGAACTCATCGAACACAGTCTGACGTTGTTCCTTTGTCAGGCGGCCGAGATCCAGTTCGTCGTGATTGCGCAGGAACAACCCCCACTGCGCCGTGGGCGGCCGCGATTTCGTCGCCTTCATCGCTTTCACCAGCGGACGCGTGTCGCACGACGCGAGGGCAAAGAAAAGGTGCTGATTCACCTGGAAGTTAAACATCATGTGCATCCGCTCGCCGTCGTCGCCGAAGTAATCCATGTCCGTATCCGGCAGGACATTCGCCTCTGCGAGGATGATGCAATCGCCTTTGCGCCATTGAAGGAATTCGCGAAACGCGCGGAGCATATCGAACTGCTCCTTCGGCTTTTTCACCGTCGGCCCTTTCGTTGAGATGATGAACGGCACCGCGTCCATGCGAAACCCGGAAACGCCTTGCTGAATCCAGAAACCCATGATCTTGAGAATCTCGGCCTGCACTTCCGGGTGCGACGTATTCAGGTCGGGCTGGAAATCGTAAAACCGATGGAAATAGTAGGCGCGCGCCTCGCCGTCGTAACTCCAGGTTGTTTTCTGAACGCCGGGAAACACCATCCCGGTGTTTGCGTTCGCCGGTTTCTTTTTCGACCAGATATACCAGTCGCGATGTTTCGACTTCGGATCCTTTCGCGCCTCCTTGAACCAAGGATGCTCGTTCGACGTATGATTTACGACCAGATCGATGAGGACCCTGATCCCGCGCTGTTTCGCCGCGTGAGTGAACTCGACGAAATCGCCCAGCGTGCCGTAGCGCGGATCGACATTGTAATAATCGGCCACATCATAACCGTCGTCTTTGCAGGGCGACGTTTGGAACGGCATCAACCACACGGCCGTCACCCCGAGCCCGTGCAAATAATCGAGCCGCCGCATCAATCCTTCGAAATCCCCCACTCCATCCCCGTTCGCGTCCATGTAGGTGCCGACGGAGAGGCAATAGATGACCGCGTTCTTGTACCAAAGATCGTTGATCATTGTGCGGCGAAATGTAACTCTCCCGAACCCGTAAGCCAGCCCGCTCGGTTTCTCGGCGACCGGCCATTTCCTGTAGCCGCAGCCGCCGGCGCGTGGACGCGATAAATCTCGTCCGCCGTTTGGAACTCTCTCAACTATCAGCTCTCAACTCTCAACTTTTCTCGATGCCTACGCGAGCAGCTCTTCGAGTTCTTCGGTCGTTAGGCCAGTCATGAGCGGTTCCTCGCTGTCGATGGCGGCGTCGATCGCCGCGCGTTTTTTTTCCTGTAGTCGCAGGATTTTTTCTTCGACCGTGTCGCGGGTGATGAGCTTGTAGGCGGTGACAACGCGGGTTTGACCGATGCGGTGGGCGCGGTCGGTCGCTTGCGCCTCGACCGCGGGATTCCACCACGGATCGAAATGAATCACGGTGTCGGCGGCGGAAAGATTCAGGCCGACGCCACCGGCTTTCAAACTGATCAGGAAGACGGGAAAAGCAGAATCACTCTGGAAGCGATCCACGATTTCCTGACGCTGTTTGGTAGAGCCGTCGAGATAACAGAATGGAATCTCGAGCTTCTCCAGGCGTTCGCGAACGAGATGCAGCATCGAGACGAACTGGCTGAAGACGAGGACGCGATGTTCGCCGTCGATCGCTTCCTCGAGGAGCTCGTCCAAGAGGTCCAGCTTGGCGGAGGTCTCTTCCTTATCGATGCCGACGAGGCGCAGATCGCAGCAGACCTGGCGCAAACGGAGCAGACCAGTGAGCATCTTCATCCTTTGCGCACCGGCGTTCACATTCTTGCCGGAACTGCCGAGACCCTGCTGGATCTCGCGCAGGAGCGCGTCATAGGCGGCGCGTTGATGACTCGTTAGGCTGCAAGGCACGACCTGTTCGATTTTTTCGGGCAGATCCTTCGCGACGTCGCGTTTCCGCCGGCGAAGCAGGAACGGATGGAGCCGGCGCGAGAGCCGGCGTTGCACATCGGGCGCGGAGCCGCGCGCGATCGGCAGTTCGTAACGCTCGCGGAAGTCGTTGCGATTTCCGAGATAACCGGGCAGCGCGAAGTTCATGATCGACCAGAGGTCGCGCACCGAATTTTCCATCGGGGTACCGGTCAGCACGAAGCGATGCTTTGCGCGGAGGGCGAACGCGGCCTGCGCGTTTTGCGTCTCCGGATTTTTGATGTGCTGCGCTTCGTCGAGCACGGCGGTGGAAAAGTTGATTTCGCGCAGTGCGTCGATGTCTCGTCGCAGCAGTGCGTAACTCGTGATGACCATGTCGACGTCCGCGATCGATTTGAAACGCGTGGCGCGATCGGCGCCTTCGAGCACGAGCGTCTTGAGTTCGGGCGTAAACTTCCGCGCTTCATTCTCCCAGTTTGTCACCAGCGATGTCGGGCATACGACGAGGGCGGGGCCAGCGCCCTGGTGCGCGCGGAGAAACGCGAGCGTCTGCACCGTCTTACCAAGACCCATCTCGTCAGCCAGGATGCCGCCGAGATTGTTCGCCGCGAGACGCGTCAGCCATTCGAAACCGACAA
Source organism: uncultured Verrucomicrobiae bacterium (assembly GCA_963786175.1). Classification (GTDB taxonomy): domain Bacteria; phylum Verrucomicrobiota; class Verrucomicrobiia; order Chthoniobacterales; family UBA10450; genus JAICXG01. The sequence goes on along the minus strand of CAWAYD010000005.1, from coordinate 28,055 downwards.
GTTGATACTCGCGCAATCTTTCCGCGAGCGGACCGAGTTTTGTCTTCGCATCCGGAGACGCATCGCGGCCGGTGATGAACTTCTTCAGTGCTTCGCGACGATCGGCGACGGCGGAGCCAAGCTCGCGCGCAGTTTCTTCCACATACCCGGCGTGCGCGCGGTTGATGCGATAAAGCCCGGGCTGCGTCTGCGCCGGATCGCAATCGCGAATGACCTGCTCGAAATCCTCCAGGCCCGCGGTGTCGATCACCGCAATGTGACCATTCTTTAATCGCGTCTGCGATTGGCCGGAACGAAGCAGTCGCTGAATGTCGGCATTCGAAAACACTTCGCCACCAGGCGTCGTAAGCGAGTAACGAACCTCGAACCAATCCTGACCCGAGCCGACAATCTCGAGCTTCGGCGTTACACGCTCGATCTCGCCGCTCCACTTCTCGACCTGCGCCGTAAGGGTTGTCTTCCATTCGCGCTGCAGTCTCGGATAATCCGTTGCGAAGAACCGGACGACATTGAGCTGGCCGTGCAGCACAAAGCCGCCGGCGTCGGTTCGGGCGAAACCAATCTCCTCGAGCCGCGTGATCGCTGCGTTCTCTGCGTCGAGATTCCGCATCAGCACTCGATCGGTATTTTGTGGATCGCGAAAGACGAATTGATCCTGCGCTTTGGCCAATGCTTTGATCGGCACGCGGTCGCCGTAGCTACACATCAATTCACCGGTGACGCTGAAGAGCGCGCCGGCCAGCCGCAGCTCAAAGGCGGGGCGCGCCGTTGCGATCTCCGGCAGGCGAACGCCTTCGCCGGCGCGCACGTCGAATGCATCGCGCAGCCGCGGCAGATCGAATGCGAGGAAATGTAACGCGCGGTCGCCATCGAGCAGCAAGGGCCGCTCGAGCAGTTGGGTCGAGCCGGGCGGCAACGCTTCGCCGCACCGAACAAACTCGTTGTTCTGCAGCAGCCACGCATCGGTCGCGTTCCAGAGAAGCAGTGCGTCTGTCGGAAAGTTCGCTTTCACCGAAATCCCGTCGCCCCGCGACTCGACCAGAAGGTCGGGACGCAGCGCGGCCGAAGAGATCGTCGCCTGAGTCGCTTTGCCGAAAGTAAGACGCGAATGATTCTGCAACGCGGGAAGCAGCCGCAGGAATGCGTCGCGTGACAAGATCGCCATACCGCTCTCGAAGATCGCCGGGACCGCGCGCAAGCCTTCGATCAGCGCGAGATCGGCGTCGTCGACTGCAAACGTCTTCTTCTTCGGAAGCGTAGAGACGAGCGTGCGCTTTCCAGAAACTTCCGCTTCGACAACGATCATGATCTGCCCTTTCTGCCATGCGGCTGCGAAATTGAGCGGCAGGATCACGTGCAGTGTCGTTAGGGCGGCGTCAGCCGAATCAGCGGCGACGAATCGCGGACCCGTCGGAACTTCGGGCATCGTCGACTCGTTAGGCGCCGCCACTACAGCGGCCGGCGGATTCAGATAGCCCAGGCCCACCGCGACCGAGTGCGCACAAATTTTCCCCGCCGAGCGAGACTCCCAGCAACTGCAAAGATTCTCGACGTCGATCGCGCTTTTGATGCGCAGGCCAGAGCGGTAATTCTTCGCACCTTCGCGCACGTAGCCGCTCAGCAACGGCGGCTCGTACTTAGCCTCGGAGACGCGGCCGCTCTTGAGCAACTCGCGCGCAGGCTTCATCGCCTGCCATCCCCCTGCATTGAGGAGGAGCTTCTCGGTAATCGGGATGTCGCTCACGGGCGAGCAACGTCGCGCATTCGGTGCGTTTGGAAAATTGGCGTCACTTGATAATAGCCCAGCGCTTTAGTTGCTGGTGGCCCAGGAAAGGATCTGAAAATGTCGCCAGTAAGCGCTTTACCCTCTGGGTAATTCAGAAAACCGACGTAAAATGCTCGTGACGCAAGCTCAGCCTGGGATATACTTTAATTGTTAGGTATCCAAACATGCCCAATAAAGAATTTTGGAAGAAAACAAACGCAGCAGCAGCCAAGGCCGTGCGTTCGGCAAAGGGCAGACCCGACAGCGCCCTCAAGCGGGACTGGAAATCGAAGCAGGCTTCGAGAAGTGGTTCGCGTATTTACGTCAGCATCTCGGAAGTGCGTACGCTTGGAACCGATCGTATACGAGCGATCTCGAGCAAATAGACGCGATTGACAAGGAAACGGCGCTCTTGCTTCGAGTCGCGCCGGAATGGAGCTCGGAGGATTTTTACTCCGGGCGGGTGACGCCCGATTCCGACTTTACGAAGGGTTCGGAACACTACGTCACGCGCTATTTCGAAGGCGCGTCGCCGCGCGTCGTTAAGGCCACAATTCCGGGTAAGTATGGACGGCACGAATATTCACCGAGCGTTTACCTCAATTCGTGGCGCCTCTTTCAACAGTTCGTGCCGGCATTGGACATCCGCGTCCACGGCATTCTTATTCAACCCGTCCCCGGTCGGTTGGAGCCGTTGCCAAGCATCGTCACTAGCATGCAATACATTGAAGGTGGTCATCCACGCGCCGGGCAGATCGGGAAGTATATGGAGGCCCGCGGCTGGGCCGAGCACACCGACAAAAGCGAGACACAAGATTATGTTCACCACGAGTCACGTCAGATTATTCGCGACGCGCATCCCGGGAACTGGATCAAGCAGAAAGGTACCGCCGAGCTGATTCCGGTGGACATCAGCATCGAACAATTTTAAGGCGTGGCGTCGAAGGGAGAAATTGACCGCTGATGCCAAAGCGGGGTGCGATGCATGAGGCTTGTCCGCCGCACAGCCGAGCGGGTATCGTCGCCAATATGACAGCTTCCACCGTGGCCCAATACCTTGCCGCGCTCCCCGCGGATCGCCGCGCCGCGCTCAGCGCCGTGCGCAAGGCGATCAATCAGAACCTGCCGGACGGATATGAGGAGGGTATGCAGTTCGGGATGATCGGCTGGTACGTCCCCCTTTCCACGTATCCGGCGGGCTATGGCGAGAATCCCAAAGTGCCGCTCTCATTTGTTGCTCTAGGATCGAAGAAGTCGGGCATGGTGCTGCATTTCCTGTGCTTCTACGGTCATCCCACTCTCTCCACCTGGTTCACCGGCGAATACCAGAAGAGCGGCAAGAAGCTGGACATGGGTAAAGGTTGCGTCCGCTTCAAATCGTTGGAGGACCTGGCTCTCGACGTGGTCGGTCGCACCGTTGCGCGCGTGCCCGTGAAGGAGCACATCGCGAATTACAAGGCGGCAAGGGCGCTCATGAGCAAGGACAGCAACGCAAGAAAAAGCGCCGGGAAGCCTAAGTTGAAAAAGGTGAAACCAAAGAAGTGACCGTAAGCGCGATGCGCGACGATACTGACAAGCTATTCAGCGGGTCGATTCCGCGGCTATACGAACAGCATTTGGTGCCGCTGATTTTCCAGCCGTATGCGGCGGACATGGCGGGCCGAGTAGCTCAACGCCAGCCGTCGGCGGTGCTCGAGATTGCAGCCGGCACAGGCGTGGTGACTCGCGAGCTGGCGAAGAGACTTGCGCCCGACGTCCAGATCACCGCCACTGACTTGAACGAGCCGATGCTGGCACAGGCGGCCGCTGCTGGCACGGCACGCGCGGTCGAATGGCGCCAGGCGGACGCGATGCAGTTGCCTTTCGGCGAAGAAATGTTCGACATCGTCGTCTGCCAGTTCGGCGCCATGTTCTTTCCGCAGAAGCCAGCAGCATTCTCAGAAGTGCGGCGTGTGCTGCGCCGTGGCGGGACATTCCTGTTCAACGTATGGGACCGAATCGAGGAGAACGAATTCGCCGATGTCGTGACGCAAACACTCGCCGACATATTCCCGCATGATCCGCCGCGTTTCCTGGCGCGGACTCCGCACGGCTATCACCAACGGCAAGACATAGTGGCGGACCTCGCCGCCAACGGCTTCAAAGAACAGCCGACGATCTCGACGCTTGCGATGCGCAGCCGCGCAGAGTCGCCTCGCGTGCCGGCGGTCGCCTACTGTCAGGGAACGCCGCTGCGCAGTGAAATCGAAGCGCGTGATGCATCGCGCCTCGCCGAGCCAACCGATCTCGCCGCCCACGCAATCGCCGCCCGCTTCGGCTCGGGCGAAGTGGACGGCAAAATCCAGGCGCACGTGCTCGCCGTGCTACGATGATTAGAAAGTTGGCACAAAGGAAAGTGCTGTGCTTCCTGTGCTCTTAGAACCCATCTCATAAATAGGAAATGTTTGCGCGAAGGTCTGACAGGCGAAGGGCCGGGCGCGACGAAGGAGCATAGACCAAACCCGCGGATCGCTGCGCCGCGCTCACCGGTCACGGCCCGCGTTTAAGCGGAGCGCCCATATCTGCCCAGTGAGGTTTTGTCCAAAGGAGTGATGTTTCGCTTCTTCACGCAGCTCAAAGCCCGCCGCTTCGTAGATTCGCCGCGCCGACACTAGGACGCTGTTTGTCCAGAGTTCGAGAGTGTCACATCCGATCTCCCGCGCTCGGGTGATGCAGGCATCGACCAGTTTGCGACCGATGCCCAAGCCGCGAGCGTCCGGTTCGACATAGAGTAAACGGAGCTTCGCCGTCTTCGGGTCGAGCGATTGCATTAGAAAGATTGACCCTACAATGGAGCCGTCCAATTCCGCGATCCACGCCTGTTCACGCTCAGGATCGAAGTTCTTCACAAAGCCGGCAAGGATCTCCGCGACGAGCGCCTCATAGGTCCCGTCCCATCCGTATTCCCTGGCATAAAGTATCCCCTGCCGATGGATAACCCAGCCGAGGTCGCCAGGATTGAGACCGCGGAGCACGACCTGTGGGGCCGACGCGTTTGTCCGCTCGAAAACGTGCACAATCTTGCCGGCGGCTCTGAGAAGACTACGGCGCTGGTTGGGCGACAGTTCGCTCAACAACCCTCCGACCGCTTTTTTCGTGGCTCGATTGAGTCGGGCAAAGGCATCTTTACCGTCCGGCGTGAGGGCGAGCTGGCGGTGTTTCGCATGCTCCCTGCTAACCCTGCTGCGCATTAGCCCTGAATTCGTGAATCGCTTTAAGATGCGGCTGAGATGGGCGCGATCCATCGTGAGAGAGCGCGCTATCTCAGCGGCAGTGGGCCACGAACGATGTGCAAGTTCATAAAGTACCCGTGCCTCCGTCAGTGAGAAAGCGCTGCGATCGAGGCGCCCATTCAACAGCCCCAGCCGCGCTGTATACACTCGATTGAACGCTCTCAGATCCGCGATTTCGGCTCCGGATGCGTTTGGCTTGCGCATAGCAGGCAAATATCATCAATGTTGACAGAGTCAACACTGATCTGGCTCACGGGCAGTCCGCTGACCGCACTCGGCTTCCCGATTTGAAGGCCCAGCCTTCAGTTTTCATTCTTCCTTCTGCCCTTCTGGCTCTCTCACACGGAGTGACCGGGCGACTGCCTTCAGCGAAAAAGGGCGCACGACTTTATCCCGATAACGCCGTCTGCAGGCAGCAATGCCAGATCTCTCAGCTCTCAACTCTCAACTTCTCTCAGACAAGCGTAGCCACCTAAGTCGTGGCATGGGGAAATGTCGGTAGTATGCTCTGACCCCTTTTCGACCCCACTTTTATTTGCCTGCTAGAAGGGACGCGGGTTGCCGATGCGATACGCGACGGCGTTGACGAACTGCGTTTTGAGGCGGGTGTTGCCGAAGGTGCGCGCGGACTGGGTGACGATGGTGGGTACCCAGGGTTTGGCAAACTCGGCGAGATCGCCATCGAACTCAACGGCGACCTGATAGGGCGAGTGAAAACGGAAGTGGTTGGGGTCGGTATCCCAGCGATCGAGTTGGCCGAAGTCGAAGCCCGAGTAGCCGTGTGCGTAGTAGTAGTCGCAATCGTGGCCGGGGTCGCCGCATTGCGGGTGCGAGCCATCGAAGTTGTGAGCGTATTGCCAATGATGCCAAGACTCGTGCACCATGACAGAGGCGCGATTGGCAGGCGAATCGGAGGCGGAGCCAAGATTGAAGAGCGGGCAATGGAGGTTGGTGCGGTCGCGCGCAGCGGTGCGGCCGGTTTCACTATCGGCTTCGGCACTCCTTTGGTACTCAATAAAGCGCTGGTAGAAAGGGCCGTGGAATCGATTTTCAGCAGCGCGCGAGGAGCTTTGATAGTCCTCGGTAGAGTGCCACTGGAAGGCGTAGTTATCGGATAAAGCGTAGTTGATAAGGAAGGCGGCGTTAACGACTTTGCCGAAGGGCTTGGCGACATTGCAAGCATCGCTGATTCCTGCGGGATCCCAGGAATCGTCGGTGAGGGCATAGGCCTGCCACACCCAAAGATAGAGATCCCGCCAGCAGCCATAGAGGTTTTGCACGGTGATCTCTTCGAGACTAGCTCCTTCTTGGCACATGAGTTTCCTTTCGGGCGAGAAAATTCTGTCGTGGTTCGAGGAGGATCAGGACTGCCGTAGCTGCGATGGCCTTGGTAACGGCGAAGCCTGCGGGGTGGTTTGTCGGATGCATCGATTGGGATGAGGCACGGGTGGAAGCTCCGACGGGTAGCGCTTGTAGAAATCGGCCACTCGGGCCTCGAATTCCGCGGGGTCGGAGTCACTGGTGCGTCGGGGCAGGCCCACGAACATGGCCTCCTCGGGACGGGCAGCTGCGCGGGCCTGTTCCGCGGCCTCCTCGCTGTCTTGGTGATTAAAAAGGTACGCATCGAGCGCGGCCAAGCGAACGACACGCGATGGGTGCGCGGAGGCGGCGTGTAGAACGGCCTCGTGAGCCGGGGAGGTTCCGAGATAAGCGAGCATCTCGACGGCGCGTGCCTGCAGGCCGGCGCAGTAGTCGAGATACGAAGTGCACAAGCCCCCGCCCTGCTGGCGGGGAGGTAGGGGAATAACCTGGTCGCCCGGCAGATTGACAAAGCGTATGAGGTGCTCGGCTGAGTCAGGCCGACGGAGCTCGCCGAGGATCGAGAGCAGAAGCTGGTGGACTCCAAAGTCGACAACCGGCAGCGAAAAGAGACGGCCGATCAAAGCTAAGTGGACAGCGTCATTGCCGCGAGCTTTGGCGACGGCATCGCGGATTCGCTGGGGGTCGGAGTTGGGTACGGCTGCGACCCACTGGACAAATTCGTCGATCGTGTCGGCTGTCAGTTCTTTCGGTGGCGGCAGAGGAAGGGTGGGGCTTTCAAAAAGAGGAGCCTTGAGGCTCTGAGGATAGGCGGAGGCGCGAGGGCCACGAGAACGGCAAGCCCAGATCAAACCCGCAAGAAAACCGGCTACGCCGACCGCGATGAGCACAAGCAAGGCGTGGTCTTCCGCATCATGATGAGGTGAGGGAGATGACGCCATGGTTCCTGCGGTCGGTTACCGTTTGAGGATGTACTGGATTTTACGCGGGATACGCGGGAGGTCAACTCGTCGACATCGCTACGCTTTGCCGGCTCAGAGACGGAGGGATCACTCGGAGTGCTTTAGAATCTCGCTCATCATCCACAGCGCTTTTTTCCAGGCTCGGTCAGATTTTCCGCCAAGAAGAGCACCAAACAGTCCACGGTGAAGGCGAAACAAAAAAAGTCGGCATAACAGCCTTAGCCAGAAGCACGGGCGGTCGCTAACCCGAGGAGCTGCCGACGTTCGCCACCCAAATGGTAGATGTTTACACACGACCCCGTTCCACTCCTGGGTCGCGTCCTTGTCGAAGGAGGGCGTGCTGCGATGCCCGGTGTACGACGGAAACGCAGCTTGTCTGCTGCAACCAAAACAGTAACATCGTTCCAAGATGAAACGTACCCGCTTTTTTAGCTGTGTTGTTTTGGGTAAGATTCTTGCCATAGCTTTGGTAGCGACGACTGGCGAAAACGCCGTTGCGCAAGTTGCGAACCCGCCTGGTTCAGTGGCGGCGACTGGCGAAGTTGCGCCTAACGACCTTCGGGCGCCCGTTCGGGAAACACCAGAAAAACTGGTCGCGGCTATCCAGCAGGGCCCCCTCTGGCAGCACCTGACGGACTTCCAGACAATCGCAGATCAGCATCCCGACCGCGACGGGCACGGCAACCGTGATACCGGCACTTCCGGCTACAAGGCGTCGGCGAATTATGTCGCGAAGTTGATGAAGCGGGCCGGCTATACCGTGACTATCCAAACTTATAACTATCGCGTATCTCAGCTCATTGGCGTTCCCACGCTGAGTTTGGCCGGCCGAAATTATCCGGTGGAGAAGGATTGGGTGATGGCCAGGCTATCCGGCGGCGCAAACGTCACCGCCCGCGTTCGGCCGGTGACTGGCTCTGGAACCGGTTGTTCCTCCGAAGAGTTTGCGAATTTCCGACGCGGAGATATCGCTGTCCTGCGCCGCGGCGACTGCGCCTACGACGCGCAGGTTGCGCAGGCGGAACGCGCGGGCGCATCTGCTGTCATTCTCTACGACCCGGAGTCTCAACCCGAGGCGCGGGGCGAGGACGAGCGCGCGATCGAAAGCAGCACGATGCAACGACTGCGTCTGCATCATCAGGCAAAGATCCCGGTCGTCGCCATCGCCTCTCCCGCATTGACGGCCGACCTTCTCGGGAGAGTCACCACGGGTGAGTCTCCCATCGCGCATCTCGACATCCGCATGCAACCAACATCGGGAGTCGATTACAACGTGATTGCTGACTCTCCCTATGGCGATCCCAACCATGTCGTGGTGGTGGACGCTCACCTGGATTCCATCTTCGGGCCCGGAATGCTCGATAACGCCTCCGGGTCTGCAACCATTTTGGAAATCGCCTTGCAGATGTCGGGAACGCCGACCCTGAATCAGTTACGCTACATCTGGTTTGGCGGTGAAGAACTTGGTCTATTGGGATCTGCTTACTACACAACTCACCTCACTCAGGACGAGCGGAACCTCATCGCCTTCGACAACGACGCGGATGTCACTGCTACTCCTAACTATGACTATGAGTTTGCTGATCCGAGGTTTGCTTATAACGTCAACCAATTCCCGACCAACGTGGTCCCGGACTCCCAGATAGGTAACCAATTCTACACGGATTTTTTTAACTCTGTCGGTGTGCCATCGCAGTCGGCGCCATTTGGAAATTTTGGCACCGACTCCAATTCATTCGCTTTGATTGGCATCCCCGATACCGGCATTCTGACGCGACAGGACTGCTGCAAGGGATCAGCGGAGGTAGCTCTCTGGGGTGGGTATCTTGGTAACTATGAAGGGAACATACCCAGCTACGATGGTGGCTGCGTGGACCGGCCTAACCTCTGGTGCGATGACCTTTCTAATAACGATCCGGCGGTGCTGGCGCTTGCATCCAAGGCAACAGCCTACGTCACCTTCCAGCTCGCCAACTATTCGTTCGCGCCCCGAAAGTGAACGGCGAGATCTTTTCCGTGCGGATGCGCGCCGATGCAATCGGCTCCCAAGCTCGCTTGGGAATAACATTTAACAATTGCAATTTAAGCCGGGGCTACCATCCTGGAGCGAGCGAAGGTCCGCCAGCCAGCGTCACGACGCCTGCAGTTGGCGAATCGCGGCTTCGCCATCGCCCAGCATGATGACGCTGCCTGACTATTATTGGTCAGCGAGCGGGACGAGCGCGACAGCGCGCACTTCGCCGGTCGGGAGATAAGCGCTGCCGACAATCTCTCCCCGATCGTTGATGCCGGTGGCGAAAACGATATGGAGGTCGGAAGGTGGACTAACGAGATCGTTGAGATCTGCCATCGGCTGACCCTTTTTCCATAGGAAAGCGCTGAAGTATGTCAGGTCATCCGGGTTATCCGTGCAGGCTCCGAGACCACCTACCACGTCACCACTGGAATTCACAGCCGTCGCGGTGGAATTCTGGCAGGGATCGACGACGTCGAGATCGGCAATGGTTCCGTTCCGCCACAGTGTGGCATGATGATAGATGCTATCAGGCGAGAAGTCGGAGCGTCCTACAACCACGCCCGCGTTATTGATCGCGAGCGCTTCGGAAATGTTTCCGCCAAGCGTTCCCAGGTCCTTCAAGACGCCATCCCAGAGAAAAGCATGCCAGAACTCATCGCCAGCCAAAGACGAAGTGCCGACGGCCTGTCCGCGGTCGTTAAGTATGACACCGTACGGGCCATAGGCAAAGCTGCCCGGAGTAACAAAGACTCCGCCGAGCGTGCCCAAGTCTCGCATGTGACCATTTTTCCACAGGAATGGGTGAACTGTGGGCAGGCCGGTAGTCTCATTCGCGACTGTGTCGGTGTAGGACATTCCAAAGATGGTCGCGGAGCAATTAATGGCCGTGGCAAATGAATCGTTGCCACCGAGAGTTCCGAGATCCCGAAGCGCTTCGTCCTCGGCGATAAAAGCGCGCGCCTGCGTCGCCGCGGGACCGTTAGCCATAAAGCTGGCAAAATCCGGATTCTCCGCCACGTTGTTGAGGGCCACGCCTATCGTGACGCCAGAGTTATTTCGATCCCCGACTTGGCTCGAAGCACCGCCAAACGTACCTAACTCAGTGGGATGTAATTGGCGGTCCCAAATGACTCCGCGAACTTCCGGGAAATCAGTTAGCGGATCAATCAAGCCGTTGGTGAAAAAACCGCCGAGGAGCCCGTTCTGCGTGAGAGTGAAGGCATAGGTGGTAGTGTTCGTTGGATCAAAACCGGACGGCGGCTGTAACTCGATGATGTTACCATTCCTTTGCCGCAGGAGCGGATGATTGATATAGCAGTCGATGTAGCAATTCGGTTCCGGAACTTCCGTTTCGGCCTGGTGAACGCTTTGTCCGCGATTATTAATGCCGCGCTCCGGGAAGGGAGATTCGCTTTCAGGCCCACCGAAGGTGCCGAGATCGATCAGACGGTACTTCGGGTAGGATGCGGCGACCTCTCTCGTCTGATCGTTTGTCGCTGAGTTCGCGCTGGGTGCCGCCTGAGCTGCCGACTTCGCTCCTTCTCTGGAGATCAGGGAATGGGTCTCCACACGTCCGAGTTTCCTCATCGTCTGCCCTGCTGCGCCGGTGACGATGATGCTACTGCTTACTACGGCCACGGCCGCCACGATGCTTTGAATGGTTCTTGTTTTCATATGAGTGACTTCGATTGCGGAGAAACTTGTCTCCAACTCTTCTCTCCAGAACGGCCGCCAAAAGTTTCAGGAAATCTTTCTCGGCTTTTCTCGCTGCGGCCCATCCGCCCGTTGCGTCATTCTGAGCGGAGCGAAGCGGAGTCGAAGAACCCCGTGGAAGTTACCGAAAAGGTAGCGCGACGGGATCCCTCTACTGTCGCTCGGGATGACGAGGGAGTTACTCGACCTGTATTGTCTTCTCGCCGTCGGCGAGAATTTGTTGGAAACGCCGATCTGCGCGAAGACCGTCCCAGAAGGGATCAATGCGCAGTTCGTTGCGATAAAATCCGCCCGGAGTTTCCAGCGAATGCTTGATGATGGGAAGCGCGGCGTCGATGTCGCCGATGAGGAAAGAGATCCGAGCGAGACCATCTTGCACCTCGATTCCCAGCCACGCATCTTTGCTTTCCGGAATAATCTCCGCCGCCCTCCTTGCCTCGCGCAGCGCGTCTTCTTTGCGGTTCAGACGAGCGTAAGTTTCTGCCAGATCCATGCGCTGCGACGTATCGCGCGGGTGGGAACGGACGGCGGCTTCCAGCTTCGGTAGCGCTGTTTCGCAGGCAGCGACGGCGCGCACTTTATCGTCCATCAAAGCGTAAATTTGGGCGAGAACAAAGGACTTCGGCGCTCCCACCGATTCGCCCCACGAGAAGACCTCGCGCGGATCGCTTACGACGATTCTTTCAGCTTCAGCAAACTCGCGCAGATCAATCGCGAGCTCAGCCATTTGTTCGGTGTGGGCTCCGTCGGCGTCATCGGGGGGCGGCGCCGGCAGTTGCGCCATGTCATCCAATGTTCCTTTCCAATACAGTCGAAGGTGAGCGCGATGGAGCAAGTAACGCCAGCGGCTGCTCGGTGGCGCCAGGGCAATGACGCGCTCGAGTGCTTCCGCGGCCTCGGGATACTGATGCATCAACTCATAATTGAAGAAGAGCCGATGCCAGCGCTCGAGACTGTTTGGATCTAATGCCGCCGCCTTTTTCAGGTTCTCGGTCGATTGCGCCCATTTGCCCTGGTGACGCTGAATGCGCCCGATCGATCCGTAAATATCCGGGTCGTTAGGCAGACTGCGCTGGGCGAGGGCGAATTCTGCCAGCGCTTTTTCGTAATCGATTTCGCCGGTCTCCACTCCCGCGCGCCAGTAATCCTGCCCGAGCGCAATGTGTGCATCCGGCAATTCAGGTTGCAGCCGCAGAGCCTCGCGCGCCGCGGCCCGGGATTTTTCCCGTCGCGCGGGCGTGTGATCATACATTTCGAAATAGACGTTCTCGAGCTGAGCCAGGTGCGCATAGGCGAGCGCGAACTTCGGATCGAGCGCGATCGCTTTTTCATATAAATGTTCTGCCTTATCCAAGTCGGGCCTGGCCTTTCGGTAATCGGCGTACATGCTTCTCGCTTCCACGAAACACCGGTAGGCTTCGGCGTTCTTTGTCGGCACATTCCGCACACGCGCGGTTTCCGCTGCGGAAACCCTGGCTTTGAGCGCGGAAGCGATTTGCAGCGCGACCTCGCTTTCCATTCCAAACTCGTCCGTGATCGGGCGCTCGAAGTTTTCCGCCCAAATCTGCGAGCCGTCGGAAGCGTTCGTTAGTTGCACGTTGACGCGTGCGCGGTCGCCTGCGCGACGAATCTTGCCCTCGAGAACGGCGTTGGCGCCGAGCGCACTGCCGATGTCGCGCAAATCGCGCGCGGTCCCGCGGTACTGCATCACCGAATCGCGCGAGATGACTTTCAGGCCGGAGAATTTCGCGAGATCGACCAGAACGTCATCATGAATGTTGTCGGCCAAAGACGCGCCGGCGCCATCGGGATCAACGTTATCGAAAGGCAAAACAGCCACGGTGGGCTGCGCCTCGGAGTGCGCCGGGCTACGTCTCGTTAGCAACAACAGGAGCGCGAGGAGGCAAACAGAAGCCAACGCTAATCCGGCAATAACCGGGTTGCGTCGTGTCCAGCGCAGAAGCTGCCCGCCGGGGCTGGCGCGGCGCGCACGAATCGATCGACCCTCATCGAAGCGCTCGAGATCATCCGCCAGCGCGCCTGCGGAGCCGTAACGCGATGCCGGATTCTTCTCGAGGCATTTCAGACAAACGATTTCGAGATCGCGAGGAATGCGGCGGTTGAGCGCGCGAAGGCGGGGAGGCGGTCGCTCGGCCGCCTGGTGCAATACCTCCATGGCATTGTCGCCGGGGAAAGGCGGCCGCGCCGTTAACAGATGAAAGAGGATAGCGCCCAGGCTGTAGATGTCAGCGGCGGCGTTAAGGGAATGTTCGCCTGCCGCCTGTTCCGGAGCCATGTAGTGCGGGGTGCCGAGGATGGAGTGCGTTTGAGTGAGATCGGTCTCGCGCGTCAGCCATTTGGCCAGGCCGAAATCGCTCACGAACGGCTTCTTTGCCCCATCGAAGAGAACATTGCCAGGTTTGAGATCGCGATGGAGAATTCCGTGCTGGTGAGCGTGCTCGACTGCATGGGCGATTGCCGCGACGAGTTTAGCAGCCTCCTTGGGCTGGTCTTGGAACTCTGCCAGCCGCGCCGACAAGCTGCCGCCTTCTGCGAATTTCATGCTGTAAAAAGGCGCGCCATTACCTTCGCCCACGGCGTAAATGGGCAAAATTCCCTCATGATCCAAAGCCGCCGCGGCTTCCGCCTCGGCGCGGAAACGCGCGACGGCGGCCGGTGACGTGCCGTGGCTGGGCAAGATCATCTTCAAGGCGACGATACGCGACGGAAAATGTTGCCGTGCGCGATAGACGATTCCCATTCCGCCGCGCGCGATCTCGTCGAGAAGCTCGAAGTCGCCGATCTGGATTCCGATGCCGCGGACCTCAGCGGTCGATTGCAGCGCAGTTTCCAGAAGACACCCAGCGCACAAGCCACTGGCCACTTCCAAATCAATACCCGAGCCGCAGGTTTCGCAGACCTTCGAGGATGCGGTGGCCTTCATGCTCGTGCTCGATCTTGCAAAAAAACCAGTTCGATTGCGAGCACAGGTGCGAGAGCTCGAACTATTCTAAGCTAACGCATGGATCTCTTAACCTCGCGCGAACACCTTGCGCAAATCGCGCAGCTCATCCTCCACTTCATGCGGCGCGCTCACTGTTTGCGTGATTTCGCGGCGCAGCTTCTCTGCAAACTGGCGCCGGAGCCGGTGAATCAAACTCTTCACCGCTCCTAATCCGATCTTCATTCTCTGGGCTGCATCTTCATAAGAGAGCGCGAGTCTGTCGCCTGCTAGAAAGGGCGAAAGGATTTCAAACATTTCAGCCTTGCCGCTGGCCGTAAGTTCAGCGCGAAGCGAGGCGATCGCCCGCTCAAGAAGGGCGCCGGCCCATCGCACATCAAGGCATTCGTCCGGGCCAAGCCCATCGCTCATCTTTTGGTGATGAAATTCCTCCGCCTCCAGCGCGTCCAGCGAGATGAAGTGAACGCCGCCGCCGCGTTTGAGTGCCTTGCGGCGGTTATTCTCATCAGCGAGACAGAGCTTGAGCGCGCCAAGGAGGAAACTTCTGAATCGGCCCTTCTCTCGCGAGGCGCGATGAAGCGTTTGGTTCTCGAGAAGGTGCTGGAAAAAGGATTGAGTCAGATCCTGGGCATCGGATTGCTGGTAGCCAGCTCGCCGCAAATAGGCGTAGATGGATGGCCAATAGATGCGGCACAATTTTTCCAAAGCATCGCGAGACTCGCTGGTGGAATTTGCTCCGGCGTGGCGGACCAGCGTCCAGCAGGTCGAGGCGAACAACGCGTCCTGGGTAACCGCCGCTGGCATGAGGTGGTTTTACCAAATGCCAGGAGAAATAGACAAGCACTGACTGACGACGCGCGGCCATTATTGGCAGCCTCGAAACGGCATTCTGACAGGACTGCTGCAAGGGATCAGCGGAGGTAGCTCTCTGGGGTGGGTATCTTGGTAACTATGAAGGGAACATACCCAGCTACGATGGCGGCTGCGTGGACCGGCCTAACCTCTGGTGCGATGACCTTTCTAATAACGATCCAGCGGTGCTGGCGCTGGCATCCAAGGCAACGGCCTACGTTACCTTCCAGCTCGCCAACTATTCGTTTGCGCCCCGAAAGTGAACGGCGAGACCCCACCTATTGCAGGGCTCTGCCGTAGACGTGATAGACCCGGACGAAGCCGCCGACAAAGTCCCAATCTTTCTCGAAGGAGAACTCGCATTTGCCTAACGAGTAATCCAACTCTCGCGGCTTTTCCGGGTGGTTCGGATCGTAGACCGCGTATCTTACTTTATCCTTATCCCGGCCAGGCGCGCGATGAGTGTAAACCAGGACCGCGTGATTGATGGAGAGACTCGGGAAAGTCGACAGGTAGGCGACAAAGAAATCGCCGCGGCTCAGCGCATCCTCCAGCTCAGCGTGTTCGATCGCCTGGTATCCGCGGCTGTGAGTGCCGAACATGCGCCAGTTGCCCACCCGTAACCAAGTGGGCCAGCCCAGACCGATGTTTTCCTGCACGACCCGCGTGCGCTTTTTGCTCAGCTCGCGCAAATCCTTGTACCCAGAGATGACGACGCGACGATCTGCCGACCACGGCTCTGCCCACGGATGCTGGTGAGAGATGAAGCGGAGTCGATGCGCCAGTTCGGCGTCATCGGGCGGGGGTTGTTTGGGTTCGAAGCGCGCGAATTTCTTGAACTGCTCCACACCTCGACTCATCACGAAACAACGCCACGTGTAAGGCGTCGGCTCATTCTTGCCCGGCGAAGACGCGCGCTCGTAGGGAATGCCTTCGTGATAATCGAACACCGTCTGATTCGGAAAGGCGAACGTGTCCCGGGCAAAATTGAACTCTGGCCCGTCCTTCGCCGCCGCCGCTTGTTTGCTTCCCAGAAGCACAAGCGCGATTCCCATCCCCACTAGACCGAGACTGAATTTCATACTCACGCGTCCTGGCAATACGTATGCGAGGAGCGCGGCGAATGTAGGTTGCTTGTCGGGGAATCGCCAGCCAACCGAAACCTCTCCGCTCAGTTTAAATAGTGAGTTCTGACCCCAACTGGCCTTCCTTTGTCGGACTCCGGTCGCTCGCAAATCGCTCTAGAATCACGATGGCCAGCGGTTGGCTGCAGCGACGATTGGTTAGACGACGAAAGGCACTCCGTTTTAGCTATCCAGCGCGCTAGAGCATAGGTGAGCCCTGCTTCGCCAGTGAACTTGAAACGAAAATTATAATTGCTCTTTTAGTCGCCGAACAGGCAATCGATGTGTAGATCGAGGTTTGTGAAAGGGATGTGGCGTTTAGACGACAAAGCGATCCGGCAGGCGAGGCGATGAGTGGTGCGTTATCGATGTCCGGTGATCCTGTCGGGCTGCCGGGGCTTCTCGCGCTGGGAGTTGGCTTCATCGCCTTCCTTGGCGCGGTCGTCGCCGCGCAACGTGTGCGCGCCTCTGCTGGAGGAGAGACAACCGCTCGCCGTTCGCGTGCTTCGAGCGTCGGCGTGGCGATCCAGGGCTTGGCAATTGGCTACACCAGCATTGGCATCCAGCGCGCCACGCTCGATCCGCTCAGCGCCAAGGCGCTGGTTGAGGCGGCAGCGGTCGCCCTCTTGATGGCTGCGACAGTATGGTTGTTCGTATGGGCGGCGCGAACGATGGGACGAAACTGGAGTATCGTTGCCCGCACGCGAGGCGACCACGCGCTCGTAACCGCGGGGCCCTTCGCCTGGATTCGTCATCCGATCTACACCGCCATGTTTCTCATGATGATCGCGCTAGCAATCGGGCTTGGGCATGTGGCTCGTCTCTTTATCGCGGTGCCGCTTTACGCGCTGGGCACTGCCATCCGGGTACGGATCGAGGAACGCCTGCTCCGCACCGCCTTCAGCCCTGCCTACGAGGAATATGCGAACCGGGTGAAGCGATTCATTCCCGGAGTGCTCTGAGAGGATTGGGCTGCGTCGTTTCGACTATCAGATGAAGCATCGCTTAGTTGTCAATATCAAGAACCGACCCTTCAGCCCCCCCTCTGATCGCGCGAATCCCCGGCGCGCTGACCAGCGCGATAGGCGCGTAGGTCTACGTCACGGATAACAGGTCACATCTATAGGAATATTGGCCGAGCTGTTGCCATCCAACGGATATGGTCCGCGCGAGGTTTGCTTGATCTTGTATCCAAGTGGGCCGATTTCAGAGTACGCAACTTCTCCATATTTGTTGTCTGGGCCGAAGTCTCCAATTTGGATACGCTCCCGCTTTTGGTTTGCTGGCACCAGCTCCATTTTCCCACCTGGCTCAAGGGGACCACCGTTGACCTTTGCGCAGTTTTTCGGCGCAACCCCGTACTGGTCTTGGTCAGCGTTAAGCTCCTCGTAGCCGCTAGGCAGTGGGTGACGGCGCCAGACAAATCTCCCGGCTCCGTCCTTCATTGACGACGTCCAGTTTTGATGCGGAGGGCTCGGCTCGTCATGCGCGCTACCTGAACCATCGGTATCAATTGCAAGGATGCCGCGCCCCTGCACGGGCGCAACACATGGAACCAGACGGAACATACCGCTTGGTGACAGTTCAACTACTCCTGTCCAGACTTCACCTTGCCCCCGTGCTTTCAAGCTCCCGAAAAAGCGCGCGAATACAGACTGATCGATTGTCAGCGGCACCAGCATACTCCTGCTCGTTCCCTGTTGGTTTCCGGTCTGTACCTCATAAGTGAGACTGATATCATTCTTGCGCACATCCCACTTCTCTACGCGATAGCTGCGATAAATTCCGGTGGGGACTACGTTCATGCGAAACCACTTGCCCTCGTCGGCAACGAAATGGAATGCCGCGAAATCGGAACCACCGGCGACATGTTCAACGGTTGCCAGTGTTTGTCCGTCAGCGGTCCAAGCCGCGCGATAGACTGGTGGCATCGACAATACATGAGCCGGCTCGCCAAGCCTTTCCTTATCCGTGATGACAAATCCGTCGCCAATAAATCGCGCGCTAAAACGCCCAGAAGGGAAGATTGAGTCATTTTCCACACTGGGTTGCAAGTCGAGAACCACTTCCGCAGCGAGAGCCAGGCCTGCGAGTGTCAACCAGAAGACGAAGGCAAACAAAATTGAAGAAGACCTCATACACGAAATAATCTATAAAGGTAGTAGGCGTGCAACGATAATAGTGACAAGGCGCGGGAGGCGCTCGAAGCAAACATACCGACCTACGATGACGGCTGCGTGGACCGGCGCAACCTCTGGTGCGATGACCTTGTAATAACGATCCAGCGGTGCTGCCGCTGGCATCCAAGGCAACGGCCTACGTTACCTTCCAGCTCGCCGACTATGCCTTTGCGCCCGGAAAGTAACTGAAGAAGTGACTTTACTTCTATCTAATGGCTGGCTCCGATACCTGCTTCCCTAATCTGACCCCTGGCCCAGATGATTGGTCGAGTTGATGAATGCGGCCACGTCATCGTGCAGGGCCTTGAGCGATTCCTGGTGGGCGTACACCATGTGGCCCGACTGATAGTAGCGATATTGGATATTGTCCTGAAGCCGGTCCGGAATGGGTAGCTGGTGCATTTCGTACCAGCCCTCGTAAAAGGGCGTGGCTAAGTCGAAGTAACCGCCAGCCAGGAGGATTTTAAGGTTCGGATTGTATTTCATGGCGGTGGCCAAATCCGGCATGGTGTTGGTCGACTGCGGCAGCGGCCGGCTAGCTCCCGGCGGCTGGTGCTGAAAATTCCAGGTCTTCCACAAGTGGAGTCCGGGCTTAAATGTTTTGTCCTGCCCATAGTGCAAAGATTTTCTCACATAGTCATTGAAACCGGAGACATAGGCGGAGCTGATCGCGGCGGCTTGCGGATCGTAATCGGCCTCCTTGCTCAACGGATCCATGGTGGGACCTGAGAAGCGCGAATCGAGCCGACCGGTGGTAGTGTCGGTATCATCCTGGAGGTTCTTCTCGAACTCGCCGCCGTCGATGCGCAAGTTAGCCTTAAGAATATAACTGACGGAAAGGCCGGTATAGGCGTGCAGTTTCTCGGCCATGGCCTGGCGTTCGGCTTTCGGCAAAAGCGCTCCTTGTGCCAGTGCGTGGGCGTAGTCGTGCATGGCGAACTCTTCCACCTCCTTGAGGAAAGGTTCGAGCGCGGCGGGAGGATTCGGGCCGGGTAACTTATGGTGATACCAGGCGGTGGCGGCGTAGGTCGGCAGTGCCACGATGTAAGGCAGTCCAATTCCGGGGTTGCCTTCCGGCTCGTCCACGCTCAAGTCGAAGTTTAGGATCTGCGAGAGCATGATCACGCCATTCACGTCGACGTCGTATTCGTGTTCGAGCAGGTTTACCAGCACGGCGGAACGTGGCGTGCCGTAGCTTTCACCGAAGATATACTTGGGCGAGTTCCAACGTCCATACTTGGTCAGATACGCCACGATGAATTCCGCGAACGCGTGCGCGTCTGGGTCCACGCCGTAAAACTCTTTTTCCTTGTCCTTACCGGCGATGCGGCTGAAGCCGGTGCCAGGAGCGTCCACGAATACCAGATCACTCGCGTCCAGCAGGCTGAAGTCGTTATTAACCACTTGATACGGCGCAGCCGGGGTATGCGAGTTGTCGGCGGTGATCACCCGTCGAGGTCCAAAAGCCCCCATGTGCAGCCAGACGCTCGATGAGCCAGGTCCGCCGTTGAACAAGAACGTAATGGGCCGTTTGTTCGCTTCGACCTGCTGCTTGGTATAGGCCACGTAAAACATCGAAGCTTCGGCTGTCGGATTCTTATGCTCGTTAGGCTCCTGTTCGCTTTCCTCGCTCTCCTTGCTTCCCTTGTCCCGAGTCGGGGCGGCGTCGTCCCAGTCTTTGGGATGGACGACGAGCGTGCCAGCCACCGCCTGGTAATCGATCCGGCTGCCTTCGACCGTCACGCTGCCTGTGGTGCTAATGGATTCGGGCTTAAAATTGGGCGTCGCCGCCGGCTCCGACTTGGGGGTGTCCTCGGAAGCCGCTTTAGCTTGAGCGGCGAAGGTTAAGGCTGTCAGTAAGAGGCCAAAGGTGAGACCAGCCAGGTGTTTCCGGAAAGGCATTTGCCTTCTAAATGCCGCCCGATTGGTTGAGAAGGATCCTTTTTTCACGGTCACACTGATCGACCGGAAACGATCGGGAGCAAACACTGTTTTCGCTCCTCTCGCCGGAGGGAGACACAAGGATAAGGCTTTCGCCTCGATCCTATCTCCCTTCGCAACCCTCACTTGAAGCGCAAGTCTTCCAGATGAATCGGGACTGCGTTCCAAGCTGTCGCACAACCGGCGAGCACGGGGTATTGATAGTAGAAAGCAATACTGCCTGTGTTATCCAGGCCCACCAGATCAGTTGAAATACTCGGACCAGCCAGAGAGTAATCGATGAAATAGTTATTTGGCTGATCCTCGTATACGCTACTGCAGAACGGACTATCGATTGGCGGATCTGCCAGGTAATGCCAGACCTCGGTGGCAGTGTTACCCGCGATCGAATAGCGACGCGGTGCGCTGTAAGTACGGCTCTCGCCCGGGGGTGATTGATAAAGACTGCCCTCGCCGTCATCAAAGAGCAAAAGCTGGTCGTGAAAAAAGGAGAGCGCGTGCTGGCCAATGGGAGGTAGGCTATTCGGACCAAGGGTGAGTGCGAATGCGCGCAGAGAAGGAAACTCGTACCAATGCTTGGTTGTATCGCCCAGAATCCACTTGATCGCGCCGCTATCGTAATCAATCGCGATGACAAAGTTCTCACGGCTCGAGACGATTAACGAGTTATCCGATTTCCGATACGCTGTGGCATTGTTATGAAACCAATCGGCGGGAGCCGGTTGGAGGAAATCGTCAGGATCATCCCCGCCCGCGATCATCGCCGCGCTGATAATGTCGGCCAGGTTCCAGGTCCGCAAAACATTCCCAGCGGCATCGACCTCGATATTGACGCATTCTGTCCAATCAACTGTATCCACCTCCGTGATAATACCGTCGCGACCGACATCGAAGTTATGATGGAAGTCAGTTACTCCCAGACTGTCATAACTTGCCAGAGTCTGAAATCTGCCGTCGAACTCCTGGCGGACCAGAGAGGTACCATCGGCGACATAAAGTCCATTTTGGAAGAGAATTGAACTTTGAGTTGTCACCGGTGCCGTTCCGACCCAGCGAATCTCGGCATCAGAATCGATAATCACCGGGGTCGTAGCCAGGGCAATGCTTTTCAAAAGCATAAAGTCATAACTAAGCGTCGTACCTGGCAACCTTGATTGAACAATCGTCGGGTCATCGAAAGTTCCGCCATCGAAGTCCGCCGTAGCTACCGTTACGTTCTGTTGTTGCGAAGAGCCATCGGTGAAGCGGCTCTGGACCGTAACGGTATTGGAGAAGTTCTGATAAAGACCAAAGACCGGCAGAGTCAGCTTACCGTTCCTAAGATTAAAGTAATCGTGGCTTTTCAGATAGGCGCTCGTGTAAGACGCCGCGATCGGCCGGGTTTGGGAGAGCGGCTTTGGCTGGACCGTAAACGTGATCGTAGCGAGCGTCGCCGGCTCGCTAATTTTGAGAGTGATAAAACTAATGAAAGGCGTGGGTCCCGGATCAATTCTATCCAGTTTAAGGGAAGAGCTAACTGCATCGGAATCCCCGGTCCAGGCAAGGAAGAGGACTGTGCTGACGGTAATGATCCATTTTTTCATACGCTTCTCTTTTCGAATTGAAGAGCCGCGAGGACCTCGACCCGTTCACTGTCTAGTTCACTCAATCGATGGCCCTCATGTCAAGCAAAAGCCCTTCCGCGCTTTTTCGACCACGTGCTGCTTGATCCACCTTGCTCGGCCCCGGCGTTTCGGCTCGCGAGCCCGGCGCCAACGCCAGGCACGCGAGGGCTATCGCGGTGCACGCAGGAGACACAGATTTCGTGATCGTTTTCATAAGTTTATTCCTTCGGTTGAATATACAAACGAACCTCCAGCTCGCGGGGTTACCCAGCGGAAAGAGGCCATTCACTTACCGGGAAACCCTTCACAAACTTCAGGCAACGGACCTGCGGCTCTTTCCCGGATGATTCAAGACAGCGTTTTGACCTTCCAAGGCGTGTTGCCCAAAGTGAGGAAAAAGGGGCGACATTTTAGCGATCGAGCACTCTCGCTCATGCCCCGCACCGCACCAGATCGGTGCCGAGAGTAGCTTCGACCTACAGTCCCTGACCGCACCAATCCCCTCAGGCATAAATTCGCCTGCGGGAAATATTCTTGACACGAATAACCGCGCAAGATTGGAATCGGCCCATCGAATAGATCTGGATCCGGCGCGGACGTTTAGCCTGAGGGCGTCCCTCCCCACTTTCAGACCTGGCAGTCGCAGGCAAATCCCCGGGTGAAAGGAAACCTCTCTATGTATACTTCGATTCAGTTCATCAAGACCACTTCCTCCCGCAAGCAGGAGACCAGCGTCAGGTCGAGAACTTTGCCGTTGTTTACCGTCATCACCGCATTCGTCGCGCTGGCCATCCCAGTTCGATTGTCCGCGCAGACTCCATTGTCCGCGCACACCATTACCACCTTTGAGGTCCCGGGCTCGATCGGCACCCAACCTTCTAGCATCAACCGAACGGGGACGATCACGGGATTCTACGCTGACGCGGACGGCCTGAATCACGGCTTCGTCCGCGATAACAACGGAAACATCACCACCTTTGATGTCCCGGGCGCGACCAACACCTCCGCTCTCAGCATTAACTCAACGGGGGAGATCGCGGGACTCTACCAGGACGGGGGCGGATATCAGGGCTTCGTCCGCGATAGCAACGGAAACATCACCACGTTTAATGCCCCGGGCTCGGTCGGCACCTACCCTAATAGTATCAACGAAGCGGGGGCAATCGCGGGATATTCCGTTGACGCGAGCAGGCTGAATCACGGCTTCGTCCGCGATAACAACGGAAACATCACCACCTTTGACCCCGCGGGCTCGACTTTCACCTACCCTTATAGCATCAACCGAACGGGAGCGATCACGGGATACTACTTTGACCCGAGCGGCCCGGCTCACGGCTTCGTCCGCGATCACAACGGAAACATCACCACCTTTGATGTCCCGGGCTCAGTAAGCACCCTCGCTATTAGCATCAACGGAGCGGGGGTGATCGCGGGATACTACTATGACCCGAACGGCTTGCTTCATGGCTTCGTCCGCGATAAGAACGGAAACTTCACCACCTTTGATGCCCCGGGCGCGATAACCACCGCCGCTCTCAGCATTAACTCAACGGGGGCGACTACGGGAATCTACGCTGACGCGAACTTCAAGTATCACGGTTTCTTCCGCAATAGCAACGGAAGCATCACCACGTTTGATCCCCCTGGCTCGATGCACACGTCCCCAAGTAGCATTAGCCAGGGGGCGATAACCGGATACTATTATGCTCTGACCGGCGGGGCTGTCGGCTTCCTGCTCAGCAGATAAGCACGAGAAGCTAGACGCTTGTTTTGCGCGGATCTCAGTCTCTGGTTTCCATTTATCACGTAACATTTCATCGCGCACCGCTCGCTTGTGGCTCAGAGGTTAGCCAGTTAACCGGAAATGACGCGCGTCCGCTTGCTACGGCAGCTTCTCGCCACGATGCGCCTTCGCGATCATATGGTCCCTGGCGTTCACCGTCCCATCGTGGTTGAGGTCGTCGCGGAAGTTGCTGCTATCCACGAACGACGGCACCTCCGCCCTAATGGCGTGGCCGTCGAGAACGTCCACCATCCCGCTCCCATCGACGTCACCGATGAGTTTGCCATAGGTTAGCGAAGCGTAGCCTACGTTGCCCTGGTCGTCGATAATGCCATTCGCTCCGATCGCGATGTTGGTCGCATTGCAGTCGCCGCCCACGGTAACGATGAGGTTCTTCGCATCGTCCGGATCGAGCGCGACGCTCGCCTGGCCGCAATTAGTGGCGACGCTGCCCGTTGACGTCAGGTTGTGATTAAAGGTGAGATAGATCGAATCACTGCGCCCGCCGCGGCTTTCGATGCCTTCAGTGCCGGTGAGCGGGAGCGGGAGATCGAAGTCGCCGGCCTTCCCCTGCCTCTTGCGCGAGAACGCGCTTTGCAGCACGAGTGGTTCGCCGGCCGAAACGGTCCCCTTGACACCCATGGAAAAGTCGTAGGGCTGGTCAAAAGGTGGGCCTCCGGTTGGGACGAAAGAGACACCGAAGAAGTTGCTGTCGATAAACGCATTTTGGTTATTACCGCAAGGCGTGCCAAGGCAATGAGCCGCCGCTGGTGGTCGAATCAAACGAACGGCCGCTCAGGTCGCCGATCGGCGTGACATTGAGCCAGTAGTGATTCGTATCTGCCGGCAGATGAAGGGTGAGCCCCCCGGCTTCCACCGTGTATTCGGTGTAGCCGAAGCCGCTGCGACCGGTCTGGAAGACATTCGGAGTCGTCGTCATACCTTGGGTGATGATGTTGCCGCCGTTGCCAGCGGACACCCCCTGGCGTATTTCCCAAGTCGCTCCGATGACGTTGGTGTCCAAAAGGTTGTTCGAGTAGAGCGCGGTGACATCCCAACCTCTGGTATCCGAAACAATGAAATCATCATAAGTGCGAGCGTATTGACCTGCACCCAGGACAGTGTCCTGCTCGTTGGGCAGACCGTTCACTCCATTGAAATCCCCGTTATACCAAAGGGTAGTTGGCGCGCCAGACCCCCCTTGGACGGCCCGGATGAGCCAGTTGCCGACGTAGCCGGAATTCTCGATCGGAGCGACCGGGAGATCGTTATCGTTCAGGTTATAGATATTACCGTGGGCACCACCAGCGACGAAACTGCGATCGCTATAGGTCGGTGGGGTCTCGTCAAACGCCGCTGGCAATTGCCCGGCATTGTGGTGGATGAGAAAGCCGACGAAGAAGTAGAGCGGTGGCGAAAGGTTAAAGCTGGTGTTAATGAAGGTATCGGTGCCCTCCTGTGAAACAACGCCCGGCGCAACAGCCATCACTTCTGCGTCAGAAGGATTGCCATCACCATTTGGGTCGCTCCAGATCACCGCCGTATAAGTCAACCCATTAAGGGACGGATCGGGCAGATAAGGACTACCCCAGGCAATGGAAACGGACGTGATCGGAAGGTCGGGGACCGGGTAAGCCTCAAACCAATTCAGCGCGATAATATCACCGCCACCGTCAAGACCGATCGCAGTTTCCGCGGTCCCGTCATCGATCTGAAGGGTGATCCCCTGAAAGATGCGATGGATTAGCGAGGTCACCGGCGTCGCGGGAAGCTCCCGGCTAACAGGCGAAGCCGGAGCTTCTTTAGCCGCGGACGAAAACTGCGCCGGATCCGCCTGCGCGAGCGCCAGTGAGGCAACGAAAGCACACGCTGACCGTATGACTATCTGCATGATTGGGTATTTGCATAAGTGGTATAAGTGGTTACGGTAGCCTCTCGCCACGATGCGCCTTCGCGATCATATGGTCCCTGGCGTTCACCGTCCCATCGTGGTTAAGGTCGTCGCGGAAGTTGCTGCTATCCACGAACGACGGCACCTCCGCCCTAATGGCGTGGCCGTCGAGAACGTCCACCATCCCGCTCCCATCGACGTCACCGATGAGTTTGCCATAGGTTAGCGAAGCGTAGCCTACGTTGCCCTGGTCGTCGATAATGCCATTCGCCCCGATCGCGATGTTGGTCGCATTGCAGTCGCCGCCCACGGTAACGATGAGGTTCTTCGCATCGTCCGGATCGAGCGCGACGCTCGCCTGGCCGCAATTAGTGGCGACGCTGCCCGTTGACACCAGGTTGGGCGTGGGGATAGGGGTCGGTTCTTGATAATGTCTCGACTGGATTTCCTCTGGCGATACAACAAGTGATTGAGATAGCCCCGGGTTCCCATCGCCAGCCGTTCTGCGATCCAACCCACCGTCATCGTCGTCTCCGCCCGTAGTCGTGCCGCCAACGCCACTTTCACCGGATCTCCCTTGGGTCGCGTCTTGAGCGTCTTCTCTTTCCATCGGCGCCGCTTCAGTTCCTCTGCGATGATCGCTTCGGCTGCCGCTTCCGCCGTCTGCGCCCGCTCCTCCCCGTAATGCTCTGCTCCTATTCCCTCCCGCATTTGCGCCAACAACTCCTGGCGAAATGCTTCGTCGCCCAGATACCAGCCACGCCGGATCGGAGTGAACGCCTCATCGCCTTCTTCGCGCCTCGCTTCCAACGCTCGCTCAAGCTGGCGCCGCCCCGCCGGGCTGTCCTTGGGGAT
The DNA here is from genome assembly GCA_963786175.1 of uncultured Verrucomicrobiae bacterium. Classification (GTDB taxonomy): domain Bacteria; phylum Verrucomicrobiota; class Verrucomicrobiia; order Chthoniobacterales; family UBA10450; genus JAICXG01. The sequence continues at coordinate 1,814 of CAWAYD010000005.1, read as the reverse complement.
GCCCCATTCGCCCAGCAGCCGGTCCACCCGCATCCACCCAGGCCGCTTCAATGGCGCCAGCAGGTACGCTGGCCAACTGCTCCAGGCATAACACTTCAAGGGCTGGTCGCCTCGCAGCATCCCGCGTCCCCGGACCCGGGCGGGATTGAGATGGACATAATCACATACGCTCCGGAGATAGCCGCCGCTTGATCCATCAACGATCAGAGACTTATAGCGACCGGAGAAGAGATGCCCCGACAAATTGTGCCGCCGGTTGAAGCGACTGGTATAAGTGCCCAGAAACCATTTCATCCCAACGACCAGATTGGGCTGGGGCGTTTCAACCACCAGATGAAAATGATTTGGCATCAGGACATAGGCGTGAACCTGCCAGCCGGTCTTGACGCACACTTCGGCGAGAGTCGCAGTAAAGCGTTGACGGTCCGCATCGTCGAGAAAGATCGGCTCGCGCCGGTCACCGCGACTCAGGAGGTGGTAGATCGCACCGGAGTACTCGACTCTCAGCTTTCGGGCCATCACGCAAGCGTGGTCCGCATCGCTTTAGTTGTCAATATCAAGAACCGACCCCTTTGCCCTACTGAATTCTGAGGGGTCGGGGCACGCTCGCTACAGTGGCCGGAAAACAACTGCCGCAAGCGATCCTTCCGCCGGAATACGATGCAGCCGAAAGCGTGGTGTACAAAGTTAGCTCTCACCCCTAACGAAAAGTTTTCAGTTGCTGAAAGCCGAGGGGATTCGCAATCCTTGCAACTACTCAACCCACCCCGGAGGAGAAACACAGTATGATTGGAATAATGGCTGCCATGCCTGAAGAGATAGATACACTCATAGCAGAGATGGCAGGCACCGCCGATTCGGTTGCGCGGGGTATGAGAACTTATTACAAAGGCTGGCTTTGGGGTAGGCCGGTGGTCCTCGTGTTCTCCCGCTGGGGAAAAGTTTCTGCTGCCACAACGGCCACGCACCTTATCGCGGAGTTCGGAGTGAAGCAGATCATATTCACAGGGGTCGCAGGAGCAATCGACACGGGCTTGCATCCAGGCGACGTGGTGATCGCGAAAGAACTGGTTCAGCACGATATGGATGCTCGACCATTATTTCCGAGATACGAAATCCCGCTCTTGGGGATCACAGCGTTTCCGGCCGATGAAAGCCTACAAAGAAAGGCAGTGACCGCGGTAAGAGACTTTCTATCACAAGACGTAAATCAGGTGCTGGATGAGAATGCGAAGTCACAATTTCATATTATGACTCCACGCTTGCTCGTCGCTGACATCGCTAGTGGAGACAAGTTTTTTGCCAGCAGAAGCGATGTAGTTGCCTTACGAGAGCGTCTTCCAGTTGCCTGTGTCGAGATGGAGGGGGCTGCCGTTGCTCAAGTCTGTTACGAGCATTCTATACCACTGGCTGTTATCCGAACTGTTTCAGATTCCGCAGATGAATCTGCAGCAATCGATTTTCCGGCATTTATTAGACAAGTGGCAGCAGTCTACTCTCACGGCATCATTAAGCGATTATTGCCTCAATTGTAGTTATTGTGCAGGAAAGCCTCAAGAGTTGTCGGGGTCTGCTAGGGTCGGAGCTAACTTTTGAAAGCGCAAAGCAAGTTAGAAACAGGACTGGCGCTGCCCATCGGGAGGCGATCAGCGATCCACTGATGAGTCATCGGAGTATGAGTTCGCAGTTGGTGGGCAATGTTTACTTTGCAGGGATGACTCTTGGGTTGTATCCCGAGGTCCGTTTCGCGCCAGCCGATCTCCTTAAGCGCTTTAGCTAACAATCGTTCTGCTAAAGCGCCGTCGGTTTCTGAG